>NZ_JBIRFT010000016.1:0-159382 GCF_044327625.1 Streptomyces sp. NPDC018031
CGGTGGATGCGGTCCGGGCCTGCGTGGCCGGCTTCCTCAGCCAGCGTCCAGCCGTTCTTCCGTTGCAGCGGAGCGATCAGGCCCCGCATACAAGCCAGTGCGGATTCCCGGGGCTCCGACCTGCTGAAACGGTGCACGAACCGCTCATGCACAGCATCCAGTTCGCCCGCCCACAACCTGACATCAGCAAGGTCCCCACCCATGACCGCACCGACGACCAACCTGACCATCAGTCACGGCAGACGCCGTTGCCGTACTGGTCCCTTTCGTTCGGATCGTCCGATCGTCAGGCCGGGTGTGCCGTCAACCGATGTGCGGCGGGCGCGGATTGAGCCGTTGTTGCCGGACCGGACGCCGAGGCGGGGTGGCCGCTGGCGGAATCACCGGCGGGTGATCGACGCGACTTCGAGTTCCGGACCGGGACGCAGTGGGTCCACCTGCCGGAGAAGTACGGCAACTGCCGGCGGCGCTCAGCGTCTCGGCGAGGCGGATGATCTGGCGGGTGGGCCGGTCCATCCGGCGCAGGCGGTTGACGTGGTGGCGAGTCGGGGCGCGGTGGACGGTGGAGGCGGGCATGTCCAGGATCGGGCCGATCCGGGCCGGGCCCGGGTTTCAGCTCGTGCCGCAGCTCGCAGATCCGGGCATCGACGTCACGGGAGTTCGCTGCGGGGTCGTCCGAGGCCGGCTGGGACGGTCGAACAAGCCGGCGTCGCCCTCGGTGCGCCGGCGGCGTACCCACCTGAGGGCCGGAGTGCGGGAGGTGCCCATCTCTTCGGTGACGTGAGCGACGGGCCTGCCGGCCCGGACCCGGTCG
Organism: Streptomyces sp. NPDC018031; assembly: GCF_044327625.1. NCBI lineage: Bacteria > Bacillati > Actinomycetota > Actinomycetes > Kitasatosporales > Streptomycetaceae > Streptomyces > Streptomyces sp. NPDC018031. Next base: position 815 of record NZ_JBIRFT010000016.1, read on the forward strand.
ATCAGGAGCCGCCTGCCGTGGACGGTCAGCCGGGCAAGGGGATGTGGCACGAGGGCCTTCGCCGTGTGAGGTGAGGACGAGCGCATACGACGGTGGCCGCCCACCTTCGACGAGGTGGGCGGCCACCGTTGGTCTCAGCCGTTCAGTCGCGGTAGCAGTCGGCGACGGCGCTGAACGCGGCCTTGGGCTCCCACGGCATGTCGGGGTAGGTGGCGCCGGGGCCGTCTTCGAGGACTTTGACGATGCCGTAGCTGGCGAGGTCCAGGTCGTCGCGGGGGTCGCCGTCGGGGCGGTGCGGGAAATCGTAGAGCGCGAAGGTGAACACGAAGGCGGTGTCGATGCCGCCGGCATCGAACGCCTCCAGCAGTTCGCGCACGTACGTGGCCTGACCGGCTTCGTCGCGGTCATACTCCCCGTCCAGCCGCACGGGCACACGGCTGTCACTGTCGTACTGAACGACCTCCAGGCCGCGGGCGCCGATGTCACCGGCGCCCCGGTAGCCGGCGGCTCCGAACTCGGTGATGGCCACCGGCTTGCCCTGGGCGACGAGGTGGCGGATGCCGCCGGCGAACCGGTCGGCGATTTCGGCGGACCGGTAGAGGTCCAGGGACATGATGTCGAAGGGGGTCCAGTCGACGTTCTCCAGCGGCACGGCGGCGTAGGTGACCTTGCCGCCGAAGCGAGCGCGGACCACGTCGACGGCCTCGGCCAGGAACTCGTTGACCCGGGCGCCGGTCTCGGCAATGTGCGCCCGGGCCTGCTCGGGGCGGCTGAGCAGGGCGACGCGCTCGTCGGTGCTGTCGCCCGGCAGGAATCCCTTGTTCATCAGGCTCAGCTCGGCGCCGGTGACGAACACGACCTCGGCCCCCCGCTGCCGCAGCCGCTCCGCGCGCTCGGCGCAGTCCGCGAACAACGACAGCATCTCGTCGGTGGTCAGCTCCAGCGGATAGGGGGAGAACCAGACCTCCAGGCCGAGGTCGGCGGCGTATCCCGCGGCGAGCTCGATCCGGTCGGGATCGCCGCCCATGATGCGCACCGCGGTGCAGTGCAGGTCGTTGCGGATGATCGTCAGCTCGCGCCTCACCACCTCCGCGTCGAACCGCTCCCGGCCGAGCCGGCCGTTGCAGGCGAATCCGGTGTCGTAGCTGATGCCTTTGGCGCGCATGCGTCGCCCTCTCTCCCGCCGAAGCCTTTAGGGTACTGACCGTACCTTATTTGCGACGGATCAACGAGCGTCGTCAAGATGAGCAGGTACGACGAGTACCGATCGCGAGTGGGAGACCATGCCGGAGCCATCGCCGGGCCCGTCCGGCGCCGGGCAGACGCGGCGCCGCGGTGCCGCCCTGGAAGAGGCCATCCTGCGTGCCGCGGTGGACGAACTCGCCGAATCCGGACTCTCCGGTTTCACGATGGACAAGGTCGCCGCCCGCGCCGGCACCAACAAGAACGCCCTCTACCGCCGTTGGCCCAACCGCCTCGCCCTCGCCATCGCCGCCTACCGGCGGCTGGCCACCGCCGTCCAGCCACCCGACACCGGCACCCTGCGCGGCGACGTCCTGGAATGGCTCCGCCAGGCCAACCGTTACTGGAGCTCTCCCCAGGGGGCGCTCCTGCGCGAACTGCTCGCCGCCGCCGGCGGCGCCACTGACCTCCTGGCGCAACTCCAAGAGCAATCCGGCGCCGCCGAGCCCTGGCTGACCATCCTGGGGCGCGCGGTCGCGCGCGGTGAAGCCTCCCCCGAAGCGCTCCACCCCCGGGTCGCCACCGTCGCCATGGTCCTGCTGCGCAACGAATTCGTCGTACGCGGCACCCCCGCCGCCCCCGACGAGGTCCTCGTCGAGATCGTCGACGAGGTGTACCTGCCACTGGTGCGCGTCCGAAGCGCGCCACCGTCCTGAAACACCGACGCACCTCCGCAGGTCGTGATCTTCAGCCCTGCCCGACCACTCGGTCGTGCCCCGGCACAACGGGCCGAGCGCTGTTCCCGCCACCCGACCGTCAACAACACTCGTCGGCGGTACAACCAGCCAGGACCGGTCCGCCCCACCGGGTTCCTCCCTCGCACCCCGGGCGTTGACGTGCCCGAGAGGCCCGGCCCGTGGCAGAGCACCGGGAACGACACCGCGAGGCGCTACGCGTCCCGGTATGCGTCCCGCATCTCCGGGCACCGCTGGAAACCGGCTGAGGTGTAGGTGGCGACGGCGCCGACGTTGGAGCTCGGAGTGCAGACGGTCGCGCTCGACGAGCCCAGTTCCCGGAGCGCGGCCGCCGCGGCCATGGTGATCGCCTTGCCGTAGCCGCGACGGCGGTGCTCCCGGTGCACGCCCATCGGTTCGAGCAACCCGGGCCTGCCCGGGCCGGCCGACCACACCGTCACCGCCGCCACCGCGTTGCCCCGGTCGTCGTACGCGAGCAGACACCGGGCGTCGGCGTACGGCGATCCGGCCGCCATCGCGTGCCAGCGCTCGTCGGTGAACGTCGACCCGTGGAACGCTGCCCGAAGCACCGCGGCGAACGCACGGGCCTTCTCCGGTCCGACCACCTCGATCCGCATGCCCGGGTTCTCCACCGGCTCGGCGAGGCCCCGGCGCAACGGCGTCCACGGCTCATCGGCGTTCCAGCCGCTCGCGAAGAGCAGATCGTGGACCAGCGCGCCCGTCGGAGCCTCGACGTTCGCCTTCCCCTCGGGCAGCACGCCGCGCTCGGGCCTGGTCACGTCCTCGACCAGCCGCCGTGCCAACTCCGCGTCCCGCCGGGCGTCCGGCGCGATCGTCAGCCGCAGCAGCCCGGGACCGTCCAGCAGACCGACGGCGAGAGTCCTTCCGTCCCGGCTCCACGTCCGGACCGCCGCGGCCGTCGTCTCCGCACCCGACCGCCAGAACCAGCCCAGGTCCCCCGGATGCAGCTGCATCGGCGCCCCGTCGTCCTGCCACTCCCGCAGCACGTCCACAACGCCACCCAGCCCGTCGACTCCCGGTTCGGACAATGCGATCGCCATACCGCCGATCACACACCACGACACCGGCGGTCCGCATCCGGTTTCCGACCGGCCGGCGTGGGCCAGGGCTCTGGCCACGGCCTCTTCAGGCCGGCGGTCGGCGCGGAGTCCCTCCGGAGTCGCGCGCCGCGGCGCCGGTCCAGTGGTCGCCGGCCCGGCCGGCAGCGCGCCGGCGGGCGCCGCGCGGTGGGGGAACCGTGCCGCGGGAGCCCGGCCGGAGTACCGGCCACGCCAGGGCCCCCTCCGGTCGGACCCGGCACGGCGGGCCGGGAGTTGTTGACTCCGGCACCGGCCCGGCGTGAGCATGTGGTCCCCCTTCCGCCTGTTCGCACGGCCACCCGCCGCCCGCCCGCGCGGCGGAGCACGGCGCGGTGGCCGTACGGCTCGAGGCCCGAGCGAGGACCACCTTGACGTGCACCGTTCCCCTCACCCGGAGGGACATCGAGACGGCAGCCCGACGGCAGCTCGCCCGGAACGGAGGTGTCGTGGTGCGCGGGCCGGGCGGGTCCGGCAAGACCTGGATCCTGCGGGCCGTGGTGGCCTGGGCACGCGAGCGAGGCGAGACCGTACTGGTCGCCGGACCCGGCCCGGCCGAACGCACGGTGCCGTTCAGCTCGCTGGCCGACCTGCTGGACGCCGTACCGGCGCCGGACTTCGCGCCGCTGCCGGCACCGCAGCGAGCCGCGCTGCTCGCCGCCGTCCGCCGCGAGCCCGTACCACCGCACTCGGCCGGCCCCGACCGGCTCGACCCGCTCGCACTCCGGCTCGGCGCGCTGGGTCTGCTGCGGCGACTCGCCGACCGTGGCCCGGTGCTGCTCGCCGTCGACGACGCCCAGCACATCGACAATCCCAGCGCGGACATCCTGCGGTACGCGGCCCGGCGGCTGACCGGCCACGCCTTACGGGCCGTGGTCATCGAGAGCACCGGGAGCACCGGGAGCACCGAGAGCACCGAGAGCACCGAGAGCACCGGGACGCCGCGCGCGGTGGTTCCGGGCAGCGCCCTGTGCCCCGGCGAGCCGCTGCTCCTCGACCTCCCGCCGGCCGACCTCGCCGAACTCCGCGAACTGGTGGACGGGCGGACACGGCGCAGAACTCCGGGCTGGCTGCTGCGCGCCGTGCACCAGGCGTGCGCGGGCAACCTCCGGGACGCCCTGGAGATCACCGGACTGCTGGACCACTGCGCGGCCCACCCTGACCGGGACGCGCCGCTGCCGGTACCCGGCCGGGTCCGGGACGCCCTGGCCGCCCGACTGCATGGCGCGGACCCCGCGGTGCGGGACCTCCTGGTACTGGCCGCCTGCGCGCCGCGCCCCACCGTGCGGCTGCTGTGCGGCACCCCCGGTACCCCACCGGGCGGCTCGGCGCCCCACGCGCCGTCCGGGGAACCGCGGTTCCCCGGACAGCTCCCGCCGCACTGCCCGCCGGCGCCCGGCAGGCCCGCCACGACGGTGGTCCACGCCCTCCTCACCGCGCTGCACTCCGGCGTACTCGTGGTGGACGACGACGGGGACCGGCTGCGTTTCGCGGAACCGCTGTTCGCCGCCGCGTCGTACGCGGCCGCGAGCCCTGCCTGCCGCCGCTGGGCACACGCCCGGCTCGCCGAGACCCTCCCGGAGACCGGCCACCGGGCGCGCCACCAGCCCCTGGCGTCACCGTGGCCGGACGAGGAACTGGCCGCCGCCTTGGCGGCCGCCGCGCGGCTGGCCGCCTTCTTCGTCCGCCTCGACCGCTATGAGGACGAGGGCGCCGCGCCGGCCGGAACCGACGCCCCGGTCAGCGCCCGGGAGGCGGCCGCCCAAGCGCCACGCCTGGTCGGTGCGCCGATCGCCGTCTACTCCCTCAGCCCCGACTTCGTGCGCGGCCGCAGCCCGGCCGGCACCCCGGTGGCCCGGCTCGCCTACGTCGCCACCGAGGCCCGCTCGGCGACCGGCCGGACCGCCACCGTGCAGACCGAACAGGACCCGCACACCCGGAAATGGGAGGTCACCACGGTCCTGTCGGGCATCGACGAGATCGCCTACTCCCGCCAGGCGGCCGGGACCAAGGTGTTTCACCGAGCCGCAGATCGCTGCCTGGTACAAGGTCGACGGCGGCCGGGTGCTGCCGCTCAACGACACCGCGCGCCGCTCGGTCGGCGCGCGGGGGATCACCACCGCCGCTTACCAGAAACTGGTCCACGGCCGGTACGCCGACAAGCTGCCCGGCTCCGCCTACCAGCGCTCCGGGAAGCTCGGAGGGTTCTCGCCCGACGCACCGGCGACCGCGTCCGGTACCTCCGCCGCCACCGACTCGCCGGAGGTCCGCACAGCGCTCGGCGCCGGTGCCGCCGCCCTGCTCGCCGGCGTGGCCGGCATCCGCCTGATACGCCGCAGGAACGCGACCGCGGGCTGATCCGAGGAGCGGGGCGGGCCGCCCCGACCGGAGCCGGCCCGCCCTGCCCCGGCCGCCTGTGACCGCCGCGACCGGGACGAGTGGCCGGCCCGGACGCGGCGTTCCCCGGTACCGGCGAGCCGTTCCGCGACGGCGCACGGCGGGCACCCGTGAACCGCACGCCGGCCCGTCCGCCGCGGGGGGCTCGCCTCGCGATCTGCCGCGGACGGGGCGTGATCACCCGGCCCGGCACCCGAGTTGCAGCCCACGAACGGCGCCGTGAGACTTGCCGTATGGACCGTGTCATACCCGAAACGGGTCCGACCGCGGAGCCGGCCGTTCGTCGGCCCGACGACAACCGCGAAGCGTTCACCGCCGTGCACCGGGCGGAGATCCGACACCTCGTCGAGACGCCCTGGAAGGCCCATGCCGAGACGGGCGCGCGCATCTCCGAGGCGGAGCGACGGGCCTACACCCCTGCGCTGCGGATCGTGGAGCAGGACGCCGACGCCGCGGCCGCCGCCCGGGAACTCACCGAACTGCGGCGCGCTGCCCGGTCCCGGCAGTGGGATGGTGCCGGGACCGGGACCACGCACACCTGGGACGACCGGGTCAGGGACGCGTTCAGGGGCGTACAGCACGGAATCAACGTCATCGGGCTGCCTTACGACTGGGAGATCCGCGATCCGGTGCACAACGCGGGCGAAGCCGTCGCGGACAAGGCGGCGGGTACGTTCGAGGCCTTCGTCCAGGGGTACTTCGGCAGCGGCGCCAGCTGGGCGACCGCGGGTGTGGGGGTGGCGCTGAAAGCCACCGTCGACGGGGTCGCGCGGATTGCGCCGCCCATGGACGACACCTGGCGGTGGTCCATCGACGCGAACGTGTTCTCCGCGCACACCCGCGGAGTGTGCACGGTGGTGGTCCAGGATCCCGTCTCGGGAGCGGTGCTGGGCCCCCAGGGGGAGCGGACGATCCAGCTCTGGAGCCACACCTCGCAGACCGGCGCGGGCGGAGCCGGATCCGGCTCCTTCTTCGCTTCCGACATCGCACCCACGGTGACCCTGACGGCCGGTCAGGTATGCAACGTCAACTTTCTGCTGAGCGTCTTCACGGACCAGTCCGGAGACATCTTCTTCGGCCACTCCTACGCCGACTGCCGGTTGCGGGTGCACCTGCCGTTCTTCGTGGTCCACATGAACGTCTGACGCCCCTCGCCCGGGGGACGCGAGAGCCGGCGCCGCACCGCCGCCGGCGGCCGCTCGCCGGGATTCCCCGGAAGGCCCTTCGCGGGCGCGCGGGACGGCTTAGAGTGCCCGGCATGGCCGTGGAGACCCGCATCGAAAGCGACGGACGGCGGCGGAAGGTCCCCGAGGGGCCGTCGCCGATCCCCGGATGGGACATCGCGTACGACCACACCAGCGGCCCGGACCCGCATCTGGTGATACGGCAGGGCGAGGGCGCCGGCACCCGGTGGGCACTGGCCTGCCCCTGGCACCGGGAGTACACCCCGGTGCCGACGCAGAACGCCGAGCGCGCCCTGCGCCGGCAGGGCCGCGCGGCCTGGTGCCCCGGCTGCGCCGCGGGCCGTCCGCACCCGTCGGACGCCTGACGGCGCGGGGCCGCTGCCCGGTGAATGGCACGGAGCGGCGGCAACGGGGCCCGGCGGGCGGGGCTCAGGGCGCGGGGGTCGCGCTGCCGCCGGCGACACTCTCGCGGGTGAGGGCCAGGGTGGTCCGCAGGGCCTGCAGGTAGCCGGCCCGCATCCGCTCCGCCTCGCGCTCGTCTTCCTCTCCCTGGCCGAGGGCCACCGTGGCGCTGAAGGTGAGGGTGAGGCCGGTCTCGTCCTCGCCGATGTCGTTGTGGATCAGCCAGGTCGCCCGCTCGTCCCGGCGCGAGAAGCTGACCCGCCGCTTGGGGTGGAAGGCCACCTCCTCCCGTACCCGCTCCCCGTGGAGGACCACCTCGCGCACCAGGCCCTCGGGGGTGTGTTCCACCACGGTGCACTCCGTCATGGCCGGCACGAAGGGCACCGCGTTGCGGGCCTTGCGCAGCAGTCCGGACCAGACGTCGTCGCGGTCCAGACGAACCTGGTCGGCGAGGTCGGGGTCATTGACGGGCACGGTCGCGCTGATGGTGCGCATGGTTCCTCCTGAGCGCCATTTGCTTGTGCGGCCAATTAAATGCCTCGACGGCTCTCTGCGCAAGCAGACCGGGGAGAGTGCGCTTGGAAGGGGGATATTCCTTGTCGGTACAATGAGCGTATGACCGAGCCTCGCGACACCATCAGTCATGCCGTGACCCGCGTCGCCCGCCTGCACCGCGCCGCCGCGGGGCAGTTGCTGCGGCGCTCCGGTCTGTATCCCGGTCAGGAGCTGCTGATGATGCAGCTGTGGGACCACGGCCCGCAGCCGCAGAGCCGGCTGATCGAGGAACTGGGTCTGGACGCGTCGACGGTGACGCGGATGGTCCAGCGACTGGAGCAGGCGGGTTTCGTCCGCCGGCGCCGCAGCGACACCGATCGCCGCGCCGTCGTCGTCGAACCGACCGCCGCCGCCCAGGCGCTGCACGAACAGGTCCTGCACGCCTGGGAACAGCTGGAAGACCTCACCCTGCACGGCCTCGCGGAGCCGGAACGGGCCACCATCGCCACGCTGCTGGGAAGGATCGAGGACAACCTCCGCGAGCCGGCCGACCCGCCCGGTCGCCCCGGTGGCCGAGCGGGGGGCGCCGACGGCGGCTGACGGGCGGCCGCCTCCGCCACCGGCCCGCGGTGCCGGAATCGCCGCTGCGCTCAGCGGCCGTCCGGCTGCCGCCGGGCCCGGGCAGGTTCGGAGGTTCCCGCTCCGCGCCTCAGGAGGTCGGGCCGAGGGTCCGCTTGGCCAGCTCGAACGCCGGAAGCAGCGCCTGGTGCTCGGCGGCATTGAGCCCGCCGAGATGGATGACCACACCGCCGTGCCCGGTCATCACGGCCAGGGCCCGTTCGGGCCTGACCTCACCGGCGGACAGGTCGGCGACGGTGTAGCCGACCTCGGTGGCGGGCAGGCCACCGGCCCTGGTGTCGCGGTACTCGATGTCACTCGCGAAGTTCTCGTCGTCGACGAACTTCTCCAGCAGGGCGCGGGGTGTGCCGCCGGGCGCGGCGGCGCCCCCGGTGCCGGACCACACGGTGAGGAAGCCGGTGTGCCCGGTGGGCCTGGCGTCGAGCTCGCAGGCGGGCGTGAGCGGCCCCTGACGGCCGAGCGGGCCCATCCGGTCCACCGTCGCCGGGGTGATGGCCTCCGCCTTCCAGGACGTCGCCAGGGTGAAGTGCACCGGCAGTTCGCACGCGGTGCCCCGGTCGCCCAGCTTCTTCTCGGCGGCCTTCGGCTCCTCGCCCCCGCCGGACGAGCAGCCACTGAGCACGCCCATCGCCACCACCGCACCCACCACGGCCCGCGACACCCTGCGCATCCCCGCGATCCCCCCAGCCGAGCCCACATGATCCGGAAAATTCGCCGCAGCCTATACGAGAAGCGCGATCCCGGACCACACAGGCCGCGCCTGCGCCGCATGGAGGGCGTGGCCGCGCCTGTCCGCCCGGCGGCGTGGCGACCGGCACCGGTCCGTGGCCCGACCGGCCCGGCGGTGCCGGTCCCGCCGCGGGAGCCACCCGTCCGGGCGGGCACGCCGGAGCGGCGGCCGCGGGCAGCTCGTCCACCATGTCGCGCACCTGCTCCCAGCGCCGGTCCCGGGTCCCCGCCCGGGCCGCCATGGCCGAGCCCCTGACCCGGCGGCCCGTGCCCGGGCGCCGTCCCTGAGCGGGCCGCCGCCCGCCGTGCCCGCGGACACCTCCCCGGTCGCGCGGCGGTCGGGCGGCACCGGCCTGGCGACCCGGGTGCGGCGGTGCGCGATCGTGCCGTCCCCGGGCCCGGGCCCGGGCCTTGGTCCCGGTCCCGCGACGTGGCGGGCCAGGGGTGTCGGCCGATCGGCCGCTGAGGCGTTCGGTACCCGCCCGGGCGGCGGCCAGGGAGCGCCACCCGCCCCGACGGCAGGGGAACGCGGGCCGCGGCCCGCCCGTGGGCTCAGCGGGCCCGTGGCTCGCGCGGCTTCGCCGGCACGCACCGCCAGGCGATGCCCGCGGCGGTCAGATAGGCGAGCGCGCCGATGGCCATGCCGGTGCGCACCCCGGTTGCGGGGTCGGTGGCGAGCAGGCTGCCGCCGAGTGCCACCCCGGTGGCGCTGCCGATCTGGCGGGTGGTGTTGAACAGGGCGGACGCGGCGCCGGAGTACGCCGGGGGTGCGGCACCCATCACGGTGGCGGTCGAGCCGGTGAGGGCGAAGGAGGTGCCGAAGCCCGCGGCCATCATCGGGGCCACCAGCAGCGGGTAGGCGGCGTGGGATCCCGCCGCGGCCCAGCCGGCCAGCCCCAGGGCCGCCAGCAGCATGCCGGAGACCACCAGCGGACGATCGCCGGTGCGGCGGGCCAGCCGGGCGGACAGGACGGAGGCGAACATGGTCATCGCCACCGCCGGGAACAGCGCCAGCCCGGTCTCGAGGGCGCTGAAGCCGCGCTGGCGCTGGAACTCCAGGCTCGCGGTGAACACCATCCCGTAGAAGCCGAAGTTGAACAGCAGGCCGATGACGGCGCCGCCGCCCATCGTGCGCGAGCGCAGCAGGCTCAGCGGAAGGGCGGGAGACCGGGCGAGCCGCTCCCGCAGCACGAACGACGCGGCCGCCGGCACGGCCAGACCCAGCCCGGCGAGCACGGCGGGATCGGACCAGCCCCGCCGTCCGGCCTCGTTGAGCGCCCCGGTCAGCAGGGCCACCGTCGCGACGACCGCGCACTGCGCCGGCCAGTCCATGGCCCGGTCGGCGCGCCGGGGCGAGCGTCCCACATGACGCCACGTCAGCAGGAGGCAGACCGCGCCGACGGGCAGGTTGACGAGGAACACCCAGCGCCAGCCCGCCACGGCGACGAGCAGCCCGCCCAGCAGCGGACCGGCGGCGGCCGCGATGCCCGCCATCGACCCCCACAGCCCGAAGGCCCGCGAGCGTGCGGCCGGCGCCGGGTAGGCCTGCTGCAGCAGAGCCAGCGAACCGGGCACGATCAGGGCCGCGCCGAGCCCCTCCACCAGTCGTGCCGCGACCAGGAAGGCGGTGCCGGGGGCGAGCGCGCACGCGGCCGAGGCCACCGTGAACACCACGACACCCGAGCAGAAGACCCGGCGGTTGCCCCACCGGTCGCCCAGCGCGCCACCGGTCAGCAGGAACCCGGCGAAGACCAGCGTGTACCCGTTGGTGATCCACTGCATGCCGGTGAGCGAGGTGGACAACTCCCGGCCGATCACCGGCACGGCGACGTTGATCACCGTCACGTCCAGGATCACCATGAAGTACCCGGCGCACACCGCCAGCAGCGGGGCCGGGGACGGCGGCGCGGACTTCCGCGCCGACTCCGGGGAGGACGTGGAACCGCCGCCACCGGCCGACTCCGCGAACGCCACGGCCTCAACTCCATCCCGTCCGCGTGGCCCCGCGCCGGAAGCCTTGAAGCGACGAAGCCACATTAGGCGACATATCACCCACATCGCCGGACCGTGGCCGCGGTGCCGGGCGGAGACCGCCGCCCTCGACCGGCGACACGCAGTGCGTGCCAGCCGCCGGCAGCACGGCGCGGTACGGCACCTCGGCGTGCGGGTCCCGCCGTGCCCGGGGCCGCGGTGACCGCACCCGCCCGGTCAGCGGCGGATGAGGCCCAGGTCGGTGGCGGTGGCGACGGCCGCGGTGCGTGACTCGACGCCGAGCTTGGCGTAGACCCGGGCCAGGTGGGATTTGACGGTGCCCTCGGTGAGGTGCAGGCGGTGGCCGACGGCCTGGTTGGACAGGCCGTCCGCGACCAGGGCGAGGACCTCCGTCTCACGCCGGGTCAGGGTGGTGCCGGGGGTCCGCAGCCGGTGCAGGAGCCGGTCGGCGACCGCGGGTGCGAGGGTGGTGCGCCCGGCGGCGGCCGTACGTACGGCGACGGCGAGGTCCTCGGGCGGGGCGTCCTTGAGGAGGTAGCCGGTGGCGCCGGCCTCGATGGCGGGCAGGGTGTCCGCGTCGGAGTCGTAGGTGGTGACGATCAGTACGCGGGGGGCGCCCGGCTGGGCGGTGATCCGCGCGGTGGCCTCGGCGCCGCCCATGCCGGTGCCGAACTGCAGGTCCATCAGGACGACGTCGACGCCGCCCTCGGCGGCGCGGGTGACGGCCTCCTCGGCGGTGGCCGCTTCGGCCACGATGACCAGGCCGGGTTCGGTTTCGAGGACGGCGCGCAGTCCTGCTCGAACGACCGGGTGGTCGTCGGCGAGGAGGAGGCGGATGGGGCTGTCGGTCACGGGCGGGCCTCGGGCTCGGTGTCGGTGGGCGGGGTGAGGGGGAGCCGGGCGGCCAGGGCGGTGCCGTGGCCGGGGGCGGACTCGACGGTCAGGGTGCCGCCGAGCGCGTGGGTACGGGCACGCATGGCCGCCAGGCCGAAGCCGCCGCTTCCGGGGTCGGGCGCGGGCAGCCGGTCGGGGTCGAACCCGGTGCCGTCGTCGACGACGTCGAGGGCGATGTGGTCGCCGAGGTAGCTGAGGGTGACCTCGGCGGTGCCGGCCCGCGCGTGGCGGACGGTGTTGGCCAGGGCGGACTGGGCGATGCGCAGCAGGGCGACCTCGTACGCGGTCGGCAGCGGGGCCGCCTCGCCGGTGAGGTGGAAGCGGGCGGTGAGCGGGTGCCGCGCGCCGGTCGTGGCGCACAGGCGGGCCAGGGCGTCGGCCAGGGTGGTGCCTTCGAGGGCTGGCGGGGAGAGGGCGGCGACGAAGCGACGGGCCTCGGCGAGATCGTCCACGGCGGCCTGCCGGGCCGCCTCCACATGGCGGGCGGCGACGTCGGGCCGGCCGGGCAGGGCGCGCTCGGCGGCACGCAGCAGCAACTGGATGCTGGACAGGCCCTGGGCGAGGGTGTCGTGGATCTCGCGGGCCAGCCGTTCCCGTTCGGCGAGCACCCCGGCGGTGTGCTGGGCCCGGGCCAGGTCGGCGCGGGTGGCGGTGAGCTCCTCGATCAGCCGGCGGCGTCGTTCACTCTCCCGGTACAGCGCCTGGTATCCCCACACCACCGCCACCGCGACGGCGGCCCCGAGAGCCGGGCCGATCGCCATGGCCGGGCTGAAGGACCGCTGGTGGGCGGCGAAGCCGGCGACGGCCGCGGCCGCGGTGGCGGCCACGACGGCCGGCCCGGCGCGGCGGGGCAGCAGGTGGAGCTGGAGGAAGTACAGCGGGAAGGCGACCCACACGGCCTCCGGGGACAGCGCCAGCAGCGCCACCCACACGGCGCCCACGGCGGCCAGCCACCAGGCGGCGGCGGGCCGGGAGAGGCGGATCCGGGGCCAGAGCGGCCCGGCGGCGTATACCAGGGCACAGGCCGCCGCCACGGCGACGATCAGCCCGGCGCGGGGCCGGCCGTCGGCCACGGCCCGCCCGGCGGCCAGCGCCAGCAGACCGACGATCAGCAGGTGCAGGCACCAGGCCAGGGCCCGGGTGGTCGGGGTGAGGGCGAGGGTGGGGGAGGGGGCGGAAGCGTTCACAGTGCCTCCCAGGCTACGAAGGCGGGCGCCCGGGGGCCTCCATCGAAAGTTGGAACCCGCGGGCCGCCTTTCGCCCCCGGAAGTGCCGTCCTGTGCCGGACGCGCGCACCGGGGGGCGGCGGCGAGGGTGGTGCTGTACCGCTTCCACCGCCGGAAAGGACTGGCCAGGGCCGTGTTCGTCGCCTGGAGGGACCTGAAGTTCACCAAGGGGCGCTTCGCCCTGATGGGAACCGTCATCGTGCTGATCACCCTGCTGGTCGGGCTGCTGTCCGGTCTGACGGCCGGACTGGGGCAGCAGAACATCTCCGCGATCACCGGCCTGCCGGTGGACCGGATCGCCTTCCAGGCCCCCGGCGGCGGGCAGGACCTGTCGTACACCGACTCCACCGTCACCCAGCGGCAGTGGCGGCGGTGGGCCGCGGCCCCCGGCGTCGAAAGCGCCGAACCGCTGGGGATCACCACCACCAAGGCCACCGCCGGGGACCGGAGCACCGGGGTCTCGGCCTTCGGCGTCCGGCCCGGTTCCCGCCTCGCCCCGGACGGCCGCAGGATCGACGACCGGTCGGCGGTGCTGTCCACCGCGGCGGCCGGCGACCTCGGGGTGCGGGCCGGCGACTCCTTCACCCTGGCCGGGCGGCCGCTGAAGGTGGCCGCGGTGCGGGGTGACGCCTTCTTCAGCCACACGCCGGTCATCTGGACCAGTCTGGACACCTGGCGCCGCACCGCGCCCCCCACCGGCACCGGTGACGGGCCCACGGCCACCGTCATCGCCCTGGACACCACCTCCCGGGCCGAGGTCGCGGCCACCGACCGGCAGGCCGGCACCAGGACGGTCAGCACCGGCGACTCGCTGTCCGCGATCGGCTCCTACACCGCCGAGAACGGCTCCCTGCAGCTGATGCGCGGCTCCCTGTTCGTCATCTGCGCCCTCGTCATCGGGGCCTTCTTCAGCGTGTGGACCATCCAGCGCAGCGGCGACATCGCCGTCCTGAAGGCGCTCGGCGCCTCGACCGCCGACCTGCTCAAGGACGCCCTCGGCCAGGCGGTCGTGCTGCTCGCCGCGAGCACCCTGATCGGCACCGGCATCGCGGCCGGCCTGGGGGCGCTCCTCTCCCGCTCGGCCGTGCCGTTCCTGCTCACCCCCGCCACCGTCCTGCTCCCGGCCGCCGTGCTGATCGTCCTCGGAGTCCTCGGGGCCGCCCTGTCCGTCCGCCGCATCACCTCCGTCGACCCGCTGACCGCCCTGGGGAACGCCCGATGAGCCTGCGCCTGACCGGTATCACCCTCACCTACCCCGACGGCGACACCCGGCTGACCGCGCTGGACCGGGTCAGTCTGGACGTTCCGCGCGGCAACCTGACCGCCGTGGTGGGCCCCTCCGGTTCCGGCAAGTCCAGCCTGCTGGCCGTGGCCGCCACCCTGATCACCGCCGACGCCGGCACCGTCACCATCGACGGCACCTCCACCACCGGCATGAGCCGCGGCGAACTCACCGCGGTGCGCCGCCGCAGCATCGGCATCGTCTTCCAGCAGCCCAACCTGCTGCCCTCGCTGACCGCCGCCGAGCAGCTCCAGGTCATGGCCCGGATCGACGGCTGCAAGCCCCGCAGCGTACGCAGCCGGGCGCTGGAACTCCTCGACGCGGTCGGCCTCGCCGACCGGGCCGGCCACCGGCCGCACCAGCTCTCCGGCGGTCAGCGGCAGCGGGTCAACATCGCCCGCGCCCTGATGAACGACCCCACCGTGCTGCTGGTCGACGAACCGACCGGCGCGCTCGACCACGAACGCGGTGCCGCCGTCATCGACCTGATCACCCGGCTCACCCGCCTGCGGGCCACGGCCACCGTCCTGGTCACCCACGACCGCACCCACCTCACCGCCGCCGACCGGATCGTAGAAGTCCACGACGGACGCCTCCGTCCGTCGGCGGCACCCCGCTGAGGCTCCGCCCCGGCCGTCTCCGTGCGCCGCGGCCCGACGGCCCGCGCGGTCCCGGCTCCCGGCGACGGCCGTGTCGGACCACGACGGGCCTCGCCGGTGCGCGGGTCAGCCCAGCAGCGGTCCGCCGGCCTCGTCCGCGGGCACCGGCTGGGCGTCGTCCGGTGCCCCGGGCCGCCGGACGGGCTTGCCGATGTCCGTGAAGTCCATGCCGGCCGCCACGCCGCCCGAGCCCATGTCGCAGGTGAAGCGGGTACGCACGACGTGCCCGGACCGGTCGATCCACACCTCCGCGAGGACCGGGATGTCGCCACCCATGCGCCGGCGGCCGGTGTCCAGCTTCGCGCGCATGTCCCGCGCCATGCGGAGGGTGAGCGTGTCGTGGGTGAGCTTTCCGCGGTACCGCACCACCGGTGCACCGGCCACCGTCTCCTCGCCGGCCTTCGTGAAGCCGCGGGTCCGGGCCACCTGGCGCAGGACGTGTTCCGGGTCGTTCATCGGCGCGCGGGGGAGGGAGTGCACCACGGTCTTCTCCCGGGGGACCGATCGCCAGGCGGTGTCGCCGTACCTCTCGGCCGGCATCCGGAAGCAGACGGCTTCCCGGGCCGGGCCGGACGACGGACCCGCGGCCGGTGACGGTGGGCGGCGCGCCGCCCCGGTGGCCCGGCGGCGCGCTGTGCGGAGACCTCCGGGGCGCCGGCCCGTGGGGCGGACGACCCGTCGGGCGGGCGGGCGGACCAACCCGGCGGGCCGTCCGGATCCCCTCATCGACAGATGACACAAAAGCAGCGTTGATCTTCATACGGGTGTATGAAGCGATGCCGTGCGGATCTCTGCCAGGCTGCCGTTCGCAGCAAGCTCGCGCGGGGCGCCGGACAGGGGACTTCGAGCGCCGACACCTGCGACCGGGCCGCCTGGTTCCGCCCCGGGCGGGTCCACGGGGAGCACTCGTCAGCAGGTCGCGACCGCCGGCATCGCCCGGGTGCGGAGGTCCGGCCGAGCCCGTGACGACGCATCGCCGTTGCCGCCCGGAGCTCTCGGGCCGGTCCGCGGCCGCGGGCTCCCTGCGATCGACGAGGCAGTGCGTGACCGATCCGTGTCAGGAGGCACTTGTGACCCAGGCGAAGGACGAGAGCAAGGAGCGGAAGAACGGCCTGTACCGGGGGGTGAGCGCCGAACTCGCCGAGAACATGAAGCGGGGCTGGGCCGACACCGAGCGGCGCGACCTCGCCCCCCTCGCACAGGCACCGCACGCCGAGCACCGCCGGGCCCGACTCTCCGCCCGCTTCCCCGGCGAGCTGCTGGTGGTACCGGCCGGCAACCCGAAGGTCCGCTCCAACGACACCGACTACCCCTTCCGGCCCTCCTCCGACTACGTCTACCTGACCGGGGACCAGTCCCAGGACGCGGTCGTGGTACTGGAGCCGCGCCCGGAGGGCAGCCACCAGGCGGTCGCCTACCTGCGCCCTCGGTCCGACCGGGAGAACGGCGAGTTCTGGCTCGACTACCACGGTGAGCTCTGGGACGGCCGCCGCAACAGCCTCACCGAGAACGAGCGGCTGCTGGGCCTGCCCTGCCGTGACATCCGTACGCTGGTCGGGCGCCTCGGCGCGGCGACCGGCCCGATCCGCCTGCTGCGCGGGCACGACGCGGGAGTCGACGCCGTCCTGCGGGACAAGGTGACCGCCGAGCGCGACGACGAGTTCCGTGTGGCGCTGTCGGAAATGCGCCTGGTCAAGGACGAGTTCGAGATCGCGGACCTGCGCTTCGCGTGCGCGGCCACCGTCCGCGGCTTCGAGGACGTGGTCCGCATCCTCGGAACGGACACGCCGACACCGGAGCGCGCCATCGAGGGCACCTTCTGGATGCGCGCCCGGACCGAGGGCAACGACGTCGGCTACACATCGGTCTGCGCCGCCGGACCGCACGCCACCACCCTGCACTGGGTCCGCAACGACGGCGAGGCCCGCCCCGGCGACCTGCTGCTGCTCGACGCCGGCGTGGAGAGCCGGAATCTGTACACCGCCGACGTCACCCGCACCCTGCCCGTCGACGGCCGCTTCACCCCGGTCCAGCGCAAGGTCTACGACGCGGTGTACGCGGCGCAGGAGGCCGGGATCGCGGCGGTCAAGCCCGGTGCCGCCTACCGGGACTTCCACGACGCCGCCCAGCGGGTCCTGGCCGAGCACCTGGCCGCCTGGGGCCTGTTCGGCGACCGGTCGGCGGAGGAGGCCTACGAGCTGGGACTGCACCGCCGCTGGACGCTGGCCGGCACCGGCCACATGCTGGGTCTGGACGTCCACGACTGCGCCCGGGCCCGGACCGAGTCGTACGTGGACGGGACGCTGGCGGCGGGCATGGTGCTCACCGTGGAGCCGGGGCTGTACTTCCAGTCCGACGACCGCACGGTCCCCGAGGAACTGCGCGGCATCGGCGTTCGCATCGAGGACGACATCCTCGTCACCGACGGCGGCAACGAGAACCTCTCGGACGGCCTGCCGCGCACCGCGGACGACGTCGAGGCGTGGATGGCCCGGCTGCGGAGCTGACCCGCCCGGCCCGTCCGGCCGGGGGTACACCGGACCGCCGTGCGCGGCCCGGTGTACCCCCGGCATCCCACCGGCCGGCAGCAATTCGGCCCTTCGGGCCGGGACGGGAGCCGGGCGACGGGCCTCCGCGGCCGCGCGCCCGGCACGCGGTCAGTGCCCCGTGAGGCGCTTCACCGCAACGCGGACTCCAGCGCGGCGACCACGGGCCCGGAACTGGTGGACGGGAGCTTCCAGCGGAAGACGGCCCCGTCGCCGCCGCGGTAGACGAGGGTGCCCCCCTTCCCGGCGGTGGTGATGTCGAAGGCGACGGTGTCGACCTGGAAGGTGTCGGGCCCCACGGTCGGCACGCCCTCGCTGAAGCCGACGGGAGCGATCCTCCTGGCGCCCTCTCCGTTCCCCGCCCCGACGGTGTGCCCGTCGGGCGCCTTCCACCGGAAGCCGCCGTCGTCGGCGGTGGTCCGCACCGGGGTCCCGGCCCGGTTCTCGGCCTTGAAGGTGACGACGGCGAAGAGACCGTGCTCCGGGGTGCCGGTGCGGGTCCGGTCGACGTAGACCACGGTGTCCGGGGTGATGCGCACCGTTCCCCTGCCGCCGGCGCCGGCCGTGTCGGTGCCCTGGCCCAGGCGGAGCGTGGTGCGCGGACCCGGCGGCGGACTTCCTCCGTCGTCGCTGCCGGTGCAGGCGGTGAGGCTCAGACAGCAGACCGCCGCGAGCAGGGGTGCGGTGATGTAGTGGCGCATGGTTCCTCTGGTCGGGAGCGGGCGAAGTAGCCAAAGTGTGCTCCCGTCCGGCGAGCGGGCCGACTCGCGGTCGGCCTTTGTGACCAACATGACACCGCTGGGCCGCCGGGCCGACCGGGCGGCGTCGCGCCGCCGCCCCGGTGCCCCGGGGCGAGGCGCGCGGACCCGTCACACCTCAAGACAGCCGCAGATCTCCCAGCCGTCCACCGTGATGCAGATGCACAGACCACCGCCCTGGGTGGTGGTCGCGTGCTTGCCCGGGCGGGCCACCGAGAACCGGGCGTTGAACTCGACGCTCTCATCGCTCGACTGGCTCATCTTCCCGGGGGCGGCCCGGAGGACGTGGCCGATCAGCGCCCGGGCGAAGGAGTCCGGGGTGTGCACTTCCTTGAATGCCTCGATGAAGGGTTCATTGACGTCATGGGCCATCGTCCGGCCTTCCTCTCACCTCGATGTCCGACGGGCTCAGTCCCGCACGTTGTCCACCCTCGGCCGGGGCGCGGCGCGGGGCACGCCGAGCGCGTGCGGTGACCGGCCGGACGGGTGACCGCGCACCCTCGTAGCCCGGGCGGAGCCCACGCAACGGACGGGCGCCATGACGCCGGAGACGGCGCGCCGCCGCCGCGGGGTGCCGAAGCCGATGCGGCTGACACCCGGCTCCCGCGGGTCCCACCGCGAAGCCGGGTCGCGGCGTGGCGCGTGCGCTGACCGGGCCTGGCGTGGCACGAATTTGTGCGCATCACGGCACTCGCACCACTCGCCCCGCGCGACCGCCCGCGAGAGTGTGGCGGGGAACCGATCGTCCACGGGAGTCACGCATGAACCACGAGGTCCGCTCGCCCGTCAGTGTCCTGGTCACCGCCGGCGGTGACCCTCGGCACCACGTCGGCACCGGGGCGGCGGCGCCCTGGCCCGAGTTGCTGACTTCGGCCGCGGGGGAGTGCACCGCCGTGCTGGAGCGGGCCACCGCCGCCGCGGGCGCGCAGCGGTGGGAGGAGCCCGCGGGTGACGGGGAACTGGAGTGGAGCTGCCACGCCACCCTTGACCACATGGCGCTGGGCGTCGTCGGCTACGCGGGGCTGCTGGTGGCCCGCCCGGCGGATCGCTACATCTCGCTGTTCGCCTCGCTCGACCCGCAGGCGCCGGTGCCGGTCCGGCTGGAGGGCATCCGGATCGCGGCGGCGCTGCTCGCCTCGGTGGTCCGGCAGACCGAACCGGAGGCGCGGGCCTGGCACCCGTGGGGCCACTCGGACGCGCCGGGGTTTGCCGCCATGGGCGTCGTGGAGCTGACCATGCACACCTACGACATCGCCCGCACCCTGGGGCTGGACTGGGCCCCGCCGGAAGAGCTGTGCGCCCCGGCGGTGGCCCGGCTCTTCCCCGACGCCCCGGCCGGGACCGGCGCGGCGGCCGCCCTGCTGTGGTGCACGGGACGGACCGCGCTGCCCGGGCTGGCGCGGCGTACGCAGTGGCAGTGGCACGGCGCGGCGCCGGCGGTGGCGCCGGGCGGCTGACCCGGATTCGCCGCCGCGGACGAGCCGCCCGGAGCCGTACGAGCCGCGGCGCGGGCACGCGGCCGGCCCCGCCGACGCCGGCCGCGCAGGCCACCCGGACCGTCGCCGTGACGGCTCGGGCGGACCGTGACTCGCCCACTGCCTGGCGACCTCGCCCGCAACCGACTCGCCGCCCGGCTCCGCCGGCCGCCCCCGTCGGCCCGCGCCTGTGCCAGCGCCACGGGTACGGCCGAAGGGGTACGGCCGGAGGTCAGGTCAGCTGCTGCCGTTCAGCAGGGTGTGGCGAGCTGCGTCAGCGTGTGGAAGGCGGTCTTTCCCTCCCGGGCGAGAGCGGTCAGCCCGGCGCGGCGCAGGGTGCCGACGTGTTCACTGGCGCTCGCCGGCGAGATACCCGCCCACCGTGCGAGCTGCCGCCGTTTCGGCCATCACCGCCGCAGCCGCCGCCCTCGCCCTCCCCGCCACGGCCCAGGCCGCTCCGGAGCGGAGCTCCTCCCCGTCGGCAGCGGCCGGGTGGCAGCTCCACAGCGGCCCCTACGACAGCCTGAGCTGGTGCCAGGAGATGGGCGAGTACTACGGCTACAACTCGCGGAACTCCTACTGCGACCAGTTGCACCTCGAGGGTGGTACCTGATCGTCTGGAGGTGACAGCCACCCGCGCGGGCCCCGGACCACGGGCACGTGGCGGGGCCGTGCGTCGCTCCCCTTCGCGGAAGCCGGGGCCCGGACCGGCGAGGCGGACGCAGGGCCGGGCGACCGGGTGGTGGACCGTCCGGGCCACCGCGTCGCCTCGCCCCGCGGCGGCGGAGCTGCCGGGGGCTCGTGGTGCGCGCCTCAGAGTTCGGACCGGCCCCAGGCCGTCACCGTCACCTCGTCCCCGACAGCGATCTTCCCCGGGGTGAGGACCGCGAACTTGGCGCCGAACGCGATGCCGCCTTCCGCGGCTCGCCGGTAGCCGGCGAGGGTCCGCAGCGGTTCTGGGCCGGCCCGGGTGCCGGTCTCCTGGTCGACCATGGTGACGGCGCAGCGGATGGCGAGTTTGGCGTATCCGAGGTGGGTGGCGCCGATGTCGAGGCGGTGGGCGCGGTCCTCGGTGTGCGGATCGTCCCAGCCGTCGATGACGATGTTGGCACGGAAGCGGTCGGCGGGAACGGGCGGGTTCCCGCGGGCCGCCAGCTCGAGGTCGAGCAGTTCCAGGGTGGCGCGGGAGATGACATGGAGGGCGCAGCTGTCCGCATAGCCGGAGGTGCCGGGTGTCCTGCCGTCGGTCACCCGGTGGTGCTCCGGCGGGACGCGCACCAGACGGCTGCGGGCGCCCAGCACGTCGGAGAGCCAGGCGGCGGCCGGGTCGCCCTGGTCGATGCCCTGGAACGGGGCGCCGAACAGGTCCACGGCCCGGCGGGCGCCGGTGGTGTCGACGTGGACGGTGAGCGGTTCGGTACCGGAGGCCCGGAGGGTGAGCCGTCGGCCGTCCGCCTCGACGGCGGGCCGGACCAGGGCGAGGCGGGGGTCGCGGCGCTGGGTACGGAAGACGCCCTGCTCGCTGACGACCATGAAGCTGCGGTCGTGCGCGAGTCCGGCCGGGGTGACCTGGGCCTCGGCGACCGGCGCACCGGCGCAGCCCTTGACGGGGTAGTACGACAACGCGACGACGCGGGACATGGCTCCGGATCCCCCGTCAGCCGGTGACCAGGGCGAGGGTGAAGCCGTCGTAGCCCTTGGCGCCGACGGTCTGCACCGTGGTGGCGGTGAGCCGGGGGTGGGCGGCGATGAGCTCGGTGAAGTGGCGTACGCCCCGCACCCGGGGGTCGCTACTGGTGGAATCGGTGACCGCGCCGTCGCGGACGACGTTGTCGCCGATGATGACGCTGCCGGGCCGGGTCAGTTCGAGGGCCCATCGCAGATAGTCGGGATTGGCGGGCTTGTCGGCGTCGATGAACACGAGGTCGAAGGGGCCCGCGCCCTCCTCGGCGAGCCGGGGCAGCGAGTCGAGGGCCCGGCCGACGCGGATGTCGACGACGTGGTCGAGGCCGGCGCGCGCGATGTTGGCAGCGGCCACGGCGGCATACCGGTCGTCGGCCTCCAGGGTCACCAGACGCCCGTCGCCCGGCAGCGCGCGGGCGAGCCAGATGGTGCTGTAACCGCCGAGGGTGCCGATCTCCAGCACGGTTCGGGCGTTGTGGATACGGGCGAGCAGATGCAGCAACTTGCCCTGGTTGGGGGCGACCTGGTGCGGCGGGAGTCCGGCCGCGTCGCTCTCCGCGGCGGCCGCGAGCAGCGGGGCGTCTTCTTCGACCAGGAGGCCGTTGAAGTAGTCGTCGACGGCCGTCCAGGTCTGCTGAGCCATAGTGAGTTCCCTTTCAAAACTTACTAAGTTCCGAACGGGAACCTACTATGGCCGTGCTGGCCGCTGTCAACGGTTTTCCGGAGTGAGACGATGAGTACACGGCGCGTTCCCGACGACGCCTGCGGAATCGCGCAGGCTGCGGCGGTCGTCGGCGACTGGTGGAGCCTTCTGGTGCTGCGCGAGATCGCCCGCGGCCACCACCGCTTCGACCGGCTCGCGGACGAACTCGGGCTCTCCCGCAAGGTCCTCTCCGAACGCCTGCGCACCCTGACCGACCGGAACGTCCTGGAGCGCCGCCGCTACCAGGACCGTCCTCCCCGCTACGAGTACGTCCTCACCGAGCAGGGTCTCGGGCTGATGCCCGTCCTGGTCTCACTGCAGGACTGGGCCGACCGGTGGCTCCTCGGCGACGGCACCCTCACCGGACGGGCGGCCGACGGCGGCGCGGAAGCCCGTCGCGTCGCGGCACTGGCCGGCGAGGCCGTCCCCGAGGGCCTGCGGCTGCCCGGCACCGACGGCCGCGACCACGACCCCCTGCCGCCCCGGGCAGGCGCCACGGTTCTGTTCGCCTACCCGGCGACCGGAGTCCCCGGCATCCCCGCCGACCTCGCCGGCACACCGGTGCCCGGCAGCGCCGGCTGCACGCTCGAAAGCCGCCGGTTCCGCGCCGCCTGGCCCCGGTTCGACGCCGAGGGCATCGCCGTCCGCGGCGTGAGCACCCAGTCTCCCCAGGAACAAGCCGCCTTCGCCGAGGCGGAGCACCTGCCCTTCCCCCTGCTGTCCGACGCCCAGCTCCACCTCACCGCGGCGCTGCGCCTGCCGACCTTCCGCGCGGGTCAGAGCCTTAGGATCAAGAGGCTCATCCTCGTGGTGGGACCCGACCGGGTCATCCGGCACACCATCTTCCCGGTCACGGACATCCCCGCCGCCGTCTCGCAGGCACTCGCCCTCGCGACCGAAACCCGCGAGAGGGTACGGATGGTGTAGGGGGGCCACCCCGGTGGACGGCTTCCCAACGCCGCGGCTCAGGCCGGAGGTCCGGGTGCGTCCTCGGGATCACGACGGCGTCGCGATCGCACTCCGGTGCGGCGACCGTCTCCGCCGTCGCCGACCGGTTTCACCGCGCCGCCGGAAGCTCCCACCTGATCTCGCCGTCGTGCCAGTGACCGGTGGGTGCCAGGCCGGCTGCGGCGGCGACCGCGGCGGACGCTTGGTGATCCGGATGGATGTGGGCGCGGATCCCCCGGACGCCGTGCCCGCTCAACCAGGTGACCAGCGCTCGGGCCGCCTCGGTGGCGATCCCGCGTCCCTGCCACGGAGTTCCGACCACCCAGGCGACCTCGGCCGCACACCCGCGCTCGTCGGCAGTGATCGTCGCCTGCACCGTCCCGGCCAGGCATTCCTCCCCGCGGAGCCGGATCACCCAGTTCCACCACGTCTCGGAAGGGTGGGGCGCACCGGCCACCAGGCGTTCGTACCGCGCCCGCAACGCCTGCGGAGAGAACGGGACACCGCCGATGAAGGCGTGCAGAGCCGGATCGGAGAGCACCTCGGCCATCTCGTCCGCGTGCCCGACGGCGAGCGGCACGAGGCTCAGCCGGTCCGTCTCGACAACACCGATCTCCATGGCTTCCATGTCCCCCGTCCGACCGCTGCCCGTGGTGGTGCCCTGGCGACACTACGGCGCTGCCATGACCGGTGAACTTCGGGGGCCTCCCGGCGATCACCGGACCCCGTGGTGGGGCGTTCCGCCGGACTGTCGCACCCCCGCACCCGACTCCGTCGGGCTCATGCGTCCCCGCGCCCGACCTTCGGGTTGGTGCGTCGTCCCGCCGTCCCGCCCGTTGCCGGGGACGTTCCGGGGACGGCCGGCGTTCGGGTCAGAGGACGACGAGGGGCCTGCCGAGCTGCGGGGCGAGCCAGGGTCTGCGGCCGGCCGCCGATGTGCACCCGCCCGCCGGTCGCCGTTGTGCGCCTGGCGACCGCCGCGCCGTGCGGGCCGCCGACCAGGTCCATGACGGGGCGCGCCGTCGGGCGGCCGGCTCCCGGCCACCCGACGGCGCGACTTCGACAGTGCGTGTCGCCCTCAGAGGGCGATCGACTTCCACACCTGGCCCAGCCGGCACCGGAAAGCGGCGGGCGCGGAGGACGGCGGGATGCTGATCTCGGCCGACAGCGACTTGGTCCGGGTCTGGCCGGCGGGCACATCGTTCACGCTGAAGAGCAGGCCGTCCAGGTACTGGCCGTTCCCGTCGACGATCTCGACGGTGCCGTTGTAGCCGGCCTTGCCCTGCGAATTGCCGTTGGTGATGCTGATGGTGGCGGAGGACCGGTCGCCCTGGAAGTCGAAGTCGCAGGCGGTGACGGTGATGTCGTCCTCGGGCGGGGTCGTGCTCAGCGGGCCCGTCGGCGGCGTCGTGGTCGGACCGCCGGTGGTGGTGCCGCCGGTGGTGGTGCCGCCGGTGGTGGTGCCGGCGGTCTGGCCACCTGTGCCGGACAGCCCGCCGGAGTTCCCCAGCCCGCCGGACGAGGTGAAGCCGTCGTTCGATCCGGCGGAGCGGCGCTTCTTGCCGTCCCCGCAACCGGTCACTCCGGCCAGGGCGATCACGGCGACAGCGGCCGTGGCGACGGCACGGACTCCAGTGGGCTTCATGCGTTCATTCCCCCGATTGCCTACTGATGCGAGCAGTTTGAGCGCCTGGCTTTGACAGGCACGCGCCAGACTATCAAGGGCGGAACGAGTCCTTCCGCCGGGCTCGGAGGGCCGGCGGTGTGCGATACACGTCTTGGTGCTCCAGTCAGACATCGTTGCCTGAGATGGTTCTTCTTCCGTAGTGGCAGTGCCGGGCCGTGGCCTGGTGGCGGCTGCGCCAGCGGGACCAGCTCAGGGCGTGTGTGATGGTGCCGCCTCGGGGTTCGGGGCGCGGAAGCAGTACGTCCAGGAGTCGCCGTACCTCCGCCAAGGTGACGGGGACGGTGCTGGTGGTGTCGCTTCTGCTGCCCGTTTTCCGGTGGCCTGGGTCGCGGGGGCGGCCAGGAAGGCGTGGGCGAGCGTGGCCAGGGTGATGTGCCGGTACCAGCCGGGTGGCGGCGGACCTCGTGCTGGTCCAGGCCGCACTCGTTCCTGGCGGCCTGGAAGGCTTCCTCGATCGCCCAGCTGGATCCGGCGACCCGGACCAGGTCGGCGACCGTGGTGCCGTTGGGCGCGTGGGCGACGTGGGTCTGCTTGAACAGCCGGAAGGTTCAGCTCATCCGGGTCAGGGCGGCGGCGCGAAACTGAGCGCAGCAGGGCCGCCCGCCCCGTCAGGCGCGTCCCCCGCTGACGGGAGGCCGGAGCTCCCGGCCGCCGGCGGAGGCGAAGCCGAGCCAGGTGTGGCGGTTGCGCCACCAGCACCAGACGACCTTCGGGGCGTTGCGGCGCTCCGTCCCGTCGCGTCCGGTGCCGTTGCTGATCCAGATCGCCGGGGTGCGGGCGTCCAGGGTGTCGTTCGCCTTGCGCGGTCGGGAGCCGATGGTCATGAAGCAGCGGTTGCGTTCCAGGGCGGCGGGCTGCTGGAGGACCCAGTGGATGCCTTCGGTGAGCAGCAGTGGGGTGCGGTCGTCGCGGGCGAGGGCGGGGAGTGCTTCGTCCGGGCTCCCGTCGGCCATGTGGTCCCCGCGGTCGACGCCGGTGACGAGGTAGAGCGGAGTGTCGGGCAGTTGCGGGGGCGGACGCCGCGGCACTCCCGTGCGGCAGGGCCGGTCCGGGGCGCCCGGTCGTCCTCGGCGGGCACCGGCGAACCGGCTCCGCGCCCGCTCCGGAATCCGGCCCGCGCCGCCGAGGCCGGCGCACCCGGTGTCCCGGTCGGTGCCCGGCCGGGACGGGAGCCGGCCGGGCGGGCACGGTGTCTACCCGCGGGCGTCGCCGCGCGCGGTGCGCCACATCGACCACAGGGTCGGGCCGCCCCCGGGGACCCGGATCTCATGCTGCACGGTGAACCCGAAGTGCTCGTAGAAGCCGATGTTGGACTCCTTCGACGATTCGAGGTGTGCCGGCAACCCGGCCGCGTCCGCCTTGGCGAGACCCGAACGCAGCAGGGCGGCGCCGTGACCGTTGCCCTGTGCCGCCGGGTCGGCACCGAGCACCGCCAGGTACCAGTGGGGCTCCTGAGGGGCTGCCGCGCCGACCAGTTCCAGCATCTCTCCCAGCCGGGCCACGTTCTCGCCCAACAGGCCGTTGATGCGGGCCAGGGTCTCTTCGTCCGGGTGCTGCTCGGCCGTGCCGGGCGGGGTCCAGAAGGCCGCGGCGGCGCTGGTGCGTTCACAGTGGCCGAGCGGGCCGTACTTGTGCGTGAGCATGACGTCGAACCACTGGGCGAGACGGTCCGCACGGCCCTCTTCGTCGGGAAAGAGCCACAGCATCATCGGATCGTCCGCGAAGGAGCGGGCCAGGATGCGGGTGATCTCGGAAGCGTCGCCGGTCTCGATCGGCGTGGGTGTGTTCGGTGACTGCATGGGGACAACGTAGGTTCCGAGATCCTCCCCGGGCATCGGTCATTCTACCGATTACCCCAGGTACGGAGGCTGGGCCGGTGCGGGGCACGCACCGGCGCGGCGGGGCCGGCCCCGGGCCGGACGCCCCGCCCCGCACCCCGCCGCCCGGCCGGCGGCCCCGGCCCCACCGCCGCCCGCGTGCCGGGGCCCCGGCACGCGGGCCCTGCCGTGCGGTCCGTCCTCCACGCGGGCGGCCGTCGCCCCTCCCACCGCCGGGTCCCGCGCTCCGAGGCGGCCACTCGTCCGGTCCGCGGCCCGCTCCGGCGACCTGCCGATCGGTGCGTCTTCGGCGCCTGATGCGCGACGGATGGCGGGTGACCCTCCGGCGCGCGGCCGTGAGGATGGTCGTCATGGATCCCGAACTCGAAGCGTTCATCCCGTTCTTCCCGCGAACCGACCTGACCGACCCGGTCACCGCACGCGAGACCTACGCCAAGCTGGCCACCGGGGTGCCGGCCCCCGACACCACCGACATGGACATCGAGGACCGCACGGTGCCGGCCGACCCGGACGTGGCCGTGCGGATCTACCGTCCGCGGCAGGCCCAGGGCGCCCTCGTCTGGTTGCACGGCGGCGGGTTCACCGTGGGGAGCCTGGACACCGAGCACCCGTGGGCCGCCCGGCTCGCCGCCGGCTCCGGCGCCGTGGTGATCTCCGTCGCCTACCGCCTCGCCCCTGAACATCCCTTCCCGGCCGCTCTGGACGACGCCTACGCCGTACTGACCTGGACCGCCGCGCACGCGGCCGAACTCGGGGTCGACCCGGCACGGATCGCGGTCGGAGGGCACAGCGCCGGCGGCGGGATCGCGGCGGCGCTGGCGTTGCGCTCCCGGGACGAGCAGGGGCCGGCGATCCGCTTCCAACTGCTCAACCAGCCGACCCTCGACGACCGGCAGGAGTCGTGGTCGGCGCGGAACTTCACCGACACGCCCTGGTGGAACCGGGCCAAGGCCACCGAGGCATGGCGGCACTACCTGGGCTCCGGCCCCGCCACCCCGTATGCCGCCCCCGCCCGGGCCACCGACCTCTCCGGTCTGCCCCCGGCCTATGTCGGCACCGCGGAGCTCTGCCCGAACCGCGACGACGACCTCGCCTACGGGCTGCGCCTGCTCCAGGCCGGGGTCGCGGTCGAACTGCACCAGTGGCCCGGCACCTTCCACGGATCGCAGGCGCTGCTGTCCGCCGACGTCTCCCAGCGGCAGAACGCCGAACTCGGCGCCGTACTGCGCCGCGCCCTCGCCGGCTGAGTCCGGCCCGAGACCAGCCACGGGGCAGCGCCCCGTGGCACCCACCGACCACCAAAGGACGGACGACTTGAGGTTCTTCATGGCGCTCTGCGGCAGTGCGGCCGCGCTGAGCATGTGTGCGGGGATGGTGGCGGCGGCCCCGGCACCGCCCGCCGGGACCGCGAACGCTCCGGCCGCCGGCACCGGCCCCTCGACCGGCCTCGATCCCGCGGCACCGAGGTCCGCGGCACCTTCCGGGGCCACGACGGGTCGGCGTGGGGAGCCGGAACCGTCGCCCTGACCAGGGCCGACGGCAAGCGTCAGATGTCCGTGGCGGTCAACATGGCGAGGTGGACCAAGCCGGATCCGGCGGGGGAGCCGCAGCACCACCCCATCGGCGACGCGCTGCGGGAGCTGTCCCGCCAGGCGATGTGCGGCGACGGAGACGCCCGGGCCCGCAACTCGCCGCGGGACCCGGGCGGTCACGCCGTAGCCGGCAGGGGCGCCCCCGTGGTCTCCACGGGGGCGCCCCTTCACGGCTGCGCGCGGAAGCGCCGGGTACTCAGCCGGCCTGGCAGTACTGCTCCTCCTTGCCGATGGCCCGGTACATGCAGTCCGCGTTCTCCAGCAGCTTCAGCACCGCCTCCCGGTTGCGGCCGGTCTCCTTCTCGATCACCTCGTCGGGCGGGTAGAAGCCGTCCGAGCCGTTCTCGCCGGGGTACATCTCGAAGGTGTAGGCGAAGATCTTCTGGTCGCCCCACAGCCAGTCGTCGATCGAGCCATCGGTGACGTACAGGTCACTGGACTGCTCCGGGGTGTACCCGTTGCTGGCGGCCATGTCCTTGCCGATGGTGGCGAAGACGTCGTGGTCGTCCTGGGTCATGCCCTCGGCCGTGTCGTCCTCGGTCCAGCCGTACGGCCAGAGCACCAGCTCGCTGTAGGTGTGCCAGTCGATGGCGGCGGTGATCTGCTGCTTGCCACCCACCACCCGGCTGCGGACGAAGTCGGCGACCGCCTTGGTCTCCGGGCCGGACTCGGCGGCCGGGCCCCGGTAGACGTCCGAGCCCGGGTCGTCGTCGGAGCCGCCGCAGCAGCCCCACTTGTACGCCCAGTTGCGGTTCAGGTCGGTGCCGACCTCCTGCGAACCCTCGTTGGGCTGCCGGTTCTTGCGCCACATCCGGTACTGGCCGGTGGCGATGTCGTACTCGCCGCCGTCCGGGTTCACATCGGGCACGATCCAGAGTTCGCGGCCGTCCACGGCCTTGGTGATCCGGTCGTCGCTGCCGTACTTCCCGCCGAACTCGCGGATCAGATAGAGCGCCATCTCCACGGTCAGGTGCTCACGGGCGTGCTGATGGTGGGTGAACAGCACCTCCGGCTCGTCCTCGTCGGTGCCCGCGTTGTCACTGATCTTCACGGCGATGATGTCGCGGCCCTCGTGGGACTTCCCGATGACCTGCTTGCTGATGATCTCCGGGTGCGCGGCGACGGCGGCGTCTATCTCCTCCATCGCCTCCTGGTGGTTGTGGTAGCCGGAGTCCTCGTCCGGGAAGTCCTTGACCCGGTCCTTGTGGCCCGACGAACGCTTGGGCGGACCGGGCAACTCCCGGACCTGGTAGCCGAGTCCACGGACCCGGAGCAGCTGGTCGGCGTCCGCGGTGATCACCACCGAACGCTCCCGGACGGCGTCGATCGACACTCCGGTACGGGCCAGCCCGGTGCGCTGCGCGGTGCTGCGCGGGCCGGTCACCTCGTACTGCCGGGCGGTCTCGGCGCCGGACGCGGAAGCGGCTCCGGCGGTGGGGGTGTGGGGGGTGGCCGAATCGTCGGCCCGGGCGGCGATGGGCACGGCGAGTGCCACCGTCAGAAGTGCGGCCATGGCGGTGGAGCGCCGGCCGCGGATACGCAGTCGCATCGTTTCGTCTCCTGGGTTCTCCAGTGCGACGGGTGGGGGGTTGGGCGCCCGGTGATGCCGAAGAGGGCGCCGGGGCACATCGTTAGGGTTGGTACGCCGCACGGTCAAGTACGCGGATGTGCCGGCCGGCGGCCGGGGCCGGGGCCTGGTGCCGTACGGTGCGCGGGAGTCGGACGCCGATGCCTGGTGGCGGGCCTGCCCGCCGCGTCGCCCCGCCACCGGCCGGGCGGCGGGAGACGCGCAGGCGTGACCGTGTGCGTCCGGGGTACACCGACCGGCGGCCGGGCAGGCGTTCCCCGGCGGCCTGCCAAGGGTTCCGTCATCGCGGACGTGACGGGCGGGGCACCGCGGGCGTGCCGGTCGCCGCGCGGCTCACCTCGGCCGGCCCGCGGGTGAGGTGCCGGACCCGCGGGGGTGCGGCGGGCCGGGGCGGGGCGGGGGCGGGTAGGGGACGAACACGGCCGAGGGGTCGTCCGCGGCGGTGGGGGTCCTGTCGTCGCCGCGGTAGAAGGTGTTCTCGTAGTCGATGGACTGGTCGACCAGGAGTGCTGTCTGCGGAGTCGTCGAGAACGGCGGCGGCTGCCGGGTGATCCGGTAGCCCGTCTCGTCGATCTCGTCCGTGGGCTCGTTGTGGTCGACGGTCCGGAAACCGTCCCGGGTGTCGGCCTGCCCGCTGATGATCCGCGTGTGGCGGAGCCGCAGTACGCCGGCGGACGGGCAGGACCAGCGGAACCGGGAGACGGCCAGCATTCCGCTGACACTGTCCAGCCTGCTCCAGCCCCATCCGTCGGGAAGGAACACGATGTCGGTCGACTCCATCACGTTGACGACGGGGCCGAACCAGCTTCCGATGAGGCGTCTGTCCAGAGATGTCACCGCACCATCATCCCCGCCGGTCGGGCGGCGAGGCCCGGCAGGGTGGTCCCCGGCCGGGTCACCGGTCCGGCGCCTTCCGGTGGTGGTGGCCGGTGGCGTGGGGGAGGCGGTGCGCGCGGCAGGCGAGCTGGATGGCGAGGCGTTCGTCGGCGGTGTCCAGGGTGATGCCGAGGATCGCGCAGGCGCGGGCCAGGCGTTGGGTGACGGTGTTGCGGTGCAGGTTGAGCCGGCGTGCGGTGTCGGCGGTGGAGCAGCCGGAGGTGAGGTAGGTCTCGATCGTGCGGAGAAGGTCCGGTCCCGCGGGGTCGTCGAGGAGTGGGGTGAGCAGGGTGGCGGCGGTCTCGCGCATGGCGGGGGAGTTGCAGGTGGCCATGAGGATCTGGGTGATGCCCAGTTGGTCGGCGTGCTGGACGCGTCCGGGGATGTCGGCCAGAGCGGTGGCGAGGGCGGCGTGGCGGGCTTCGGCCATGGAGGTCGCCAGCCCCGCCGGGCCGTTGGCGGGGCGTCCGATGCCGGCCACGACGGGGGTCGCGCTGATCCTCGCGTGGTAGGTGTGCAGGGCCTGGGCGAGGTTGCCGACGACGGTGGCTCCGTCGCCGGGGCGCGGGGGGTGGTCGGAGGTGATCCAGGCGGCCCAGCCGTCGGACTGCTCGACCAGTGGCCCGAGGGCGAGGTCGCTCTGGGCCAGGGCGCGCGTGAGGTCGTCCGCGGTGGTGGCCGGCGGTGCGTTGTGGATGAGGCGTAAGAGGTGGATGGCGGTGTGCCATCCGGTGAGGCGCCAGCCGGCGCGCGCCGCGATCGCGGCGGTGTTGGCGGGGACGGCGTCGCCTGCCGCGAGGATCTCGGACAGGAGCGTGGTACGGAAGCGCGCGTTGCGTTCGGCACGCATGACCGAGGTGGCGAGCCAGACGGAGGCGTAGGCCTCGGCGAGGGCGAGTCCCGCCAGGGCGCGTTCGGCCCACTGCGGCCCGCCGTGGGAGTTGGTGGCGGCCAGCCACAGGTCTGGGGCGCCGTTCTCACCGCGGAGGGGGTGGGCGGCGAACGCCCGGTCGCCCGCGGTGCCGGTGATGGGCGCGGGGGTGTGCAGGTGGGGCAGGAGATCACTGCCCAGATCGTCGCCGGCGATGGTGGCGCCGTCGGCGGCGAGTGCGGCGGTCCGGGCGTTGAGATGGCGGGCCAGGGTGCTGGTGATGTGGGTCAGGGAGTGGGAAGTGGTGCGCAGGGCGCGGGCGATGCCGGTGAGTTGCCGTGCGCGCTGCACCTGGGGTCCGTGGATCCACAGCAGCAGCTCGGTGGCGGCCTGGGCGCTGGTGTGGAGGGGGGCCACCAGGAGCGGCAGACGTCTGCGGTCGGCCAGTCGCCGGGAGGCTTGTGCGAGGTGATCGGCCGGCAGTTGGCACAGGAGCAGGCCCGAGGCGCCGGTGGCGTGGTGGCGGTGGAGCGCGACGTCGACGAGGTGGGTGGCGCTGAGTCCGGTGCGCGGCGGGAGATCGGTGCAGGTGAGGTGCGCGACGGCTGGGCCGGGATCGGCGATGTCGGCCACCCGGACCCCGGTGACCGGGGCGTCCAGACCGGCGTGTCCGGCGAGCAGGTGGAAGTTCTCTGCCGGCTGGGCGGCGATCAGGTCGCGGAGGGTGGGCGCGGGCATGGTGCCCCTTCGGGGAGGTCGCGGAGGTGGTAGGAGGGGAGTCCGACGAGGTCGGTGGGTGGGGGGTGCCAGGCGGAGGCGGCGGGCAGGGCGAAGAGGCTGATGTGCTGGTTCTCGGTGAGTCGGTCGGGCGGGGCGAGGTTCCAGGTGCGGGGGTCGAGGGCGCAGATGATCTCGGGCGTCACGGCCAGTGGCCGCCCGTCGTCGAGGAGGAGCAGGTACTCCTCGGCTGCTTCCAGGCGCAGGGTGCGGGCGGGGTCCGTGTGGTCCTGCACGGTGATGGTGGTCCGGGTGCCGGAGGGCGTCGGGGCGCGGCGTATCTCGGTGACCGTGCCGCCGCGCAGCGGGGTGCCCTGCCATCGCCGGAGGAAGGCGGCGCGGTGTGCGGGCTCGGCGGCGGCCCGGCGGAAGTCGGCTCCCAGGGCGAGCGCGCGGGTGACGGAGTGGTCGACGACGGCCCCTGCGTATGCGTGTGCGGTGCCGGGGTGGGTGGCGATGGCACACCAGCCGCCGAGGGCCGGCAGGGCCTTGCGGACGAGCAGTTCCAGGGTGTGGTTGTCCGGGGTGGTGACGACCAGGGCGGTGCCGCGGGCGTCGGCGATGGCGGTCGGGGAGGCGGGGTGTCCGGCGGCGGACAGAGTGGTCTGGTCCAGCCGGGGGAAGGCACGCCCCATGGCGTCGGCGTCGACCATCGGCAGCCCGGCGCGGACGGCGGCGACGACGGCGAGCAGGGCGTTGACTCCGCCGATCTGCAAGGGCTGGACCGCTGTGAGCGGAGTGGGCAGCTGCCGGCTGAGGGTGTCCAGGACCGTGGTGAACTCGTCCCCACCGGGCAGCCGTTCGCTCAGGGCGGTGGTGGAGCCGACCGCTCCCACGCAGGCGACGAGGGCTTCGGCGGGGAGGTCGGACAGCGGCAGGAGCGGCAGCGGGCCGTGCGTGGCGAGCTGGTGCCTGGCCATGGCGGCGGCGGTGCGTACGTCACCGCCGCCGCCCGACCCCAGGACGGCCGCGCCCGCCGCCAGGTCGTCCACGTCGGGCACGCCGATGCGCCGGCCGGGCGGGTGGAGGACTGCCGCGTGTGAAGGGATGACCTGGCTGACGACGACTCCCCCGGACAAGCGCTTCTCCGGGCGGAGCGCCGGTGCTTCCGGCACTCTGCCCCGTTCTCCGACCCCACCCGTCATGTCGAACGCGTGAGCGGATGGGTACGCATCGTCATGACGGGTGTCAATGTAGCGGGTTCCGGCACCGCCGATCACCTCTGCCGGTGCACCGGCACATCGCCCGCGGTGCGGACGCTGACCGGCAGGGAGAACCGGCCCTTCCGGCCGCGGCCCCCTCGGCGTGCGCCGCGGTGCGGTGCGTCATCAGGGGGCGGCGGTGGAGGCGGTGGCGACCGTGATGTCGGGGCGGTGGTGCAGGGTGTTGTGGACCTTGCAGCGATCGCCGGCCCGGACCAGTGCGGCTACCTGGCTCTCGGACAGCCCCGCCGGGAGGCTGTAGGTGATGCGGAGGGCGTTCATCCTGCTCGGGCGGGTGGCGCTGCCGGCCTCGACCCGGACCGAGGCGCCTTCGATGGGGATGTGGTGGGTCGTCGCGTAGTCGGCCAGGGTGGCCAGCATGCACGCGCCGAGGCCGGTCAGGAACAGCTCGGTGGCCATCCACCGGCCGGGCTCGGGGCCCCAGCTGATGCCGGCTTCGGCGCGGCCGTTGGTGGCGGTCAGGTCCGTCCGGCCGTCGCACCGGACGGTGACGGTGTGGTCCATGGTGGGTGTCCTCTCGGTGGTGTGCGGTCTGCGGTCTGCGGTGGGCGGTACCGGACGGGCGGCCCCTCGCTCAGGTCGTGCCGGCGGCGGCGAGGTCCTCCACCGGGACGTAGTCCAGGTCGTGGCCGAAGTACCGGGGGCCGGTGAGTTCCAGCCCCCGCCGGGTGCGCCAGCGGGGATCGCACGGTGCGCCGATGACCCCGATCCGGGCGCCGTAGCGCATCGACTCCGTGGTCACGGGCGTGCCGGTCCCGGAGTCCAGGACGCAGATCAGATCGGGCACGCTCGCCACGGGCCTGCCGTCGCGCACGGCCAGCAGGTGCTCGTTGCGGAAGTGCAGGCGCAGCGTGTGCCCGATGTCGGTGTCGAGACCGTCCATGGTGGCCTCGCCCCGGACGAACCCGCCTTCCGTGTGTCGTTCGACGTCCACCACTTTGCCCCTGAACAGCACTGTTCCGCCGAGAGACCGTGCGGCGGCGGACAACGGGTCGGTGTGGGCGGCCCGCGCGCGCCGGATGGCGGTGCCGACGCGGTGGGCCTGGGTGAGGGTCCGTGGCGTCAGGGCGTCGGCGAGCCGGCGGCCCCGCAGGGGGTACAGGGCCATGAACGCCGCCCCGCCCATCTCGACGGTGCCGGCGCGCGCCAGGCGTTCGGCCCACAGGTTGTCCACGGTGCGCAGCACCGCGGTGTTGCCGTGGCTGTCGGCGAGGGCCATCGGGGTGGCGGGGATCCCCGCCAGGGTGGTCAGGGCCATGTGGATCTCCGGGAAGGCGCGGCCCATGCCGTCGGCGTCGATCAGGGGAAGGCCGGTCCGGGCGGCGGCGGCGACCGGGATCATGGAGTTGAGCCCTCCGGCCTCCAGACAGGCGATGTACCGGGCGGGGTGACCCAGGACCTCGCGCAGGGAGTTCAGGACGAGCTCGGCCTCCGTGCCGGCCGGGATGCGCTCCAGCAGCACGGTGGGGGCGCCGATGGCGGCCACCGGCAGGACCACCGCGTCGGGTTCCACCTCGCTGATGTCGACCACCGGCACCGGTCCGCAGGCGCGGATCGCCTCGGCGGCGATGAGTTTGCCGATGTAGGGGTCGCCACCGCCGCCGGTGCCGAGCACCGCCGCCCCGCGGGCCAGGTCGTCGAGCTCCGCGAGTCCGATGTGCCGCATCACTTTTCCTCCAGCAACAGCTCGCCCACCGCTTTGACACGTACGCGCACGGCGTTGCCCGGCAGGTACGCCATCGGGATCTCGTCGCGCTCCACGACGCGGACGGTGTCCGCGCGGGCCCCCGCCACCACGGCCTTGCGCGTGGCCTCTTCCTCGGCCTGCCGCAGCACCTGCTCGCGGGAGCGGCCCTCCGGTGACACCACCCGGTCGACTTCGCCGCCCACCTGCGCGATGGCGGCGCCGATCGCGTTGGCGACGGCGTAGTGCCGGGGGCGCACGGTCTCCAGGCCGGGGAGTCCGTCGCCCACGATCGCGCTCCCGCCCCCGACGAGAACCACCGGGACGGGTACGGAGGAGGTCCGCATCCGGTCGACCAGTGCCGCGACCTCGTCGGCGATATGCGACAGCACCCGGCGGACCAGGTCCTTGTCCAGGCCGGACACCGCAGCGGGGTTGCCGAACGAGACCAGGCCGGCGGCGACCGCGATGTCCGAGGCGGTGAGCGTGTCGCCGCCGAACAGCAGGGCCCGGTCCGTCAGCCGGTAGCCGACGCTGTCGGGGCCGACCCGCACCGCACCCCCGGTGGCGCGGACGATGCTGCCGCCACCGATCCCGGTGGCCACCACGTCCGGCATACGGAAGTTGGTGCGTACCCCGCCGATGTCGACCTCCGTCCCCGCCGGGCGCGGAAAGCCGTTGACGATCATGCCGACGTCGCTGGTGGTGCCGCCGATGTCGACGACCGCGCAGTCCCTCAGGCCGGAGAGCAGCGCCGCCCCGCGCATGGAGTTGGTGGGGCCGCTGGCGAACGTGGCGACCGGGTGCCGGCGCGCGTACTCCACGTCCATCAGCGTCCCGTCGTTCTGACTCAGGTACACCGGCGCGCCGATGCCGGCCTGGTCCACCGCGGTCTGGAACGCGTCGCAGGTCACGTCCGCCAGCTCGCCCAGGGAGGCGTTGACGATGGCCGCGTTCTCCCGCTCGATCAGGCCGATGCGACCGAGCTCATGCGAGAGCGTGACCCTCAACTCGGGGGCGTGCGCGGCCAGGAGCTCCGCGACCCGCTCTTCCATGTTCCGGTTGGCCGGCGAGAAGACGCTGGTCACCGCCACCGCACGGACCCCGCGTTCGAGCATCGCGCAGGCCGCGCGCTTGATCTCGTCCGGGTCGAGGGGGGAGATCTCCCGGCCGTCGTACTCGTGGCCGCCGTGGCACAGGAAGTGGTGCGCGCCCAGGGCCCGGGTGAGCCGTTCCGGCCAGTCCGCCATCGGCGGTACCGCGGCGGTCGCCGGGAGGCCGAGGCGCAGACAGCCGGTCGGAGTCAGGAGCGGTGACGCCTCGACGATGGCATTGGTGAAGTGCGTCGTCCCGATCATCACCGCACGGGCGGTGGACAGGTCGGCCGGCGACTGTGCCTCCAGTTCCTTCAGCGCGGTCACGATGCCGGAGGTGACATCACCGGTGGTGGGGCTCTTGACCGCGGCCAGCACCTGGTCCCGGTCGTTCATCATCACCGCGTCGGTGTTCGTACCGCCGACGTCGATGCCGATACGGACCGTCATGACCGGCTCCCCTCGGTCGGCCGTGCGGTGAGCGGGCCGTGGAGGGCCGGCGTCGCCGTCATCGCCGTCCCGTACCCGCGAACGAGGCCGAGCCTGCCGAGCACCACGTACAGCACGAAGGCCACGGTGATGGAGTTGATGGCGGGGATGCCCCAGTCGGCGAAGTGGCCGATCAGCCCGCCCGCCGCCCAGCACACCAGGGCCGCCGGCACCCATTCGGGGGCCGCCGCCGGCAGCCCCGCCCCGTCCCGCGTCCGATCGAGCTCGGCTCGCCACGTTCGCACCACGAAATACTCCGCGATCATGATGCCGGCGACGGGCGGCGTCGCGACTCCGAGAACGGTCAGGAAATCCGTGAAGTGGTCGAGGATTCCCACCGCGGACAGCACCGAACCGCACACCCCGACGACCACCGTGGCCGTCACCCGGGAGATCCGCCGGCCGAACAGGACATCGCAGGTGTTCACCACACCCAGCGACGACGAGTACAGATTCCAGTCGTTGACCTTCAGTATCGCGGCCACCAGGATCAACGTGCCGAGGAACCCCGAGGTCGAGGTGACCGCGGCCGCGATGTCGGCGCTCCGCGCCGCGTGCGCCAGCAGCACCCCGATCAGGCCGATCACGTACTCGCCGAGGGTGACACCGAGCAGGGTCTGCTTGACCACGTCCCCCGGGCTGCGGTTGTAGCGCGTCATGTCCGGAGTCATCACCGCACCCACGATGAAGCCCCCGGCGACGATCGTGGTCCCCGCCGCCAGGGACAGCTGCGGCCCCGCCGGCTCCCCGGTGAACAGGGCACCGGCGTCCTCGCCGGCCAGCTCAGGGATGATCGACCACGCCGCGAGGGCCAGGAACGCCGGCACCGTGACATAGGCCGCCCACGTCATGAAGCGGAAACCCCACACCACCAGGGCGCTGACGCCCAATCCGCCCACCAGCGCCCAGCCCCACTCCGGCAGGCCCCCGACCAGCGAATGCAGCCCCTGGGCGAACACCGCGTTCTGCACGCCGAACCAGCCCATGAGGGAGACGGCGATCAGCAGGCCGACCAACGCCGAGCCGCCGCGCCCGAATCCGGTCCAGCGGGCGAGCACCGATGTGGACAGTCCCTCCCGGCACCCGGCGATGCCGACGGCGATCGTGGCGAACTCCAGGACCACCGCGCCGAGCGTGATCGCCAGCAGCGCGTCCGTGAACGTCATACCGAAACCGAGCGTGGCGCCCAGCAGGAACTGGCTGAACGACGACAGCTGTCCGAAACGCTGAGTGGCGACACTGAACCACGCATACCGCGCATGCGCGGGAACCCGTTCCAACGGGTAGTCGTCATTTCCCAGGGTGCCCTCGGGAATGGCTTGTCTTTCCATACCGTCCTCGCTTCCGCGGGTGGTGAGCGAATGCATTCGGACGGTAGAGCCCCTTCCGGACACGCATAAGCGGCACGATGCACAGAATCAGTGCCACCGGGTGTGCAGCCTGCACACCGCCGATCCGGCCACCCACCCGCGGCCGCCGGTCGCCGGGCCCCGCCTTCCGGGGCCCGGTCGTCCGCGGCGCCCGGGAGGGCCGCGGCGCCCGTTCGCCAGGGGCCCGGCAGGCCGCGGACCGCCGCCGCACCTCGCGGAGCGGTGGTGGCGCACGGCTGCCGGGCCGTTTCCCCTCGGCCGGACGCCCTTACCTCAGGTCGGCGAGGAGGCCGTCCAATGCCTTCCTGAGGGCCGCGGCGTTGGCCGGGTCGAACCAACGCCGGGTCGAACCAGGTGGTGCGGACGCGCTCGTTGTTCCCTCCGGGTGTCTCGTGGTCGGCGGCGAGTCGGTGCAGCGGACGGGTCTCGTCGCCCAGGGAGCGGCCGACGTTCCGGAAGAGGCCCCGCACGTACCGGTCGGCGGCGTCGGAGGCGATGCCCTGGTCGGTGGCCCACGAGGTGAGCGCGGAGAGGTAGGCGTAGTGGGCGCTGAGCGTCCCGGTCAGTGCGGAGAAGACGTCGAACGCCTCCTCGTCCGCGACGGGGAGGGCTCCGCCCAGCTGTTCGAAGAGCGAGTCCACCACCGGGTGCGAGGGGCAGGTCACGGTGACGGAGCGGCGCTCGCGCACGGCGGGCAGCGGGATGGCGCGGACGATCGCGGCGCCGGTGGCGAGCGTCCGGCGCAGGTCGTCGGTGGCGACGCCGGCCATGCTCATCCGGCCGGGGCGCAGCCGGGAGACCGCCTGGTCCTCGGGCCTCGGGGCGGAGAGCATCGCTCCTCCGTCACTGCCCCAGGGCCGTGCGGAGGAA
Source organism: Streptomyces sp. NPDC018031 (assembly GCF_044327625.1). NCBI lineage: Bacteria > Bacillati > Actinomycetota > Actinomycetes > Kitasatosporales > Streptomycetaceae > Streptomyces > Streptomyces sp. NPDC018031. The sequence continues at coordinate 39,820 of NZ_JBIRFT010000016.1, forward strand.
CGCGAGGATCTCCGCCTGGGCGGCCCGGGCCTGTGGTTCCACACCGGGCAGGGTGAGGAACGCATGCTTCGCTCCCGGGTACTCGGAGAGCCGCACGGGGGTCCCTGCCTCGCTCAGCCGCTCGGCGTAGACACGGCCATGGTCGGCGACCGCGTCCTGGGTGGGCACCACCACGAGCGCCGGGGCGAGCCCGCTCAGGTCGTCCGCGTACAGCGGCGACAGCGCGCGGGCGTCGGCACCCGGTGGGACGGCGAGCCGCTGGAAGAATTGCAGCAGCGGCAGGGCCCGGGTCGGGCTGTACGCGTACTCGGCCATCGAGGGATGGTCGAACATCGTCCCGGTCACGTCGACTGCCGGGTTGACCAGCACCTGCGCCTTGAGCTCCAGGCCGGCCTCCCGGGCCCGGACGGCCGTCAGCGCGCTGATCAGCGCGCCGCAGCTCTCACCGAAGACGGCCACGCGCGCCGGGTCGGCGCCCCACCGCGCGGCGTCCCGCACCACCCGCTGGAGCACGTCCCAGCCGTCGTCGGCGGCGTGCGCGAGCGGACTGCCGGGGGCGAGGAGGCGGTGCTCGACCGAGATGACGAGGGCGGGCAGCCGCGCGGCGAGGTGGCTGTTGGTCCAGTCGCACTGCACCGCCGTGCCCACGAAGCCGCCTCCGTGGACATGGACCACGAGTGGCAGGTCGGTTCGGGCCGCGGCTTCGGCGTCTCCCGTCGGGGCCGGCCGGTAGACCCGGACCGGTAGGTCGCGGCCGGGCAGCGCGATCTCCTGCCAGGCGATCTCGGCGCCCGCGTCCGGCTCTCCGAGGACCTTCCGTGCCGCGCCGGAGGCCCGGAAGCGGTTCTCCTCGTCGCGGTAGGCGAGCAGCTCCTCGGCCGTGATCGCCGAGAAGTCCGGCTCCGGCGGCCGTGTCGCGGCAGTGGTGTCACTCATGGGTCCTTCTCTCTTCCCGACCCGATGCCGGGTGTGCCGTTGCGTCTGGACAGCGCGTTGTCCTCATTATGCACGCACCGCGTGCATCAACAAGTGCATAGGTTAGACTGAGTTCGAACCGAGAGGGGCGAGATGACGGGCCGAAGGCGATGGTCGACCGAGGAGATCCTGGACACGGCGGCGGAACTGCTGCGCACGGGTGACGCCGAGTCGTTCAGCGTGCGCAGACTCGCCGCAGCGCTCGGGACCGACTCCTCCAGCCTCTACCGGCACTTCCGCAACAAGACCGAACTGCTGCGCGCGGTCGCCGACCGGATCCTGCTGGCTGCCATGGACGGCTATCGCCCCGAGGACGACTGGAAGCAGCGCGTCACCGCACTGGCCCTGCGCCTGCGCGAGGCGTTCGGCGAGCAACCCCAACTCGCCGTGGTGTGGGGGCGCTACGCGTCCGGCGGCACCGGATCCCGATTGGTCATGGAGGAGTTGCTGCAGGCCCTGCGCGCGTCCGGACTGCCCGACGAGGAGGTCCCGGTGCGGTACCACCGCATCGTGATCCTCCTCGCCGCGCTGATCGCCTCCGAGGCCGGTATCAGCACCATCACCCCCGAGGAGTACGAACAGGGCATGGAGCAGTTCCGCGTCGCGGTGCTCGGCGCCGACCCCGAACGCTTCCCCGCCCTGGCCCACTTCGCCCGCGACGTCCGCCCCCTGGGAGCCGACCGCCGCGCCGCATTCGAAGAAATCCTCGCCGCCCACCTCGCCCACATCGAGGCCCGGGTCCCCTGACGTGCCGGATCACGCGGGCCAGGCGGTCGGGTCGCGCCGCTGCCGCAGGCCCGCCGGGATCCTCGATCGCCCGTGAGGCGGGTGCTCGGCTCCGCCGCGGCGGAAGCGCCGCAGGACCCGCTCGGACTCCGCGGCGCCCAGGCGTCAGGTGGTGGTGCACGGGCCAGGCCGGCCGCCGCTCGGCGGCCACGGAACCGTGTGCCGAACGGCGGTTGCCCCGGGCGGGCCCGATGGTGACAGGGGGTCAACTCCAGATGACGGCACGCGGGGGGACGTCCCAGTACTCGGCCCGTCCGAGGATCTGCCCGGCGTTGTTGATTGCCGCTGCATAGGAGCTCTTCCGGATCTGTCCGGGCTTCTCGTCGGGCAGGAAGGTGGCGTTCCCACCGGCGTCCCAGACGGCGGCACGCTGACCCGAGGACCCCACGGCGAGACCGGCGTCATTGAGCATGGTCACCGTGTGGCCCGTGGTGCCGGGGACCGGTTTCATCACCACCATGCCGTCGTTGTCCCACCGCGCGATCTCCGTGCGGTCGCCGATCCTGTTGGTGCCGAGGAACACGTCGCGGTTGTTCACGTCGTACAGGCCGCTGTCGTTGGACGCTCCCGGCATGACACGGAATATGCAGCAGCGGAGTGCGCGCGCCGCCCGGTAGGTGTGTGTGGAAGGGTCGAGTGCGGTGCCGGCGACCGTTCCGCGGTTGTTGATGTCCGCGGCTCCGGCACGCCATGCGATGGTGTCGATGGCCAGGTACTTGACCTTGCCGGCGGCGTCCCAGCGCACCGCCTGGGTGATGCCGTTCCCGAAGCGGGCGGCTCCGATGATCTCCCCGCTGTCGTTGATGCGGTCCGCGTGGCTGCCGATGGCGTACTGCGGCCGTTCCAGGAAGGTCGGCTTGCCGTCACGGTCCCAGCGCACCGCCCAGATGTCGTGGTAGAGAGTGGCCGTGCCGACTGCCACGTGCTGGTTGTTGATGTCCTCGGCCCAGCTGTCCAGGTAGCCCTCGGGCTCCTCCAGACGCTTGGAGGTACCGGAGGCGTCCCACGTCACGGCATGGCTCTTGTTATCGGAGCCACTGGCATAACCCGCGATGATCCCGTCGTCGTTGATGGCTCTGGGAGAGATGTATTCACTGCCATCCAGACCTCTCAGACGGGCGACCGAACCATCGGGCTCCCACCGCACATGGGCGCTTCCCTGGTTCCCGCCGGCCGAGCCCACGACGTGCCCCGCATTGCTCAGCAATTCGCCGTACGTCGTCGAGTAGCCCTCCGGCGGCTGCAGCTCGCGCATCACCATGCCCGTCGCCGCTGTACTTTCCGCGGCCCGCGCGGACCCCAACGGCACCATGAGCCCCACTGCCATCGCCAGTGCTGTCACCACACGTAACATCGAACGTTCCTCTCCGGATACCAAGCGAAATTTCCGAAGGCAAGCCGCTATGCCTGCCGGATCACACATTGTGCGGGATGGGCGCCGGAGGAAGTAGTGACCATCAGGCCAGCCGGTTTCCGGCCGATGGCGACCCCCCTCACGGCCCGGGCAAGCCGGCGGCACCGTAGGCCTCCGGCAGGGCGCGATCGGCCGAATGCCGTCTGTTCACGGGCGGTTGAACGCCAATACCCTGTGCCACCGGCGCGTTCAGGGGGGTCTCGTGAACGGTCTCCGCGCAGTCGTCGTCAGCCTGGTGATCGCGCTTGCCGCGGTGGTGTCGCCGGCCACGGCTGTCACGCCGAGCTGGTCGGCGCTGCCGGTACCGGCCGCGGCCCCGCCGGTGACCGTGTCCGATCTCGCCGCCCGCGGTCCGGACGAGGCGTGGGCGACCGGGTACGAGCAGGCCGCCGACGGACTGCGGCCGATGCTGCACCGGTGGGACGGCACGGCGTGGAGCCGGGACACGACCTTCCCCGGCGCCGGCGAGCCGGGCTGGCTCGGCAAGGCGCAGATCGTCGGCGAGGAGGTGTGGATCTTCCACAACCGCGCCGGGGAGGGGGAGATCCTGCGCCGGTCGGCGGGCGGATGGAGTGCCGTCCCACTGCCGCAGACCCTGTGGACCTACCAGGACTTCACCGCGGTACCGGGTGCCGCGTGGGTGGTCGGTGAGGACGACACCGGGCTGAAGGTACTGCACCACGACGGCTCCGGCTGGACGGAGCAGTCCACCCCGGACGGTGTGCTGTACCTGATGGGGATCACCGCGCGGACCGCCACCGACGCCTGGGCCTGGGCCGACACCAGCACCGGAACCACCATCCTGCGCTGGAACGGCGGGGAGTGGCGGGACGCGAAGGTGCCGCTGCCGCCGAACGCCAACGTACACACGATCATGCTCGAACCGTCCGGCCGGGTCACCGTCGGCGGCAGCCGGTACACCGACGGCGTGGCCCGCACCTACCTGATGTCCTGGAACGGGCATGCCTGGCGCACCACCTACCCGCCACTGGGCGACACCCACACCGAGGACCTGGTGCGCGGTCCGGACGGGGCGCTGTGGCTCCCGGTGCGCAGCGACCGCGCGTTCCAGTCGAAGTACGCGCGGGTGGACGGCCGCCGCACCACCTTCTCCTACGGTCCGGAGCGCAGGGACGCGATCGACGTCAAACCCCGTGCACTGGCGACCGCCGGGTTCTCGCTGCTGTCCTTCGGGACCGTCGAGACCTACGGCACGAAACCGAACCTCATGAGCGAGCGGCTGGGAGGCTGACCATGGTACGCAGACTTCTCGTCGCGGTCCTCGCCGCCGCCATGACCATCGTGCCCGCGGCCTCGGCGGAGACGATGTCCTGGCAACACGTTCCGGTCCCGGCCCAGGTACGGCCGCAGGCCGGGCTGAACGAGGCCGTGGCGTCCGGGCCGGACCGGGCGTGGGCGGTGGGGGCCGACGCCGTCGGTCGCGAGGCGCCGGGCTTCCCGCTGGTGCTGCGCTGGGACGGCACCGCGTGGCAGCGCCAGAGCCTGCCCGGGATCGGTTGGCAGGGGGAGCTGTTGTCCGTCGCCGCCACCTCACCGACCGCCGTCTGGGCGGTCGGCCGCGACTCCGCGGGCGGCGCCCACCTGCTCCGCTTCGACGGCTCGGCCTGGTCCGAGAGCAGGCCGCCGCGCGGTGTGGTGCTGACCAAGGTCGTCGCCGGCGGCGGTGAGACCTGGCTGATCGGTTCGCGGGATGGTGCACAGGCGCTGCTGCGCTGGGACGGGCGCGGCTGGCGGGACGTACCGGTGCCCCCGGGATCCGTGTACGGCCTGCACGTCCTGGCGGCCGACGACGTCTGGGCCGCGGGCGCCACCGAGGCGGGTGCGGCCGTGTCGCACTGGGACGGGAAAGCGTGGCAGCAGACGATCGTGAACGGGTTCCCGCGGTCCGCCGTGGGCAGTGTGCTGGCGGTCTCGCCGACGGAGGTATGGGCCGGTGGCACGGCCGGGTTCGTCGGCGGCCCGCCGGGCCGGCCGATCCCGCCCCTGCTGGTCCGCTGGGACGGGCAGACGTGGAGCCGGGTGACCATGCCCACCGACTTCGGCGGCATCACCTCCCTGACCCCCACCGCCTCCGGCGGGCTGGGCTGGGTCTCGGTGGCCCGCTCGCAGAAGTGGGGCCCGCCGGGCAGCTATCCGCCGCTGGTCCCCGGGCCGGACTTCCTCGCCTGGAACGGACAGTCGTTCACCGGGTACAGCGAACCGGAGGTGGCCGGGGAGGGTGACTCCTCGGCGCTGTGGCTGGCGCCGGTGCCGGGCACCGGGACGGTGTGGGCGGTCGGTCGGGCCGCCGGCCCGGAGACCACCTTCGCCCCGCGCATCCTGCGGTTCGGCTGAGCGGACGAACGGCCGCGGTCGTCAGGAACCGGAAGTCGCCGACAGGGTCCTGGCCACCGCCCGGCCCCGGTTGACGGCCCGGGCACGAAGTGGCCCTTCGGCCCGCCCGTGCCATGCCCCCCCCGGGCGCCGGGGATCCGGCAGCCGGCACCGCGCCCGGGCCCGGCCACGGCGCGGAGGGGCGGACCGGGAGGCGCTGGTCGGTCCTGTCCGCGGTGGTCCCGGACGCGACGGCGTTCAGCGGGGAGTCACCCAGTCCGGCGCCCAGGTCCCGGCCGCGTCGTGGCCGGCCGCCGTGGCGGCGAGATGGGAGCGGAGGGTGGTCAGCGCGGGGTGGGGGTTGTCACGGTGCCACAGGAGCGAGTGCGGGTAGACGGGCACGGGCCCCGTCACCGGAATGCGGCGCAGCCCGTGGCCGGCGGGCCAGACGAGGCGGGTGTGCTCGCCCATGAAGGTGGCCAGGGCCGGGGTGTCGGCGATCGTGTCGAGGAGCGCGTCGGAGCCGAAGTTGGGGCCGGTGGCCTCGATGGTGAGCCCGTACTCGGCGACGAGGTCGTCGTAGTAGGCGGCCCACTCCGTGCCGGGGACGATGCCGGGCATCCAGATCCGGTGCCCGGCGAGCCGGCCGAGCGTCACCGACCGGGCGCCCGCGAGCGCATGGGCGGGGCCGGTGAGGAGTTGGAGCGGCTCGTCGAGCACGCGGACGGACTCGATGTCCTCGGGAAGGCGCTGTCCTGGCGCCACGACGGCGCGGAAGGACGCGTCGACCGTGCCGGACCGGACGGCGGCGACGGCCGTCTCGATCTCGAACAGCGTCACCACGTCGAGGTCGATCTCGGGGTGCGCGCGGTGGAACGCACGCATCAGCCCCGATGCGGCGCCGCGTAAGGCGATCACGTCGACGCGCAGCGGACGGCGGCCGGGGCGCACCGACCCGACCGCCCGCTCGGCGGCGCGCAGCAGCTCCCGCGCATGGGGCAGGAACGCCTGACCGTCGATGGTGAGCTCGGCGCCGCGGGGAGCGCGGATGAACAGCCGCACACCGAGGTTTCGCTCCAGTGCGGCGACCCGCTTGGAGACGGCCTGCTGGGTGACGGACAAGTCGGCGGCGGCTCTCTGGAACTGGCCCGCTTCCGCGACCGCGACGAAGGTACGTACTGCTTCGAGATCCACGCCGATCCACCCTAGTGAACAACAGGTGGTTGTGGACGGCCGGCCGGACGGTTGTTTGACCTGCCGCTGTGCTGCTCGATTGGCTCTCACCGGTCAACGACGGTTTGTTCCGGTGAGGCGTCAAGGGGGCGTGCCTGACATGGTGGGCAGGAGACCGCTGGGCCGGCGGTTCGGCTGGCTGTGGGCGGCCTACGCGGTGAGCGCCTACGGTTCCGGGCTGGGGTTCGGGGCACTGCCGCTGATCGCCGTGCTGGTGCTGCGTGCCGGCCCCGCCGAGGTGTCCGCGCTGTCCGCGGTGGGACCCGCGGTCGGTGCGCTGATCGCCGTGCCACTCGCGCCATGGGTGGAGTTTCGGCGCAAGCGCCCGGTCATGATCGCCATGGACCTGACGCGGTTCGCGGCGATGGCGACGATCCCGGTGGCCTATGCCTTCGGCCGGCTCGGTTTCGTCCAGCTGCTCGTGATCTCGGTCGTGGTCGCCGCGGCCAAGATCGCTTTCAACGCGGCCGGCGGCGCCTACCTCAAGGCGCTCGTCCGGCCGGAGGACCTGCTCACGGCCAACGCGCGGTTGGAGTCCACGAACTGGAGCTCCCTCGCGGTCGGGCCACCGCTGGGCGGCGCGGCGATCGGCCTGTTCGGGCCGGTCGCCACCGTGGTGGCCGACGCGCTCAGCCACCTGTTGTCCGCACTGGGCCTCGCCGCGATCCGCGACCGGGAGGAAGCGCCGCGACCGACCGGCAAGAGCCAGGCCCGGGCGGGTGCGTTGCTCGACGGCTGGCGACACATCATGGGCGATCCGGGCCTGCGGGCGCTCTACCTCAACAACATGCTCGTCTCCGGCCTGATCATGGCCACCGAGCCGCTGCTGGCCGTACTCCTGCTTCGCCGGCTCGGGTTCTCGCCCTGGGAGTACGGCCTCGCCTTCGCCGTCCCCTGTGCCGGCGGACTGATCGGCTCGCGGCTGGCTCGCCGTGTCGTGGCCCGCCACGGCCGGCACCGGGTCTTCCGGACCGTCGGCACCCTGCGCGTCATCTGGCTGATCGGCCTGGCCTTCGTCCGACCCGGCGTCGTCGGACTCGTCACCGTGATGGCCGTCGAGCTGGCGATCGTCATCAGCATGAGCCTGTACACCCCGGTGCTCGCGACCTACCGGCTCGAACGCACCCCCCAGCACCTCGTCGCCCGCACCCTGACGGCCTGGTCGATCGGCCAGCAGGCGTCCATCGCCGTCTGCACCGCGCTCGGCGGGCTGTTCGCCGGTGTCACCAGCCCGCGCACCGCTCTCACGGCCGCGGGACTGCTCATCCTGGCCACCCCGCTGCTGCTTCCCCGGCACCACCGGACGGCGAGGCGCGGGCCGGAACTGCCCGGCGGCCGCCCATGACCCCCCGGCCCGGCCGCCGGGGGAGTGACGCCGGACTCGCCGAGCGCACGGACCGCACCCCGACCTCCGGCGCGCGGACGGCCGCCCAGCCGGAGGTGGATCGCCTGGATCGACCGGTCAGTGGCCGCGGCCCGTTGCGGAGGCGAAGCCGAGCCAGGTGTGGCGGTTGCGCCACCAGCACCAGCCGACCTTCGGGGCGTTGCGGCGCTCCGTCCCGTCGCGTCCGGTGCCGTTGCTGATCCAGATCGCCGGGGTGCGGGCGTCCAGGGTGCCGTTCGCCTTGCGCAGCCGGGAGCCGATGGTCATGAAGCAGCGGTTGCGTTCCAGGGCGGCGGGCTGCTGGAGGACCCAGTGGATGCCTTCGGTGAGCAGCAGTGGGGTGCGGTCGTCGCGGGCGAGGGCGGGGAGTGCTTCGTCCGGGCTCCAGTTGGCCATGTGGTCCCCGCGGTCGACGCCGGTGACGAGGTAGAGCGGAGTGTCGGGCAGTTCCACCTCGCAGGGGGTGAAGTGGTCGACGTCGGGCATGTCGGTGACGACGAAGCCGGGCTTGCCGTCGCGCCGGAGGAGTGGCGCGAGGGTGGAGGCGGGGGCGTGGTCCGGGTGCACGGCGAGCAGGGCGCCGTCGGCCCGGCCGGCGGCGGCCGCGGCGAAGGCGCGGATGCCCTCGGCGGGAATCCCGGCGATCTCGTGCACCCCCAGGCCGATCAGGTGCTCCGCCTGGGCGGCGAGCGACGGCAGCGGGGGCACTGAGGCGGGAGGAGGGGTGTCGGGCACGGTGGATCCTCGGTTCGTGGTGGAGAGGTGCGGACGGGCAGGCCGTCAGCGGACCCGTGGCGGGCGGGTGGCGCGAAGCCGGTGCCGGCCCGCGGTCCGAGTGCTGTGTTCGGTCGACGCCGGCCTCCGGCGGACCGAAGACCGGCAATTCGTTGCCGGGCAGTACGCGCGCCCGGTGGCTTGATGCGGGTACCGCGGCAGGGCGCGGCGCCCGGTGGGGGACGGGCCGCGGAGCGTGGTCAGACGAAGAAGCTGTCGTGGCGCAGGAAGAACTCCGCGCGCTCGGCGTCGTCGAGGTCTCCGAGCCGGGTGATGCCTTCGAAGTACTCCTCACGAGGGGCGCCGGGGGCGAACAGCATGAGCATCGAGGCCGGCTCACCGGACTCGTTACGGAAGGCGTGCAGTCCTCCGACCGGGACGTAGAGGTAGTCGCCGGACGTGGCGTCGATCCACTTCTCCCCGTCGAACAGCCGCATGGTGCCCGAGAGGATGAAGAACGCCTCTGACATCGCCTTGTGGAAGTGGGTGCTCGGGCCGCCGGCCTCGGGCCCCATGTCCACCCGGTACAGCCCGTACTCGCCGTCCGTCGAGGCGGTGGTGGACAGGTAGTGGTAGGAGGTTCCGCCGCTGACACGGGGGCCGTCGGTGTCCACGGGCCGCGAGACGAAGTCGGGTTCGGCTGTGGCGGGCCTGAACATGGCGCTGACTTCGCCGTGCTCGCCGGCATAGCGCGGTGCGGGGTAGGACGGCGGGGGAAGGGACATGGATGGCTCCTCGGGGGACGGGTCCGGATCGGTGCGGGGGTGGGTGGTCAGTCCGCGTCGAGAAAATCACGGGTGAGTGCGACCAGGCCGGTGGGATCGGCGAACCAGTCCATGTGGCCTTGGGCCACCTCGACCAGTCGGCTGCCGGGGATGGCGGCGTTCAGTTCCCGCGAGCCCTCGACCGGAATCATGGCGTCGCCGGTGAATCCGACGACCAGGGTGGGCGCCGTGATCCCGGGAAGGAGGGGGCGGAGGTCCACGCGTGCGCCGAGGTCGATCTGCCGGCCGATGCCGGGCGGCGGCCACGCGTCGGTCAGTGAGTCGGCGAGCCCCTGGTGGCCCCAGCTGTCCAGGGCGGTCGGGCTGAACCCGGTCAGCGTCGAGAAGCGCTTGAACAGCTCCCGGTCGGTGTCGAGCAGCTTTCGCCAGGTCTGGAAGTAGAACTGGTCGCGGGGGTGGGTGGAGTGCGCCCAACCGCCGACCAGGACGAGGCGGCGCACCAGCTGGGGGTGGGTGGCCGCGACCGCGGCCGCTGCCACCGCACCGAGGGAGAAGCCGAGCAGGTCCACCGGTCCGGCCACGGCGGCCCGGGTGGCCGCGGCGACCTGGTCGGCTATCAGCTCGACGGTCAACGGCGCGCCGTCGTCGGTGGTCTGTCCGCTGCCGCTGAAATTGGGCCGTACCACGGTGCGGGTCCGGGTGAAGTGGTCCACCACGTTGCCGAAGACGCTGTCGGCATCGCCGCCGGTGCCATGGACCAGCACCAGGCCGGGGCCCCGGCCGTCGACTTCGTAATGGATCTCGGCGTTGTGCAGCATCGTGTGAGGCATGGTGAACCACCACTCATTAAATCGGTGCTCATTAAGTGAGCGCTAAGGTAATGAGTGCTCGCGCGAGTGTCAACTGAATGAGCGCTAAGATGATTTCCGGGAGGTGGCCGACATGACCGACGCAGTGGCCGCGGTGCTGGAGCAGTGGCGCCGGGAGCGCCCCGACGTCGACTTCTGGCCGATCGGTGTGGTGGGGCGGATCATGCGGATCTCCCGCATGTGGGACAAGGAGATCAAGGACTTCCTGGCCGGCCATGACCTGGAGCCCGGCGAGTTCGATGTGCTGGCGACGCTGCGACGCTCCGGTTCCCCGTACGAGCTGACCGCGGGCGCCTTCCTCAAGACGTCACTCGTCACCACCGGTGCCATCACCCTGCGGGTGGACCGGATGCGGGACAAAGGCCTGGTCACGCGGGACCGTGACGAGAACGACCGCCGCTCGGTCAAGATCCGTCTCACCGACCGCGGCCTCGAGGTCATCGACCGCGTCCTGCCCCTGCACGTGGCCAACGAGGCCCGTCTCCTCCAGGCACTCGACCCCGACGAGCGCCGGCACCTGGCGGCGACGCTGACGACCCTTCTGCAGTCCTACGGCGACACCCCGAATCCCCGCGCGGCCGGCGGCTAGACCCGGTCCTCGCGTACCCCGCGGGGGCGCGTGCCGAGGCGGGAAGACGACATCGTCACGGCCGCGCAGCGCGCACGACATCGCGATGGCGCTCGCGCGCCGGTCGGACACCTCGTGGGTGCGGCACATCGAGACGGCCCCGGTGCTGCGCACCTACAAGGCGGCAGTGACGCTGCGGACCCGCTGACTCCAGCGGGCTACCGCCCGCCGCCGGCATCCTGGCGCTCGACGGTGGCCGAGTCGCACGTTCCGCCCACGGCGACCGGCCCACGATCCCCTGGTGCCGGATTGCCGGCCCCACCACGGCTCACCCGCCGAAGCCCGAACCGGACCCGTCGGGAAAGTCCCGGCAAGGGCTGGCTCAGACCCGGGCAGCACGGGCGTCAGCCCGCGGCGACGACCTCGATCTCGACGAGCCAGTCGCTGACCAGGGTGGTGGCGACGATCGCGGTCGTCGGGACGGGCCTGCCGCCGAGCGCGGCCGTTCGGGCGGCGGCGTTGGCCTCCGCGTAGCCGGGGTCTCGCAGGTAGCTGGTCAGGCGCACGATGTTGTCGACGGTCATATCGGCAGAGGCGAGGATGGCGCGGATGTTCGACCAGATCAGCTCGAGCTGCGCCTCCAGGTCGGCCCCGGGCTTCCCCGCCGGGTCCAGGCCCATGGTGCCGGCCACGAACAGCAGGCGGTCGGCTCCTCGGACCTCCATGGCGTGCACGTAGTCGTCGGTGGCGGGGTAGACGCCTTCGGTCGGATTGTGCGGCTTGAGTTCCATGGACTGCCTGCTTCGCTCTCGGGGGCGGACGCGCACGACTGCGGACCGATCATCGAGCACGACCGGGGTGCCGGGAAAGTCATTTCCCGGAGCAACCGCGGTGCCCGCGAACCCGATTGGCCGGCGGCGGGGGGAAATCGGCACGGCCTCGCCACCGGGTACCGGGGTCGCTGCCACCGCAGGACGGCGGGCGGTGCTCAGCGGGCCGGCCGCGGGCGGCGCGGATCGCCGCCGGCCGCAGGGGGAGGCGATGGGCAGCGCCGCCGAGCCGACCCTGCCGGAACAGCGGCCCGGCGGCACCGTCGGAACCGGCGCCCCGGGGCAGGACCCGTACTCATCGAAGCCCCGCCGCCGGCTCGGGCGATGCTGCCGGCTGCCGGACGGGGGACCGGTCCAGTGCGGTGCGCGTCCGCAGCAGCAGCCCCAGGACGTGGCCCTCCGGGGGCCAGTCGGGGCCCATCAGCCGGTTGCAGCTCAGGTGCACGAAACTCGCGGCGCGCCGCCACAGGTCACTCTCGTCGCCGGCACCGGGCGCGTGACCGTGCGCACCCGGTCCGGCGGGGTCCCCGAAGAGGGCGGCCAGTTCGCGGCGGCGGGATGACAGGGCGTCCGCCACCGCACTGCCCCCGGCTTCCGGCGGTGGGTGTCCCGGATGGGCCAGCAGGTTGCGGAGGTCGTCCTTCCGCCGCCGGTACTCGACGCCGGTCTCGCGGCTGGGGCGAACGTTCGCCCCGTACCACCGGAGCCGCTGGGCCTCGCCCATGCCCAGCCCGGCGAGCAGATCGTCGGTGTTGAGGACCGCGAGCAGCGTCGGGTCGATCTCCGACCGCGCGCCGTGCCACACCCTCAGGAGCCCGGCGGTCGCGCGGCTGTCGGCGCAGAAGAGCCGCTCCGCCGCCGCCATGCCCTGGAGTCCGCCGTACCGTTCCAGCTCCCGCTCGTAGGTGTCCAGGCAGACACGGGTGCAGATGTCGTCCGCCATCAGCCCGGACGCCCAGGAGAAGAGCTGGGGCGCCAGCTCGTGGGTCAGCCGGCCGGCGTCACCGCGGAAGCGCAGGCGGACATGGAACGCGGGATCGGCGTAACGGACGAAGAACCAGTCCTCGGCCAGGCCGCTGCCGCAGACGAACTGGCAGAACCGAGCGACATGACCGGTGATCAGGTCGTCCGCGAAGGTCTTCGGGCAGTACAGCTTGGCGAACAGCCAGTCGCTGCCGGGTGGGCGCATCCGCTCGACGGCGGTGACGGCGGTGACGGCGGTGACGGCGGTGACGGCGGAGCCGGGGGAGGCCTGGGCGGGCGGCGCCGCGGCAGCCGGTGGTTCCCGGTCCGCCGCGCCGGGGCGCAGCGCCATGGGTACCACCAGCTCGATCGTGTGGTGCCCCTCCGGGCCGCGGGTCCACGCCTGGCCCGGGAACGGCAGGGCCTCCTGCAACAGCGCTCCCGGGCCGCGCTCGCAGGCGGTGCGCAGCTGCCCGGCCTGTGTGTCGTCCGCCAGGTCCAGCAGCAGCCGGTTGTCGCCTTCGGTCAGGTACACGTACCGGGGGACCTGCCATGTCCGCCGCCAGTCGCTCACCGCGCGGGCGTCGTCCTCCGGCGTTCCGCCCGGCAGCGCGCCCTCCAGCCGCCACTGGGCCGGGGAGAGGACGATGCGGCCGTACTCCACCCGCGGCAGGAACGGGAAGTCCGCGGCCGGCCCCCAGTCGAAGCCGCTGAACTGCGCCACCCCCGCCTGCGGCAGTTCATCGAGGAAGCGGCACACGGCGGGTGCCCGAAAGCTGTTGAGCATGTGCCCGGCGCAACCGCGCAACTCCGTGCCGGCCGCGGGCCAGCGGATGCCGAGCCGGCCGTCACGCAGCACCACGGTCAGCTCGGACGCGGGTACCACACGCTCGGCCGGTCCGCCGGCCGTCGCGCCGACGACGATCTCGTGGTCCCGGACCAGGGGGCGGACCACCACGTTCGCCGTGCGCAACTCCTGCGGCAGGTAGGAGACCTCGGCCCACAGGCAGTGGGGGGCGCCGCCGTGCTCGGCGGAGGCGACCTGGCGCAGCACCTGCTCGGCCTCGGGACCGAGCAGGGGCGCGAACCTGCCGAGATTGCGTCCGGCAGCGGGCGCCCCGAGATTGGGACCGACGATGATCCGGAACTCGCCGGCGTCGAGCGCCGCGGCGGATTCGGCGCTCACGAACAGTGCGAGGTCCAGGGAGGGCGGCAACGTCGCCCGCTCCGGCGGACACGTCCGCAGCCGGGCCACCGTGTCCTCGGAGAGCCGCACGGCCCGCCGGTGGTCGCGGACGGCCTCGAGGGCCAGGTCGCGCAGGGTTCGCCGGCGTCGCGCCAGGGCGTCCGCGTCGACACCGGGGGGAGCGGCACTCTGCCCGTACAGCGCCGGCGGGCCGAGCCCGAGATCGGGATCGAGGAGCTCCGGCAGCGGCACTTCGCGGTCCTCTCCGTACCGGTGCTCGAACGCCTGCCGGTACGCCTCCAGGTGCGGGGGTCCGGTCGGCCACGGGCTGATCGCGAGGAGCAGTTCCGCGGCCCGGACGGCCTCCTCGCCGACCGCCCTGTTGATCTCCCGGCCCGCGAGCGGAAGGGCCATGTCGACCTGCACCGCATGCCGGGCAGAGCCGGCGTTCGCCGAGCCGGCCAGGGTCAGCAGTTCCCGGTAGGCCTCCGGCCCTCGTGCCACGGCGAGCCCGTCCCAGTCCTCCATCGCGTCCAGCACCCGGCGCAGCACGGCGCACTCCTGCCGCGCGGCGGGGATGGCGCCGAGTCTGTCCAGCACATAACGCGTCGGACTGGCCACGGTGAGCGGCGGACGCAGGTCGGTCAGCAGGATCGTCTGCTCCCACAGCTGGTCGACGAGGTGGGCCGCCTTCTCCGGGGTGGCCCCCGGTGTGTGCAGCAACTCCGTGACCAGGTCCTGGTAGCCGATCGGGGTGCGGGCCAGGGCGATGGCGCGGCGCACCGCCTGCCCCGCGCGGATCGACACCCCGGCCCCGGCCCCGGCCCCGTCCGTGCCCGGGCCGGGTGCCCGCTCCGGGAGGAAGACCCGGCCGGCGTGGCAGAAGGCCTCGGAGTGGGTGAGGAAGCGCAGGTGGCGGCGGATCTCCGGGCGTGCCTCCAGCTCGAACACCAGGCGCAGCAGCCACTCCATGTCCGGCCGCGTCTGGGTCGCGGGTGCCTCGCCGGACAGCTCGAGGTCGGTGCCGGGCCCCCATCGGGCCAGCGCGACTCCGGCGAACAGCCCGTACGGTGTCGGCCGGGTCGACATCCTGATCAGGTAGCGCAGCAGCTTGCCGCGGAGCGCGGACCTGTCCGCGCCGTCGCCGTCGGACCGCCGCAGTGCCTCGTACAGGTCGTGGCTGCCCACCGCGAGCGCCCTGCGGATCCGCGGGTCGCCGGGCATCAGCCGCCCGGCGTCCGGGCCGGAGCCGTGCCCGTCGGGTTCCGTGCCTCCTTCGCCCCGCGCCCCGCCCGCGGGGACGTCGCGGCCCAGGGCGAAGTACGTTTCGGCGGGCAGCAGCGGCGCCCGTACCAGGACCTGGTCCAGGAGCCGGTAGCGGCCGGTCGCGGGCGGCCGCGGACGTGCCCGGCCACCGTCGCGGTGTGCGGTCGTTCGCGTCATGAACGCGGTCCCTCCTTCAGGAGAGCAGGAAGAGCCGGTCCCAGTCGGGCCGCACTCGGGTGCCGGCGGCCAGGAGCGTCAGGACGACGCCGGGTGCGCCGTCCAGAAGTCCGGGGCGGTCCACCGGCCGGTCTCCGGGCTCCACATCGCGGTAGCCCAGCAAGGACCCGGGCTCGTAGGCCGCGAGCACCTGGTCCGTCAGCGCGTCGGTCCACCGGACGAATTCGGGGCGGCGCGTGTCGTGGGCGAAGCGCAGGGTGATCTGCAGCAGTCCGGCGACTCCGTGGCAGAAGGTGGGTGCGTCGATGCCGCGGTCACGGGTGTCCCGCCGGTAGACCTCGGCCATGCCGTCGAGCGCGAGGTCGCACAGGTCTGCCCGGTGCAGGGCCCGCCCGGCGAGCCAGAGGGCGCGGGCCACGCCGGGGGTCCCGTAGCACCAGGCGGTACGGCTGGGCGGCGGTGTGCCGAGCTTTCCCTCGGCGGTGAGCGGGATCGTCGTGGGCCAGCCCACCCCGGTGTCCGTCTCCAGCCGGTGGGCGACCAGCCAGTGTGCCAGCCGCTCGACGGTTTCCGGCAGGCCCCGGACCTCCACCCCGTGGTCGAGAGCGAGCGCCAGCAGCGCCAGCGGACCCGGGATCCCGTGCGCCAGACCGCAGTTGAGCACACCGTGGGGGTTCGCGCGGGCCATGGCTTCGTCGCCGATCAGGTGCGGCGGCGTGTGCCACGGGGGGAGCCGGTCGCCGGCCTGGCACATCGAGATCAGGCCGGTCAGCACCGCCGTGAGCGCGTGGGCCGCGCCGCCGTCCTCCCGGCGGGTCAGCAGCCGGGCGCCGACGCCGGTGAGCCCGGAGATCAGGTCGAAGACGCCCACGCTGAGGCCGTCCGGCGGGCCCCGCAGCTCGTCGGCGAGCCGGATCACCCGGGGCAGCAGCACGGCGTCGACGGCCCGTACGAGTCGTCGGTAGCGGGTGTTTCCGCGGGAGAGGTACTCCGCGGTGAACGCCAGGCCGCTCAACCCCTCGAAGAGCGCGGTCGGCGGCAGCGGCACCTGCTGCACCGCTTCGGCTGCCGTGCGCAGATACCGGTGGGCCGCGATGTCCCAGGCGTCGCCGGGGAAACAGGCGTCGGCGTACCCGCACATGAGGGCAAGCCCGGCATCCCCCGAGGCCAGGCTGTAGGGCGCCCAGTGGGCGCTCCGCGGGAACGCCGTCTGCCCGGCCTCCGCGATCCGCGCCGCTGTGACGGATTCCGGGGTGCGCATCCGTTCGGCGACGTCCCGGGCCACCGCCGTTGCCCGCGCGGCACGCTTCGCCGTCAGGAGGGGAGCCGTGCGGGCGGTGGTCCGCTCCCCGGCGTCCGGTTCCGGTAGCTGCCGGGACCGCATGTCAGCAGAACTCGCTCTGGGTGATGCAGAAATGCTGTGTCGGCACGTTGAGGCACTGCACTCCCGGACAGGTTCTCTGGTGGCAGGTGTTGCAGGTGATTTCGTTGCACTGGGTGGCGCAGGTCATACAGGTCTGATGGCAGGTGCCCTGGTTGCACTGGGTCTGGCAGGTCTGGCAGGTCTGCCCACAGGTCGGCGTGCACGTACCGCAGGTGCCGCCCGGGCAGGTGTGGCCCTGGCACGTGTTGCATGTGTGCCACTCGGGCCGGGTGTGGCAGCCCACGCACGTGGAGTTCGTGGCCCCCGGCGGAATGGTGAACATGGTCAGCGGTCGCAACGGCGTCGGCCGGCGGCCCAGTCCGGGAGTGAGCTGGAAGGGCCGGTCCGTCAGCACCGTGAGGAAGACCGAGCCCGCCTCCGTCTCCGGTCCGACCCGGATGTCCATGTCGAACTCGTCCGGGGCCTCGCCCGCCTCGCTGATCCGGCTGTACTGGACGTTCGCGTCGCGCTTGATGTTCACGCTGGTGGCGTCCAGGCCCAGGAAGGGCGGCTGCTCCGGGCTGATGGGCTCGGTGAAGACGACGTCCTCGGCCTTGAACTCGGCGAAGTAGTCCAGATCCTTGGAGAAGTAGACCCGCTGGAACCCCTTCCGGTCGCTCTTGCCGAGCAACCCACGGAGATTCACGGTGCGTTGAGCGGGCTCCGCCGGATCGGGTGCGACATGCTCCACGAAGGGGTCCTGGCGTCCCTGCTCGTCGTCACGGCGTCGTCCTCCGCCGCGTGGTCGCCGATCTTCGTCTCCCATGGTGTCCTCCTCGGGCGCCGGCTCGGCGCCGGGGGCGGCCCCGGCGCGCACCGTGTCGGCCGGAGTGCCACGGGTGTAGGGGCGGACGACGTACCGATGCACGACCGGCGAGCCAGGCTCGCCCGGTGCGAATCGACGCATGGCTGACGGCCGAAGGGCCTGTGTTCGGAAAGTGGGAAGGCGAGCCCCGCGGACTCGGAGCAGGTGTCCCGGTCCCCGTTCCGGGGTCTCCCTTATTCCCAGAAGATCGCGGAATATACCTTTTGTCAAGTCGCGTGGAGGGAGGCCGACGGGCTCCATCGCCGGCGCGGCCGGGGCCCGGCCGGCTGGATCATCCGGCCGGGCGGACCCGGGCGGCCGTGGACGGTACCGTCGCGGAGCGAGTCGACGAGCCCGGCGTCCGGGCCGGTTCATCGGCCGGTGCGCGGGATGGCCGCAGCGCCGGCGCACCCGAGGGCAGGCACCGGCCGGCGGCGGACCCCGCGCACCGGAACCCGAAGCCGGGCCCTGTCCGGGCAGCCTCACTTCCACGGGTCGGTGAACGACCGGCCGGGCACCGGCTTGGCGGTGAGCGCCACCGCGATGAAGAAGTTGACCTGGCCGATCGCGAACATCAAGGTGGCCAGCGCCTTGGCTTCGTAGTGCTCGGCCACCCGGTCGTACAGCGCGTCGGAGACCCTCTCGCCGTGTGCGGACGGCTGCAGCACCGCTTCCACCAGTGCCAGCGCGGCACGCTCCGCACCGGTGAAGTACGGCGAGTCCTGCCAGGAGGCCACGGAGGTGATCCGCTCCTCCGATTCCCCGGCCTTGCGCAGGAAGCCCGTGTGCAGAACGGTCAGGTAGGTGCTGCCGACGATCTGTCCCGCACGCAGCTGGACCAGGCTGATCGTCGAGCGCGGTACCGATCCGTTGCCGGTGACCCTGAACAGCGCCGCCGAGACCTCCGCCAGCTCGGGGACGAGCTCCGCGGGGTCCTCGGCCATCCGGGGAACCATCGGGACCTCCGCCGTGATCGAACGTGTTTCCATTGCCGTCTCCTTCGGGCTTTCGCGTTGCTGTCACTGCCCTGACGGATCGCGACGGAGGAATGTGACCGCGGGGAGACGGATGTTCGTGTCCGCCGTGGACAGCGATCCACCGGAGGACCCCGGCCGCCCCGCGGGCACGGGTGCGGCCCCGGCTCGGGCCCTTGGGTTCTGACGGTCGGCGAAACCCTGGGCCGCCCCTGTCGGTGACACGGCGGGGATGCCAGGATGCGTCCATGACGAAGATCATCAAGGGTGACAACCTCCCGCTCGGCGGCGAGCCGATGCGGGTGGCGGTGGTACGGCGGTCCGGCGGGTCCGGGGCGCCCGTGGTCGATGCGGCCGCGTTGCTGGTGGACGGGAACGGCAAGGTCAGGGACCAGGGTGACCTGGTGTTCTACAACCAGCCCGAGCACCCGGGGAGCGGGGTACGGCTGGCCGGGAACGTCCGCGGGGAGGGTGGTGTGGCCGCGGACTGGCTGGAGATCGCCCCCGGCCGGGTGGAGCCGTCCGTGGAGCGGATCGTGGTCGCGGCGTCCTGTGACGGCGGGACGTTCGGGGAGGTCGCGGACCTCTATGTGCGGGTGCTGAGCGCGGCCACCGGGGAGCAGCTGGCGCTGTACGCGGTGGAGGACGCGACGACGGAGACCGCGATCCTGCTGGGCGAGTTCTACCGCAGGAACGGGGAGTGGAAGTTCCGCGCGGTGGGGCAGGGGTACGCGTCCGGACTGCCGGGCCTCGCCGCGGACTTCGGTTTCACCGTGCCGGACGACGCCCCCGCGCCGCCGCCGGAGGCGGACGCGGACACCCGCCCTGCCCCGGCCCCGCAGGCCGCCCCGGCTCCGCTGTCTGCCCCGGCCCCGCAGGCTGTCCCGGATCCGGCGTCGCAGCCGGTGCCGGTGCCCCTTCCGGTGCCCGTTCCCGAGGCGGCCCCGCAGCCGGTGCCGGTGCCCGTTCCGGAGGCGGCCGCCGTCGCGTCGGCCGGTGCCCCCGCGGCGCCCGGGAACGGCCTCCCGGTCGATTTCGGGCCTGAGTTCCCCCTTTTCGAGCAGCGGGGGAGCGGCCGGGACGTGGTACGGGTCGACGTCCCGGTGCCGGCCGGATTCGTCGTCGTCGACGTGGTCAAGGAGGGCGACGGCAGCTTCGAGATCGCCACCCTTGACCACCGCAACCACGACGACAAGTCCGTCTTCTTCAGCTGGATCGAGAACGTGCGCGGCCGGGCCCTGGTGGATCACCATGGCCACGCTCCGCTGCGGCTGCATGTGAAGACGCGGGACGACTGGACGGTCTCGGTACGCCCGGTGTCCACGCTCCGGGAGCTCGACGGCCGCCTCGAGGGGCACGGGCCGGACGTGCTGGCGCACACCGGGGAGGCCGTCGACCTCGCCATCAGGCACCGGGGCGACAAGGACGGGGAAGGGTACTTCGAGATCGAGGCCGTCCGGCCGAACGGCAAGCGCGATCACGTGTTCAGCAGATGGGACCGGGGGCGCGGCACCGTACCGCTGCCCGAAGGGCCGCGACTGCTGGTGATCAAGGCCAGTGGTGGCTGGTGGGTCGAGCCCCGCCCGCTCGGCCAGGGGGGTTTCTGGCGCCGCCGCCGCTGAGAGCGACCCGGCCGGCCCCGGCCAGGCCCGGTCGGGACGCCGGGCCGGCGACGATCACCGGCCCGCCCTGGCGCAGAGGCCGGGGAACGGGCCTGGCCGGACAGGCCGGGGCGGCAGCGATCAGCGCGTCGTCCCGGCCGCCCGCGTCGCTTCCCGGTGCACCGCGCGGATCGCCTCCACCAACGCCGGCGCGTGTGCCGCGAGCGCGCCGTCGCGGTGCCAGACCAGCAGCAGCCGCATCCGCACCGGTTCGCCCACCAGCGGGCGCACCACCACCCCGTCGCCGACGCGGTAGGAGGACTGGCAGGCGGAGACCGCGCGGCCCGCGGACACCACCGCCGCTCGCATACCGGTCTGCTCCAGGCGGTAGCGGGCACGCGGCCGGAACCCGGCCCGCTCGCACGCCTCCACCAGGTGTTCGGGCCATCCGGTGCCGTCCGACGGCGGCAGTACCCAGTCCTCGTCGGCGAGATCGGCGAGCCGCACTTCCGTGGCGGCTGCCGCGGGGTGCGCCGAGGGCAGCGCCACCATCACGGGCTCCGTGGCCACTTCCGCGTACCGCACCTGAGGCGGTGGGCGCAGTTCGAAGCCCGGGTAGTCGGCGAGCAGCGCGCCGTCGAGCCGGCCGGTGGACACGCGGTCGAGCAGCAACCCCGTGTAGTAGGCCACCTGGAGCTCGGTACGGACGCCGGGCAGCAACGCGGTGAGCCGGTCCTCGACGTCGACGGTCAACTGGCTCTCGTAGGCCCCGAAACGCACCACCGGCTCGGAAGGGGCGACCGGGATGCGGCTGAGGATGTCGTCGATGTTGCTCAGCGCGGCCCGCGTACGTGAGAGCACGAACTGTCCGAACGGCGTCGACCGCACCCCGTGCCGCCCCCGGGTGAACACCTCGCCGCCGAGCAGCGCCTCGATGCGACGCAACTGAGCGGTGAGCGCGGGCTGGGAGACACCGATCGCGGCTGCCGCACGGGTGATGCTGCCGTGCTCCGCGATGGCACTGAGCGCCCGCAGATGGCGTATTTCGAGCTGCACACGGTGCACCCTAACTTTCCATAACGCATGGATGCTATGGAATTCTGGGATTACTGGCGACGGGCCGGATGCGGCAGGGTGCGTGCGAAACCCGACTTCGGAGGCCAATTCGTGCTGCGTATCCGCACTGTTCCCAGGCTCCTGCTGTCCGCCGCTCTCGCCGCGGGGGCACTCGCAGCCACGGCGGCCCCGGCCACGGCCGCCACCACGACCCACACGTCCTTCGAGGACCGGCTGCGTGCCATACCCGGCGTCACCGTCACGGGGGTCACCGACAAGGGCGGCCACCCCCTCTACTCGCTGACCATCACCCAGCCGGTGGACCACCGGAAGCCGCGCCTGGGGACGTTCGAGCAGCGATTCACCCTGTGGCACAAGTCGTCGGCCAAGCCCGTGGTCTTCTACACCGGCGGCTACGGCCTGTCCGACTCCACCCGGGAGCCCACCACGATCCTCGACGCCAACCAGCTCAGCGTCGAGCACCGCTTCTTCGGCCCGTCCGTCCCCGCCGGGCCCACCCCCTGGGACAAGATGACCGTCTGGCAGGAGGCGAGCGACGAGCACGCCATCGTCGAAGCGGTCCGTCCGCTGTACGACAAGGGCTCCAAGTGGCTCGCCACCGGAGGCAGCAAGGGCGGCATGACGGCCACCTACCACTACCGCTACTACCCGCAGGACCTCGACGGTGTCGTCGCGTACGTCGCCCCGAACGACGCCGTCAACGCCGACGACCGCGGGTACGAGCGGTTCTTCCGTACCGTCGGCACCCGGGAGTGCCGCGACGCGCTGAACGCCGTGCAGCGCGAGATGCTCGTCCGCCGCGACACCCTGCTGCCCAAGTTCGAGGCGACGGCGAAGGAGAAGGGCTACACCTTCACCAACACCCTCGGCACCACCGACCGGGCCTACGAGTTCGCCGTCCTCGACCAGGTGTGGAACTTCTGGCAGTCGGGATCGGCCTCCCAGTGCGACACCGTCCCGGACGCCGGCACGGTCTCCGACGACGACCTGTACACCTGGTCGCTCGACCACGGCCTGTCCATCTACGAGGACAGCACCCTCGGCGCCAACAGCTCGGGCCCCTACTACCGGCAGGCCGCCGCGCAGCTCGGCTGGGCGGACCTCGCGTTCAAACACCTCAAGGGCGTGCGCAACCACCCGGACATCTACCAGCCCAACTCCGTCCTGCCCGCCGACATGCGCACCAGGTACAGCGGCAAGGCGATGCACGACGTGGACAAGTGGGTGAGGCACGACTCGCAGCGCATGCTCTTCGTCTACGGACAGAACGACCCGTGGAGCGCGGAGCAGTTCACGCCGAGCAAGCGCGATTCGTACAAGTACGTGGTGCCGGGTGCCAACCACGGCGCCCGGATCGCCGCACTCCCGGCCGAGGAGAAGAACGCCGCGACGGAGACACTCCGGCGCTGGGCCGGTCAGTGAGAACCCGCGAGAGCCGGTCGGCACTCTGAGAGCTGCCGCTGGTGCGGAGCGACGGCCCCCGGGACCCGACGAGGCGGCCGTGCCGGCGACGCCGACCGGCACGGCCGCCCCCTGGCGCCGTTGTCGGACCGCGAACGCGTGCCGGTCCGGCCGGTACCTGTTCACCGGCCTGGACGCCGCCGGACGATCGGTCCCTCCGTCGGGCACGGCCCGACGGAGGGACCGACACATCGACTCGCACCGGACAGACCTGCGCCGCCTCCCTGTGCCCGCGGTCGCACGGCGGCGTATCCATCGGAGCTGTTCCCGTTCCGTGGACGGCCCGTCCTGTCGAGCCCGGGGGAGGGGGAGCCTCAGTGCCCCACGGGGGACAACCCCCGGTACCGCACTGAGGCCGGCCCACCGGAACATCAGGGGGAAAGCCGGATGGGGCCGGCCCCCGCTCCGCTGATGGGATGGCTTCCGGTCACCGGCTCCGGGTGAACCCTCCCCGGGGCCACGGTCGGAGGGGTCCCCCGCGTGTGGGTGACCCGGGCGGAGGAGAGATCACATGAGTGTGCGTGGACGGCGTCGACGAGGCCTGCCCGTGCTGACCAGCCTGGGCGCGGTCCTCCTCGCCGCGTCGACCGGGCCGACGGCGGCGGCCGAGCCGCGGCAGGCAGGCCCGCTGCAACAGCGCGTGAACGCGATCCACGCCACCGGGGCCGTCGGTGTGTTCGCCGAGGTGACGTCACCGGCCGCACATGACAGCGCGCGTGCCGGGACGGCCGGGCCGGGCACCGGGAGGCCGATGCCGCACGACGGCAGGTTCCGGATCGGCAGTGCCACCAAGACCTTCACCGCCACGGTCGTGCTGCAACTCGTCGACGAGGGGAGGTTGTCCCTGGAGGACACCGTCGAACGATGGCTGCCCGGAGTGGTCCGGGACAACGGCAACGACGGCAGCCGGATCACGGTGCGGCAGCTGCTGCAGCACACCAGCGGCATTCCTGACATGCTGCCGGAGATACCCGCGTTGAACAGCGCGGACGGCTACCGGTCCGAGCGGTTCCGCACCTACACCCCCGAGGAACTGGTGCGGCTGGCGCAGCAGCGGTCGCCCGACTTCTCCCCGGGCGCCGACTGGTCGTACTCGAACACCAACTACGTCCTCGCCGCGATGATCATTCACGAGGTCACCGGCCGGAGCTGGGCGGACGAGGTGGACAAGCGGATCATCCGCCCGCTGGGCCTGGAGGGCACCAGTGCGCCCCGCGCCTTCCCGTTCATCCCGGGCCCGCACGCCCGGGGCTACACCGCGTTCGGTACCGGCACCAGCGTCGACGTCACGGCGCTCAACCCGAGCATGGCCGTCGGCTCCGGCTCGATCATCAGCACCACACACGACCTGAACCGGTTCTACAGCGCACTGCTCGGCGGCGATCTGCTGGATCCCGCGCGGCTCGGCGAGATGACGACCACCACGCCCGCGCCCGCGCTGGGCGTGCGGTACGGGCTCGGTCTGGGCGAGATCCCGCTGTCCTGCGGCGGCAGCTACTTCGGTCACTTCGGGGAGCTGCTCGGCTATCGCACCTGGGTCGGCGTCAGCCCGGACGGGGCCCGGAGCGTATCGGTGTACGTCACCAGTGACGGCGGCCGGGACACGCAGCAGGCCATGCGCACACTCGTGGATCAGGAGCTGTGCCGGACCGCCCCCGGCACGTGACCGTAGCGGGCGACGGGCCGTTCCCGGCGGCGCGATGCCGGGACGCCTCCGAACGGCTGTGCCATCGCTCACACCGCCGAAGGCCGCACTTTCCCGGTTCAACTCGTGGGTAATGTAGCCGTGTTGTGGTCCACAACTTCTACCCACGGAGGACATCGTGTCCGGATCCGTCATCCTGGCTGGGGCCCGTACCCCCACCGGTCGCCTGCTCGGGGCTCTGAAGGACTTCTCCGGCGCCCAGCTCGGGGGCATCGCGATCAAGGCGGCTCTGGAGAAGGCGGGGGTGGCGCCCGAGCAGGTGGAGTACACGATCATGGGGCAGGTGCTCACCGCGGGCGCCGGCCAGATCCCGGCCCGCCAGGCCGCGGTGGCCGCCGGAATCCCGATGAGCGTCCCGGCGCTGACCGTCAACAAGGTGTGCCTCTCCGGGGTCGACGCCATCGCGCTGGCCGACCAGCTGATCAGGGCCGGCGAGTTCGACCTGGTGGTGGCGGGCGGTCAGGAGTCCATGTCGCAGGCGCCGCACGTGCTCCCCAAGTCGCGCGCGGGCTTCAAGGCCGGTGACGTACCGCTGATCGACCACATGGTCCACGACGGTCTGTTCTGCCCCTTCGACCAGGTGGGCATGGGTGTCTCCACCGAGAAGTACAACAGCCGCTACGCCGGGGTGACCCGGGAGAAGCAGGACGCCTTCGCCGCGGCCTCGCACCAGCGGGCCGCCGCCGCGGCGGCCGCCGGGCGGTTCGCCGAGGAGATGGCGCCGGTGACGGTCCCGCAGCGCAAGGGCGACCCGGTGGTGTGCGACGCCGATGAGGGCGTGCGTCCCGACACCACGACGGAGGTCCTGGCGAAGCTCCGTCCGGTGTACAGCGCCGACGGCACCATCACGGCGGGGACGGCCTCCCAGATCTCCGACGGCGCCGCGGCCGTGGTGGTGGCGAGCAAGGCCAAGGCCGAGGAGCTGGGCCTGCCGTGGATCGCGGAGATCGGCGCCCACGGCGTGGTGGCCGGGCCGGACGCGAGCCTGCACGAGCAGCCGTCGAACGCGATCAGGGCGGCGCTGACCAAGGCCAAGCTGGACCCGTCCGACCTGGACCTGGTGGAGATCAACGAGGCGTTCTCCGCCGTCGGCATCGTCTCCACCGAGCAGCTGGGCATCAGCCCGGAGATCGTGAACGTCGACGGCGGAGCCATCGCACTCGGCCACCCGATCGGCGCCTCCGGTGCCCGGCTCATCGTCCACCTCGCCTATGAGCTGCGCCGCCGCGGCGGCGGTCTCGGCGCGGCGGCGCTGTGCGGCGGTGGCGGGCAGGGCGACGCCCTGCTGATCCGCGTGCCGTCCGCCTGACGGCCGGTCGCGGCCACGCGGCCCGGAACCGCGGGAACGACACGGTCCCCCGGGGGCGGCCCAGGGCGGCCGCGCCCGGGGGACCGTGCGTCATCCGGTGGGCCGGGTGACGCACGGGGGCGGTCGGTCACGGTGAGGGCGTGGCCCGGTCCTCAGACGCCCTGTGCCGGTGCGGGCTTCGGCCGCAGCATGGCGAGCATCGTGCACACCACGGCCGCGCACACGATGTTGACGGCCATCGCGGCGACATAGACGTGATGGTAGGAGGAGACGCCGGCCGACCCCGACGCCATGATGGAGGCGAATCCGGCGACGCCGACCGCACCGCCCACCTGCCGTACCGTCAGGGTCATGCCGAGGCCGCCCGCGAACTTCTGCGGGGGCACCGTCCCGGCGGCCAGCGACGACAGGCAGGTGATGGCGAGGCCGAGGCCGCCGCCACCGAGTATCGCGGCCGGCAGCCAGCCGCCCAGGAAGTTGGGCGTCGGGCCGAAGAGGTCGGACGCCCAGATGGCGTTGCTGGCCGTGAAGGACAGCGCGCCCAGGACCGTCACCTTCACCTGGGCCGACGGTCGGGTGAGCCGTCCGGCGGCCAGCGAGCCGACCATCGAGGACACGGCCCCGATGCTCAGGGCGCCCGCCGTCTGCAGGACCGACCAGTGCCAGATGTCGGCGGCGAACAGCGGGGCGGCCAGCATCCACGCGAACATCGTCATGTTCAGCATGCCGAGGCCGAGGTTGGCGGTCCGGAAGACGGGGCTGCGCCACACCGCCATCTCCAGGGCCGGCGCCGGATGCGTGCGCGAGCGCAGCACGGTCACGGCGACGAGCGCGAGCCCGGCCAGCCCGAGTCCGATGGTGCGGACATCCCCCCAGCCCCAGGTGTCCCCCTCGGTGAGCGCGCTGACCACACCGCCGATGCCCAGGGCGAGCGCCACGCTGCCCACCGCGTCCGGCAACCGGTCCCCGGTGCCGCGCAGCCGCCCCCGCGGCAGCATCACCACGGCGGCGACCAGCATCGCGCCGCACAGCGGGAGGTTGATGTAGAACACCGAGCGCCAGCCGAAGGCGCGCAGCAGCAGCCCGCCGGCTGCCGGTCCGATGACGGCGGAGAATCCCGCCACCGCGGACCAGGTGCCGACCGCTCTGGGGATGCGCTCCCGAGGTGTCGTCGCGAGGATCAGGCCCAGCGCGGCGGGGATCATGCCGCCGGCCGCCGCGCCCTGGACGAACCGCGCCACGATGAGCCACCAGACGGACGGCGCCGCGGCGCAGACGAGCGAGGCGGCGGTGAAGGCGGCCAGCGACCAGAGGAAGACGGTGCGCCGGCCGAGGCTGTCGGCGATCCTTCCGGCGGGCGTGAGCACGGCCGCCAGCAGGATCGTGTAGCCGCTGATGACCCACGTCAGGGTGTTGAGCGAGGTGCCCGGGAAGTCGTCCTGGACGTCCGGAAAGGCGATGCTGATGATCGAGAGATCGAGGAAGGCCATGAAGCTCGCGCCGCTGCACAGCGCGAGGACACGGGCCGGGTCGACCTCCCGCGTGGTGTCCGTGCGCTCAGCCGACTCGTCGGGCATGCCGGTCCCCTCAGCTCGTGTGCGTCGTCGAACTCGTCTGGCCCAACTCGTTGCGCGGAGCGGCTGGTTGAAGCGATGCAGCCGATGCAAGTGTGCCGCCGACCCCGTCGGAGACGGGGCGAATTGTGTGATCAGTACATGTGATGACCATCACTCGGCATTCACTCGAAGATCTTTGCCACCATGCCTTGCGGTGGCTATCGCGGCAGGCCAATGATGGGGCGGGGCGCCTGGGGAGGAACCGGCACAAAGGCGGGGGTCGATACTGCCCCGTCCCCATCGCGCGACAGCGGATCGCTCGCGGCCCCGTACCACCGCACGTTCCGCAGGACAGCCTTTCCGCACGACAGCACTTGCGCAGCTCGGCAGTTCAGCACCTGGCGTACTTGCAATCCTGACAGCGCGGACGACTCACGGCGCAGCCGCTTGCCCGACTGCCCGTGAGGCAGCCGCCGCTCGATCTCGGGGGGATCGGCACGCGTGCACGGGGGACCGACCCCGGGTGCGCGCTTGGTTCCGGCACCTGCGGGCCCTTACCGGGCCGCCATGGGCGCCGTTTCCCCTGCCCCGGGACGGGTGGCGCTCACCGGACGCGCCGCGGGTCATCACGGGGAGACACGGCATTGACTTCTTTGAGTTCCGTCCTGATCGGTAGCGGGAGCGTACTCGCGCGCTGCGGCGAGGTACTCATGGCGAAGGGGCACCGGATCGCGGCCGTGGTCACCGGTGACGCCACCGCCAAGTCGTGGGCGGTCAAGGCGGGTGTCCCGCACCACGAGCTCGCCGAGGCCGTGGCACTCGCACCGCGACTGACCTGCGACCTCCTGCTGAGCGTCGGCAACTACGCGGTGGTACCGGAAGCGCTGCTGGGCTGCGCGACACGGGCCGCCGTCAACTACCACTACGGCCCGCTGCCCGAGTACTCGGGCCTGCACACACCCTCCTGGGCCATCGCCGACGGGGCACGGGAGTACGGCATCACCTGGCACCGCATGGCCGAGGTGGTCGACGGCGGTGAGGTGCTGGGGCGGGTGCCGGTGGCGATCGAGCCCGAGGACACCGCGCTGTCCCTGGGCCTGAAGTGCGACGAGGCGGCCGTCGGCAGCCTGGCCGGACTGATCGACGCGATCGCGGAGGGCCGCGAGACCTCGACGCCCCAGGACTCCGCGACGCGCCGCTACTTCTCACGGCACACCCAGTTCGCCGCCGAGGGACTGGTCGACTGGGCCCTTCCGGCCGAGCGCATCGCCGCCCTGGTCCGAGCCACCGACTACGGCCCGTTCGCAAGCCCGTTGGTATGGCCCAAGGTCCGCCTCGACGGGCACTTCTACGCCATCCGGGGAGCTCACTGCCAGGCCGGCACCGCCGCGCCCGCGGACGGCACCGCCGCGCCCGGTACGGTCCTCTCCTGCGACGACACGACGGGCCTGCGGGTGGCCACCGGCGCCGGAAGCGTCGCGCTGACCCGGCTGTGCACCCTGGAGGGCGAGGAACGGTCCGCCGGCGCCGTCGCGGAGGCCCACGGGATCCGGCCGGGCACGATCCTGGACGTCCCCGCCGAGGACGCGAGCGCGCGCCTCACCGATGCGGGCGTCAGAGCCTCCAAGGCCGCCGCCCGGTGGCGAAAGCGCCTGATCGGGAGCGGCGACCACCCCTACCGCCTGCCCTACCCGCAGCCCCTTCCGGAGGCCGGGACCGAGAGCGCCCGGAGCGGACAGCAGCCGGAGCCCGTCCTCGTGCGATGCCACGTCCCGGGCCAGGACGGCGACGACGGCGGGCTGGACGCCTCCGCGGCCGCCGCCGCCCGGCTGGCCGGTGCGCTGGCTGTCTTCCTGAGCCGGGCGAGCGGCCGGCGGGAGGTCCACCTCGCGATGGCGGCCCCCCGCGAGGGTGTCGACGCCGCGCACCGGGACCTGTTCGCCGCCTGGCTGCCGCTGCCGTGCCGGGTGGACGCCGACGCGACGGTCTCGGAGAACCTGCGGGCGGTGCGGGAGGAGTTCACCCGCGGCCAGGAGCGGGGATGGATCCGCCGCGACGCCGTCGGCCGGGACGAGGCGCTCCGGGAACGCCGGCACAGCGGCGCGCTGACACCGGACGTGCTGATCTCGTGGGGCCCCCGCGACGCCGCCGGCCACGCCCCCGGCGGGCAGGACGGCGACCGTCCGAAACTGGAACTCCACATCCGGCAGGACGGCGCCGAGGACGGTGCGCTCGTCGCCTTCCACCACGACGCCACGCGCCTGGCGGCCCGCGACGTCACCCGGCTGGCCGACCAGTTCACCGCGTGGTGCGACCGGCTCCGCTCCGCCGCGGAACAGCTTCCGGCCGCCGTCGACCTCCTCACCGCGGACGAACGCGGTTACCTCGTGGAGGAGTTCAACGACACGGCCGGCGCCACCACCGATCTCCCCGAGCAGGGCCTGTACCGGCTCTTCGAACAGGCCGCGCACCGCCATGCCGAGGACACCGCACTGGTCTGCGCGGACACCAGCCTGACCTACGCCGAGCTCAACGCCCGCGCCAACCGCCTCGCGCACGCGCTGACCGGCCGGGGCGTGGGGCCCGGCGACCTGGTCGGCGTGGCCCTGGACCGCTCGATCGACCTGGTCGTGGCCCTGCTGGCGGTCATGAAGACGGGCGCCGCCTATGTGCCCGTCGACCCCAGGTTCCCGGCCGAACGCATCCGGCAGATGATCGACGACGCCGATCCCAGGCTCATCGTCACCCCCGCCGCCACGCCCGTCGCGCTCGCCGCCTGGGACACCCGCTGCGTGAGTGTCCACCCGGGCGCCGAGCCGAGCGCCGACGGGGACCTCGCGGTCGAGGTGGGCGCCGACGACCTGGCCTACGTCATCTACACCTCGGGCTCGACCGGCCGCCCCAAGGGGGTCGAGATCACCCACGGGGCACTGGGCAACTTCCTGGCCGCCATGCGCGAACGGCCGGGCTGCGCCGCCACCGACCGGCTGCTGGCGGTCACCACCGTGTCCTTCGACATCTCCGTGCTGGAGCTGTTCCTACCGCTGCTCTGCGGCGCGACCACGGTCATCGCCCAGCCCCAGGAGACCCTGGACGCCAAGGCCCTGAGCGGGCTGATGGAGCGGCACGCGATCACCATGGTGCAGGGCACCCCCGCCACCTGGCAGCTGCTGCTGGACGGCGGCTGGCGCGGCACCCCCACGCTGCGGAAGGTCCTCTGCGGCGGTGAGGCGCTGCCCCGCGACCTGGCGGACCGGCTGCTCGCCACCGCGGCCCCCGCCTCGGTGTGGAACATGTACGGCCCCACCGAGACCACGGTGTGGTCCACCGTCTGGGAGGTGGCGGCCCGGGACGAGGAGGAGCACATCCTCATCGGCGGCCCGATCGACCGCACCCGGGTCTACGTCCTCGACGAGAACCTGTCGCCGGTGCCGCTCGGCTTCCCCGGAGAGCTGTGCATCGGCGGCGCCGGAGTGGCCCGCGGCTACCGCAACGACCCCGAACAGACGCGGCTCCGCTTCGCCGCCAACCCCTTCCACCCCGGCACCCTCTACCGGACCGGCGACCTGGCCCGCTTCGCCGAGCCCGGCCGGCTGACCCTGCTGGGACGCAACGACCGCCAGGTCAAACTGCGCGGCCACCGCATCGAACCGGCCGACGTCGAGGCGGCCGTCAGCCGCCACGAGGCGGTCCGCCGCGCCGTGGTGGTCGGCCGCGACGAGCAGCTGGTCGCCTACTGCGTCCGCGAGACGGCCGCGGCCGTCGATCCGGCCCCCGCCCCCGAGGACCAGAGCGTCGCCCTCGCCGAGTGGGCCGCCGCCTGGGACCGCGCCTACGAGGCCGGAACCGGCCCGGCTCCCTCCGCTCCCGGCACCGGCGACGACCCCGTCACCGCCGACGCCACGTTCAACCTGGCGGGCTGGCGCAACAGCTACGACGGACTCCCCTTCACCGAGGAGGAGATGCGCGACTGGCAGCGGAGCTCCGTCCGCCGCATCCTCGCCCACGCGCCGGAGAACGTCTTCGAGATCGGCTCCGGCAGCGGCCTGATGCTGTTCAGCCTGGCCCCGCACTGCCGCAGCTACCACGCCGTGGACACCTCCGCCGCGGCCGTCGAGATGACCCGCCGGCACCTGGCCTCCCTGCCGCACGTGACCTGCGAGCAGCGCCCCGCCCACGCACTCCCCGAGGTCGCCGAGGGCGCCTTCGACACCGTGGTCCTCAACTCGGTGGCCCAGTACTTCCCCGACGTCGACTACCTGACCTCGGTGCTGGAGTGGGCGACCCGGGCGGTCACCCGGGGGCGGGTGTTCCTCGGCGACGTACGCGACCTGTCGCTGCTGGACGTCTTCCACGCCGACGTGGCGCACTTCCGCGCGGACGGGGAGGCCGGCGGGATATCCGCCGAGGAACTCGCCCGCCGCACCCGGAGCGGGATGCGCGCGGAGCGCGAACTGGTGCTCAGCCGCGACTACTTCGCCGACCTGCCGCAGCGGTTCCCGCAGATCAGCCGCGTCGACATCACCCTGCGCGACGGCCGCTACGTCAACGAGATGACGCGCTACCGCTACGACGTCACCCTGCACATCGGCGAAGACGCCCCGCCCGCCACCCCGGCGGCGGAGAAGGACTGGCAGGCGGACGGCCTCGACCCGGCCGCGCTCCGCGCCGAGCTGGAGTCCGTCACCGACCGCCCGCTCCGCCTGAACGGCATCCCCAACGGGCGGCTGGGCCAGGTGTGCGGCCGGGTCGCCGCGGCCCTGGAGACCACGGGCGCCGGCACCCCGGACGTGCCCGAGTCCTGGACCGACCCCACCGACCTCGCCGACCTCGCCGACGAGGCGGGCCTGGAGATGGCTCTGCTGCCCAGCCGCTCCGGCGGCACCTGGCGGTGCGACGCCCTGTTCTGGCGGCCCGGCCAGACCCCCGACCTCAGCCCGCAGCCCACCGAGGCGCCGGACCGCGACGCTCCCGGCGGATACGCCAACACACCCGCGGTCGGCGAACCGCCCAGGACCCCGCTGCACCGCGTGCTGCGCCCCTGGCTGGCCGAGCGGCTGCCGGAGTACATGGTGCCGGCCTTCATCGTGGAGCTGGACGAGCTTCCACTCACCCCGAACGGCAAGATCGACGAGAGGGCCCTGCCGGACCCCGTGGTGGAGGTCGACGCCACTGCCAAGCCCGCCACCGAGCTGGAGCGGGACATCATGGCCATCTGGGCGGACGTGCTCGGCCACGACCGGATCGGCGTCAACGAGAACTTCTTCGAGATCGGCGGCACCTCGCTGCGGGTCGTCCGGGTGCAGACACGGCTGGAGGAACTGCTGGGACGCCCCCTCTTCGGGGCCAAGCTCTTCGAGCACTTCACCGTCAAGACGCTGGCCGCCTACCTGGCCGGCGGCACCGGGACCAGCCGGCAAGCCGTGCCCGAACGCCGCCGCGCCGTCCAGGACGAGCCCGTGGCCATCATCGGCATGGCCTGCCGGCTCCCCGGCGACGCCAACACCCCGGAGGAGTACTGGGAGCTGCTGGAGCGCGGCGGAGACGGGATCGTCGAGGTCCCGAAGGACCGCTGGGACGCCGAGGCCCTGTACGACCCCGACCCCGAGGTGCCCGGCACCTCGTACTGCAGCCGGGGCGGGTTCGTCGCCCCCATCGACCTCTTCGACGCCCCCTTCTTCGGCATCTCGCCGCGTGAGGCCCGGTCGCTCGACCCCATGCAGCGCATGGTGCTGGAGACCACCTGGGAGGCCTTCGAACGCGCCGGCTACACCATGGACCGGCTGCGCGGCAGCCAGACCGGCGCGTTCATCGGCGTCGGGAAGAGCTCGGCTTACCACGAGTACGGCCTCACCATGGCCGGCGGACTGACCGACCTCGACGGCTACGTGGGCCCGGGTTCCGCGGGCGGCACCATGTCCGGCCGGGTGTCGTACGTGTTCGGCCTGGAGGGACCGACCCTCACTCTGGACACGGCGTGCTCCTCCTCCCTGGTCACCACCCACCTGGCCTGCAACGCGCTGCGCAACGGCGAATGCGACCTCGCGGTGTCGGCCGGGGTCAGCCTGATGCTCACCCCCGAACTGCACGTCGAGTTCAGCCGCCTGCGCGGCATGTCGGCGGACGGCCGCTGCCGCTCGTTCTCCTCCGACACCGACGGCACCGGCTGGAGCGAGGGCTCCGCCGCGGTGGTGCTGAAGCGGCTGTCCGACGCCCAGCGCGACGGCGACCCCATCCTGGCCGTGCTGCGCGGCACCGCCGTCAACCACGACGGCCACAGCGCCAGCCTGACCACCCCCAGCGGCCCCGCCCAGCAGCGGGTCATCCGCGCCGCCCTCGCCACCTCCGGACTCCAGCCGGACGACATCGACTACCTGGAGGCGCACGGCACCGGCACCAAGCTCGGCGACCCCATCGAGGGCACCGCGCTCGCGGAGGTCTTCGGCGGCAGCCACTCGCACGAGACGCCGCTGTGGGTCGGCTCGGCCAAGTCCAACCTCGGCCACACCCAGGCCGCCGCCGGTCTGGCCGGCGTGCTGAAGGTCGTACTGGCCATGCGCCACGACACACTTCCCCGGACCCTGCACGTCGCCGAGCCCACCCCCGCCGTGGACTGGAAGGGCGCCGGCATGGAGCTGGTCCGGGAGCAGCGCCCATGGCCGGCGAAGGAGACGCCGCGCCGCGCGGGCGTCAGCTCGTTCGGCATCGGCGGCACCAACGCCCACGTGATCGTCGAGGAGCCGCCGCGGCCCGCCGCCGAGGACGCCGAGGAGGGCACGCCGGCGCCGCTGCCGGCCACGGTGCCGTTCGTGGTGTCCGGCCACACCGACGCCGCCCTGCGCCAGCAGGTGGAGAACCTGCACCTGCACATGGGCATGAACATCCAGGACCGCCTCGGTGACGTGGCCCGCTCCCTGGCGACCACCCGCAGCCACTTCCGCCGCCGGCTGGTGCTCTCCGTCAAGGACAAGGCCGAACTCCTCGACAAGCTGGCCTCCTACGCCCGCACCGGGGAAGTGCCCGCCGAGTCGGTGGGCACCGGGAGCCACACCGAGGAGCCCCGGCTGGCCCTGCTCCTCACCGGCCAGGGCAGCCAGCTCCCGGGCATGGGCAAGGACGTCTACGACGTCCACCCCGTCTTCCGCGAGGCGCTGGACGAGGCCGCCGCCCGCTTCACCGGACTGGAGAAGCCGCTGCTCCAGGTGATGTGGGCCGATCCGGACAGCGAGGACGCGGCGCTGCTGCACCGCACCGACTTCACCCAGCCGGCCCTGTTCGCCCTGGAGGTGGCGCTGTGGCGGCTGTGGGAGAGCTGGGGTGTGCGGCCGGAGCTGCTGCTCGGCCACAGCATCGGCGAGCTCGCCGCCGCCCACGTGGCCGGGGTCTTCGACCTGGACGACGCATGCCGGCTGGTCGAGGCCCGCGGCCGCCTGATGCAGGCGCTGCCCGCCCGCGGCGCCATGGTGTCGCTGGAAGTCGGCGGCGAGGAGGCGGAAGCCGCCGTCGAGGCCCTCGGTTTGCGCGGCGGTCTGGACGTCGCCGGGTTCAACACGCCCACCCAGACCGTGCTCTCCGGTGACACCGAAGCCGTCGAAGCGATCATCGCCCACTTCACGGAGCTGGGCCGCAAGGCCAAGCGGCTGACGGTGTCGCACGCCTTCCACTCGCACCACATGGACGGCATGCTCGCCGAGTTCGGAGCCGTGGCGGAGACCGTCCGCTTCCGCCCTCCGCAGATCCCCCTGGTCAGCAGCCTCACCGGCGAGCTCGCCGCGCCGGGCGAACTGGAGCGGCCCGGCTACTGGGTCCGCCAGGTGCGGCACGCGGTCCGCTTCGGCGACGGCATGCGCAGCCTGCGCCGCGCGGGCGCCAACACCTTCCTGGAACTCGGCCCGCAGCCGGTGCTGTCCGGCCTGGGGGCGTCCTGCCTGGCCGACGAGGGGCCGGTGTCCTGGGTGCCGTCCTGCACCCCGGGCAAGAACGGCGCCGCCGTCGTCCAGCGGAGCCTGGCCGAGCTGCACGTGCGGGGCGTCGCGGTCGACTGGGCCGGCTACTTCGCGCCCTTCGGCGGCGACCGGGTGGCCCTGCCGACGTACGCCTTCCAGCGGGAGCGGTTCTGGTTCGAGCCGCCGCTCACCCGCGAGGTCGGCGCCGGGCTGGACCCCACCGGCCACGCGCTCCTCGGCGGCGGCGTGGGGATCGCCGGCACCGAGCTGTCGCTGTTCACCAACGTGGTGGCGGCCGACCAGCCGGTGTGGGTGCAGGAGCACCGGGTGATGGACGCCGTCCTGATGCCGGGCACGGCGTTCTTCGAGGCCATGCGGGCGGCGGGCGACGCGGCCCACGAGGGCGAGTGGGACCTGTCGGACGTGGTCATCGCCTCGCCGCTGGTCCTCGCCTCCGACACGCCGGTGCGGATGCAGGTCACCGTGGGCCCGGCGATGGGTGAGACCCGTCCCGTCCAGGTCTACAGCGCGCCCGAGGGGGAGGACGGCGCCTGGCAGCTGCACGCCGAGGGCCGGATCACGCCCGCCGAGGGAGCCGGCACCGGCACCGGCGCCGCGGTGCCCGTGCCGCCCCGGGGCGCCGAGCCCCTCGACGCGTCCGCCCTCTACCGCGACCTGGACGCCCTGGGCTACGGCTACGGACCGACCTTCCAGGGCATCAAGGAGGCCTGGCACGTGGGCGGGGAGGTGTGGGCCAGGGCCGCGCTGCCGGAGAGCGCGGAGCAGTCCGCCGCCGGCTACGTCCTGCACCCGGCCCTGCTGGACTCGGCCATGCACTCGCTGCTGCTGACGCAGCGGCTGCAGAACCGGACCGGCGACGACCTCTTCGTGCCGTTCGAGGCCGAGCGCCTGTCGCTGCGGGTGAAGGGTCTGGCGGAGATCTGGGTCCGGGTCGCCGACTTCGAGCTGGGCGACGGCGAGTTCTGGGCCTCCCTCGACATCCACGACGGCGACGGCACCCCGGTCGGCCGGCTGCACCGCCTCCACGCACGACGGGTCGACCGCGCCGTGCTGCGCCGCCTGGCCGCGGCCGGGGTGGACCGCTTCCAGTTCCACGTCGACTGGCGCCAGGCCGACACCGAGAACGTCGAACTGGGCGGCTCCTGGGGCCTGATGACGCCGGCCGGGGACGTGCCGTGGGCGCGGGAGGCGAAGACCCTGCTGGCCCGGGCCGGCATCCAGGTGATCAAGGTCCGGGACCTGGAGGACGCCGAAGACCTGGACGGCCTGGTCTGCCTGTGGGACTCCGACGCGGCGGTGCCCTCCCAGGCCCACGCGTTCGCCGCCAGGGCACTGGAACAGCTCCAGGAAGCGGTGGCCACGGAGTTCCGCACCCCGCTGGTCTGGGTCACCCGCCACGCGGTGGGCACCGGCGCCGACGACATGGTGACCGGGCTGGGCGCCGGCCCGCTGTGGGGCCTGGTGCGGACCGCGCGCAACGAGCACCCCGAACTGAACCTGCGCCTGATCGACCTCGGCGAGGGGGAGGCGGACCGCAAGGCCCTCCCCGCCGCGCTCATGCTGGAGGCCGAACCGGAGTGCGCCCTGCGCCACGGCGAGGTGCTGGTGCCGCAGCTGCTGCGGGTGGGCTCGGCCCAGGACCTGGAGCTCCCGGCCGACGGCCGCTGGCAGCTGGAGATCACCGCCAAGGGCCGCCTGGACGAGCCGCTGACGGTCAGGCCCCTGCCCGAGCGGGCACTCGCACCGGGCGAGATCAGGGCCGAGGTGCGGGCCGCCGGGGTGAACTTCCTCGACGTGCTCAACGCCCTGGGCATGGTGGAGATCCCCGCGTTCGGGCTGGAGTTCGCCGGTGTGGTCACCGAGGTCGGCGGCAGCGTCGACCAGCTGAAGGTGGGCGACGCCGTGCTGGGCCTGGCCCGCGGCTCCTTCGCCTCCGAGGTCGTCACGGACGCGCGCCAGGTGGTGCGCATGCCGGAGCACCTCGGCTTCGAGGAGGCCGCCACCATCCCGATGACCTTCCTCACCGCCTGGTACGGCCTGCACGAACTGGGCGCCCTGCAACCGGGTGAACGGGTGCTGATCCACGCCGCCGCCGGTGGCGTGGGCATGGCGGCGGTGCAGCTGGCGCGGCTCCACGGCGCCGAGGTCTACGGCACCGCCGGCAAGGCCAAGTGGTCCGCGCTGCGGGAGCTCGGCCTGGACGACGCCCATCTGGCCTCCTCCCGCGATCTGGACTTCGTGGAGCACTTCGGCAGGGAAGCCGGCGGTAGCTTCGACGTGGTGCTGAACTCCCTGGCCACCGAGTTCATCGACGCCAGCCTGGGCATGCTGGGCAGCGGCGGACGGTTCCTGGAGATGGGCAAGATCGATGTGCGCGAACAAGCCGCCATCGACCAGAGCCACCCGGGCGTGACCTACACCGTCTACAACCTGCCCGAGGCGGGACCGGACCTCATCCAGCGGATGCTGCTCTCCATCGCCGAGCTGTTCACACAGGGCAAGCTGGCGCCGCTGCCACTGCGGACCTTCCCCATGACCCACACCTCCGACGGCCTGCGCTTCATCGCCCAGGCGCGGCACGTGGGCAAGGTGGTGCTGGTCCCGGCCCGGCCGCGGCAGTTCGTCCGGCCGGACGGCGCGGTGCTCGTCTCCGGCGGCGCCGGCGACCTCGGCCGGCGCGTGGCCAGGTGGCTGGCCGGCGCCCACGGCGTACGCGACCTGGTGCTGACCTCCCGCCGCGGAATGGCGACCCCCGGCGCGCAGTCCCTGGTGGAGGAGCTGGCCGAGCTGGGCGCCACGGCCACCGTGGTGGCCTGCGACGCGGCCGACCGCGACGACGTCGCCGCCGTGCTGGCCCTGTTCGGCGACGAGCGCCCGCTCCGCGGCGTGGTGCACGCGGCGGGTGTGCTGGACGACGGCGCGCTGACGGACCTGACACCGGAGCGGTTCGACGCGGTCTTCCAGCCCAAGGTGGACGGCCTGTGGCACCTCCACGAGCTGACCCAGGACATGGAGCTGGACTTCTTCGTGATGTTCTCCTCCATCGCCAGCGTCATGGGAGCACCCGGCCAGGGCAACTACGCCGCCGCCAACGCCTTCCTGGACGCGCTCGCCCACCTGCGCCGGGCCAGGGGCCTGCCCGCCACCTCGGTGGCCTTCGGCCCCTGGGAGGGCGAGGGCATGGCCGCCGGGCTCAGCGAGTTCGACCGGGCCCGCTTCGCCCAGCTCGGCCTGGACCGGCTGGCGCCGGACGAGGGCCTGGAGCTCTTCGAACTCGCCGCCAGGAGCGGCCGCGCCCTGACCATGGCCGCCGCGCTGGACCTGAACCGCGTACAGCACTACTTCGAGAACCGCGGCGGCGTACCGCCGCTGTACCGCGCGCTGCTCAGCGGCAACGCCGGCAACCGCGCCCGGGCCGGCGGCGGTACGGACCTGCGCAAGCTGCTGGGCGAGGCCACGCCGGAGGAGTACCCGGCCGTGGTGCTCGGTGTGGTCCGTGAGGAGGTGGCCAAGACCCTGGGCTTCGCCTCGCCCGAGGCGGTGGACGTCGACGTGCCGCTCCAGGACATCGGCATCGACTCGCTGACCGCGGTGCTGATGCGCAACCAGCTCGCGGACCTGACCGGACTCGCCCTGCCCGCGAAGATCGCCTTCGACCACCCCAACCTCACCTCGCTGGGCGACTTCCTGCTGGCGAAGCTGCTGGAGGCGGGGCTGGACACGGAGCCGGGGACGGCCACCGGCACGCCGGCCACCGAGGCGGCGGAGACGGCCGGGGCCGCGGGCGCGGACCTGTCCACCGCCCGTAAGGGCTGCCTCCACCCCGACCTGCGGTTCGGCGACGCCACCGCGGCGCCGGTACGCCCGGAGGCGGTCTTCGTCACCGGTGCCACCGGATTCGTCGGCGCCTACCTGCTGCACGAACTGCTCGCCTCCGAGGTGGTCTCCTACTGCCTGGTGCGGGCGGACGACGCCCGCCAGGCCATGGAGCGCCTGGTCGGCGCCCTCGACGGCTACGGCCTGTGGCGGGAGGAGTTCGCGCCGCTGCTGAACCCGGTGGTCGGCGACCTCACCCGGCCGCTGTTCGGCCTGACCGAGGAGGACTTCGACGAACTGGCCGACCAGGTGGACGCCATCTGCCACTCCGGTGCCCTGGTGGACTGGATGCGGCCGCTGGAGGACTACATCGGCCCCAACGTGGTCGGTACCCACGAGGCGCTGCGCCTGGCCTCACGCGGCCGCGGCAAGGCGTTCCACTTCGTCTCCACCTTCGCCACGCTGCCCAAGTACCTGGGGTACGAGGTCTCCGAGGACGACCGGGAGTACGGGTACCTCACCTCCAAGTGGCAGGCGGAGCAGATGGTGGCCGCCGCCCGGTGGCGCGGCGCCAAGGCGTCGACATACCGGCTGCCGTTCGTCGCCGCCTCGGGGCGCACCGGGCACTTCCGGCTCGACCGCGGCGACTTCCTGCACAACCTGATCACCGGCGGACTGGAGATGGGCAGCTTCCCGTCGCTGGACGCCGACCTCACGGCGGTGCTTCCGGTCGACTACCTGTGCCGGACGATCGCCGAGGCGATGACCGGCGACCTGGCGCGCATCGGCAGGGACTACGACTTCGTCAACTCCGGTGCCCCGGCCTTCGACCGCTTCTTCGAGATGGTCGGTGCCGCCGGCGGCGGGGCGGAGGTCGTGCCCTTCGACGAATGGCGGCAGCGGGCACTGGAGTTCGCCGCCGGGCATCCGGCGAGCCCCATGGCCCGGATCGCCGCCCTGGTGGACGGACTGACGGCGGAGGGCCTGGCGGACATGTTCGCCGCGCTCCCGGTGGGAGGCGCCGTCTTCGGCGCGGCGGACTACCCGTCCCCGCCCATCGACGAGGACTTCGTCCGCACCTATGTGGACCGCATCAACACTTCGGACCGAGCGGAGAACACGACGGCATGAGCGACGCGACCCAGGCGGCAGACGCGACGGTGGACGACGACGCCACGGTCACCGGCACCTACCGGAAGACCGGCACCTTCCTGCACTCCTCGGCGGCGGTGCACGCCGAACAGCTGTCCCCGGTGCTGGACAAGTACCAGGTGGACAAGGGCGAGATGGAGTCCCGGCTGCCTCCGCACCGGGCACTGAACTCCAGCTGCTTCCACCCCGAGGTGCACCCCACCCAGGTCGTCCGGATGAACCTGGACGACGACCTGGCGGACAACCTGGCACGCCAGCTGCGCTGCCAGGCGGTGATCCAGGAGAGCTTCGCCGCCGCCTCGATCGGCAGTTACTTCCCGGTCTCCACCATGTTCGAGAACTGCGTGCTCTTCGTGCCCTCGGCGAAGCGCTTCTACGACCTGAACCAGGACATCGTCCAGGAGCACTTCCCCGAGGTCGAGACCGCGGTGGTGAACGCCTTCATCGTGCCGGCCGAGAAGCGGCCGTACGGCACCCACGCGGCCAGCTCGATCGCCCTGCAGATCCCGTCGCTGGTGAAGAAGCAGCTGGGCTTCCCCACCGAGTACCGCAGCTTCCACACCGCGCTGACCCCCACCCCGCTGAGCCGGCAACCCTTCGTGATCTTCGAAGAGGCCGAGGTGGAGGCCCCGAACCTGCCGTACGTCTACGAGAAGATGCTGGAGTGCGGCCTGGCGGGCGAGGAGAAGGACGCCGTCGACAAGGCGCTGTACCTCTTCCTGGAGGGGAAGCTGTCCGAGATCGACCTGCCCTCGGTGCGGGACTTCCTCATGGCGATGTACTGGGCGAAGACCTACGCCGACAAGCCGTCGCCGGGCTACTACTGCGACAGCCGGGTGGGCGACGCGCTGGTCTTCGACAACTACCGGGCACATGCCGACAGCACCCTGCCCCGGACCACCAAGGACCGTCTCACCATCGACCTGCGCTGCTTCAACAAGGTGCACTACCCGAAGGGCATGACCAGCGGCCTGGACTTCATCGTCGACCCGGACGAGCGCGCCTACCAGACCAGGCGCAAGTGGGCGTCGATCGAGTTCCTCCTCGCCACGCTCGGCTACGAGAGCGTGGACGAGTTCCTGCGCCTGGTGTTCGGCGGGACCCGGCGCGCGGCCGACATCGATCCGTTCGGCCTGATGACCGACCTCCAGTTCGGCATCTACAACAAGTCCGAGTACCACCTGCTGGACCAGAACCTCGACGGCCACTACGAGCGGGTCGAGGCGCTGTACGACCGCATCGTGAAGGAGGGGGAGTACGTCCTGCCGGAGCGCGCCAGGCAGTGCCTCGCGGCGCTGAGCGAACAGCCCGGCGGCTGAGGACCCGGGCGAGGAAGCGGCCGAAGTGAGCCACCGACACCGATCGAGGAATGCGCAGTGAGCCGAACCGAATCCGTGGACGACCTCGTGGAGCGCTTCTACACGGTCGTGCAACTGCCGCACGATCCGTTCGCGAAGGCGTTCCTCAATCGGTGCCGCTCGCACACCGTCAAGGTGAACGGCCGCTTCTACAAGTACTTCCAGAGTGGCAGCGGCCCGACCGTCCTCCTCGTCCACGGCCTGAACACCAATCTGGGCAGCATGGTGGCCATCGCCGAGGAGCTCCTCGCGCAGGGCTACCGGGTGGTGCTGTTCGACGTGCCGCCGCACGGGGAGGCACTGGGCACCACCGGCGACCCCACCGAGATCCGCGCCCTGCTGCGCGCCCTGTACGCCAGGCTCACCGGCCTGCACGCGGTCGTCTGCCACTCCATGGGCGGCCTGTGGGCCCTGACCGCGTGGCACGCCGGGGTGGCCGCCCGGACCGTGGTCTCGATCTCCTCCCCGCCCGCCAAGATGTTCCTCGTGGAGAGGTTCGCCGAGATGCACGCCCTCGACGACGAGCGGGTCCGGGGGGTGGTCGGGGAGATCGAGAGAAGATTCGGCACGACGGTGTGGGACGAGTATTCGGCGCTCGCGGCGGCCCGCACGATCGACGTGCCCGGGCTGGTCGTCCACGGCACGGCCGACGACTACGTGCCACCGGTGCACGCCGGGGAACTGCACGCGGCCTGGCGGAACTCCACCGTGGCACTCGTCGAGGGCGCCGGCCACTTCGACATCGTGGAGTCACCCGAGGTCCGGAAGATCATCTCCGCACACCTGCGGAGCCTGGAAGACACGAGGTAAGGGGCGATCACATTGGACACCGACACCACGGAGAAGCTGCGCCGGCTGGCCTTCACGCCGATGCGGACACAGCCTCCGAACGCCACCCGGCCGATCCTGGAACAGGCCGCCAAGGAGGTCGAGGTCGTCGACGGCGGCAAGGTGGTCCACTACCTGTGGGGCGAGGGCGAGCGGCGGATCCTGCTGGTCCACGGCTGGGCCGGCAACGCCGGGCACCTGACCGTCCTGGCGGACGCGCTCGCCCGGGCGGGCTGCGCGGTGGTCGTCGCGGATCTCCCCGGCCACGGCGAGTCGGAGGGAGCGGAGTCCTCCGTCATCCACTTCGCCACGGCGGTCGAGGCGGCCCATGAGCGGTTCGGCCCCTTCCACGCCGTCGTCGCCCACTCGCTGGGCGCCGCGGCCACGACCTACGCCATGTCGCGCGGGGTCACCCTGGAGCGGGCCGTCTTCGTCAACCCCGTCAGCAGCTACACCAGCCTCTGGCGCCGCTCCGGCGAGGTCATGCAGGTATCGCCCAGGGCCATCGGGCTGGTCCGGGCTCGTGCGGAGGAGTGGCTCGGCATCTCCTTCGAGGCCATCGAACCGGTTGTCGCGGCACGGGACTTCACCAGCCGGCTGCTCGTGGTCCACGACGAGAACGACCCGGAGTCGCCGATCACCGACAGCGAGGCGCTGGTGGCGGCCTGGGGAGAGGCCGAACTGATGCGGGTGCGGGACCTGGGACACACCAAGGTGCTGCGCGACGACGCCGT
The DNA here is from genome assembly GCF_044327625.1 of Streptomyces sp. NPDC018031. NCBI lineage: Bacteria > Bacillati > Actinomycetota > Actinomycetes > Kitasatosporales > Streptomycetaceae > Streptomyces > Streptomyces sp. NPDC018031. The sequence continues at coordinate 83,070 of NZ_JBIRFT010000016.1, forward strand.
GGTCCGCCGTGCCGTCGGCTTCCTGACGGCGGACGGCGCGGGCGACGGCCCCCCGGCGGACGGCGCGGCGGGCCGGTGACGCTCCCCGTGGCCGCGCACGCGATCGCCGCCCTCGGCGCCTTCCTGGCCGTCGGGCTCCTGGGACGCCGGCTCGCCCGCCGGATCGGGCAGCCCGGCGTGGTCGGTGAGATCGCGTTCGGCATGCTGCTCGGGCCGGCGGTCCTCGGCTGGGCCTGGCCCGAGGCGCAGTCCGTCCTGTTACCGGCCGACGTGCTGGAGCCGCTGCGCGACCTCGGGCACGCCGGACTGGTGCTGTACCTGGTGGGCGTCGCCCATGAACTGCGGCTGGACGCCTCCCGGCTGCGGGACAGGGCCATCGGATGGACGGCACTGGGCACCCTCGTGCCCTCCCTGGCGGTCGGCGCGGCGTTCGGCGGATGGCTCGTCCTCCACGACCGGCCCTCGTTGCGGGGGACCGCGCCCGCCTCGGCCTTCGTGCTGCTGCTCGCGATCACCATGGCCGTCTCGGCGGTGCCCGTGCTCGCCAGGATCCTCACCGACCGCGATCTGACCACCACCCGCGCCGGCCGGCTCTCGCTGACCTCGGCGGCACTCGTCGACGCCGTCGCCTGGTTGCTGCTGGCCGTGGTGATCGGCATCGCCCAGCCCGGCTCGGGCGGCATCTCGACCGCGGCCGTCGTGCTGGTGGCCGGAGCGCTGGCGGCCACTCTGGGCCGCCGCCTGCTGAGGGCGCCTCAGGCCGAGCGCCTCTGCGCCCGGTGGCCCTGGCTGATGGCCGTCGTCCTGGCCGCCTGCGTGCTTCTGGCGGCGGACGTGGCGGAGTCCAGGGGCCTCACCGCGATCTTCGGTGCCTTCATGGTGGGCCTGATGATCCCGCCCGACTCCCCGCACTGGGACGCACCGGTCCGCTGGGTGTCCACGCTGGGCCTGTGGCTGGTGCCGGTCTTCTTCATCGCCACCGGGCTGAAGATATGGACGGGCTCGGGCGGCATCCCCTGGCTGGTGACGATCGTGGCGACGGTCCTGGCCGTGCTCTCCAAGATCGGCGGCGGCTATGCCGTCTCCCGCCTGGGCGGGGAGGAGCCCGTCGAGGCGCTTCGCATCGGCGTCATGCTCAACACCCGGGGGCTCACCGAGATCGTCCTGCTCCAGGCCGGCTACAGCGCCGGCGTCCTCACCTCGAGCCTGTACCTGGCGCTGCTGATGATGGCGGTCGTCACCACCTCGTTGACCGGCCCGCTGCTGTCACTGATCGACCGCCGGCAGCGAGCGGACACGCCGCCGGCACCCCGCCAGGGCGAGCAGCTCGCGACGGGCTGAGTTCCCCTGCCGGGCGGCGAAGCGACCCGCGGGGGTGACCGGCCGGGGTGACCGCGCCCCGCCTCCCGGACCGGACACGCCCGGCGCTGTGCGGTTCATACCGGGCGGGTGGCCGGCCGGGCGGGTGGCCGCCGACCGAGCAGCTCCGCGAGCCCGCGGCGGGTGGCGGCGATGACGACGCGATCCTCCGCCCGCAGCACATAGCCGGGGTGGGGGTCCCAGACCAGACCGGGGACGTGGGGTTCCCCGTCTGCCGGGCGGGGCGCGGCCAGGTCGGGACGGCGGTCGGCCGGCGCTGTGGCGTCCAGGGCGATGACTCGCCATGCGCCGGGCCGGAACGCCTCCGCGACGGTGCGGCCCTCGAACTGCGGGTGCCCGGCCACGCCGATGGCGGCGAAGAGCAGCACCTTGCGTTCCACCGGTATCGCGCCCAGCACCTGGCGTCCCATCATGGCGCCGGCGAAGGCGGGAGCGGCCAGGTGGGAGACGCTGCGGCTGCGGGTGCGGGCCTCGGGATGGGCGGCGCGCAGGGTGCGGTACACGGCGGTGGCGAAGTCGTCGTCGTACAGGCGCAGCGCCACCCGCAGGTCGGACCGGACGGTCCGGGCGTACAGCGCCGCTTCGAGGTTGGTGGTGTCGGAGCTGGTGAGCGCCAGCAGGGCGTGGGCCCGATGGACCTTGGCCGCCTCCAGCACCCCTTCCTGGGTGACGTCGCCGATCACGGTCGGCACCCTCAGCCGGCGGGCGAGCGGAAGTCCGCGTGCCTCGGGGTCCTCCTCGACGCAGACGACGGGAATGTTCAGGTCGCGCAGCTGGGCCAGCACCCTGGTGCCGATCTTGCCCAGGCCGAGGAGGACGACGTGGCCGGACAGCCCTCGCGGCGGGCGGCGGGGCGCCGCGGCGCTGCGGAACGCGCCCAGAGCCTCCAGGGCACCGGCGACGAACAGGGGCAGCAGCGCCAGGCCGACCATACCCGCCAGCAGTTGGAGCACCTGGCGGGCCGGGCTTGCGCCGAGCGCGGGATCGTTGATGGAGAACAGATCCAGCAGCGTGAGGTACGAGGCGTGGAGGGGACCGGCCCCGGTGGTGAGCCAGGAGGTGACGGCGAGGGCGATCACGGCCAGCGCCAGGCCGGCCGCGGTCCAGCGAAGACGGCGGGAGAAGAGCTCCGCGAGCGGGACCCGGCGACCGGCGAGCCGTCTGGCGGACAGTGGGGGACCGGAATGGCTGACCGCCTCCAGGACGACGGTGCCGCGGCCGACGGCGGCGGCGACGTCGTCCTGGCCGGGCAGCAGCTGCGGCCCTTCGGTGCCGCTGCTGTCCGAACCTTCGGCGCCGGCCGGGTCGTGGGTGGTCGCCGAGAGGAGGGCCAGCGTGCACAGCCCGGGGTCGGTCACCTCGCCGGACCCGGGCGGAGTGCGTTCGACGGCGCGCAGCAGCAGCCCGTCGGCGTGTATGACCTTGCTGGTCCCGGCGACCGCGGTGGCGGCCAGGGCCGGCGCGGCGGTGTCCGCGTCGGACAGCACGGTGGTGGACGCGTCCAGGGCGCCGGGGTCCAGGTCGGGCATGGCGACGAGAGCGGCCTGGTCGAGGAGGTCTTCCAAGTGCTGCCCGAGCTTGCGGTTGTAGAGCCGGATCACCAGCCGCAAACCCGGGTTGAGACGGCGAGCGGTGAGGGCCGCGCGGATGTTGGTCTCGTCGTCGTCGTACACCAGGGCCAGTGCGGCGGCCCTGGCCACGCCGACCGATGCCAGCACCGATTCGGTCGGCTCGGGGGCCTCCATCGTGCCGGGGGCGCCGCCGACGGTTCTCGGCGGGGCTCCCGCCATGACGGTGGATATCCGGTTGATGAAGGCCGACGCGCGACCCTGGCCGGGTAGCGAGAGCCGTGGCCCGCGCGCAGGTCCGTCGCCCGGAGCGACCAGCGTCACCTGTTCCCGGTAGACGTCACGGAGCTCGGAGGCCAGCCGGTGAGCCAGCGCGTCGTCACCGCAGACGATCATGTGCCCGGCAGGGTCGCGGGGTTGAGGAGGAGAAGACACGGGCATACCTTCTCGCATGCCGGAATCCGGAGGCGCGCCGGGCCGACCGGTCTGCCGATCGAGGGGGTTCCGGCCATCACCGGCAGAAGGCCGTGCCGTCCGGAGCCGGGCGGGGGCCGAAATGCCGTGGTCCGCGGGCCCTGCGTGTACCGGATGCCCGTCGCGGCGGATCGTGGCAGCGTTGGGTGAGGGGTCTCGGTCCGGCTGTGGTGAAAGAGGTAGGACATGCCCTTCGCAGACGTCGTGCACTACTCGGTCAACCGCTCGCAGTCCAGGGGAGGCCATGGCCAGACCGGGTTCATCACCATGAAGCTCGACGACCCGGCCATGAACGCCGTCATCTACTTCTTCCGGGACTTCACCGCTTCGGACATCGGGGAAGTGAGTTCCGGGATCGTGTCTGGTCATGCGCCGGACGAGGACTTCGGGCACTACCACCGCATCCTGGAGACGGAAAAGCCGCTCTTCTTCTTCTGGGAGCCGGTGGACGGCAGCGACGAGCTGCTGTGGTACCGCCTCGGCTCGTCCGCGGAGCCCATCGGGGAGGGCTTTCACTCACGCAGCAGGAAGACAGCAGCCGCCACCGCCAGTGCCTGCGTACTGTCCCTGGCCGTAGCCGTTCCCGCCTCCGCCGACGCTGTGGCGCAACAGAACGGCAAGGCATCCGTGTCCGTCTTCCACGGCGTTCCCGGACTCACCGTCGACGTGTACGCCAACGGGAACGAACTGGTCCCCGACTTCAAGCCGGGCACCGTGACCGACCCCCAGCCGCTGGACGGTGGCACCTACGACATCGAGATCTTTGCCGACGGCGAGGGCCCCGACGGCAAACCCGCCATCCAGAAGAGTGTCGACGTCCCGGCCGGGGCGAACGCCACGCTCGCGGCCCACCTCGACGCGAAGGGCGACCCCACGCTCACCGCGTTCGTCAACGACACCGCCAAGGTCCCGGTCGGTCAGTCGCGGCTGACCGTCCGGCACGTGGCCGCGGCACCCGCCGTGGACGTCCGCGCGGACGGCAAGCCCATCATCGAGGGTCTGACCAACCCGAACGAGAAGTCGCTCGAGGTGCCCGCCGGCACGGTGAACGCCGACGTCGTCCTGGCGGGGACCAGCACCGTGGCCATCGGCCCCGCCGACCTCGACCTCGCCGAGGGCGTCAGTACGGTCGTCTACGCCTGGGGCAGCGCCGAGGACAAGAACCTCGCGCTGGCGACACAGACGATCAGCGGCACGGACTCCGCGCCGAACGGTGTGAACGCCGGTGAGAGCGGCGCGATGGCCGCCGACGACGATTCCGTCACCGCCTGGCTCGCCCTGGGCGCCGCGGGTGCCGTCGCGGCCGCCGGTCTGCTGGCCGCCCGTCGCCTCCACAGCCGCAGAGACTGACGGCCGGTCCATGCGTTCCTCGGGCGAGGGCGGGCGATCCTCCGCGGTGGCCGCAGCGGCCACCGCGGTCGTCGCCGTCGTCCTGGCGGCGCTGCTGGTCTGGTCGCCGTGGTCGTCCGGGGACTCGGTGCCGTCGGACTTCGGGGCCCGGCCGCGGGTCCAGGAGCTTCCGGCCGGGCACTCGTTCGGGGCCCGCGACGGTGGACCGGGCGAGGAGGAGAGCCCGTCCGGCCCCGCACCCGAGCCGACGGCGCTGCGCGTGCCACGCGTTTCCCTGGACGCCCGTGTCCAGGGAGTCGGCGTCGAGGACGACGGCACCGTGGAGGTCCCCGGCAACGCCGGGCAGGCCGGCTGGTACCGCTACGGCCCCGCGCCGGGCGCGCGGGCCGGGTCCGCCGTCCTCATCGGTCATGTGGACGACCGCACCGGCCGCCTGGGGGCCTTCGCCAAGCTGTACGCGGTCCGCAAGGGCGACGCCGTCACCGTCGCCCGCCGGGGCGCACCCACCGTGCGGTACGAGGTGACGGCGCGTGAGGTGGTCGACGGGGACAGCTTCCCCAAGGAGGTGTTCCGGCGTCACGGACGGCCGGTCCTGACCCTGGTCACCTGCGCACCCCCGTATGACCGCGAACGCGGCGGCTACCAGCGGAACCTGCTGGTGTACGCCGTTCCCGTCCGGGAGAGCGGCCCTGCCCGCGGCTCACCGGCATAGGTTCAGGGCCGGGTCGGCGGCTGAGAAACGACCCCGAGCCTCGGTCCCGGTGCCGGCGTGGCCGCCGGCACCGGGACCGACGGGAGTCCCCGGATGTGGCCGGTGCGGTGGCTGCCGGGGCACATCGCCGCGCCGGAGTCCACCCGGCTGAGCGCGACGGACGACTGAACGGGATGTGACTCGCTCACCGGGCCCGGCGTCAGTCCTCGCTGCGGATCGTCGCCCGGGGTCCGCCGCGCCCCGGAGCCCGCGAAAAGGAGGGATGGGCCCGTGCCGCGGTCGTTCGGTTCAGAGAGGCAGGCAGAGCCCGTTGAGGCAGACCGCGCTCGTGGGTGCCGCCGCGGCCGCCGGTGCGGTACCGAAACCGGCGACGAGCAGGGCTGCCGCGGCGATCAGGAAGGAACGTGCACGCATGGGGAACTCTCCTTGAGGATGCTCGGACGGACGAGGGCGAGGAAAGATCACCACAAAGGCCCGGCAAACTCCGCGTCCTGTGCGGTCCGTTGCTCCGTTCGGTAACGGAAAGACGCCGAATGAACCAGGGTCGGCCGAGAGAGCGCGGGGACTCGCACCCGGTCCTAGGACAGGTGAGATGCGGTCGACACGACTCTGTTCCTGATCGACATTTCGAGTACCGCATACTGTCAGGACGGTGGAAACGACACACCGGCCCGCCGTTCGAATCATCTGCCTGGACGCTGCCCACCGCCTGCTTCTGCTGCGCTGGCGGGACCCCTTCGACGGGGCATGGCTCTGGGAGCCGCCCGGTGGCGGCATCGAGTCCGGCGAGACGCCGCTGGCGGCGGCCCGTCGTGAACTGGCCGAGGAAACCGGACTCGACCCGGCTGCGGTGCATGACCGGTCGGTGCCGGTGGACCGCGACGTGCGGTGGAACGGCAAGCGGTACGTCGGGACGGAGCACTTCTTCATCGCTCGGTTCGCCGACCGGAAGCCCTCGGTCGTACGGACCGGCCTTCTCCCCGATGAACAGACCAACCTCGACGGGCACGCCTGGATCGCCTGGCCGGACCTGGGGTCGCTGCCGGACCCGGTTGAGCCGCCCCAGTTGCGGTCCGTGCTCGGCGCCCTGGTGCCGGACGGGCCGTGGGGTGGTCGTGAGCGTGCATGAGGCGCGGCCACGGTGATGGCCGGATAAGCGTGAGCCGGACGGTCGCCTTATAGCGGACAGCGGGCTTGTCGTACCGGGCCGCGGGCAGTGACCACATCCCGCGGGAACATCAATCCGGCGGTCCAGCCGGTCCAGGGGTGCGGAACGTCGAGAAACCCGGTGACGGGGCGGAGGGGTCGGTCTTCCGGCAGCTCGACGAGGATCCGGAGGCCCGAATGGCCCAGGGTGCACGGCGGGCGGCGGGCGGCGGGCGGCGGGCGGCGGGGGGTCCGCTCCCTGGGCGCCCACCACCCCCTCACGCCGGAGGTGTCGACCCGCTTCGGCAGTGGCCCGGCAGCGGCTGGACACGACACCACACCGCTCCCCCCGCGGGCGCGCGCCTCCGTTCCGCCGCGCGCCGCCCGACCGCGGTGGCTCCAGGGCCCGTGGGCCGGAGTGGGGGCGAGAGGTGGCGTGGCGGAAACGCGGCCCGCGCCGATGGCCGTGACAGCCACGTGCCCGGGACCGGCCTGTTCGGGGAGAGCCCGGCCGGCTGAGACGGCGCGGACAGCGTACCGAGTGGTTCAGACCTCTTGTTCTGCGCGCGGAACCGCGCCTACGCTCCTGCCTGTTGTGCCTAGCGAAACGCACGTTGCGTATGTTGCAACACGATGATGGGGGTCTCGTATGAAGGTCCGCGCCATCCCCGCGGCCCGCCCGGCGGCCCGTGCCCTGGCGGTGCTGCTGCTCACGGCTCTCGCCGTAGCCGGCTGTGCCCCGTCCACCTCCGACAACAGCGCCAAGGGTGACGCGAAGAGCGGCACCCTGCGGGTCTGGCTCTTCCGGGAGGTGGACAACGAACCCAAGGAGAAGGTCGTCGAGGAGGCCGTAGCCGCCTTCACCACGCGGCACCGGGACGTCGAGGTCGACATCTCCTACATCCCCGTGGACACCCGGGCCCAGAAGATCAAGGCCGCCTTCAACGACCCCCGCAGCGCCCCGGACCTGATCGAGTACGGCAACACCGACACCGCCGGATACGTCAAGGACGGCGGACTGGCCGACATCAGCGCGGAGTTCGCCGCCTGGCCGGAGACCGCGGACACCGACCCGACGGCCCGGCGGTCCGTCACCGTCGACGGCAAGGTCTACGGCGCGCCGCTGTTCGTCGGGGTACGGGCGCTGTACTACCGCACCGACGTCTTCCGGGAACTGGGCCTCGACGTGCCGCGGACCCTGGCGGAACTGGCGGCGACCGCGAAGCGGATCCGGTCGGAGCGGCCGGAACTCTACGGGCTGGCGGTCGGCGGCGCGTACACCTACGGGGCCATGCCCTTCATCTGGGCCGGCGGCGGTGAACTCGCCACGGAGGAGGACGGCGGCCGGTACACCGCGGCCATCGACGGCCCGGCCGCCCGCACCGGCATCAAGGCCTACACCTCCCTCTTCGGCGACCACAACTGCCCGGCCGCCGCCTGCGCCCAGTGGGGCGGCAACGACACGGTGCAGGCGTTCGCGTCCGGTAAGGCCGGGATGGCCATCGGCGGTGACTTCAGCCACCAGGCCGTGGAGAGCGGCGCGGTGAAAGGCCGCTACGCGGTCGTACCGCTGCCCGGCCGCCGCCCGGGCGACATCGCCCCCGCCTTCGCGGGCGGCAACAACCTCGGTGTACTCAAGAGCAGCGGCCACCGCACACTCGCCGTCGAGCTGATGAAGTCCCTGGCCGGCAAAGCGACCCAGGCCCAGCTGTTCGACGCGATGGGCTTCCTGCCCACGTACACCGACGTACGCGCCGAGGCGGCCAGGCGCGAGCCGTTCGTCGCCCCCTTCGTCAGGACGCTCGAAGCAGGCGCCAGGTTCGTGCCCGCCTCACCCGCCTGGGCGTCCATCGACGCCTCCCTGGTCCTGCCCACGATGTTCCAGGAGATCGTCAGCGGCCGTAAGGACGTCGACGACGCCGCCGAGGACGCCGCGCGCAAGATGGACGAGGCGTTCCGGTCGTGAGGGAACCAGGCGTGGAGAAGGCGACGGCCGCCAGGACGGCCGGGCCGGCCACAGCGGTGCGGAGCGGTTCGGAACGTGAGGGCAGGCGCCGACCGCGCCCGGCCGGTGGTGCGCGGGGCGGACGCCTGACTCCCTGGATCTACCTGGCGCCCGCACTGCTCGTGCTCGGCGGACTGCTGCTCTACCCCATCTACCAGCTCGTCCTGATGTCCCTCCTGGAGTACACCCAGGCGCAGGTCAGCGGTGGCGAACCCACCACCTTCCAGGGCTTGGCCAACTACACCCGGCTCCTCGGCGACGAGCAGTTCTGGGAGGTGCTCACCACCACCGTCGGCTTCGCCGCCGTCTGTGTGGCGGCCACCCTCGCCGTCGGCTGCGCGCTGGCCGTGCTGCTCACCCGGGTCCGCGCGCTGCCCCGGCTGGCGCTGATGCTGGCCGCCCTCGGCGCCTGGGCCACCCCCGCGGTCACCGGCTCCACCGTCTGGGTCTTCCTCTTCGACCCCGACTACGGCCCGGTCAACCGGGTGCTGGTGTGGTTCGGCCTCAGCGGGTTCCAGGACCACTCCTGGACCTACGGCCGGTACAGCGCCTTCGCCCTGGTGCTCTGCGAGGTCGTGTGGTGCTCGTTCCCGTTCGTGATGGTCACCGTCTACGCGGGCATCAAGGCGATCCCCCAGGAGGTCCTGGAGGCCGCCGCGCTCGACGGCGCCTCACAGTGGCGCACCTGGCGCACCGTCATGGTGCCGATGCTCCGGCCGATCCTGGTCGTGGTCACCATCCAGTCCGTCATCTGGGACTTCAAGGTCTTCACCCAGATCTACGTGATGACCGACGGCGGAGGTGTCGCCGGGCAGAACCTGGTCCTCAACGTCTACGCCTACCAGAAGGCCTTCGCGTCGTCGCAGTACAGCCTGGGCTCGGCGATCGGCGTGGTGATGCTGCTCATCCTGCTCGTGGTGACGCTGGTGTACCTGCGGCTGCTGCGCCGCCGAGGGGAGGAACTGTGACCGTGCGCGTCCCGCGTGTCCGCAAGCCGTGGCGGCTGGTGGCGGAGGTGACCGCCCTGCTGGTGGCCGCCGTCGTCGCCTTCCCGCTGTACTGGATGGTGCTCTCGGCGCTGAAACCGGCCGGGGAGGTGCAGTCCACCGAGCCCCGCCCCTGGACCACGCACCCCTCCCTCGCCGCTTTCCGACGCGTGATCGACCAGGAGGACTTCGGCCGCTACTTCCTCAACAGCCTGCTCGTCGCCGGGACGGTGGTGATCGCCTCCGCGCTGATCGCCTTCCTGGCCGCGGCCGCCGTCACCCGCTTCCGGTTCCGGTTCCGCACCACACTGCTGGTGATGTTCCTGGTGGCGCAGATGGTGCCGGTCGAGGCGCTCACCATCCCGATGTTCTTCCTCATGCGCGACCTGGGGGAGACGGTGCCGGGGGTGGGGCTGAACACCCTGGGCTCGCTGATCCTGCCGCACATCGCCTTCTCGCTGCCGTTCTCGATCTGGATGCTGCGCGGCTTCGTCCGGGCCGTCCCCGAGTCCCTGGCGGAACAGGCCGCGATCGACGGCGCGAGCCGTACCCGCTTCCTGTGGCAGATCCTCTTCCCGCTCGTCCTCCCCGGGCTGGTGGCGACGAGCGTGTTCTCCTTCATCTCGGCCTGGAACGACTTCCTGTTCGCCCGGACCTTCATCATCAGTGCCACCGAGAACTCCACCCTGCCGATGGCGCTGCTGGTCTTCTTCAAGGACGAAGGCAACGACTGGGGCGGCATCATGGCCGCTTCCACCATCATGACCATCCCGGTGCTGGTCTTCTTCGTCCTGGTGCAGCGCCGCCTGGTCTCGGGGCTGGGCGGCGCCGTCAAGGACTGACGCCCGCGGGACCGGGCGCCACCCGGTCCCGCCGGCGTCACCGGCGCGGAGAGCTGCGAACGTCAGCCGCCGCGACCGCTGGTGGACGAACTCCGGGCGCGGGGAGTGACGGCCCCGCTCCCGGAGCCTGCCGTCACCGGGAGCGAGACCGGTGCCATGCGGGCCCGAACAGGCGTCATCCCAGGGCGAGCCAGCGCAGTCCGAGCTGTTCGATCCGCGCCGCCTCCGGTCCGTGCCACGGCTCGCGGCCGGTGGCTCCGCGCAGGAAGCGCGGCCGGCTCCAGCCCAACGCGTCGACCGTCGCCAGCTGCTCCCTGCCGAGAAGCAGCTCCAGCACGGCGTCACCCGCCTGCGCGGTCAGCCAGGGTTCCCGTCCGAGCGCATCCGCCAGATCGAGGCCGTGGACGGCGACTTCGACGACTCGGGTGAGCAGGAACTCCGACAGGAGCATGGCGTCACCATGACGCGTCCGCACGGTACGGTCGGCGGGCTCGGCCCGGCACAGCCGGTCGACCCGTCGCCAGACCGCGGTGAAATCGTCGGCGAAGGCGGCACCGTCCGCCGACTTCGCGGCCCGGTCCTGGGCCAGAGCGATCCGAGCACGGTTGGTCCTGGGTGAGAAGCGGTCGTCCGGCCGGTAGTACTCCGCCGCGGACACCTCGGCCTCGCTCGGGGCCGGAGCGTCCAGCATGCCCGGGAGCCAATCGACCACGACAGTCACATGCCCGAGCAGGTCGCGCACGGTCCAGGGCGTGCAGCGCGTCGGGAGGTCCCATTCGGCCTGGGACAGTTCGGACATGGCAGCGGTGAGCGCTTCGGCTTCCCGGCGGAACGCTTCGAGTACACGGTCGTGATTCATGACGGTGACGCTAGCAACCGGGCGCACCGGGCGATTGGTCGGCCACGATGCCGCCTCCACCGTGCGGGAGGCCGTGCACGCGTACGTCGTCCAGCGGGTCGGCCGCGGCAGCGCCGGCTGCCCCGGGACGGCAGGCCCGGCTGCCGTCGGCGATGAAGCCTCGCGTTCCGGGACGGCGGGAAGACGGTCGGCGCACCGACCGGGGGAACGGGCTCCCCGTAACCGGACTACGGCAGGCGGTCGGTGCCGCCGTCGGGGGTGGCGTGGGCCAGGCCCGTCCGGTAGGCGATGACGACGAGTTGCGCCCGGTCGCGGGCCTCCAGCTTGGTCATGGCGCGCTGCACATGGGCGCGGACGGTGAAGGGGCTGAGGAACATCCGCTCGGCGATCTCCTGGTTGGACAGGCCGGTCGCGACCAGGGCCACCATCTCGCGTTCGCGCGGGGTGAGCATGGCGAGCCGTTCGGGGTGGCGCGTCGGGGTACCGTCCGGTGTGGCCAGGAAACGGGCGACCAGGGAGCGGGTCGCGGCGGGGGACAGCAGGGTGTCGCCGTCGGCGACGGTACGGACGGCGTCCAGCAGGTCCTCGGCCCGGATGCCCTTGCCGATGAAGCCGGCGGCTCCGGCGCGCAGCGCCTGGGCGACGTACTCGTCGGTCTCATAGGTGGTGAGCACCAGAATGCGGCTGGCACGCAGCTCCGGGTCCGCGCAGATCTGCGAGGTGGCGGTGAGGCCGTCCACCTCGGGCATACGGATGTCCATGATCACCACGTCCGGGCGCAGCTCCCGGGTGAGTCTCACCGCCTCCCTGCCGTCGCCGGCCTCGCCGACCACGGTGATGTCGTCGGCGGAGTCGAGAAGCACCCGGAAGGCACCGCGCAGCAGGGCCTGATCGTCGGCGAGCAGCACGCGGAGCGTCACGGCGCCTCCCCGGCCTCTGCGTCCCGCGTCGGTCCGCCGCCCGTCGCCAGGTCGGCTGCCGCACCCTCGACGGGGGGTGCACCGTCGGTCCTCCACGCCGTGTCCCTGGTGGGCGGGAGGGGCAGCTGGGTGGAGACGAGGAAGCCGCCCTCCGGGCTCCTGCCCGCGGAGAGGTGTCCACCGACGGCGGTGGCGCGTTCACGCATCCCGATCAGACCGTAACCGGAGGGCCGGTCCGGCGCGGTGGCCGCACTCGGTCCGGTGGACGCGGTCGGCGCCGTGCGGGCGCCCGCCCCGTCATCGGCGACGGTGATGGTCACGCGATCGCGGTTCCAGGCGAGGCGCACCCGGGCGCTCCCGGTGCCGGCGTGCTTGGTCACGTTGGTCAGGGCCTCCTGGACGATGCGGTAGGCGGTGAGGTCCACTCCCGGCGGCAGCGGCCTGGCCGTGCCCTCCTGGTGCACCGACACCTCCAGCCCCGCGCGGCGGAAGGACTCGAGGAGCGTGGGGAGCCGGGAAAGGCAGGGCGCGGGGTCGGCGGGCGCGGCCGTGTCCCCGGACTGACGCAGCAGCCCGACCGTGGCCCGCAGGTCGTCGAGCGCGTCGCTGGTGGTCTCGACGAGCTCCCGCAGGCTCTTCCGGGTCTGCTCCGGGCGGGCGTCGAAGAGGTGGGCGGCGACCGTGGCCTGCGCGTTCGCCAGGGTGATCTGATGGGCCACCAGGTCGTGCAGCTCGCGGGCGATGCGCACCCGTTCCTCGGCCACCCTCCGGCGCGCCTCGCTGTCCCGGCTCTCCTCGGCCCGCCGGGCCCGCTCCTCCACGGCCGCCAGATAGGCCCGCCGGTTCCGCACCGAGCGCCCGAGCACGCCGGCCACCAACGGGAACGCCGCCACCGCTCCCACCCTGCTCGCGTCCTTCCACGACAGGGCCCCGAACAAGGGGGTGGAGGCGACCAGCAGCGCCGCGGAGATGAGCAACACCGCGCTCACCGCGCGCCGTTCATCGCGCACGGTGTGCGCGTAGGAGTAGGCGGTGATCACGGCGGGGGCCACGATGAGCGGGCTCAGCAGAAGGCCCAACGGCGGCACCAGCACGCCGCTCGCGGTCGCCACCACCATGGCGACCAGGGGCGCCCGGTGCCGCACCGGCAGCACGGCACTGGACACCACGGCGATGAAGTAGGCGGCGGCAGGCGGCGGTGACAGTGTGCTGCCGTCGTCCTGCGGCACGCCGCCGAGCAGGCAGAGCGTGAACGCCGTCGCCGTGACCGCTGCCTCCCGCCACCACGTGCCGCGTGATCGCGGGCCGCCGCCACCGGTGTTCGTCATGGCCGGCTCAGTGCCGGTGCCGACCGACGGGGAGCCGCGGCACCGCCGCGTCCGAACCGGCCGCTGAGGCCGGGACCTGCCTGTTCAGCTTCTCACCCTCGATGTCCACATTCGGCAGCACACGGCTCAGGATACGGGGCAGCCACCAGGCCCGGTGGCCGAGCAGCGCCAGGACCGCGGGCGCGATCGCCATCCGGACCACGAAGGCGTCGAAGGCGACCGCGGCGGCCAGACCCACGCCCATCGTCCGGATGGTCGGGCTGCTCATCCCGATGAACCCGGCGAAGACGCTGATCATGATGACGGCCGCCGCGGCCACCACACGTCCGCTGTGCCGGAAGCCGGTGACGATCGCCTCGCCGGGGGACGCGCCGTGGACGTAGGCCTCCCGCATCCGGGTGAGGAGGAAGACCTCGTAGTCCATGGCGAGGCCGAACACCATCCCGATGATGAGAATCGGCATCAGCGACATGACCGGTCCGGTCTGCTCGACGCCGACCACGTCCGCCGCCCAGCCCCACTGGAAGACGGCGACGAGGACGCCGAAGGCCGCACCCACCGACAGCAGGAAGCCCAGCGCGGCCTTGACCGGGACCAGGACCGAGCGGAAGACCACCGTCAGCAGGAGCACCGCCAGGCCGATGACCACGGTCAGATAGGGGATGAGGGCGTCGGACATGGCTTCGGAGATGTCGATGTTCATCGCGGTCTTGCCGGTCACCAGGATGCCGGCACCCGTGTCGGCCCCGACGCCGGCGACCGCGCCCCGGATCGCCTGCACCAGGTCCTTGGTCTCGCCGCTGTTCGGCGCGGTCCGCGGGACGGCGGTGATGACGGCCGTGTCCCCGGCCCGGCTGAGCACCGGATCACCGACCGACGCGACCCCGTCCACCCCTCGTACGGTCCTCACGACCAGGGCCGCGGTGGCCCGGACGTCCTCGGACTCCGGCTTGTCCACGACTACGGTCAACGGGCCGTTGAAACCGGGGCCGAAACCCTGTGACAGCAGGTCGTAGGCGCGGCGCTGGGTGGTTTCCACCGACTTGGACTCGTCTCCGGGCAGGCCCAGTTCCAGGCTCAGCGCCGGTAGCGCGACGGCGCCGAGACCGACTCCGGCGATCAGCAGCACGGCCACCGGCCGGCGCAGCACGAACCGCGCCCAGCGGGTGCCGAGTCCATGCCGGCCGGCCGCGGTGGGCACCGGGTGCGCGCCCTCGCTTCGCGGCCGGGCCGCCGTGCGGGAGGCGCGGGACAGTACCTTTACCTTTCCCCCGGCCCTCGGCTCCGCTCGCGCAGGGGACACCCGATGGCCGAAGAACCCGAACAGCGCGGGGACCAGGGTCAGGGCGACGAGTACGGCGAGGGCCACGGCGCCCGCGCCGCCCAGTCCCATCTTGGTGAGTTCGGGGATTCCGACGACCCCGAGGCCGACCAGGGCGATGAAGACGGTCGCGCCCGCGAAGACGACGGCGGAACCGGCCGTGCCCACCGCCCGGCCGGCGGCCTCCTCCGGCTCGCTGCCCCGGGCCCGCTCGTCGCGGAAGCGGGAGATGATGAAGAGTGCGTAGTCGATGCCCACCGCAAGCCCCAGCATCAGCGCCAGGATGGCGACGGTGGACGTCAGGCCCAGCGGCACCGCCAGCGCGGACACCAGACCCATCGCGATGGCCACGCCCACGAAGGCGGTCAGCAGCGACAGTCCCGCCGCGGCCAGCGACCCGAGGGTGAGGACGAGGACCACCGCCGCCACCACCACGCCGATGATCTCCGTCGTGCCGCCCGGTGACTCTTCCGACTCCAGGGCCGAGCCACCGATCTCCGCGGTCAGCCCCGCCTCCCGGGCCCGGCTCGCGGCGTCCTCCAGGGCGCTCTTCGTCTGCTCGGTCAGATCGACCGCGTCCGCCGTGTAGGTGATGGTGGAGTACGCGATGGTGCCGTCCTTGCTGACGGCGCCGGCCGCATAGGGGTCGGTGGCCGACGCGACCTGGTCACCCGCGGCCAGCGAGCCGAGTGAGTCCGCCACGGCCGCCTTGTGCTCCCTGGCCGTCACCCGCTGCCCGTCCCGGGCCCGGAACACCAAACGGGCCTCGGCGCACTGGGAGTTGCTCTCGGGGAACCGCTCGTCCAACAGGTCGAACGCCTTCTGCGACTCGGTGCCGGGCATGGAGAGGTCCTCTTCCTGCCCGGTCGGCGCCACGGCGGAGGCGACCCCGGCCAGCACCAGGGCAGCCAGCCACAGACCACCCACGAGCCGGCGCCGGCGGAAGGCCCACCGTCCGATCCGGTAAAGAAAAGTCGCCACCTGTTGATCACTCCAGACACCGTTAGGCAGGGGGAAGGCGCGAGATGTACGCGCCTCCCACACTCCCCTCCGGCGCCCGGCCGGGCATCGTGCCCCGCAGCCGTCTTCCCCTGGTGCGACCGGACCAGCCACTCGGGTGTCCTGGTGCCCGCGCACCACACGCCGGCCCGGACCGGGACGGGGCCCGGCCCGGAATCCGCCACCGGCTCGACGGCTGCCGCACCGTCACCGGCCCGGCGCACCACCGGCCCACCCGGCACACCCCGGCAACCACCCGACCGGCAGGCTGGGGGCGGTCGACCGGCCCGGCGCGCGGCCCGGGACGACGGTTGCCGACCGGGTCACTCCGTCGCCGGCAGGCACTCGGCGAGCAGGTCGACGACGTCGCGCCAGGCCCGCCGCGCGTGCCGTGGGTGGTGGCCGACGCCGGGGAGCACGGGATGGTCGACCGGCGGGTGGTGAAAGGCGTGCAGGGCGCCGCCGTAGACCACGAGGCGCCAGTCGACGCCCGCGGCCTGCATCTCGGCGGTGAACGCTTCCCTTTGCTCTGGCGGCATGATCGGGTCCTCCGACCCGACCCCGGCCCACACCGGGCAGCGGATGCGCGCCGTCTCGCCCGGCCGGCCCGTGGTCAGTGCGTTGACGGTCCCGATCGCACGCAGGTCGACTCCGTCGCGCCCGAGTTCGAGCCCGATGGCGCCCCCGGTGCCGTAGCCGACGGCGGCGATCCGGTCGGGATCGGTCCGCGGTTCGGCGCGCAGCACATCGAGCGCCGCATGGCCGATGCCCCGCATCCGGTCGGGGTCGGCGAGCAGCGGCATGCAACGGGCCAGCATCTCCTCGGGGTCGCCCAGATAGCGCCCGCCGTGGAGGTCGAAGGCCAGCGTCACGTAGCCCAGTTCGGCGAGCGCATCGGCCCGGCGGCGTTCGACGTCGCTGAGCCCCGGGCCCTCTGGTCCCAGCAGCACCGCGGGTCGGCGGTCGACGCCGGCGGGGACCGCGAGGTACCCCGTCATCGTCAGGCCGTCTGCCGGGTACTCGACCGTGCGCGTGGTGATCGTCTGCATGAGACGAGACCGTAGTGATCGTTGGGCCCGGTCGGGCCGGTGTTCTGCCGCCGGCAGAACACCGCGGGTGCCGCTGGGAAGCGGAGCCGGAAGCGGCCGGCAGGTCGGGCCCCGTCCCGGTCCGGGCCGGCGTGTGGTGCGCGGGCACCAGGACACCCGAGTGGCTGGTCCGGTCGCACCAGGGGAAGACGGCTGCGGGGCACGATGCCCGGCCGGGCGCCGGAGGGGAGTGTGGGAGGCGCGTACATCTCGCGCCTTCCCCCTGCCTAACGGTGTCTGGAGTGATCAACAGGTGGCGACTTCTCTTCACCGGATCGGACGGTGGACCTTCCGGCGACCCCGTCACGACGCGGCGGGGCCGACGCAACCGAAGGACCGGGCCGGGCAGTTCGGCCCGCCTGGCAGGACCAGCGCTGTGCGCAGCCCCCTTGACCCCCTTGAACCGTGCGCCACGAGAGCGCGGCGCACACATCGAGCGGGTCCACGCACCTGCTCGCAACCGACGACGAAGAGGATGTCCATGTCCGAAGCCGTGGTTTCCCCGGCCCGTACCGGGAGGCTGCCGATCGGTGCCCTCGGCATCCTGGCACTCGCCCTCGGCACCCTGCAGTCGGTGGTGGAGCCCGCGCTCCCCCAACTCCAACGCGAGCTGGGGGTCAGTCCCGCCGAAGGGGCACTGGTGGGCAACGCGTTGCTCATCACCGGCGCGGTCGTCACACCCATCGCCGGCAAACTCGGCGACCGCTACGGCGGGAAGCGCGTGCTGGTCCGGCTGATGGCCGTGGTCTCGGCCGGTGGTCTGCTGGCCGCTCTGGCGCCGAACCTGCCGGTGCTGTTGCTGGGCCAGATCCTGCAGGGCGTCATGGTCGGTACGCTGCCCCTCTCCTTCATCCTGGTGCGCAAACACCTGCCCGCGCGGGCGTCACGGATGGCGATCGGTCTGGTCATGGCGCTGTTCACGGGAGGAGGGATGGTGGGGACGCTGGTCGCCGGGCCGCTCGCGGAAGGCATGTCCTGGCACTGGATGTTCGCGCTGCCGACGATCGTGATCATTGTGTCGACGTCGGTCGTGGCCCGGCTGATGCCGCACGATCCGCCGGTGCGTTCCGGCGACAGGATCGACTGGCCCGGCGCGATGCTGCTGAGCGGCGCACTGCTGGTGTTCATGCTCGGGCTCGTACGGGTGACAGGTGCCGGACTCTCCCCCCTCGCGGCCGGTGCCGTCGCGGCGGTGGTGGCCGCCCTCGCGGCCGGATGGGTCGCCGTCGAGCGCAGGGCGGCCGCGCCGATGGTCGATCTGCGCATGCTGGCGAAGCCTGCGGTGTGGCATTCGTGCGTGCTCACCCTGGTCATCACCACCAGCTTCGGATCGGTGGGTTTTCTGCTCCCGCAGCTGTTCGCGGCATCGGCCGACGGGTACGGGTTCGGACTCGGAACCACCGACATCGGACTGCTCCTGCTGCCCGGTGCCGTCGCCGGGGCGGTGAGCGACTCGGTGGGCGGGATCGTGGCGCGGCGTTGCGGTCTGCGTGCCGTACTCGTCGGGGGCGCCGTCGTCACGGCGGTCACGGCGATCGCCCTGGCGGCACTGCATGACGCGGCATGGCAGCTCGTGGTCGCCAAGGTGCTGACCACGATCGCCGCGGGCGTCGCCTCCACCGCGTTGCTCACCCGCACCGCGACCGCTGTCGAGACCGGGGACACGGGCATCGCCACCAGCCTGCTCGTGGTGACACGGGTGATCGGCGTCGCCCTCGGTGTGCAGATCGGCGGCGCGATCCTCGACGCCGGGTCCGACCCGGCGACGGGCCTGCCGACCGAATCGGCCTTCGCCACCGGTTTCGCCGCCGCCGGCCTCGTCGCCGCACTGTCACTGCCCATCGTCCGGATCACGAGGAACCAAGGAGCCCAGGCATGACGACACCTGACGGACCCACCACCGGCGTGCGTACCGGTGCCAGGCAGAAGGTCCTGATCTCCGGGGCGAGCATCGCCGGCCCGGCGCTGGCGTACTGGCTGCACCGGTCCGGCTTCACCGTCACCGTGGTGGAGAAGGCGGGCGCCCTGCGCGCCGGGGGCTATCCGATCGACATCCGCGGTACCGCGACAGAGGTGGTCCGGCGGATGGGGATACTGCCGCGGCTGCGGGACGCCCACATCGGATCGCGGCGCTGTACGTTCCTCGACGCCGACGGCGGCACGGTGGTCTCGCTCAGCCCGCGAGCCGTCGACGGCGGTGCCGAGGGACAGGACCTGGAGGTGCGTCGCGGGGATCTGGCCGCGGCCCTCTACGGGGTGGTCCGCGACGACGTGGAGTTCCTCTTCGGCGACTCCATCGACACCCTCGACCCGTCCGAGCAGGGGGTGGATGTCACGTTCCGCGGGGGACGACACCGCACGTTCGACCTGGTGATCGGCGCCGACGGCATGCACTCGCACACCCGGGAGCTCCTGTTCGGTCCCGAAGGACGGTTCCACCACTACCTCGGCTACTGCTTCGCCGTCTTCACCCTGCCGAACACCTTCGGGCTCTCCCGCGAGCTCCTGCTGTGGAACACCCCGGGGAAGGCCGCGGCCCTCTACGCCGTCGGGGACGACGACGAGCTGCACGCCTTCCTGAACTTCCACCAGCCGGCACCGCCGTTCGACGCCCTCCGGAACCCCGACGCCCAGCGGGACCTGGTCGCCACGGTCTTCGCGGGTGCGGGATGGGAGGTCCCCGGCCTGGTCGACGCCATGCGCGGCGCGGATGACCTGTTCTTCGACACGGCCGGACAGATCCGCATGCCCCGTTGGTCCCGCGGCCGCGTGGCGCTCGTCGGCGACGCCGCGTACGCGCCGTCGTTCCTCACCGGTCAGGGCTCCAGCCTCGCGCTGGCCGGCGCCTACGTGCTCGCCGACTCCCTGGCCACACAACCGGATCACACCGCGGCCTTCGCGGCCTACGAACGCGACCTGCGCGAGTACGTCACCATGAACCAGGCACTGGTCGCCGACGGCGGGGCCACCCTCTTCCCCACCACGGCGCGGGCCCTGGAGCAACGCAACACCAGGCTGCGCGACCTCGTCACCCTGCCCTCCGCGACGGCGGTACCGGCCCACACGGCCCTTACGCTGCCGGAATTCGCCCCGCTGCCGTGGCCTGACCCCCATCGAGAGCCGCGTTCGGATGCCGCCGCGGCACGCCGGCCCACCGCGATCAGGCGGCCGGACGGAACTCCAGGTCACCACGGATGACCGGCACGGTCATGGGCACCGGAGTGGCGGCGGCGCCGAACGCTCCGGCGAGCAGGTGCCCGCGCCGCGCGAACCGGAGGCGGTGCCGCCGCGCACCCCCGTCGGGGTGCTGACGGGGGCGGCCGGCGGCGTGCCCGGCGTCGCGGCCATGGCCGGCCTCAGCCGGCCGCCTTCCTGACGAGTGCGCTGATGCGCTCTTCGTCGGCCGCGGTCAGTTCCCTCAGGGCGTACGCCGTCGGCCACACGGCGCCGTCGTCGAGTGCCGCCTGGTCGCTGAAGCCGAGAGTGGCGTACCTCGTCTTGAACTTCTGCGCGCTCTGGAAGTGGCACAGGACCTTGCCGTCCCGGGCGTACGCGGGCATCCCGTACCAGAGCTTCGGCATCAGGTCGGGAGCGACGGTCCGGACGATGTGGTGTATCCGCTCGGCGAGGGCCCGGTCCGCGTCCGGCATCTCGGCGATCTTCGCGAGGACGTCCTGCTCGGCTGCCGCGTCCTTCTCCGCCCGGGAGGACCCGCGCCGCGCCGCCGCCTTCTTCTGCTCGAGCGCGTGGTCCTTCATCGCGGCCCGCTCCTCGGCGGTGAATCCGTTGTACTGCTCGGCGGTGGTGTCGGACTGGGAGTTGTCGGCGGAAGACTTCGTGGACGGCATGGCGGGTTTCCTCTCGTGCGGGGCTGCGGTGGGTCGGGGTGGGCGTGCGGGGCGCGGGATCAGGCCGGTACAGGAGCCGTGGGGTCGGCGGAGGCGGGCGACGTGGCGGCCTCCCAGGCGAACCCGTCCGGGTCGGTGAAGGCGCCGGTGGTGCCGGCGATGACGATGCGGTGCGAGCCGGCGCCGTCGGCGGGGACGCCGAGGTCCTTGGCCAGGGCGCGCCGCTTGTACAGTGCCAGCTTGACGGGGCCGGACTCGTGCGAGGTGAACTCGGCGTACTTGCCGCCGAAGCTCTTGGCCACGGCCAGGCCCTGGCCGAGGTAGAACTGCTTGCTGGCCTTCACGTCCCCGACGCCGAGCAGCAGGACGATCTCGTCGATCTCCCCGGTGGCCGGGCCGGTGTCCTTCTTCGCCGAGGTCGCGACCTTCCAGATGGTGCCGTCCGGGGCCTGGATGACTCCGCTGTAGCCCCACAGCGACTTCGCGGCAGGCTTCAGCACCGTGGCGCCGGCCTTCCTGGCGGCGTCGAGGAAGCCGTCGACGGTGGCCGGCCCGGACACCGTGAGCGCCATGGTGAAGCCGCGGAAACCGGTGGAGTGCGCCTCTGACGCCCGCAGGCGTATGTACCTGTCCACTCCGAACGCGGCGTAGAAGCCGCGGACGGCCTCGGGGTCGGCCACCTCGAGGGTGACGGACGCGATGGACGCGATGGACGCGGTGGACGCGGTGGATGCGGTGGAATCGGTGGTTGCCATGGCCATCACGCTAGAGGCTGCGCGGGGGCCGGGGCTTCTCCGATCCTGATCGGTCTCGTCTCCGGCTTCGCCACACACTCCCGCGCCCCCCTCCGCCACCGCACGACCGGCCTCACGGGCTGCGCCCTCAGGCGCCCGGCATCATCGGCCGACGGCGCGTCCGGCCCCTGCCGTCGGAACTCCCCAGGCCGACCGGGCGACCCACTCGATGAAACGCGCGCACCGGCGACCCCGGCCGCGCATGTCACCACGAGGGGTGAGAACACGCCGACGCGGCTTGTGGAATCGGTCGAGACCTCGTTTGACCTCAAGCGCGGTTCAGCTTCTAGCGTGACGTTCAGCAGCACCACCAAGGGTGGCCCGGACGAGCTGGGCCACGGCGACCTGAACGAGGATGACGTTGATGACCACTGCCTCAGCACAGACAGATGCCCTGCCGGCCGTGACCGTGATCGGGCTGGGCGAAATGGGCTTCGCGCTGGCGAGCGCCTTCCTGGACGGGGGGCATCCGACCACGGTGTGGAACCGTACGCCGGAGAAGGCCGACGCCCTGGTCGCCAAGGGAGCTGAGCGGGCCGCGACCGTCCACGAGGCCGTCGCCGCCAGTTCGCTCGTGGTCGTCAGCGTGAAGGGCAATGCCACGGCCCACGAGCTTTTGAAGTCATCGGGTGAGGAGCTTTCCAGCCGCGCCGTAGTCAACTTGACGGATGGGGCATCGGCCGAGGTCAGGGCTGTTGCCGACTGGGCGGAGGGGCAAGGCGTCCCGTACCTCCACGGGCAGATCATGACGATCGCTCCGGGCATCGGGGGAGCGGAGACGGTGGTCTTCTACGGTGGATCCCACGCCGTGTACGACCGCTACCAGCGGACGCTCCAGCTCATCGGCGGTCGGGGCGCCCTGGTCGCAGCCGATGCCGGTGTACCGACCCTGTACGGAATGGCTGTGCACGGCACCATGTGGGGAGCGCTCAACGGATTCCTGCACGCAGCCGCTCTGCTGTCCAGCGAGGGCATCGAGGTGAAGCGGTTCCTGGACGACGCCAACCCGTCCGTCTCCGCACTGCTGGCATCCCTCCCGATGATCGCCGACGAGGTGGACCGCGGTGAGTACGCGACGGAGTACGGGGCACTCCAGCACCACCTTCCCTCGGTCCAGGACCTGGTCCGCGAGAGCGTGGCGCGGAACATCGATGCCGAATTCCCCGGCTACACCCTCGGCCTCGTGGAGGGGGCCCTGGAAGAAGGGCATGCCAATGACAGCTACTCGCGTCTGATCGAGCACTTCAGGCAGCAGTGATGGTGAGCCACTGCACGGCAACGGACCGCCCCGGCTCCCGCGACCCGCGGCCTACCCCTGCGGGCGAAGCTCCCGCAGGTGGTGGACGAACTCCCGTGCCACCGGCTCCGCGGGGTACCGCTGGGCCAGCACGGCTTCCAGGTCACCCAGGATCATGGTCAGGGAGGGAAGTGACCGCCGGTCCGCCCGGAGGGCCTGCCGACCGTAGGCGATCGCGCCTTCCAGGTCTCCGTTCCTGGCGGCCACCGTGGCGAGCGTGACGTGTGCTTCTGCCAGGCGCATGGGGGCTCGTTCGGTTCCGGCTCGCAGCACCTCGCGTGCCAGCGCATCGGCGAGGCGGTCCTCGCCCGCTGTCCGATAGCAGTCCATGAGGTAGAAGTCCCATTTCGCGGGGTCGACGACGAAATGGTCATCGGGGTTCTCCGGGTAGGGGAGTGCGTCGAGAAGCCGCCGGCCGGCGTCGAGGGCGACGTTCGTCCGGCGGCGGTCGCCGAGGCGGGCCCAGGCCTTCGCTGCCTGCACATGCAACTGTACGGCCGCGTTCCGGTCGCACGTCGCGGTGGTGCCGGCTTCGACGCAGGCCATGACACCGTGGATGTCCCCTGCGGTGAGGGAGAACCAGGCTCCCATCTCGTGGCCCCAGCCGACGATCCCGGAGTGTCCCGACTCCCGGCCCATGGCCATCGCCACCTGCCGGGCGGCCTCGGCACGCCGGCGCCACCCGGAGTCGAATTCGACGCAGCCCAGCAGGAGGGTCAGCCGGCCGGTGAGAACCAGGAGCTCCCGGCGCAGGGCGAGTGCGGCTCCGCGGTCCCGGAGCGCGGTGATACGCGTCAGCCAGCCCCGCGCCTCGTGCAGGAGCTGATCAGCGGGCAGATACGCGTACTGCGCGCACAGCCGGTCGACGGTGACGCGCAGCCCGTCCACGGCGGCGGCGTCGACACCGGAAGCGCGCAGCCGGGCGACGAGCTCGACGGCACTGGAACCGGGGACGCCTGCCACCTCCGCACGCCCACGGATGCTGCGTTCCCTGTCCATCCGCTGGGCCCGGCCGGGCCGGTCGTCGGGCATCAAGGTCCTCCGCCTCCTCTGCCGGCGCACGATCCTGGTTCCACTCTGGCACGGCAGTCACGGACGCACCCGCCACGATGCCGTACCGGGAGACCGGGACCAGGATCCATTACCGCGTGGCGCGCCGGCGGCCATCGCCGCGGTCGGCAACGGCACCTTGACCGCCTACTGGTTAGCTGCCATATTACTTTGTATGAGTGACGAGGACGCGATGGCCGGCGCCGCACCCACGCTCGATCAGGCGCGGAAGCAGATCGAGCGGTACGGGCTTGACGCCGACCCGCAGGCGGTGCTCGTCGCGGTGCGTCTGATGGCGGCCGGGGCGCGTCTGGACCGGGCCTCGGAGGTGCACTTCTCGCGTTCCGGGCTGTCGACCGGGCGCTACCGCCTGCTGGTGGACCTGGAGGACGGCGGCGGGGAGAAGTCGCCGTCGGGGCTCGCGAAGAGTCTTGGTGTCTCGCGCGCTACCGTGACCGGCCTGGTCGGCGGGCTGGAGCGGGAGGGCCTGGTGGCTCGCCGTGCCTCCGCCGAGGACGGGCGGGGTGCCGTGGTGGTACTCACCGCGCGCGGCGCCCAGCGGCTGCGCGACATGGCCGCGGACCACTTCGCGCGACTCGAGGCGCTGGTCGACGGATTGAGTGTCGACGAGCGAGGGCTCTTCCTGGACCTCCTGGGGCGGATCACCCGACGGATCGGCGCGCTGACCGCCGATTAGTCCCACCGCGTCGCGCGGGAAACAGCCGGTTCAGCCGAGCGGCGCTACGTCATGCCCGCATAGTTAGCCACCTAATTGCTGTCCATATAATTAGCTCCCTAATCACCTTGAGGAGTCTCGTGAGCCCGCTCCGCAGAACCCCCGCACCCCCTCCCGCGACGCGCTCGTTCAGCCTCGGGAAGGAAGTCGCGGTCGCCTACCTGGCCCCGGCGGTCACCGCAGGGCTCGGTGGAGTTCTCAGCGGGCAGCCCCAACTGGCCAGGGCCGCCCTCACCTCCATCGGGGCCACGTCCGCCCTGGCGGCCTGCGTCGTCGGCGCGTGGCTGCACCGCCATGGCCGGCCCCGCAGGTGGACGACCTCGGCGCCGCGACCGGCGCTCACCCTCGGACTGGCCGTCGCGGCGGCCGCGGTCGCCGGCCTGGGCGGGTGGTTCGCATCCGACTGGCTGCCGTCGCACACACCGGTGCCCGACGCCGGATGGCTGGAGCGACTGCGGATCGATCTGCCGTTGTCCGCCGCTCTCGCCGCCGCCATCGTCACCTGGCGGTGGCACCGCATGGCATCACGGCAGCGGACGTGATCCGTCCCTCCGCGACCCCGTGTTCCAGCCCCCTGACCCTGAAAGGCACACTGTGATCACCATCATGGGCGCAACCGGCGCCACCGGCGGCGCGCTGCTCCGGCGGCTCACCGGACGCGACGTCCCCTGCCGCGCCGTCACCCGCACCCCCGACGTCCTGCGCGCCACCACCGGCGCGGGAGCGCGGGTCGAGATCGCCGCCGCGGACGCCGCGGACCCCCGTACACTCCGCGACGCCCTCGAAGGAACCACACAACTGTTCCTCGCCATGGCCAACAGCCCCCGCCAGGCCGAGCTCGAGACCAACGTCATAGACGCCGCGGCCGCGTGCGGGGTACGGCACGTGGTCAAGGTCTCCGCCCCGGCAGCCGAGCCCGCCTCACCGGTGGCCGTCTCGCGCGGGCACTGGCGGGTCGAGGAACACCTGGCCGCAACCGGCATGACGGCTACGCTGCTCCGGCCGTACGCCTTCATGCACAAACTGCTCCTGAACGCGCCGGCGGTCGCCGCGGGGGTGCTCATCGGGGCGATGCGCGACGCCCCCTGCAACTACGTCGACGTCCGGGACATCGCCGACGTCGCCGCCGAAACCCTCCTCCGCCCCGACCTCGCCGGCAGCACGTACACCCTGACCGGCCCGCAGGCCTTCAGCCACCCAGAACTCGCCCGTCTGCTCGGGGAACTGGTGGGCCGCCCCGTCCGCCACATCGACCTGCCGCCGAACGAGTTCCACCGCCATCTGCGGTCGACCGCACACATGCCCCCCTGGCTCGCCGACCACGTGGTGGAGATCCAGCAACTGGCCCTCACCCGACCGGAAGCCCCCGACGACACCGTCGAGACCGTCCTCGGCCGCCCCGCCAGGACCCTCCCCGACTTCCTCCGCGAGCATCTGCACGTGTTCACCACGACCGCCTGACCGGCGGCTCGCCCACCTGGTCCGGCTCTGCCTTCTCCGGGGAACCGGCCCCGTGTCCCGGAGAAGGCCGGCGAGGGCGGTGGACGGGCACCCCGCGAACTGGCTGGTCCTCGGCGCCACCTGACACGATGCGATCATGACGCAAGACATCCAGGCGCAGGGAGAGGCGCTCGTCGCCGCCGCGCGTGCCGGCGACGCCAGGACCGCCCGTCGGCACACCGACTTCTTCGTACTGCGCAAGCTCGTGGACGAAGGCATCCCGTACTGGGAGCGGGCCGTTGCGGCCGGCGACGCCTTCTCGCACTACACCCTCGCCCGGTACCGGAAGATCCGGGGCGACCGGCAGGCCGCGGAGGCGCTCTACCGCGCCGTCGCCGACCGCCACGCCGGATGCGCCTATGGACTCGGCGTACTGCTCCGCGAGGACGGCGACCCGGAGGCCGCCGAATGGTTCCGCCGCGGCTGGGAGGGGGGACGCAACCTCGACTGCAAGATCGAGCTCGGCAAGCTGCTCGCGGCCGAGGGCCTGCTCGGCGAGGCCTCGAAGTTCCTGATGAGCGACATCGAGTTGGGCGACATCGCGGTCTTCCGCTGGGCGCAGCTCTTCGATTCGATCCGCGCGGACTTCGACCGCGTCGCGGCCGGGCTCGACGCCGCCGAGGCCGCCGGCGACGCAGACGCCGCGGCCGAGGCGCTGCGCCCGCTCTTCGCCATGGAACGTCACTTCCGCGACTACCCGGGCCTGACGGCCGAGGCCGCCGGCCACTACCGCAGGGCTTCCGCGCTCAGCGCCTCCGCCCGCGTGGACCACGCCGTGTTCCTGACGGAGACCGGCGGCGAGGCGTCCTGGCCCGAGGCCCGCGGCCTGCTGCTCCAGGCCCACGAGGAGGGCTACGAAGGAGCCGCGTACGTGCTCGGCGCCCTGCACGAGCAGCGCGGCGACCTCGGCGACGCCGAGCACTGGTACGGCCTCGCGGCGGCCCACGGGCATCAGCCGGCTCAGTGGAACCTCGGGCTCCTGTGCAAGCGGCAGCGGCGGTACGAGGAGGCCGAGCGCTGGTTCCGGGAGGTCGGCGAGGACGACGGGGACGTCGTCGAGCAGCTCGCCCGGATCGCCGCGATCCGCGCGGGCGGGGCCGTCGGCCCCGGCAAGGACCTCCGCCGGCTGCCCGGGCTGCGTGAGCGGGCCGAGGCGGGCGACCTGCATGCCTCGTACGCGTACGGGAGGATCCTCGGCGACTGGGGCGGCGCGGACGACCGTCACCTGGTCCGCTGGATCGAACCCGCCGCGCTGGCCGGAGACCCGCAGGCGGCATACGACCTCGCGGAGCTGTACGCCGCGCTGCGCAGGCCCGCCCTGCGCGACCGGTGGTACCGGACGGCCGCCGAGGCGGGCCACCACGACGCGTGCAACCAGATGGGATGGCTCTCCGAGCACCACCGGGACTACCAGGAGGCCGAGCGCTGGTACGTGCGCGCGGCCGAGGACGGAACCCCGCTCAACGCCATGCTCGCGGGCAAACTGAAGGCCCAGCGCGGCGCGTACGCCGAGGCGGAACCGTTTCTCCACGTGGCCTGGGAACACGGCGGCGACACCGCCTACCGGACGGAGGCCGCCGGCTACTACGGACTCGCCCTGCACCGGTTGGGCCGCCTTGCGGAAGCCGTCGAGCCGCTGCGGATCGCCGCCGCACGCTGGGATGACGACGTGCGCGCCCGCTACAGCCGGGACGACCTGGACGTACTGTCCCGGATGGTCGACCCGGGGGAGGAGCTGGCGAAGGTGGAGGCGGCACTGGCGGCGTGAGGCGGCGGGCCGTCCGACTGCCCGGACCGCTACGGCTTCCGTGTCACCGCCCCCGGCCGGGGCACCGGGCGTTGACCCGGATGCCCTCCTGGGTGAACCGCACGCCCACTCCGGTGGCGGCCGGCGCCCGTTGCGCGGGGCTCCGCCGCGGCCGGCCGGGACCAGGACGGGTGGGCCGGGGCGGGAGGGCTACCGGGTGGCCGGGTGCCATGGCGCGTCCGGGCGGGTGGGCAGCGCCCCGGCGGTCAGCTGACACGCGTACACGGGCTGCTCGGTACCGGCGACGGGACCGAGGTAGGTGTGACCGGTCATGTGGCACCAGGCGGGCAGGTCGAGCGGGGCGGCCGGATCGGTGGCGATGACATGGACGACGGTACCCGGCTCCGCTCCGTCGATTGCCCTGCGCAGTCGGAGCAGGAGGGCGACGCAGAGGAGTCCGGTGCCGTCGACGGTGATGCCGGGAGCGGGGGTGCCGCGGTCCACGGTGCTCATCGGCGGTGGGCGGTGGCGGCGATGGCGGGCAGGAGAGCGAGCGAGAGGACGCCGCCGGTGAGGGCGAGGACGGGGTAGCCGGTGGCGGCGACCATCAGCCCGGAAGCCAGCCCGCCGGTGGCGCCGGCGATGGCGATGGAGACGTCGGCCAGGCCCTGGGTCCTGGCGCGGGTCGCGAGCGGGACGGTGTCGGTGATGATCGCGGTGCCGGCCACGAGGCCGAAGTTCCAGCCCAGTCCGAGCAGGGTGAGGGCGAGCGCGAGGAGGGCGACGGAGTCACCGGGCGCCGCCGCGGCGAGGATCCCGGCGGCCAGCAGGACGAGGCCGGAGGCGGCCGCGATCTTCATACGGCCGTAGCGGTCGACGAGCCAGCCGGTGAGCGGGGAGGGCAGGTACATGGCGCCGATGTGGATGGCGATGACGAGGCCGGAGGCGGCGGTTCCGTGGCCGTGGTCGTGCATGTGGACCGGCGTCATCGTCATGATCGCGACCATGACGAACTGAGTGAGGATCATGACCAGCGCGCCGAGGACGACGCCGCCGCCTTCCGCCGTGCCGGCGGCGGCAGGGGCGGTCGCGGGGTCGGCATCCTCCCCGGCCTCGGCGACGGCCCGGGCCAGGAGCAGCGGGTCGGGCCGCAGCCAGAACGCGAGGACGAGCGCGGCCAGCGCGTACGCGACGCCGGAGAGGATGAAGGGCCCGGCGAGGTCGGGGATGCCGAGGCGCTCGGCGAAGGTGCCGGTGGGGGCGGCGAGGTTGGGGCCGGCGACGCCGCCCAGGGTGGTGGCGACCAGGACGGTGGAGACGGCGCGGGCTCGGTGCCCGGGTGCGGCGAGGTCGGCTCCCGCGTAGCGGGCCTGGAGGTTGGTGGCCGTGCCGGCACCGTAGACGAAGAGGGCGCTGAACAGCAGGACGGGGTTGTCGAGTACGGCGGCGATGATGACGCCCGCCGATCCGGCGGCGCCGGCGAGGTATCCGGCGGCGAGGCCGGGACGGCGGCCTCGGGCCTGGGAGATGCGGCCGACGGCGACCGCGGCCAGTGCCGATCCGGCGGTGAACAGGGCACTGGGCAGCCCGGCGAGGCTGGTGGAGCCGAGCATGTCCTGGGCGAGGAGGGCGCCGACGGTGACCCCGGCGGCAAGCCCTGCGCCGCTGAGGATCTGCGAGACGACCAGGACGTGCAGGACGCGGCGCTGGGCCTGGCCGGGATCGGATATGCGGGCAGCCGTGCCGGCGGGTGCGGTGCTGGTCATGTTCTCTTCCGAAGCAGGAATGCGGGCGTGGTGACGCACCGGCCCGGCCCCGGCCAAGGGGCTTGCGGGCGGCGCGCCCGAGGGGGGTGCGTCAGCCGGCGGTGCGGGCGTGAGCGAGGCCGGCGCCGGCACGCACGAGGTGCTCGCCGGTGCGGCAGCGGCGAGGAACACGGCGGCCTCGGCGGCCATGCCGGAGGAGAGGGCGAGGGACTGTTCACCGCCTTCGGGTCCGGCGAGCCCGGACGGGGTCCGGTTCACCGGGCGGCAGCCGCCCGGAACAGGCAGCCGGGCCGGTGGGCCGCACCCGGGTGCGACGGGAGGCCGCCCGGCCCCGTCACGTCAGGTCCGCGGCGTCGACGGGCAGTTCCGACAGGCGCCACTCCAGCATGCCGTCGTGGAGGCGGATCGCCCGGCGCCCGCGGTCGGTCAGCAACCGCACCGCGTCGTAGGCCAGGGCGCAGTACTCGCCACGGCAGTACACGACGATCTGGGTGCCCTCGGGCAGCTCGTGGATCCGGTCGGCCAGCTCCGCGACCGGAATGGAGATCGCCCCGGGGATGTGCCCGGCCTGGTACTCCTCCACCGGACGCACGTCGAGTACGACGACATCCCCGGCCGCGATCCGCGCCCGCAGCTCCTCATGGCCGACCCCGGCCGCGGCGTCCTCGCCGAGATAGGCGTCACGGGCGGCGGGCACGGCGGCCTGGTGCTTCTCGGCGACCTTGCGCAGCAGCGCGAACAACTGGGCGACGTCGTCGCCGGCGAGGCGGTAGTGGATGCGCACGCCCTCACGTCGGGTGGCGACGAACCCGGCCTGCTTGAGGGTCTGCAGGTGCGCCGACGCGGTGGTCAGGTTCAGCCCGGCCGCCTTCGCCAGCGCGTCGACGGTGCGCTCGCCCTGGGCCAGCAGGTCCAGCAGCTCCAGACGCTTTCCGCTGGCCAGCGCCTTTCCACTGGCCGCGAACGCGTCGTACAGCCGCGCTTTCGCCCCGCTCCTGGTGTTCTCCGACATAGCATCCTCCATGAATCCATGGATTACTGTAGATGAGGCTGGAGGGCGTGACCACACCCCCCTGCTCCCGAGATCCCGGAGGGCGCCGTGAAGTTCGCGGACGCACACCTCATCCCGATCGTCGACGAAGGGCTGGGCAACAGCGTCTGCTCGACCTCGGCGACAGCCGCGCCCTGGCCGTGGTGTTCACCGGCGGGTCGCTGATCGTGAACTCCGCCGCCCGCACCGACCACCTCGGCCCGGGGAGGGGCGAGGAACTCCCGCGGGCCCGGTACCGGTAGCAGCGGCTGACCGCGCTGCCGGACGAGACGGCGGTGTGGCGCACCCGCGGCGCCGGAACGTTCTGCTCCGCACCGCCCGACCGCGCGGTCGTGCGTCCGGTCGGCGGTGGCGAAGACCGTGGTGGCCGACCGTGGCTGCCCCTGCTCGCCGGGAAGCCCGCTGTCACGACAGGATCCGGCCCCGCACGCTTGCGGGGTCGGGATCCTCGGCGGGCGGAGGCCGGTCAGCAGCAGTCGCAGCCCGGACGGCAACCACAGGTATCCGGCCCGGCCGTCTCTTCGCCGGAGCCGGCGGCGTCACGGGCGGACGGCGCGCAGCAGCCCTTGCCCTGCCAGGCGTCGCGGCCTTCCTTCACCGCGATGGCGGCGATCACCAGGGCCGCGACCGGATCGGCCCAGGACCAGCCGACGGTGGCGTTGAGCACCAGCCCCACCAGCAGCACGGCGGACAGGTACGTGCACAGCAGGGTCTGCTTGGAGTCCGCCACCGCGGAGGCCGACCCCAGTGCCCGCCCGGCCTTGCGCTGGGCGGCGGACAGGAACGGCATGATCGCCAGGGACAGGGCGGCCAGGATGATGCCGGGGACGGAGCGCTCCGCCTCACCGGTCCCGGCCAGCGCGCGGACGGCGTCGACCGTGACGTACGCGGCGAGCGCGAGGAACGAGATGGCGATGATCCGCAGCGTGGTCTTCTCCCGCGCTTCGCGTACCGCGTGCTCGCGAGCGGAGAACTGCCAGGCGACCGCCGCGGCGGAGGACACCTCGATCACCGAGTCGAGGCCGAATCCGATCAGTGCGGTGGACGACGCCAGCGTCCCCGCGGTGATCGCTACGACCGCCTCGATGGTGTTGTACGCGATGGTCGTCGCCACCAGCAGCCGTATGCGCTTCGTGAGCGCGTCGCGCCGGGCCGGACTGGGCCCGAGGGACAGGGGCGTCGCTGCGGCCATGGGTCAGCAACACCCCTTCTCGTCGGCGTCGACGCATGTCCGGTCGGTCTCCACCGCCACTACGGCGGTGCGCAGGTCGTCCAACGCGTGGCCGAGGCGTTCGTCGGCCAACTCGTAGCGGGTACGGCGCCCGTCCGGCACGGTCACCACCAGACCGCAGTCACGCAGGCACGCCAGATGGTTCGACAACCTGGTGCGCGAGATGCCGAGCGCGTCGGCGAGGTCGGCGGGATAGGCGGGCGCGTCGCGCAGGGCGAGCAGGATGCGGCAGCGGATCGGGTCGGCGAGCGCGCGGCCGAACCGGGCCAGCACCTCGATGTCGGAGGCAACGGTGAGCATCCCACGACGGTACACATGATCCTGAATTCAGGAACCCTTGAATCGAATCGGTTCCGGTCGGCATGCCCGGGCACGCCCGTCCTCCTCGGCGTGGGTGACACCCCGATCAGCGCGCCCCTGACCGCCGTCCGCCGCCTGCTGCCGCCCCCGGCGCCCGATCGCCTCGGGCGCCGGACGTGCCGGCGCGGAGGGCCCGCGGTGTCACGCTACGCGGAGCCGGCCGCTGCCCGGCATGCCCGTTTTCCGGACAAGGGGACAGGGGCGTGCGGGCCGCCGTGCGGTGCGGTCAGCCGAGGGGCGCGAAGGGGTTCGAGAACGAGGCCAGGTCACTCACGCGGACCAGGCTGAGCTCGCTGGGTTCGACCTTGGAGCCGGACAGGATCACTTCGGTGCTCTCGACGCGTCCCCGTGCGACCCAGTGCGAGGTGCCGGTGTCACGCCACAGTTCGAACGTCATGGGTCTCCCGTCTGTGGTGATGGTGACGGGTTCGGAGGCCGGCGGGCCGTCAGGAGGTGCCTCGCCGGGGTGGCGGTAGGTCTCGAAAGCCCGCTCCAGGGCCTCGCCGGCCTCCGGGTTGCCGGATGACGCGCTGCAGACGGTGACGTGCTCGACCTCGGGGTCGAAGTGCGGCGAGCCGAACCACAGGTACACATGGATGTCGCCACTGGCCCGGTGGTAACCGTGCCCTGTGACCTGGCGTGATTCCGGCCAGGTGGCGTCGACGGCGAAGACGTTGAAGCCTTCTGCCGCGCCAGGGCCGCCTTGGCCGTCCAATGGGACCTCCCGGGTGCTGGTGACCACACATCCTGCCACCGCGAAGGCCTCCGGCGGCAGACAAGGTCGGCATCCACGACCTTGGCCGGGTCAGGTGGTCACGGGCACACTGGTCTCCTCGAACGGGCCGCCACTCCCACGGCTGACGCGCCACCAGGCGATCGGACCCGGGCGTGCCCTTCCCGCACCATCGAGGATTCGCTACCGGGGTGCGATGGCGTCGAGCCAGCCGTCGATGGTGACGACGTCCGCCCACTGCGGAAAGAGCCGTTCGACGAGAACCCGGTGCACCTCGGGATCGGTGTCCAGGCAGGCGTCGGCGAGGACGGTGAGGCCGAAGTCCAGGTCGTTCGCCTGGCACAGGGTGGACAGGACCACGGCGCTGGTGGCGATGCCGGTGAGCACGAGGCTGTCGATGCCCCGCGCCCTGAGTACCACGTCGAGGTCGCTGCCCGAGAACGCGCTCGCCCGTCGCTTGGTGACCACCACGTCACCCGGTTGGGGCGCGACGTCAGGGTGGATCTCGGTACCGGGGGCGCCCTCGACGTAGAGCCCGGCCCGCGCGATGTCGTTGAGCGCCCGGTTGCGGGTGCCGACTTCCGGGAAGTCCGGGCGTAGCGCGATGACCACGTAGATGACGGGGATGCCCGCGGCCCGGGCGCCGTCGATGGCCCCGCGCAGGCGCGGCAGGTATCCGGAGCCGTCGTCGACGATGTCCACGATGGCCTGCTGGACGTCCATCACGAGCAGGGCGCTGTTCATACCGTCTCCGGGAACGAGGCCAGTTCGGCGTTGTAGCGGACGGGGTCGTCCATGTCGGGGTAGTGCGCGGCGCCCGGCACCGCGGTGGGGCGCCCGCGGGCGTCGAACACGATGGTCCGGTGGTGCGCGGCGAAGACCCGCAGCTGGTCCTCCCACATGCGGTGATCGAGGAAGCCGGCGTGCAGGAACACCAGGGGCGGCCCGGAACCTGCCTCCCGGTAGGTGAAGCGGCCGTCGGACGTCTGCAGTAAACGGACCGGGGCGGATGCGGGATCGACGCTCATGGCGACCAAGGTGTCATCTTCACCCGTGAGTTGACAACCAAGGTGTCATAATGACGGTATGACGGACGAACCCTCCGCGGCCCTCGCCTCGTCCCGGCCGGACGAGTTGGCCGAGCACCTCATGGAGGTCTTCGACCTGGTCGGCCCGCTCTACCGGCGGGTCCACCGAAAGGTGGAGCAGACGGCGCCGGACGAGGGCCTGTCGGTCGGGGTGCGTGCGGTGCTCGACCTGCTGCGGACCCACGGGCCCATGACCGTGCCGCAGATGGGCCGGGCGCAGGCGCTCAGCCGGCAGTTCGTACAACGCATGGTGAACGACGCGGCGGGACGCGGGCTGGTGCGCGGCGTCGCCAACCCCGCGCACCGCCGCTCGCCGCTCATCAGACTCACCGACGAGGGCCGGGCCGCGATCGGCGCGGCACGCGCCCGCGAGCAGGCCCTGCTGCGTCGCGTGGACGGAGATCTGACCATGGCGGACATCGACGCCTGCCTGCGGGTACTCGGTGCGATGAACGCGCTGTTCGTCGACGTGGACGTGGACGTGGACGTGGACGTGGACTGAGCCACCGGCAGGCGATCCCCGTCCGTCGAACCGTGCAGCGGCCTGGCGTTCGGCGCGAGGACGACCGGGCACATCCACCGTGACCGCGGGCCCGGACGTGCGGTCGCTTGGCTCCTTGCCGAAGGCCGGAGGCACGGCTGCGCGGACCCCGCTCCGCCTGCCGCGGTGCCACCCACACCCGAGAGCCCGCCCGAACCTCCGCCGCCCCGGCCCGCCACCGCCAGGAGCCCCGGCCCTGGACCCACCGGAATTCGGGCCCGCGGGGCAGGGCCGCGGAAGTGCGCCGGGGGCACGCGGTGTTCGCCCCCGAGCGGGCTGACGGCCCCCGGGAGCCCGGCGACGCGGCGCCGAGCGGTGATCACGGATCCCGCGCGGTGGAGCCCGTACCGTGTCCCGGCGCCCGGGCCGCCCATCGGCGGCGGAGCCGGTGAACCGGACGCGGCCGGTCGAGCGATAGAGGATGCGTGACACTGTTCCGCCCGAGAAGGGCTGACCGAGACGAGGACGCCGTGCTGTTGCGTGCTGTCGCCGGAGGGGACCAGCAGGCGTTGGCCGCGTTCTACGACCGGCACGCGGGCTGGCTGCTGGCGCGGCTGTCGCGGCGCTGCGCGGATCCGGAGACGGTACGGGAGGTGCTGCAGGACACCTTCATGACCGTGTGGCGGTCCGCCGCCTCCTACCGGGGCGCGGAATGCGGCGGCTGGTTGTGGGTGATCGCGGCGCGGCGGCTGGTGGACGCCCAGCGCGCCCAGACCCGCGCCGAGCGGGTGCCCCCCACGCCCCCGCAGGTGGCCCCCTCCGCCGAGGAGCGGGTGCTGGACGGGCTGGAGTACGGGGAGGTGGGCGCCGCGCTCGGCCGGATCTCACCGGAACTGCGCGAGGTGCTCCGGGCCACGGTCGTGGACGGGCTCACCACACGGGAGGCCGCAGGCATGCTCGGCATACCCGAAGGCACCGTCAAGACCAGAGCCATGCGGGCCCGCCGCGAACTGCGCGCCGCCCTGGCCCAACTGGCCGACGACCGCACATCGCTTGGAGGACTGACATGACGTGGCCTTACCGGACCGCGCACGGGACTGCGGAAGGGGCCTGGCACGTCGACGGCGAGATGAGCGCGCGCTACGCGGCCGGGACCCTGGACGAGGCGGCGGAGTGGTCACTGGAGAAGCATGTGGAGGTCTGCGGCGACTGCGCCGTGACGGTGTCTCTGGCGGTGTGCTCCCGTAGGGACACGGCGCATGTCGTGGCGGACGTACGCGCTGCGTTGCTGGCCGCCGTGCCGGCAGCGGCGCCGGCCCGGTCGGGAACGGCCGGGAGGCCCGGGCGGGCCCGGTGGTCCGTCCGTCTGCTGTGGGCTGCCGGCCCCGCTCTGTGGGGGGCGTGGCTGGTCGCGGTGCTGGTGGTGTGCGTCGGGGCGGTGGTGCTGGCGTACGGGGCGGGGTTCGACGGGGTCCGGCCGGTGCTGCTCGCGGTGGCACCGCTGCTGCCGCTGGCGGGTGTGGCGGTCTCCTACGGGCCGTCCGCCGATCCCGTGCACGAGATCGCCCTGGCTGCCCCGTCCGGCGGTCTGCGGCTGCTGCTGACCCGGTGTGCCGCGGTGCTCGCGGTGAGCCTGCCGCTGCTGACGGCCGCGAGCGCCGTCGCGCCGGACCGGCCAGGGGTGCCGGGCCCCGCCGCCTGGCTGCTGCCGGGCCTGGCGCTCACGCTGAGCTGCCTCGCTCTCGGCTCGTACATCGGGTGCCTGGCCGCTGCCGGGATCCTGGCCGGCGGCTGGAGCCTGGCGCTGCTGGCGCCGGTGGTCCTGGCGGACCGACCGGGCGGCGGGGTCCTTCCGTTGGGGGCGCTGACCGAGCGGCTGGACGCCTGTCTGACCGGCGCCGGACCGCAGTCGGGCTGGGCCGCCGCCGCCGTCGCGGGCGCGGCACTGGTCGCCCTGCGCCGCCACGCGTTCGACTTCGGGCCCGGCTCCGTCCGGCCCCGTGCATGAATCGTCTGGAGAGATCTGTGAGTGTGCTGAACATCGCCGGGCTGACCGTCCGGCACCGCAGGACCGTCGCCCTGGACGCCGTCGACCTGGAGTTCGGGCCGGGTGTGCACGGCCTGCTGGGTCCGAACGGGGCGGGCAAGACCTCGCTGATACGGGTACTGGCCACGGTCGCCCGCCCCACCGCGGGACGGGTGCAACTTTTGGGCCGGGAGGTGTCGGGACACCGGGAGCTGTCCGCCGCCCGTCGCCGGCTCGGCTACCTGCCGCAGGACTTCGGCTACTACCCGGGCTTCACCGTGCGGGACTTCGTCGCCTATGTGGCGTGGCTGAAGGACATCCCGGCGGCGCAGGCAGGGCCGGCCGTCGAGCAGGCGGTGGCCCGGGTCGGTCTCGCGGACCGGATCGACGCCAGGATGAAGACGCTGTCGGGCGGCATGGTGCGGCGGGTCGGCATCGCCCAGGCCATCGTCAACGACCCCGCCGTGCTGCTGCTCGACGAACCGACCGCGGGCCTGGATCCGGAGCAGCGGATCGCTTTCCGGGTGCTGCTGAGAGAGCTGGGGGAGGCGGGCACCACCGTCATCGTCTCCACACACCTGGTGGAGGACGTGGCCACCGCGTGCACCGAGGTGACCCTCATCGAGGCCGGGGCGGTGGTCTACCGGGGTACCCCCGACACCCTGGCCGCCCTCGGGGAGCGGCTGGAGGACCCGGAAGCCACTCAGAGTCCCGTCGAGCGCGGATACACGCAGGCACTCCGCCTGCGGCGCACCGGGTCGGCCGCCGCGCCGGGGGCACGGCGATGAGTACGCCCACCCTCGACCACAGTTCCCGCACCCGTACCCGACCGGACCGCAGCGCCCGCCACCCGCTGGTCGCCGAGGTGCGCGGTGGCCCGGCCCGCTGGATCGCGCTGGTCGTGTCGGCCGCGGACGCGGTGCACATGGTGGCGTCGGCCGACTCCTGGCAGGGCAGCTGGCCTGAGACCCAGCAGGAACTGCACATGTTCGCGGTACTGGTCCTCGGCCCGTTCGCCGCCGCCGCGGGCTGCTGGCTGGGCGCCCGCGAGCAGCGCTCCCACATGGCGGTGCTGCGCGCCTGTGCGGCCAGGAGCGCGTTCGCCCAGTTCCTGGTGGTCGCGGTGCCGGTCGCGCTGGCGGTGGTGGCGGCTCATGCCGTGGTCACGGCCGGTTCGATGCTGGCCAGTTGGCCGTACACCTCCGGTGGCCGGCCGCTGCTCGCGCCGCCGGCCGCGGACCTGGTGTTCCTCGCCGCCGCGGCGTTCGTCGGTGTCGTCGTCGGCAGGTTCGCCCCGGGGCGGCTGGTGCCGCCCGTGCTGGCCGCCGGCCTGTACCTGCTGCTGGGCTACGCGACCTTCGACGAGTCCCCGGCCCGTTTCCTCAGCCCGGCGGCCGACGATGGCTTCGTCCGCGCCGAGCCGGTGTGGTGGCAGCCGCCGGCGATGATGGTGTGGACCGGCGGTCTCGCCGCCGCCGCGGTCCTCGCCACCACCCTGCGCTCCCGCTGGTCCTGGTCCGCTGTCGTCCCCCTCGCTCTCGCGGCGTCCGCCGCGGTTTCGATCGCCCGGGCGGGTGAGGAGATGTGGCACGAGCCCGCCTGGGCCCGGGCGCGGGCGTGTGACGACTCGGTGCCCAAGGTGTGCGTCCCCGGAGAGCGGAGGGACATGTTGCCGCACGTCTCCGCGGCCATGGCGGGAGTCATCGGCCGGCTCGAGGGCGTCCGGCACCTGCCCGACCGTTTCCCGGTGCCGCAACTCCTGCTCGGTCAGGAGGTCGTCCGTGGTGAACTCACCGAGCCGCAGCGGTTGGCCTGGGAGACCACCTCCGCGCTGGTACCCGAATGCGTGGCCGAGCACGATGACCCCGTCCACGGCGTCGTGCGGGACTGGCTGGTCTCCAACGACCTCAGCGAAAGCCGGCGGAAGGCGATGGAGGAGACCGCACGGGAGTGGGGTGACCGGGGCATCGACGCCATGCGCGCCGAATCCCGGGCCCTGAGCCGCCTGACCGCCATGGACGACGACCGCCGACGCGCCTGGCTCAGCCGCTACTTCAAGGCCGTCGGATCCTGCGACACACAGGCGGTGCCTGTCCTGTGAACCGTCCCCCGGCATCCTTGCCACCTGCGTACGGCCTCGTCCTGTACGCGCGCTCGCGGGCGCTGCTCCGCACCACGGCCATGCTCTTCGCCGCCGCCGGCCTGGTCGCCGCCTGTGGCCGGCTGCCCGTCTTCCACCTCGACCCGGCCGAACGGATCCCCGCCCAGGCGATGGCCCCGGTGTTCGCCGCCTGTGCCCTCGGCACCAGCCTGTACCAGCACTCACCAGCCCTGGACGGGACGGCCGCCCGGCCCTGGCCGGCCCGCCGGCTGGGCCACCTCGCGGCGCTGACCCTGATCGCCGGTCTCAGCCTGGCGCTGGTCGCCCCAGCCTCCGCGGAGGGTTTCGGCACCGCGGCGTTGCTGCGCAACCTCATCGGGGCGGTGGGCGTCGCGCTGGCCTCGGCCGCGGTCGTCGGAGCCCGGCTCAGTTGGGCGCCCACTTTCGTCTACCTCTCCACGCTGTACGTTTCCGGCGGCACCCCCGGCCGCGCCGCGGCCTTGTGGTCCTGGGCCGCGCAGCCCGCCGCCCAGACGCTCGCCTGGATCCCGGCGCTCAGCTCGTTCGCCGTCGGCACCTCCCTGTATGTGGTCCGAGGGGCACGGCCGGAGAACCGCAAGGGCTGAGGTGCCGGCGCCGGAGTCCGGCCCGGCCCGGTGGGCCCCGCCTCGGCCACGACAGGGCAGACGGCGCCTGGCCGCCGACCCGATCGTCCGGCGGGGCGGAGTCGCCGATGAGTTCACCGTCCCCGAACGGTCTACCCAGTGACACGACCGTTCTCGACAGGAGTGCCATGTCCACCATCCAGCCAGTGATCATCACTGCCGACCAGGACGTCCTGCTCGGCTTCTATACGGAACTGTTCGGTGCCAGGCAGATCTTCCGGGTGCCGGAGGAAGGACCGGCGTTCTACCTCGGCTTGCGCATCGGCGACACCGACCTCGGCCTGGTGGCCGCGGCGGACCAGGGGGCCGGGGCGGCGGCCCCGCGGATCCTGCTCAGCATCGGTGTCGACGACGTCGACGAGACGCTCGGCCGGGTGACGGCGCTGGGCGGATCGGTCCAGGGCGGCCCCGACGACATGCCGTGGGGACAGCGCGTCGCCCACATCCAGGACCCCGACGGCAACCCGGTGAACCTCACCCAGCCGATCCCGGGCGGATGA
This sequence comes from Streptomyces sp. NPDC018031, assembly GCF_044327625.1. NCBI lineage: Bacteria > Bacillati > Actinomycetota > Actinomycetes > Kitasatosporales > Streptomycetaceae > Streptomyces > Streptomyces sp. NPDC018031. The sequence continues at coordinate 123,022 of NZ_JBIRFT010000016.1, forward strand.
CGCCGCACCGGGGTGCGGATCGCGGGCCGTCCCGGCAGAGGTCACCTGCCGGTGGCGGCCTCGGTGTCCGTCAGGGCGAGCGGGTCCGGCTACAGCTCGAACTCGAGGTGCTCGAGGTCGGTCAACGCCACTTCGAGGCCGTGGGCGCGGCGGCCGTTGTCGCGGAAGTAGACCTCGCCCAGGGCTTCGGCCGCGACCTGGCGGAGCTGGTCCTCGGTGGCGCCGGCCTCCTGGGCCTGGAAGAGGCGGGCGGCGTACTGCGGGGGCAGGGCGAGGGTGAGGTGACGCAGGCGGGCGTCGTCGGTGCTGCCCGGGGCGGCGGTGTAACCGAAGCGGGCGCGAGTGTCGATCATGATGCCTGTGGTGGTGGCCGCGGCCTGCTTGGCCTGGGCACGGATCTGGGGCTGCCACCGCGCGCGGACCTCGCGTTCGAGACGGTCGGCGAGCTGCGGCCGAGGGTGCCTGATCTGGTCCTTCACGTACCGTTCGACGGTGCGCCGGCTGATGCCCAGCAACTCGGCGACGCGCCGGGTGCTGTGCTGGTGCCGGCGGACCAGGTAGCGCATCCGCGCTCCGGCGGACTTGGGGAGAGGGCGGGTGAACGCGCCCTGCACCGCCTTGTCGAGTTCCTCCGCGAACGTGACCACGGCCGTGACTCGCCTACTCTCCGGTGTCCTGGGCGGTGACCTCGCCGGTCTTGATGTAGCGGGCGAGGTTGGCGACCCTGCCGTCCTGGCCGTCCTGGCCGAGCTGTTCGAGCACCTGGGCGCCCCACAGCACGCTCTGGGTGCCCTCGTGCTTGACCATCCCCGGGGAGACGCCGAGCCGGAAGCTGCCGGGCACCGTCTTGCCGTCGGCGCCGTAGGGCAGCACGTCCAGGGGGCCGGGCCCGTCGGCGGCGTACACGGCGCAGTCGGACAGGACCGCGACCGGATACCGTCCGGTGGCCGCCGCCAGGTTGAGCATCTTGCGGTGCATGTTGATCCGGGCCCGGGAGATGACGGTGGCGCGGATGTCCGGCCGCCACGTCGGGCGGGCGAGGGCCGGCCAGGCCTGCCCCGGCTTCCAGCCGCCGCCGCGCGCTTTCTCCCGCAGCTTGCCGATACCGCCCTTGACGGTCATCTTGACGGCGTTCAGGACGACCGCCAGCTCCGGATCGCGGTCCTTGTAGCCGCCCATCGCCGTCAGGAAGTCGGCCGGGGACAGCTTTTCGCCCACTCCCAGATCCGCCATGGTGGCGACGTAGGCGTCGCGCAGCCGCTTGTACCAGCCGTCCAGGAGCCGGCCGCTGTCCGGGCGCACCCAGGCCTCGAGGGGGGCGACGTCGTAGCCGAGTTCGACGGCGTACGCGACCGTCGGGGTGGCGTACCAGGCCGGCCCCGTCGGGCGTTCGCCGGTCGGGGTGAACGGACTGGGCAGCAACTCGCCGTCGAGCGCACGCCACTCCTTGCCGACCTTCACCCGGCCGAGGTCGACGTGGGAGAGGTCGACCAGCCAGGAGCCGGGCAGGGCCGGGTCGAAGACCGGATCGGTGACGTGTACCGGCGGTGCGGCCAGGCCGACGACGGCGCCGTTGGCGGCCGCGCCGAACGCCAGGTTCACGTCGATGCCGACCAGGAAGCGCCGCATGCACTCGGAATCGGTCAGGTCCCGCGCCCAGTCGTACGCCTCCTCGAACAGCTTCTCCTCCGGGCCGCGCAGGTGGAAGCGGGGCAGGTGCGCCAGGACCGGGTGCCCGTCGGTCGCCTCGCACGGCGCCGGATCCACCGGCTCCGTTCCCAGCGACCCGGGCCGGTGCTCGCGGTGCCGCCTGCCGTCCTGGTCCGGCTCGCTCGCGCGGGTCGGCGGGTTGAGCGCGGTCATCAGATGCAGCCCCGTCACAGCGGTGGAGCCGACCGGCGTCATCACCCGCCGCGCGTACACGCCCAGCAACCGGGCCAGGTCGGCCGGCTCCAGCCGCGCGGCATGGCCCCAGGCCCGGTCGTCGAGGGCGTGCCACGAGGGAATGCACAGCTGCACGCAACTCCGACGGCTTCCCTGGGCCGGCCGGTAGATCCGTGCCCACGGCCCGAACCCGCGCCGGGTGAGCTGCCAGTGGGCCCGCTCCAGCTGCTTGACGACCTTGTGCCCCTCCGGGAGCCGCCCGGCGAGCCGCTCGGACTCCGACAGCGACGCGGGCAGCCCGTACCGTTCGCACGCCGCCCGGGTGAGCACCAGCAGCGGGTCGGCGTCCTTGCCGCAGCCGTGCAGCCGTTCCGCCCCGAGCCGTGCCTCGGTCAGTGTCCACTCGACCAGGGCGGGCAGCGACCTGGCCGGCACGTCCATGATCAGGCCGTCGACACCGTAGCCGGTCACCTGCCTCTCGGCGTCCGCGTCGAGGACGAGCAGCGGGCCGTGCGCGTACGCGCCGCCGGACGCGGGGGTTCCCGCGGGGGCGGACGTCGGTGTGCCCGATCCGCCCGAGGACCGGGGAGCCCGGGCGGCACGCGGACGCGATCCGGCAGCCGGTGCGGGAACGGCGGCAGGTGCGGGGACGGCGGCGGGAGGCGCGGGAACGACGGGAGGCGCGGGATCGGCGGCGGGAGGTACGGACCGGGCCGGGGGCTCCTCCGCCCCACCCCGGGGCGCGGCTTCCCGCGCCCCACCTGCGGGCTGAGCCTGCGCCGCTGGCACCGCCGCGGCGGACGTCTGCGGCCCCGCGGTGTCCTCCCGCGGGGCACCGGTGCTCTCGGGGGCGGGGTAGAGCCGCGCGAGCTGTGTGAGCAGACGCGCGTACGCCTCCCGCTCCGGCGGCCGCGGCTCCGACTTGCCCGACTCCCAGCCGCCGACGGTGGCCCGCCGCACGTCCAGGGCGGCGGCCACCTCGTCCAGGGTGAGGGCGTGGGCCTGGCGCAGGCGCTTGCGCTCGGCCGGCGGCGGCAGCGGGGACCGGGACGCGACCAGCGCGTCGACCGCGTCGAACAGCTCGGACATCGGACACCTCCGATCTCACCCTACTCTCCGAACCGCACACATTGCGTACCTGTCGCGTGCGTATCCCGTGCGGCATGCGTTCGGCGGACACGATCCATGGTCTGGCGGTCTCGCCTGCCCGCCCGCACCCGGCTGAGCGGTCCGCCCCGCAACCGCCCTTCGGCTTCGGGCCCGGCCCGCTCCGGTCAGTACGGCGCGTCCAGCGTGGGGTGCGTGTGCCGCAGCGTCCGGCCGCGGAAGAACGCCGGCGCGCGGCGCCGGCTCACCAGCATGACCAGCAGCCCGAGCCCCAGCAGTCCGACCGCGATCCAGAAGACCGTTCCGACGCCGAACAGGGCGTCGCCCGACCCGTACGCCGGGTCCCAGGTGTCGACCGCCGTCTTGAGGAACACCGCGGTCAGCAAGGTGGCGCCGAGCGCCGGGAACAACCCCTTGAAGACGAAGTCCCGGGCGCCGGCGGTGAGCTCCGTGCGGAAGTACCACACGCAGGCGTACGCCGTCAGACCGTAGTAGAAGCAGATCATCAAACCGAGCGCGTAGATCGTGTCCACCAGGGCGTGCCGGCTGACCAGCGTCATCACGGTGTAGAACAGGCCGGTGCCGGCGCCGGCGCACAAGGTGGCGAAGGACGGGCTGCGAAACCGCGGGTGCACCTCGGCGAAGCGCCGGGACACGGCTTGGTAGAAGCCCATGGCCAGCAGTGTCCGCGCGGCCAGCAGAAACGTCGTCTGCAGGCTGGAGACGGAGCTGGCCAGCACCGCGAAGAACATCAGCGCCGCCAGCTCGCCCAGGACCGGATCGGCCAGCGCGGCGAACGCGTTGTCGCCGGTCTCCGGACTGCCGAGCCCGTAGCCCTCGCGTCCGACACCGGCGAACCGCTGGGCGGCCACGGCCACCAGCAGATACGTCGTCAGGATGATCACCATCGTGAGCAGCGCCGCCCGGCCCGGCGTCCGCCTTCTGTCGCTCGTCTCCTCGTTGACGGTCAGGGAGGTGTCCCACCCCCAGTAGATGAACAGCGACAGCGAGATACCGGCCGTGAACGCGGCGAAGGACCGCGTCCGCCCCGGGTCCAGCCAGCTCCATGAGCTCCGCACGGCGAACTCCGAGCCGGCGTCGCCCGCCTTGACCAGCGCCAGCACCGTGAACAGGGCGAGCACCGCGAGCTGCATCGCCACCAGGACGTACTGCACCTCCTTGGTGACCGTCATCCCGCGGTAGGCCACTGCGGTGGCCCCGGCCAGGAACCCCAGGCAGGTGAGGATGTTGACGGCCTTGTTGTCCGAGAGCCCGGCCACCCCCGTGCTGCCGGTCAGCTCGCCGAGTGTCAGATAGAGGAAGTCGGTCGCCACCCCGGCGAGGTTCGACAGCACGATGACGGTCGCGACGACCGTCCCCCAGCCGCACATCCAGCCGACGTGCGGCCCAAACGCCTTGACCGTCCAGGTGAACGACGTACCGCAGTCCGGCATCGACCGGTTCAGCTCCCGGTAGGCGTACGCCACCAGGAACATCGGCAGGAACCCGGACAGGAAGACGGCGGGCGTCTGCGGCCCCACCTCGTCGACCGCGGGGCCCAGTGTGGCCGTCAGGGCGTACGCGGGCGCCACCGAGGAGATGCCGAGCACGACGCTGGCCGTCAGCCCGAGGGCGCCGTGCCGCAGGCCCTTGTCCCGGAGTTCCGGCTCGATGGGCCGCTCCCCGGCGGGTGGCTCCGTGTGGCGCATCAGCTACTCCCAGGCGGTCGTGGTGGGGCGGGGCGACGATGTGTCCAACGGCCGGTGGCGCGGACGGTGGCGCGGTTGTGCGGACCGAGCCGCGGGCGGATCCTGAGGTACGAGGTGTGAGGTGGTGCGATGCGGGCATGGGACTCGGCCGACCCGGTCGATTTCCGCGGTCCCCTCGACGTCACTCGGGCGGCGACCGTGGTGCTCGACGACGACTGCCTGATCATCGGCTGGAGCCCGGCGGCCGAGGCGCTGTTCGGCTATCCCGCCGCGGAGGTACTGGGCCGCACCGCGGAGCGGCTGTCGGCGGCCGCGCGTGACACGGGCGCCCGGCTTCGGCCCACCGGCCCGCGGGAGGCCGGCACCGTACGCAGCGAGGTGTTCGAGGCGCGCCGCAAGGACGGCGGCCCGCTGCACATAGCGACGACGTCGTGCGCGCTGTCCGACGGCGGGTCGGGGCCCGCCTGGATCATCGTCGCGGCCGACCTCGAGGAGCTGCGGCACTGGGAGTCCCACCAGGCGATGCTGCGCGGACTGGCCACCCAGTCCCCGACCACCCTGACCATCTACGACACGGACATGCGTCTGGCCTGGTCCAACGTGGCCGCCCAGCAGGAGGTCGTGCAGCCCGCCAAGTACATCGGGGCGGCCGCCGACGAGCTGATCCCGGCGGGCGAGGTCGTCTCCGAGGGCCACCCCGCGGCGCTGGCGGAGGTCATGCGGCAGGTCCTCGCCACCGGCGAGCCGGTCCGGGACCTGCACTACCGGGGCCGCCCGCCCGCCGACCCGGACCACGACCACTTCTGGACCTGCTCCTACTACCGGTTGCAGGACGCGCGGGGCGAGTCGCTGGGGGTGTGCGAGGAGGCGGCGGACATCACCGACCGCTATCGCGCCCAGCAGCGGCTGGCCCTGCTGGTCCAGGCGGGGGACCGCATCGGCACCACCCTGGACGTGGTGTGCACCGCGGAGCAGCTCGTCGAGGTCGGCATGGCGCACTTCGCCGACGCGATCACCGTCGACCTGGTCGAAGGCGTGCGGGAGGGGGCCGCGGACGACACGGACGCGGCGGCCGGGCGGCGCGTGGAGCGGGTGGCCGGGCAGCCCGCACCCGGCTCCGGCGCACCGGAGCCGGACGGTGCGGGGAGAACGTTCAGCCATCCGCCGGGCTCGCCGGAGGCGCGCTGCCTCGCCTCGGGGCGACCGGTCCTCGATACCCCCGCGGCGGCCGCCGGGCACAACGGCCCGCACTCCCGCCTCGTCGTGCCGATGCGAGCCGGTGACACCACGCTGGGCCTGGTCGCCTTCTCGCGTGACCGCAACCCCGACCCGTTCGACTCCGACGAGCGGGCGCTGGCCGGGGAGCTGGTCGCCCGTGCGGCCGTCTGCGTCGACAACGCCCGCCGGTTCGCGCGTGAGCACACCGCCGCCCTCACCCTCCAGCGCAGCCTGCTGCCGCAGACCCTGCCGCCGCAGACCGCGGTGGACGTCGCGTACCGCTACCTGCCCGCGGACAGCGAGGCCGGGGTGGGCGGCGACTGGTTCGACGTCATCCCGCTGTCCGGCGCCCGGGTCGCCCTCGTCGTCGGCGATGTCGCCGGACACGGTCTGCGGGCCGCCGCCACCATGGGGCGGGTGCGCACCACCGTCCGCGCCCTGGCCCGTCTGGACCTCGCCCCCGACGAGCTCCTGGCCCGGCTGGACGACCTGATCGGGCAGTCGGTCAAGGACTGGGCCGCCGTGCACGGGGAGGGCGACGAGGCGCTGGGCACGGACGAAGCCGTGGGCATGACGTGCCTGTACGTCATCTACGACCCGGTCGCCGGCCGCTGCACCCTGGCCCGCGCCGGGCATCCGCCGCCCGCCGTCGTCGATCCGCGCACCGGAGCCGTCACCCTTCCCGACGTACCCGAGGGTGCGCCGCTGGGTCGGGCCGGCCTGCCGTTCGAAAGCGCCGAGATCGACCTTTCCGAGGGCAGCGTCGTGGCGCTGTTCACCAACGGGCTGGTGCGGACCCCGGACCACGGCCTCGACGAGGGGCTCGACCGGCTCGCCCACGTGGTCTCCCGGCACGAACTCCCCCTGGAGGAGCTGTGCGACCAGGCCGTCGCGGCGCTGCTGCCCGGGACGGTGGCCGATGACGCGGCCCTGCTGATGGTCCGCACCAAGTGTCTCGGCGGGCAGCAGGTGACCGTGCGGGAGCTGGTGGCCGACCCGGCGGAGGTCGCCCGCGCCCGGGCGGACACGGTGCGCCAGCTGAGCGCCTGGCAGCTCGACGAGCTGGCGTTCACCACCGAACTGATCGTCAGCGAGCTGGTCACCAACGCCATCCGCTACGCCGCCGGGCCGATCCAGCTGCGGCTCATCCGCGACCGCACCCTCATCTGCGAGGTGTCCGACACCGGGCACACCTCGCCGCACCTGCGGCACGCGGCCGGCGACGACGAGGGCGGCCGGGGGCTGTTCCTCGTCGCCCAGATGGCCGAACTGTGGGGCACCCGCTACACCTCCACCGGCAAGACCATCTGGGTGGAGCAGGCCCTGCCCGACCGGGCCCGTGTCCCGCAGCCCGCGTGAGGGAGCCGGCGTTTCACAGCTCGCACGGACCGCGGGAGCAGTGGTCGTGGCCGGTGCCGCCTCCGGTGCCCCTGCTCTGGACTCCCGGGCGACGCCGGCCCGGCTCCGCGGGGGAGCCGGGCCGGCGTCCGCCCGCCGTAGGCCTCAGTCGTCCCCGCGGTCACCGGCGAGCGCCGACGCGATGCGCAGGTGGGAGCGGGCTTCCTCGGTGTGCCCCTGTCGCTCCAGGGTGCGGCCCAGCATCAGCCGGGCGTAGTGCTCGACCGGGTCGCGCTCCACGATGATGCGCAACTCTGCCTCCGCGCGCCGCAGTTGCGCCGAGTGGTAGTAGGCGCGCGCCAGCAGCAGCCGAGGCGCTGTCTGCTCGGGTACCTCCTCGACCAGCCCGCCGAGCACCCGTGCCGCGGCGGCATAGTCCCTGGCCTCGAAGAACAGCTGCGCCCGCTCCCAGCGCTCCGCCGGTGTCCCGTGGCTGTAGTAGGCGTTGCCGGTGGCGTTGTAGGTGGTGTCCACTGGTGACCTCCTTCGGCGCCGTCAACCACCACCAGCAGTTGAATATTCCACTAATCCGCCGGTCGGGCGTTCAGGCGGTCAGCGCCGCGAGCTCCGCGTTGGCACGCTCGGTGACCAGGGAGAGGACGCGGCCGGCGGCGGCCAGGTCCTCGGCGGGTATCCCACCCCAGACGCGGGCGGTGACGGGGGCGGTCTCCGCGCCGACGGCCGCGATCAGCTCGCGCCCCGCGTCCGTGGGGCGGAGGTGCGCGCCGTCCGCGACGAGCCACCGCTGGGCCAGCAGTTCGTCGAGCGTGGCGCGGATGTCGGACGGGTCGGCCTTGAGGGAGCCCCGGACCTGAGTGACGAGATCGTCCGGCGTCCGCGGGGCGTCGGCGGTGACGGCGGCGCGCAGCGCGATCTGCTGCTGGAACGTGATGCCGTGCCGGGCCAGGACGAGCTCCAGGACGCCGCGGGCGGCGTAGTGGGCCAGGCCGAGGGCGCGGGCGTCGGCGACGGGGGCCGGGCTGGTGGATGCGGTGGTGGATGCGGTGGTGGTCATGGCGTCGTCCCCTGAGTGCTCTCGTCGTTCGGTGCGGGTGGAGTGATGGGTGCCTTGAGCAGGGTGGTCAGCTCGTCGGTGAACGCACGCGTCCGCGGGGCGTCGAGGCCGCCGAGCGGCTCCAGCAACTGCTGAAGCAGTTCCTGGACCACCGTGATGGCCTGCCGCGTGACGGCGTGGCCCTGCTCGGTGAGGGCGAGCTGCACGGCGCGCGGGTCGCGGGGATCGCGGGTGCGCTCGATCAGGCCGGCCGACTCCAGGGCGCGCGCCAGCTTCGAGACGTACAGCGCCTCCAGACCGATGTGGTCGGCGAGCCGGCGCTGACTGGGCCGCTCGCCGCCGCGCTGCATGCCGTACAGCGACGCGACCAGTGAGTACTGCGCGTGGGTGAGGCCCAGCGGGGCCAGCGCGCGGTCGACCGCGACGCGCCACTTGTTGGCGAGCCGCCATACCAGGAAGCCGGGCGTGGGGCCCGGTGAACCCTTGCTCATGGCGAATAGAGTACATGGCTACTATGTCCATGGCTACTATTTCGGTCGACGGGGTGCGGAACGCGGTGACCGTATCCGAGGCGAGCCCGCGTCCCCGGTGCGTCCGAGGCGGCCGCCGGGCGGGTGTCGGCTGCGGTGTGCAGGGCCAGGAGCCAGGCCTGTGACGGTGGCATGAGGTCTCCCGAGGTCTCCCGAGGGTCCTCAGGGGGCTCTCGGTGCGATCCGGGCGGTCCGCATGGGAGGGTGATCATTCCAGATGTGCCGGCCGACGGAGGTCGGCAGACACCGAGAACGAGGAGCGAGAGATGGCGCTTGAGCGACCGGAGATCGATTTTCCCCAGGGCCAGCCGCCCGAGTACCTGGACATCACCGATATCCAGGTGGGGGACGGAGTCGAAGCCACCAAGGGATCAACGGTGTCGGTCCACTACCTGGGCGTGTCCTTCTCCACCGGCGAAGAGTTCGACGCCTCGTGGAACCGCGGCCAGGCCTTCGACTTCCCGCTGGGAGCGGGAAGGGTCATCAAGGGCTGGGACATGGGTGTGGCGGGCATGAAGGTCGGCGGCCGTCGGAAGCTGGTCATCCCGCCCCACCTGGCGTACGGCGACCGTTCACCTTCACCGGCCATCAAGCCGGGCGAGACCCTGATCTTCGTCGTCGACCTCCTCGCCGTCAGCTGACACACCACCGCTGGAAGCTGCCACCGGCCAACGGCGGCTTCCAGCAGGTGCATCGCGGAGGACGGCCGGCGGCCGGGACGGCTCCGGGCATGTGCGGATGGATGGCTCTCCAGCCACCCATCGGCGGGCCCGTGGACGACTCCTTGAAATCAGCGAGGCCGCGTCCCTTCCACGGGGGCGCGGCCCGGTGTGCGTCGCGTGACCGGCCATTCCACCGTGGCATCGCCCGCCAACAGCTCGCCGATGCACCACTGACGGTGGCGGTCGGCCGGCCTTGACCGGTCAGGTCGGACCAGGGCCCGCTCATACTTCTGCGCCGCGCCTCGACCGGACGACTTCACGGAGACGTCGGCGACCCCGGCCGAGGACCGCCATGCGCGGCGGTGGGCCGGCGCCGACCAGCGAGTTCAGGTGTCCTCACGTCCCAGGGGCCGTCCCGCGCGCTGCCTGTGCCCGGTCGAAACGCCCGGCCAGGACCAGAAACCGGTCCCCCCAGCCGCTGCTGACCGACACCTCCTGCAAGGGCCCCGTGGGCAGGAAGAGGAACTCCAGCTCACCCAGTCCGGAGGTGTCGCCGCGACGGAGGCGTTCCGCGTGGTCCCGCAGCTCTCCGACCATCTCGTCGCCCGTATCCCACCTGCCCGTCCATGTGGTGTCCTGCTCGGACGCGGTCACGATCCCGACCAGGTCATCCAGCACCTGCGCCAGCGCCTTCACCGCGCCTCCCCGGCGGTCGACGAGCCTGTGGATTCCTCACCGTAGCAGCGGGTCTCCCGGGCCCTGCCGGATCGGCGCGGGCCCTCGACCTCCGGCGACGGGAAGGCAGCACGGAGGCGGGGACGTCACCCGATGGCTGCTCAGGTTCGCAGGTGGCGAGCCGGTGAGGCCGTGTATCGAAAGTGCTCGTGATGTGGTGGGCCGTGGATGGCCCCGCACACGTTTCCTGTCATCTGGCTGGGCAAACGACGTCTTGCAGTGTCTGCGGTATGGGGTAGGTCCGCTCCGCCGGAAGCAGCCGCTGTGCCTTGGTGGCGTGCCCGGTCTTTATCAGTGTCGAGGCCTTGCGGATCTGGGGGGTGAGATCGGTGAGGCTGACGATCCAGTCGTCGGTGAACGTGCGGATCAGGTGGCGGCCGATGCCGACCTGGATGCTGTAGTGGTTCAGTGCCGCTCCGCGCGGCGAACGCTCCGGGTCCCACTGGACATGTACGGCTGCCCGGGCCACCGCCGCCGGGTCGGCGGTCGTCAGCACGGCCTGGGACAGGGCCTCCTCCCAGCCCTCCCGGGTAATCCGCACGGCGAGAACACGTTCCTGGCCCGGTTTGCGGGCCCAGTTGCTGCGGTGCATCAGCCACATGAACGACGGCTTGATCCACGTCATCCGGTGGAACGAGAACGGCGCAACGAAGCGGCCCGCCCGCAGTGCCGCGTCAGCGATGGCAGGCGAGTACGCCTGATAGATCACGATCGTGCGGGCGTCGTAGTCGGCACGAATCTGATACGGGGGCGTCATGCGCCGCACCCTGCCATCTGGCGCGCTGGTGCGGCGAGCTGATTTTGCCTCACCGCCCCGGGGCAGGATCGGATGCACTGCTCAGAGCCACTCGTTGATGGCGGCGACGAGGACGGTCGCCTCATGGCGAACCGCGAGCTTGCCGGACACGGAACCGTATGCCGTCGATCAACCGCCGCCGGGGCCAGACGGGCGGCCGTCCCGCCCTGGCGCCCCTTGGTGTCAGCGGCTCCAGTACCGCCCACTGCTCGTCCGTGAGATCTCCCCGACCCATGAGCCGTGATCATTCATAGTCCAAGATCCACTTTCGATACACGGCCGAGGTTTCCCCCCGCGCTGTGGACCAGGCCGTGCCGGATCCGTGCGGTCCTGGCTCGGAGACCGCCAGGCGGCCGCGGCGGCATGACGATGAGGGCCGACGGACCCGAGCGGGCCTTCCCGTACGGCGATTGAGCGGTGGGGACCGCTGAGCGGTCCGCGGTTCACACCGCGGCGTCGGGCTCCGGGTCGGGGACCGCTCGGCCCCAGGTGTTCATGGCCTCGAGGACGTCGCGCAGTCCTTCGCCGAGTGGGGTGAGGCGGTACTCGACGCGTGGGGGGATCTCCGCGTAAGTGGTGCGGGTGACGATGCCGTGGGTTGCGAACTGGCGCAGTCGGCTGGTCAGGGTGTGCGGGCTGATGCCAGGCAGTGCCTGGCGCAGTTCGGTGAAGCGGCGGGGGCCCTCGAGCAGTTCGCGCACGATGAGGGTGGACCAGGGGCCGTTGATGACGGTGAGGAACCGGGCGACACCGCACTCGGGGAGGCTGGGAATGGACATTTTCTGAGAGTAGTCCATTAGTGCAGTTGATGTAACTGGGGCATCGCATGCACTAATAGGGCCATGACCTACGTGATTCATGGCGCCACCGGCGCCCAGGGTGCCCCTGTCGTCGCCGCTCTCGCCGCCGCGGGAAAGTCCGTGACTGCCGTGACCCGCAACGAGCGCGCTGTCGTGGACGGCGCGCGCGTGGTGTCCGCCGCCTACTCATCCGCCGCTGATCTGACCGAGGCCTACCGTGGCGCCGCAGGGGTGTTCGTCCACCTGCCGGTGACCCCGGAAGGGGACCACCGGATCTTCGTGCGCAACATCCTCGCCGCCGTCCGCGAGGCTCGTCCGGCCCGAGTGCTGTTCTCCACCAGCGGTGCCCCGACCGACCCCGCCTCTGGCGGTGCCGCCGCAACGATGGTGGCCGGCCTGGCCGACAGCGGCGTCTGCCATGCGGTGATCGCGCCCGAGCTGTTCCTGGAGAACCTGCTCATGCCCTACGTCACCGATTCGGCCCGTGAGCGCGGCGTGCTGCCCTACCCGATCCGGGCCGACTTCCCCGTCTCCTGGGCGTCCCACCTGGACATCGCCGATGTCGCCGTAGCCCTGTTCGAGCACACGGACATCACCGGTACGGTCTCCGTCGGCCAGTACCCGGCGATCACGGGGCCGGACCTGGCCGAGGCGTTCGGCGCCCGGCTGGGCCGGGACGTGGTCTTCGAGCCGATCACCCCCGAGGAGTTCCGTACCTCGGTCGCACCCCTGATCGGAGAAGGCGCCGCCGCCCATGTCGCGGAGATCTACCGGGCGATGAGCGCCACACCGGGCCGCTCCATCGCCCCGGAGACCTCCGCCCGGAAACTGCTGGGCATCGCCCCCCGGACCACGAGCCAGTGGCTGGCCGACATCGGGCTGTGACCGACCCGCCGCCTCGGCACGTCGTGGGCGCCGGCCGTCTCCCGGCGGCGGACACCCACGGCGCCACCGTCACCAGCTCACCGCGTCGTGGGAAGGGCTGGGTTGTCCGTGACTCGCACGAGCCCGGTCGGCCGGTGCCGCGATTCTGCGGCGGTCGCCGTCCCGGTCGGTGGGGAGGGTCAGCGGACCCCTTCCCACAGCGCCCGCTGCTCCGGGCGGGGGTCGGCCACCGGGCCGGGCTCGGGGCCGAACATCATGGTGCTGCGGGTATCCGTGTCGTACGCGGGCCAGCCGGGGTCGCCCGTCTTCGCGAAGGAGACCCACGCCCCGTGCATCGCGTCGGCGAGCGCCTGGGGCGGCTCGGGGCCGAGCAGCGCGGCGTAGCAGGGGTCGTGCAGCCGGTCGAAGACGAACGGCACATCCAGGGCGTGGCAGGCGCCGAGCCGGCCACCGTACCGCGGGGAGCGCCAGCCGAACTCGTACAGATACGAGCCGGGGACGGCCTCGGCCAGCCGGATCGCGGGGACCCGGTAGAACCAGTCGGTGGCGAGCGCCGCCAGGGTTTCGCCCGGGGTGGCGGCGGGGTGGGTGGCGCGGTACAGCGGCAGGGCCTGCTCCGGGTCGACGCCGTAGGCGGCGGCCATGACATGCAGGCGTTCCTCGGTGACGGCGTCCATGCGCTCGGTGGGGACCAGGAAGAAGCGGTACTCCTCGCGGGTGCTGCCGACCAGCAGGTCCACGCCGGGGTCGTCCGGGCCGGGCAGTGACAGCTCGGGCCTCACCGGTTCGAAGGGCATGAGGTTGAGCAGCGCCTCGCCCCAGAGTGCCGGGTCGGGGCGGCTTCTCAACTCCGTGCGGAGTTCGCCCTGGGCGAGGAGGAGTTCGGCGAGCGGGACCGCGGCGAAGGCCTCCGGCGTCGGCTCGATGCGGAGTTCGGCCGCCAGGTGGGCCGCGATCCCGGCCGCCGTGGCCGGGCGCAGGAAGTGGTGGCAGGCGCCGCTCTGCAGGATCGCCCGGCGGAACAGCCCGCGCGCCTCGTCCAGCAGGAGCAGTTGGCCGATGCTCATCGCGCCGGCCGACTGGCCGAAGACGGTCACCTGGCCGGGATCACCGCCGAAGGCGGCGATGTTGTCGCGCACCCAGCGGAGGGCGGCCACCTGGTCCAGCAGGCCGCGGTTGCCGGGAACGCCGGGCAGGTGCAGGAAACCGTCGGTCCCCAGGCGGTAGTCGAAGGTGACGCAGACGACCCCGTCGCGGGCGAAGGCGCCGCCGTCGTACCCGGAGGTGGACCCCGAGCCGTTCTGGAATGCCCCGCCGTGCACCCACACCATCACCGGCAGCCCGGCCCCAGGCTCCGGCGCGGGGGTCCAGACGTTGAGGTTCAGGCAGTCCTCGCCGGGCCGGACATCCTCCGGGACCAAGGCGTCGAAGGGCGGTGGATAAGGGGCTCGGGGCGGGGTCGGTCCGTAGCACAGGGCGTCGCGGACGCCCGTCCACGGCTCGGGGAGGGCCGGCGCGCTGAACCGCAGCGGACCGAAGGGCGGGGCGGCGTAAGGGATGCCCAGGAAGGACACCACCCCGTCCGGGGAGACACGGCCGCGGACGGCTCCCTGCCGGGTGAGGCGAACCGTCACGCCAGGACCTCCAGGACCTCCAGGAGCGCCGAGCCGAACTCCTCCGGCCGTTCCAGGTGCACCGCGTGCCCGGCGCCCGCCACGGCGACCTCCCGTACCGCGCCGCCCGATGCCGCGTAGCGCTCCAGGACGCCGCGGGTCTGCGCGACCATCGGCTGGGCGGGGGTGCCGTCCCAGTCCGGCACCGCGCCGATCGCACCCAGGTGCGCCAGGTCGAACATCGAGGTGTCCGACACGATGACGTCGTCCTCGCCCCGGATCCACAGCACCGGGGGCTTGGGGTCGACCAGATGCAGGTCGTCGATCCGGAAGTGGAGGGGGGAGAGCGAATTGAGTACGCCCCGGGTGCCGGGCGCCGTCCCCGGCCAGACCGTGGTGGCCGTGCTGTCGCCCGGGTAGTGGTCCTCGCCGGTGCGGGTGGTGAGCATGGCCTCCACGTACTCGTCCTCGTACGCGGGGCGCAGCGGCGGCTTGACGTAGCAGGCCGCCAGCACCGAGCGGGGCGAGAGCGGGGACTCCTCGCCACGGTCGCCCCCGGCGAGGCGGGCGACGAACTCCGGATGGGCGGTGCCGCCGCCGGAACCCGCCCCGTCCGCGGAGTTGAGGATTCCGTCCACCCCGCGGGTCCCGCCGAATCCGTACGGGGAGACCGGGTTGACCAGGGTCACCGAACGCACCGCGGCCGGGTGCTCGCGCAGGTACTGCATGACCACCCCGCCGCCCATGGACCAGCCGACCAGATGGGCCCGGGTCACCCCGAGCGCGGCAAGCAGCGCGGCGAGGTCGTCCACGTGGTCGTGGAGTCCGCGGGTGGCGTCGATCGGCAGCGGGTCGGTGCCGCCGAAGCCCCGCAGATCCGGCGCGATGGGCCGGTAGCGCTCGGGCAGGAGCGGCAGGGTGGTGCGCCAGAAGGCCGCGGAGGACACATTGCCGTGCACGAGGACGACCGGCTCGCCTTCCTCCCGCACCTCGGTGATCTGCATGGTCAGCCGGGCGGTCGGCACCCGGCGGGTGCGCAGTGGGCTCGCGGTCATCTCCGGTCCTTCGTACGTCCTGCGGGTCGGTTCGGGTCTACGAGAGCCAGGCGGCGATCCGCGCCGCCGCCTCGCTGTGCCAGCCCAGTTCCAGGTGGTTGGCGCCGGAGACGGTGGCCTTGCCGCCGACGGCGGCGATGCCGGTGGTGTCCAGCGCGCTGGAGACGAACACGACCCCGTCGCTCGGCCCGCGGTTCTCGTTGAAGATCCCCGGTACGTCCGGTGAGCCGCCGGCCAGCAGGTAGGTGGCGACGGAGGCGGGTACCCCGGCGTCGTGCAGTGGCTTGATCAGCGAGCCGGCGTCGATGGCGGCCTGGATGCCGCCGCCCGCGGTGTAGAAGCCCTGACCGCCGTAGTAGGTCGTGTGCCAGTCCTGCGCGGCGCCGTCGACTCCGTACACCCCGTCCCAGCGGGCCAGCATCTGCCGCTGCCCGGGGTAGTTGTCGTGACCGCCGGAGGGCGTCATGGAGTACTCCGGGTGTGCCGTGTACCGGCCGTAGCAGGTCATATGGGAGTGCGGAGACGGGGCGTTGACCTTTCCGCCGCACTCCGGCCAGATGGAGAAGTCATGCGCCCAGCCGTGCGCGTACGGGTAGTCGTAGCCGCCGTTGGGACCGCCCACGGTGACCAGTCGGCGTACGTCCCCGGCGTAGGACCGCCCCCAGCTCGGCTTGACCGAGGAGACGTATGCCCGGGTCGACATCTCGCCCTTGCTCCAGCCCACCAGGTCGACCTTGCCGACGCCCAGCTTCGCCTTGATCACCGCGATCGCGTCGCCGACGATCTGCGCCTGCATCAGGTTGTCGCCCTGCTTGTGTGCGAAGCCGACCGCGAACACCCGGTGGCCGCGCTCGGAGAGGTACTGCATCAGCCCGGTCGAGGGGCAGGACATGGCGCCGCAGCCGTAGCCGCCCGCCTCGCCGGGGTTGGCCCAGGCGCGGTCCGCCGTGTCGTTGGCCCCATGGACCAGCAGCACGGGCGTGGTGCGGGCACCGGTGTTCCAGCCTGGTGCCGAGTAGAGCAGGAAGCGGCCGGAGTACGGGCGGGAGACCCCGCCGAAGTACGTGACCCGCTTGCCGTCCTGGTCGCCACGGCCGTCCTGCGGAAAGCCCTCGGTGCGGAAACCACTGGTGGTGTCGAGATAGCGCTCGACCCGCTCCCAGCCGTTCCCGACGGTGCCGGTTCCGTAGCTCGCCTCCTGGGTCAGGTACGACGGCAGCCCGGCGGCGGCCGCGCTCCCACCGGCGGCCGGCACCCCGACCCCCACCGAGATCAACAACGCGAGCAGCAGCCGCCACCACCTTCGCCGGTCTCCTCCGTACCGCATGTTCTCGACCCCTTCGCCGGCTCCACGGCGCCGCTTCGGCGCCCGCGCGGGGCACACGCTAGGCAAGGAGCGCCGGCAGGGGCATGTGCGGGGCCCCCATAAGGGAGGTGGGCGGTGTGACGTACCGGGCCACTGGTGCCCGCCGGCAAAATCTGCCCGGGGTTCCGCACCGCTGACCGCGGCCCGCCTGACCGGCTGCCGCGACACGCGGCGCGGCGAGTAGCGGCGCGCGGGCCACCGGCAGCGGCCGCACTCCGTCCTGGCCGCCGCGTCCGAGGACGAGGCCGTCCTTACCCGCCGGGAGCGGGAGCGGCGCCGGGAGGGCCGGGGCGGTCCAGGCGCCAGACCACATCGATGCCGCTGCCGGCCGGAGCCACGGGGGGAGTCGCCCGCTCCCGCCGGACTTCGGTGAACCCCAACCGGCGCGGAACGGCACCACTGGGGGTGTTGGCCAGGTCGTGCGCTATTTCCACGTACTCCACGCCCGGCAGGGCGAACATCTCGGCCAGCATGGCCGCCGTGGCTCTGGTGGCGATGCCCCGGCCGGTGGCGGCCGGGTGCAGCCAGTACCCCATCCGCCATCCCCGGCGTTCGCCCACGCGGTAGGTCTGGCACATGCCGCTGAGTGTGCCGCCGGCGACGACGGCATAGTTGTACACCTCGCCGCTCGCCCACTTCGACTCGGACTTCGCGAGAAACTCCCGGGTGCTCTTCTCGCTGTGCCGGGCGACCCACGGCATCCACGGGTGAAGATGGTCCACGGACTCTTCGATCAGCGTGAACGCCGGACCGAAGTCGCTCTGTCCCCGCCAGCGCCGCAGGACGAAGTCCCCGCACTCGATGATCTCACTCGGCCGCTCCACGACAGACATGATCGGTTGGCGGAAGGGCGTGCGGCAAGGATACGGGGGACCGGAGGTGCCCGCCCCGCCGGGCAAGGACGGCGCCGGTGGACGGCAGGGTGGGCACCTCCGTCCACCGGCAGGCTGCCTCAGCGGGGCGGCGTCCGGACCGCGGTCTCCGTCCCCCGCCGGGCACTCGCCGCCGGAGCGGCCCGAGCGCGCCGGGACCGGGAGCCGCCGTCGTCATGGCGGCGGTCGGGGGCCGGCCCTGCCGGCCGGTGGAGCGGCCGGCAGGGACACCGGACTCAGGTGAGGTCGAACCGGTCGAGGTTCATCACCTTGTCCCACGCCGCCACGAAGTCACGCACGAACTTCTCTCCCGCGTCCTGCGCCGCGTAGACCTCCGCGAGCGCCCGGAGCTGGGAGTTCGCACCGAAGACCAGGTCGACGGCGGTGGCGGTCCACTTGACCTCGCCGGTACCGCGATCCCGGCCTTCGAATACGTTCTCCGCCGAGGCCGATGCCTTCCACTCCGTGCCCATGTCGAGCAGATTGACGAAGAAGTCGGTGGTCAAGGTCTCCGGCCGGTGGGTGAGGACGCCGTGCGGGGACCGCTGGAAGCAGGTGTTCAGGACCCGCATGCCGCCGATCAGCACCGCCATCTCCGGAGCGGTCAGCAGCAACAGGTTGGCGCGGTCCAGCAGGAGGGTCTCCGGCAGGAGCTTCTCCCCGGCCCGCAGGTAGTTGCGGAACCCGTCCGCCCGGGGTTCGAGGGGGGCGAACGACTCCACGTCGGTCTGCTCCTGCGAGGCGTCCGTGCGCCCCGGGGCGAACGGGACCGCGATGTCGTGCCCGGCGTTCCTCGCGGCCTGCTCGACGGCCGCGCACCCGCCCAGGACGATCAGATCGGCGACCGAGATCCTCTTCCCGCCGGACTGGGACAGGTTGAAGTCCTGCTGGATCCGCTCGAGGGCCCTCAGCGCCTCGGTCACCTCGGGGAGGTCGTTGACCTCCCAGTCCCGCTGCGGTGCGAGCCGGATCCGTGCCCCGTTGGCCCCGCCACGCTTGTCGGTCCCGCGGAAGCTCGCCGCCGACGCCCAGGCGGTGGTGACCAGCTGGGCGATGGACAGCCCGGAGGCGAGGATGGTGCCCTTGAGAGCGGCGAGATCCTCGTCCGCGACCAGCTCGTGATCCACCGCCGGCACAGGGTCCTGCCACAGCTGGGGCTCGGGAATCCACGGGCCGAGGTACCGCGAGACGGGCCCCATGTCGCGGTGCAGCAGCTTGTACCAGGCCTTGGCGAACGCCACCGCGAGCTGGTCGGGGTTCTCGTGGAAGCGCTTCGCGATCGGCTCGTAGACGGGGTCCACCTTCAGCGCGAGGTCCGTCGTCAGCATCATGGGAGCATGCCTCTTCGACGGGTCATGGGCATCGGGCACGGTGCCCTGGGCCGACGGGTCGGTGGGAGTCCACTGCTTGGCGCCGGCGGGGCTCGTCGTCAACTCCCAGTCGTACCGGAACAGGTTGTCCAGGTACCCGTTGTCCCACCTCGTGGGCTCCGTGGTCCACGCGCCCTCGAGCCCACTGGTGAGCGTGTGGGCGCCCTTGCCGCTGCCGTAGGTGTTCCGCCAGCCGAGACCCTGCTGCTCGACGGGGCCGGCCTCGGGCTCCGGGCCGATGTACGAGGGATCGACCGCCCCGTGGCACTTGCCGAACGTGTGGCCGCCGACGATGAGCGCGACCGTCTCCTCGTCGTTCATCGCCATCCGTGCGAACGTCTCGCGGACGTCCCCGGCCGCGGCCAGGGGATCCGGGTTGCCGTTGGGCCCCTCCGGGTTGACGTAGATCAGTCCCATCTGCACGGCGCCGAGCGGACCGGCGAGTTCCCTGTCGCCGCTGTAACGCTCGTCTCCGAGCCAGGTGTCCTCGGGCCCCCAGAAGATCTCATCGGGCTCCCAGACGTCCTCCCGCCCGAAGCCGAACCCGAACGTCGTGAAGCCCATCGACTCCATGGCGCAGTTGCCGGCGAAGACCAGCAGGTCGGCCCAGGAGATCTTCCGGCCGTACTTCTGCTTGACCGGCCAGAGCAGCCGGCGCGCCTTGTCGAGGCTCGCGTTGTCCGGCCAGCTGTTGAGAGGGGCGAAGCGCTGCGCGCCGCTGCCACCACCGCCCCGCCCGTCGGCGATCCGGTACGTTCCGGCGGCATGCCAACTCATCCGGATGAAGAGCGGCCCGTAGTGCCCGTAGTCGGCAGGCCACCAGTCGTGGGACTCCGTCATCACCTCGAAGACATCCCGCTTCAGCGCGTCGAGGTCGAGGGACGCGAACTCCTTCGCGTAGTCGAAATCCGCGCCCATCGGATTGGCGCGGGGCGAATGCTGGTGGAGGACCTGTAGATCCAGCTGATTCGGCCACCAGTCCCGGTTCGTCTTGGGGCGGGTCGGAGTGGGGGCCGGAGAGGGGATTGCCGGGTTCTCGCTTTCGCTGCCGGACACGTCCGTCCTTCTTTCTGTCTCGGTGCTTCCTTCTGCTGGCTGCTGTTCCTGACGTTGTCTTCTCTTGGTGTCGGGCGACCGCGAACCGGGTCCGTAGCGCGCCCCCGGCACCCGCCGGCCGGAAGGGTCGGACCAGGTCCGCGGCGGTGGACGCGGGGCGGGTGGCCGGCCGGGGCCCTTTCTCACGACGACGCCGACGGTCGTTTCCGTGCCGGCGTCCGTATGGTCGCGCACCGCGGACCGCACTGCCACGAGAACACGCAGGGCGCTGCCGTAACAGGAACTCAAAGGCGATGGGCATGCGGCCGCGGATCAACGGCTGACGGACTTCCCGGCCGCTGCGGCACACGGGAAAGCGGCACTTTCCCATGATGATCACACCGCTGCCGGGTGGCGCGGAAACGGGCCGTGCCGTTGGGGAATGGCCGTGCCGTTGGGAGATGGCCGTGCCGTTGGGAAATGGCCGGGCCGTTGGGAATCGGACGGCATCCGCTCGCGGACCTCGATGGTGACGGGCCCGGCGAGCCGGCCGGGCCGGTTCCCCTGGGCGTGGTGGACGAGCATGGTGGGGTGAGTGAGCAGGCCGTGGAAGGAACAGGGAAGCGGGCCGTCCTTCGATCGGGTGGGCGCGGGGGAGAGGCCTTAACCCGGAGTCCGGGCAGCGGGACCCTGGCCGGCAGGGGCCCGCACGGTACGGGCCCAGAAGGAAGGAGGGACACACCGTGACGAAGCTCCTGTCCGCCACCCGTGCCGTACCGACCCTGTGCGCCGCGCTCCTCCTGGCCGTGGGGCCCGCCACCGACGCCCGGGCCGCCACGGGCACATTCGTCTACGACCGGATCGACGGCAGCCACGGGCGGTTCGTCAACCCGACCGACTTCGTGTGCTACGACTTCGACACGCCCGCCCTGGGAGTCGACAACGACACCGACACCGCCGCCCGGGTGTTCGACAACTACGGCTGCGCCGGTGTCAGCGAGGTGGTGCCCTCCCACACGGCCATCACGTGGGGCAGGTACCGGGCCCAGAGCGTGCGGTTCGGCGGGTGAGACCGCTGCGGCGTCCACGTCACGGATGCCGACAGTCGGGTTGAGTGTTCGCGGCCGGCGATCTTCGCCGGCCGCTTTTCGGGTTCTCGGACTTCCCGATGGCCGCGGCCGTCGGAGAACGCGAACCGCGCACCGGTGCTCCGCACCGCGTCGACGGCGTTCCGGGTGTGGTGTCTCCCTCGGCTGAAGCACCGTCGAGACCTGCCCGCGCGAGGTCCGAACCCGTGCCGCGGGCCGAAGCCGGTCCAGGCCCGCCGCGGTCCTCGGCGGGATGACCGAACATGCCCTTCGGGGACTGAAACAGATAAACCTTCCCCATTTCCCCCGGGCGCGGATCAGTCTGCACCGAGGGCAGTGCAGCCATTCCCCGCCGGAAGGTTCTTCCTTGAGTGAGGCCGTCCGGGTCCGCGCCGGAGTCCGCCGCGGGGCGGGACGGTGCCCGCTTGCGCGAGGACCGGCATAACCCCAGGTGGGGCAAGCGCCGGCCTGGCTCCATTCAACATTTATGTCGGAGTCTCTGTTAAAAGTTGCCGCCGTCGTGGACCTTGTGACGCGGCGATGCGCTGGGACATAGTTCCGGTCGCGGCGAGTTCTCCACTCCCGCCGGACAGGGGTCCTCTCTTCGGCGACACGGCATTCCCGTGCGGTTCGGCGATATCACCCCCCTCGGGTTCCTGTCCGCTATTCGGAAGGATTCATTGTGCGTAACTCCCGTAATCTCGGTATTGCCGTGGTGGGCGCTGTCCTGTCGGCCTCCGCGGTGCTGGGAACCCAGACCATGGCGCAGGCACAGGAGACGGCGCCCGCTCCGCGCTACCAGCCTGAGATGGTGCAGGCGCTCGCCGCTTCACTCGGTGTGAGCGAGAAGGCCGCGATCGACCGGCTGGACCGGCAGGACGCCCAGCAGACCAAGCTCGACGGGCTGCGGAAGAGAGGGATATCCGTCGACGGAGCCTTCTTCGACACCTCGGGCAAGCTGACCGTCAACGCCGGCCGGGCCGCCGATGTCGACAGGATCGAGAAGGCGGGCCTCGAAGCCCGGGTGCCCGCCCGTGGACAGGCCGAGCTCGACGAGATCAAGGCCAAGCTGGACGCCGTCGCCGCGAAGCGCACTCCGGCCGGAGTGGTCGCCTGGTCCGTGGACCTGGCCTCGGACAAGGTCACCGTGAAGGTGAACGACACCCAGGGGGCCGCCGCCAAGGCGTTCCTGGCCGAGGCCGCCAAGCACGGTGACGCCGTCAAGGTCGTGCGGGGGGAGAAGCCACTGGCGCCCCAGGCCGCGATCTACCCCGGCAGCAAGATGACGATCAACGACACCAACGGGTGGTGTTCCGTCGGGTACGGAGCCCGGGACCAGTCCGGCCGTCAGTACCTGGTCACCGCCGGGCACTGCGTCTCCAACCTGCCCACCCTGCGCTACGACGGAACGGCCTTCGCCAAGGGCGTGAAGACCCGCTTCGCGCTCGGCACCCGCAGCGTCGACATGGGTATCGCCTCGATCAACTCCGGCCACTCGATCACCACCGCCGTCGGCACCTGGGGTCAGGGCAGCACCAGCACGGTCGCCGTCAAGGGCAGCAGCCGCGCCGCGTCCGGTGCCGCGCTGTGCAAGTCCGGCGCCACCACCGGGTGGACCTGCGGCACCGTCGGCTCGTACAACGTCACCGTCACCTACAAGGACCAGAACGGCGGTCCCGACACGGTGGTCACCGGCCTGGCCACCTCCAGTGTGTGCACCGAGGGCGGCGACAGCGGCGGCGCCTACATCTCCGGCAACCAGGCCCAGGGCATGACCTCCGGCGGCCCGATCGGCCAGCAGTGCACCGGCGGCGTCTACTCCCGCGGCTCCTCGTACTTCCAGCCGCTCGACGACACCCTCCGCTACTACGGGCTCACCCTCAACACCAACTGACCGCAGCACCATCGGCCACGGGCCGCCCACCGGATAAGGTGGGCGGCCCTGGCCACTTGGCACCCGAAACGGCCATCGAGCCCTACCCGCCGGAGCCCTGGGTCACCTGCCCGGCCCTCCGGCGGCCTCCCGCCCGCTGGAAGAGCCATGCCGAACGTCCCCCCCACCGACGGTCCCGACACGACGTTCGCGTCCGTGTTCCGCCAGGCCCTGCGTCGGCGCAGGCTGTCACTGGAACGCATACGCGACCACCTCCAGGCGCACGACATCACCGTCAGCCTCGCCACCCTCAGCTACTGGCAGAGCGGACGCAGCCAGCCCGAGAAGCCCCAGTCCCTGCGCGCCGTGGACGCGCTGGAGCCGCTGCTCGGCCTGCCGACGGGAACCCTCAGCTCGCTGCTGGGCCCCCGTCGGCCACGCGGCTGGGCCCCGCCGCACGACCCGGCCGCCATCCGCGGCGTCTACGGCGAGAACTCCGACGTCGAACAGGTCCTGGGGGAGGCCTTCCCGCACTTCAACGCCGACCTTCGGCGACTGGTCGTCCAGGAGGCGGTGAACGTGAACGAGCACCGCTTCATCGACGAAACACGCGTCACCACGGTGGTGCGCGCCGTACGCAGCGGTGTCCGGCACCTGACCGTCATCCACTCCCTGGACTCGCCGAAGGCCGAGACGATCGACCTCACCGTCCCCTACGGACCGGCGCCGGCCATCCGGTTCCTGCCGGAAGTGGACTGCGTGGCAGCCGACATCCCCCTCGGCCGCCGACTGGCCGTGAACGAGACCGCGGTCGTCGAGTACACGCTTCGCTCCCGCGCCGACGGCCTCTCCCGCCAACACGACCGCCGCGTCACCACGCCGCTCCGGGCCTACCTGCTCCACGTGCGCTTCCACCCCCGGGCGCTCCCGTCGAGCTGCTGGCACTACTACCGCCGGCAGCTCGACGGCGAGCCCCAGCGCCGCCACCGGGCCACCCTCGACGACTTCCACACGACGCACCTGCTGCCCGCGAAATGCACGCCCGGCGTGTACGGCATCGAGTGGACCTGGCCGGACTGAACGGGGCCCGGGCCGCGGCGGCCACCAGGGCCCCGCGCCCGGGAGACGCGCCGGACCGCCGGCCGGGTGCCCATCCGCGCACCCGACACCCCTGACGGTCAGGGCCCCCCGTCGTGGCGCCGCGGACCTGTCACCGCACCCGCCCTGGCGAGCCGGACGGCGGCCCGGGACACGCACTTCCCTCGCGGGCGCAGGCCGGGCCGGTCCGCATCAGGGCTGGGTGTCGAGCCATTCCCGGAACGTGGGGCCGGCGAGCCTGGCGTGCGGACCGGGCAGGAACCCGCCGGCCGCCGCCGTCTCGGCATCGGGTATGCCGGAGCCGTCGACCTCGACGACCTCGATGCCTCGACGGGCGCCGAGGAGCGCTGCCGCCTCGGCCAAGGTCTCCCTTCGGGGCCCGGCGATCTCGGGGATCGGTGTTCCGGGATCCGGCTGGGCCGGCGAGTCGAGGTCGGTGGCCAGGTCGACCAGCGTCTCCGCCACGGTGCGGCAGGCCACGAGCTGGGTGGGCAGGGCCGGGATGCGGGCGACCTCGCCCTGCTGCCAGTCCAGGAGCTGACCGACGAACTCATGGAACTGCGCGGCCCGCAGAATGCGAGCGGGCAGCGGGCCGGCCCGATGGGCCTCTTCGTGCACCTGCTGGGCAGCGATGAAGCCGGCGGTGGCCTTGTCGGCGCCGATGATGGACACGGCGACGATCCGGCTGGCTCCCGCACGCAGGCCGGCCTCGTGCAGATTGCGGGTGGCGGTGCGGAAGAACTCGGTGGCGGCCTCCTGGTCGGAGGCGTGCCACGACGCTGCGTCGATGATGACGTCGACGCCGGTGAGGGCCTCGGCGAGACCCTCACCGGTGATGATGTCGACGCCCGTGGCGCGGGACATCGGCACGGCGTGGTGCCCGCCTTCGGCGAGGACGTCCATGACGTGGCGCCCCAACCTTCCGGTTGCTCCCGCCACTGCGAACTTACCGGGGTTCATGTTCCGTGCCTCCTGGATGCCGGGGTGTACGACTGGTACGGCGCGGTACCGCGGCGCACCGGGTCCGCCGCTCGAAGCGATGCGCCGGGTGGGGCTGGACGCAGCCGAGGGGACCGGCGGTCCCGCCGCCCCTCGGATGCCGCCTGCCGTTGCCGGTCGTTCGTTCGCGGCGTGCTGACGAACACGAGACGTCGGCGGCCCGGCGCCGGTAACAGCCGCCGGGGTGTGGCACAGGCCACCGAGCGGGGGTGTTACGGAATGGCGGGGACCGGCGTCTGGTGGGTGGAGCAGGGCTGGGAGCGAACAGGCGGGAGCCGGGTATGAGCGAGCGCAGCGAACGGACCACGAGCGCAGCCGAGCCGCCTGATCGTGCCGGCCGGGCGGAGCGGGTCGACTCGGCCACCGAGGTGTTCGTCGCCCACCGCAACCTGCTGTTCACCGTCGCCTACGAGATGCTCGGTTCGGCCGCCGATGCCGAGGACGTCCTGCAGGAGGCCTGGCTGCGATGGGTGGGCGTGGACCCGGCGACCGTACGGGAGCGACGTGCCTACCTGGTGCGGATCGTCACCCGGCAGGCACTGGACCGGATGCGTGCGCTCGGCCGGCGCAAGGAGTCCTACGTCGGGCCGTGGCTGCCCGAACCACTGCTGACCGCGCCGGACGTGGCCGAGGACGTCGAACTGGCCGACAGCATCTCGATGGCGATGATGCTGGTGCTCGAGACGCTCGCGCCGGTCGAACGGGCGGTGTTCGTGCTGCGCGAGGTGTTCGATCACGACTACGAGGAGATCGCCGAAGCCGTCGGCAGGAGCCCGGCCGCGGTCCGCCAGCTCGCCTACCGGGCCCGGGCACACGTCGCCGCGCGCCGACCACGCGGCCCCGTCTCCCCGGACCAGACCCGCGCGGCGCTCCAGGCCTTCCAGCGAGCGGTCGAGACCGGCGAGTTGCAGAGCCTGCTCGACATCCTCGCGCCGGACGTCGTCGCCCTGAGCGACGGCGGCGGAGTCAGGCACGCCCTGCCGCGGCCCATCGTGGGCGCGGACAACGTGGCCCGCCTGCTGGCGGGCGGCTGGTGGAAGCGCGACGCCGACAGGTCGGTCGAGCCGGTTCAGATCAACGGCGGCCCGGGGCTGCTGGTGCGCGTCGACGGGGAGATCGACGGGGTGGTGGCCGTGCGGGTCGAGAACGGCTGTGTCACCGGGGCCTACCACGTCCGCAACCCGGAGAAGCTGTCGTATGTGGCGCGGGAGACCGTCGTCAGCCGCTGAGCTTGCCACCGGAACGGCCCGGTCACCACGCGGCGGGTCGGTTCAGGCCGCGGCCGGGCACCCGCACGGCGGCACGGCCGGGACCGCGGAGCGCAACCGGAGTGGCCCCGGGGCGGGTTCGCAGCCGCCCCGGCGAGCGGGCCGGACCGCGGCGTTGCCGGAACGAAGCGAGACCCGGCACCGGCGGCGGGCTGCCGGTGGGCAGCCCGCCGCCGGCGGGTGGATCACTTCTCGACGGCGTCCAGCGCGTCCGTCATGCCGACTCCGTAGAAGCCGGTGCCGTTCTCGTCGCTCGCGCAGACCGCGTCGGCCTTGCCGTCGGCGTCGAGGTCGTACTCCGTCGGGCAGGCCAGCTCGTCGGCCTGCCCGGTGAGCAGCCGCTTGACCTGCTTGGGCGTCGCGTTCGGGTGGGTGCTCTTGATGAGCGCCGCGACACCGGCGACGTGCGGGGAGGCCATGGAGGTACCGGCCTTGTAACCGTGGCCGCCACCGGGCAGCGTGCTGAGGATGCGCCCGTCCTCGGCGGGGGCGTCCGGCTTCTGGTACTTGGTCGCGTCACCACCGGGGGCGGCGATGTCGATGACGCCGAGCCCGTAGTTGGAGAAGGAGGACTTCAGGCCCTTGGCTCCGGTCGAGGAGACGGTGACCACCCCGTCCACCTGGCGCGGCAGGTCCAGGCAGACCGACGGGTCGATCTCGCGGTCGCCCGGGGTGGTGTCGTTGGGGCTGGAGTCGTCGAGGATCGTGTCGGCGTCCAGGTCGAAGGCGGAGTTGCCGGCCGCGGCCACGTTCAGCGCGCCCTTGCGCTCGGCGTACTTCGTGGCCCGGGAGACCGCCTCGACCAGTGCCTTCTGGTCGGGGTCCGTGGTGCAGTTGAACATCCACGGGTCGACGTAGTAGCTGTTGTTGGTCACGTCGGCGCCGTGCTCGGCCGCCCAGACGAAGCCGCAGACCACCGCTTCGGTGTAGAACATGCCGTCGTTCTGCGTGGACACCTTGATGCCGGCGACCTTGACGCCGGGCGCGACGCCGGTGACGCCGGTGCCGTTCTTCGCCGCGGCGATGGTGCCGGCCACGTGCGTGCCGTGCGAGCTGCCGCCGGTGGCGTACGGCCGCCAGGCGCCCTCGGCGGTGTTCGGCTTGCCGCCCACGCAGTCCACCGAGGCGGCCCGGTCGAAGTTGGGGGCGAGGTCGGGATGGGTGTCGTCGACGCCGGTGTCGATGACCGCGACGGTGACGTCCCGGCTGCCCAGGCTCTTGAGGTGCGCCTTGTCCGCCTTGATGGCGGGCAGGTCCCACTGGAGCGGCTCCATCGGGTCCTGTCCGGGCGCCGCCTGCGCGGCCGCGGCCTCGGCCTGCTCGGCGGTGAGCGGCTGGGTGGCGCCCCCGGCGTCGGTGGTGCTCTGCGCGGCGAGCGGAGCGGTCCGGGTGGCGCCCGCGGACTCCACGTGCTTGACGGCGCGTAGCTTCGCCGCGAAGTCGGCGTTGGAGGCATGGACGACGATCACACCGATCTGGTCGTACGCCATCACGATGGTGCCGCCGGCCTCGACGATCGCCTTCTTGACCGGGGCGAGGTGCCCCTTGCCCTTCTTCACGTTGACGACGTAGCTGAGCTTCTCACCGCCGGCCGCCGGGGTCGCCGTGGCGCTGCGGTCGGTCGCGGCACGCTGGTCACCGGAGGACGCGGAGGCCGTGGCCGGCAAGAAGGCCAGTGCGGTGGCCATGGCCATGCCAACGGGGGCTACGACGCGGCGCGTGCGCGAAGGGCGCGATGTCATGGAGTCTCCACTTCGTCCACATCCGGATCGGACTGGACTGACCGATTACCGGATGGTCTTGACGGACGAAGCTAGCCATCGAACTCACGGACGATCAAGAGAGGCATCGATGACGATTGGGCAACGAAAGCCGCGTCAGGGTGGCCTCTTCAGCCGATCCACTACCTCGCCCGCGATCGGCGAGGCACAGTTCGGCGACGTCGCGGGGTCCACGCCCACAGGAGCGAAGGGAACCCGGCGGGGACCGGGCCGCGCCTCGCCGGGACGGGGCGGCCCGTGGCAGGCGAGTGCGGCCGCGCCGGCCGCGCTGGCATGATCGGAGGATGTCTGATCGCATCATCGCCGCGTGTGACGGGGCGAGCAAAGGGAACCCCGGGGCGGCCGGCTGGGGCTATGTCGTCGCCGATGTCCATGAGGTCCCGCAGCAGTGGGAGTCCGGCCCGCTGGGGAAGGCGACCAACAACGTCGCCGAGCTGACCGCCCTGGAACAACTGCTGAAGGCCACCGACCCCACCGTGCCGCTCGAGGTGCGGATGGACTCGCAGTACGCCATGAACGCGGTCACCAAGTGGCTGCCGGGCTGGAAGCGCAACGGGTGGAAGACGGCGGCGGGCAAGCCCGTGGCCAACCAGGAGCTCGTCAGGCGCATCGACACCCTCCTGGACGACCGGGACGTGGACTTCGTGTACGTCCCGGCGCACCGCGCGGACGGCGACCTCCTCAACGCGCTCGCGGACCAGGCCGCCAGCGACGCCGCCACCAGCCAGCACGCCGCCGGCACGTCACACGGCCACCAGGCACCACCCGCCCCCGACCGGCCGGCCCGACCCGTGGCCGGGACGGTGAAGAGGGCGCCGGGGCCCGGCGCCCGACAGGCGGCGTCATCAAGGCGAAGTTCCCCGGCAGGTGCTACTGCGGAGGCTCTTACGCCGCCAAGGACCCCATCGCCAAGGGCCCGCAGGGATGGGGTCACCCCGCCTGCCGACCCACCACGCCCTGAACGGAACCGGTGCGGCGACGCCCCCTGCCTCGCCCGCCCCGGCAGGACGGCGGGTGCTCCGGCCCCGGGGGCCGGTTCTTCACCCCGCGGCCGACGCGTCCGTCGTGCGACGACGCGTCGGCGCGCCGAGGTCCGGGACGGCTTCGATGGCGATGTGGCTCGCCGGCCAGGCCGGTGAGCTGGCGGTCGGGCCCGGGCAGGACCAGGGGCGAGGCGACGATTCGGCCCGCGGCCGCCCGTGCCGGGGCGCAACCGGGCGTCGGCCGTGGTGAGCGGGGGACCGGTCAGTCGGTCGGGCGGTCGATCCGGTAGACGAAGTGCAGCCGGTCGTCCACGGGGTTGCCGGGTTCCAGAAATGCCTCGGTGTAGCGGTGGAGTCCGGCCTTCTCCAGCATCCGCCAGGAGGCGCGGTTGGCGGAGTGGACGGGGACGACGATGCTCTTCGCGTCCGGGTGGTCGATCCAGGTGGCCGCGACGATCGCCTGGATGATGCGCGTGCCGAGCCCGCGGCCGGTCAGCCGGGCGTCACCGATCAGGTAGTCGAGGGTCATCGCCTGCTCGGGCACCTCCGCCTGGGACGCCAGCTCGCCGATGTACTGCGGATAGTCGGCGAGCCGGCACCGCTGCACCAGTGCGACCGGGTCTCCGTCGACAGCGACCAGGAAGTCCTCCGAAGGTTCCTCGCCCCGGGCCGCCGGACCGAAATCGCGTGCGACCGCCTCGGGCGAGGTCTCGTGGTTCCACCAGCGTGCGACATGGGGCTGCCGGAGCCACTCCCTCAGCATCGGGAAGTCGGACTCACCGAGTCTGCGCCAGGTGATCGTCACGGGAAGCCTCACCGGATCGGTTGCGTGTCCACCTTTTATCTCAGACCGCCGACCGCCGCGGCACCGGTATTCCGCGGCTCCGCTCGGCTCGGAGGCGGGACCGGAGGGGACGGCAGGTGCCGGCGGGCCCTGGAGGTTCAGGTGGGCATGCCGGCGAGGGCGAGGAATTCGGCACGCGAGCGGGCGTCGTGGCGGAGGGTGCCGAGGAGGGTGGAGGTGAGGGTGCTGGAGCCGGTGGCCTGGACTCCGCGCAGGGTCATGCAGGTGTGTTCGGCTTCGATCGCGACGCCGACCCCTTTGGGCTCGAGGTGGGTGTGCAGCCCGTCGGTGACCTGCTTGGTCAGGCGTTCCTGGACCTGCGGACGGCAGGAGAAGTGTTCGACGACGCGGGCGAGTTCGGACAGGCCGAGGATGCGGTGGCCGGGCAGGTAGCCGACGTGGGCGGTGCCGGCGACGGGCAGCACGTGGTGCTCGCAGACGGATCGGACGGGGATGCCGCGTGCCGGCACCAGCTCGTCGTAGCCCTCGTCGTCGGGGAAGGTCGGCAGGTCGAAGGGGCGGGGGCTGAACAGTTCGGCGTAGGCACGGGCCATGCGGCCGGGGGTACCCGCCAGGCTTTCGGTGTCGGTTTCGATGCCGAGCGCTGTGAGGAACCGGGCGGCGGCGCGTTCGGCTTCGCCCAGGTCGATACCGCCGGTGTCGTGGACGACGCGCAGCGGGGTTGTGGACGGCAGCGTGGTCTGGGGCGCGGGGACCCCGGTGAATCGGGCGGAGAGGTCGGCCGTATCCGGCGCCGAGTCCCTGGCCGGTGTGGCGAAGTCCATGACGTTCTCCTCGGAGTGGGAAGGAGGGCCTGCGGGCTGCCGGCGACGGCGGTTCTCAGGGGCGCCGCACGCTCACGGGCGGTGCGGAAGCGGGCTGGAGGCGGACGCAGCAGTGGCCGGGGCTGGGCTGAAGGCAGGCCTGGAGGCCGGTTTCGCCGAGTCCTTCCAGCACGCCCTGGAGCAGGTGAAGGTTCATGCCGCACACGGTCCGGGTGTGGTCGCGGGCGAGCGCGTGGAAGGGGCAGTTGCCCAGGACGATGGCGGCACCCTCGTGGCGCGGCTCGAATCCGTTGTCGTCCAGCAGGTCGAAGACGCCCGCCGGCTCTTGTCCGGCGAGCTGAGTACCCAGCTCGCGGGCTTTCCGGTGCAGGACGGCACGGACGGGCTCGCCGGTGGCCTCCGATTCCTCCAGGGCCTGTGCGAGGAGCCGTCCGGCCAGTTCGTAGTGGCGCTCGGGCAGGTTGACGGTCACCTGCTTGGTGGAGCGTTTGTAGAGCTTGGCGGGCCGGCCCGCTCCCGGGCCGGTGCGGCCGCTGCGCCGCTCGTAGATGACGTCGAGCAGTGACTCGTCCGCCAGGCGGTCCAGGTGGAAGGCCGCGGTCTTGCGGGCCAGGCCCATGGCCTCGGCGGCTTCGTCGCGGCTGACCGGCCCCGGCTGGCGCACGACGTGGTCGTACAGCCTCCTGCGGGTCGGCTCGTCGAGAGCGGCGACGGCGGAGACGTCGGGGTGGGGCGCTTGTTTCGGGTGGTCCATGAGCACCATTGTAAAACCCAAAGTCATTGACTAAAGAAGGTCGGCGCGTTTCTATGGTAAGTAAGTGTTGCCGATAGAAGGAAGGGCGTCATGTCGTCCGCAACCACAACCACCACGTCCGCCACCCCCCGACGGGCCGCCCGCACCGACCCCGGCTACCAGGCGTTCGTCATCCTGCGCACCGGGTTCACCGTGGCGCCGATCCTGTTCGGGCTGGACAAGTTCGCGAACCTGCTCGTCGACTGGCCCACCTACCTGGCGCCCTGGATCAACGACATCGTCCCGGGCACCGCGCAGGCCGCCATGTACGCCGTCGGAGTGATCGAGATCGTCGCGGGCCTCGCCGTCGCCATCGCTCCGCGCTTCGGGGGCTGGCTGGTCGCCGGATGGCTCGCCGGCATCATCGTCAACCTGCTGACCACCCCGGGCCACTACGACGTCGCACTGCGTGACTTCGGCCTCCTGCTCGGCGCGGTCGCCCTCGCCCGGCTCGCCCAGCGCTACCACGGCGAGCGGCAGCCGCACTGACAGGCCGCGGGGCGCACGGACGGCAAGAAGCCGACCCCGACGTCCAGACCTGGCCAGACGGCATCGATCCCCGACCGG
Organism: Streptomyces sp. NPDC018031; assembly: GCF_044327625.1. Lineage (NCBI taxonomy): Bacteria > Bacillati > Actinomycetota > Actinomycetes > Kitasatosporales > Streptomycetaceae > Streptomyces > Streptomyces sp. NPDC018031. The sequence goes on from NZ_JBIRFT010000016.1 coordinate 155,151, forward strand.
CACGCCGCGCTGGCGGCGAGAGCGAGAGGCCAACGCCGAGTTCGTCGAAGCACGCTGCTGCAACCCGCGGCTGAACAGCTACGTGCGCTCCGCCGCAGCGACGAACTGGACGCCGGCCTCCTGCTCGGTCTGCTCCACGGCCACCGCCCACCCGTCGACCCGCGTACGCGGGGGACCGTGGCCGCCATCCGGCGCACCCTTCAAGACGGCCCCTGCGTCAACCGCTACCTGGGCTCCGACGGGCTTCCCGGCAGCGCCGGAGCCCTATCACCTGACGGCGCACCGCGCGAGCGCGCGGGCCTGGTGGCGCATGTCGCAGGGCAACGCACGCTCCGCCACTCACACCCACGACAGGCCACGACTGTGCCGAACACCGCTCCATGCCGTGGCGAACCGTGGAGCCGGCCCCGGCCCCGGCCCGCAGCCCAGCCCCGCCGAAGCGTCAGCCGTCCCCGGCAGAACCCCTACTCCATCGCGGTGTCGCGGTGTCACCCTCGGCCCCGGCTCGCCGGGGGAGGGGCGCCTGCCGGCACGCGCGGGCCCGTCTACCGATTCCTGCCCGGGCGGAGTCCTGGGAGCGCCGCGTCGTGGCCGACGGGCCGACCGGGACGGCGACGGGCCTTCCCCCTGGCCCGACCCTGACCCTTAGTGGACCTGCGCCGATCACCCCTGAGCTGTCCCCGACCCGTCCCGGAAAAGCCCCCGACAGGGACACCACTCGGGCAACAGCGCACCTAACGTGACGACGGTGACCCGGGCCGTGCCGGCCGCCCCGGGGTCGCAGGCCGGACACAACCGCTCTCTTCAAAGGAGGATCCGTGCCGTCAAGGGGCAGATCCGCACTGCGGCGCACCGCCGCGCCGGCAAGGGCCATGGCCGCGGGAGCCGCCATGGTGGTCATCGTCGGCCTCGCCGCCTCTCCCGCCGTCCAGGCGTCGCCGTCCGCCACCGGGGCCCTGCGGTGGTCACCGTGCGGCGACCCGGCAAAGCCAGGAGCCGAGTGCGCCACTCTTTCGGTGCCGGTCGACTGGGCCCACCCGGACGGGCCGAGACTCGACCTGGCCGTGGCCCGCCGCAAGGCCACCGACCCCGGCGCGCGCGTCGGCCCGATGGTGTTCGGCCCCGGCGGGCCGGGCGACTCGGGTGTGGAGATGGTGGAGGACCGTATCAGCCGGTTCAGCACCGAGGTCCGCCGCAGGTTCGACATCGTCAGCTTCGACCCGCGCGGCGTGGGCCGCAGCAACCCGGTGACCTGCTCCGGCGACCTGCTTGCCGAGCGGCCGTCACCGGAGCTGAAGAGCCAGGCGGACTTCGACGCCACCCTGGCGTACAACAAGCGGCTCCGGGCCGACTGCCGGGCCCGTACCGGCCCGGTGTTCGACCACCTCGACACCGCCCAGACGGTCCGGGACCTGGACGCCCTCCGAGCTGCCCTCGGCGAGCGGAAGCTGACCTTCCATGGCAGCTCGTACGGCACGCTGCTCGGTGCGCAGTACGCCGAGACCTACCCGCGCCGCGTGCGCGCCATGGTGCTGGAGAGCGTCATGGACCACAGCGTGCCGACCACTCGTGACTTCCTGCGGTCCGAGGCGGCCACGGCACAGGATTCCTTCCAGGAGTTCGTGAAGTGGTGCGCCGGTGCCGCGGACTGCGCGCTGCGTGGTCGCGACGTCCGCGCTGTCTGGCGGGACTTACTGGCCCGGGCCTGGCGCGGCGAGCTGGAGGACCCGGATGGGCCGGGTACCTCGCTGTCGCCTTCGGATCTGGTCAACAAGATCGCGTTCCGGAAGTTCTATGCGGCCGACTACGCGGGCCTGGCCAAGGCGATCGCGGGGATGGACGCGAGCCGGCCGCTGCCCGCGTCGCCCACCTCGATAGCGCCGCTGCCGATGGCCACCCCGGTCTTCTGCTCGGACTGGCGCCTGCCCGTGCGCGACTACCGGGAGTACGCCTCGCTCGTCGCCATGATGAGCAAGACCGCGCCCGACCTGCCGTACCTGCTGCCGATCCACATGGCAGCGGCGTGCCTGGGCGCGCCGACCGCCAACCCGCAGCACCGCCTGGACGCACACGGAGCCCCGCCGATCCTGGTCTCCAACGCGCTGCACGACCCCGCCACCGGCTACCCGTGGGCGGTCTCGGTGGCCCGGCAGCTCCGCCGCAGCGGCGTGCTCCTCACCTACGAGGGGCACGGGCACGGCAGTGTCACCAGCGGCCCGTGTATGGAGGACGCCGTGGACAGCTACCTCACTGACCTGACAGTCCCGCCGCGGGGCACCAGATGCCCCGCGGTGCCCTCCTGACAGTTTGCCGATCCGGGTCCGTCCGGACGGCGGACCCGGGGAGGACACGTGATACACCGACGACTTGCCGAAACGAAACGGAAGCGACGGAGCCGTTCCGGTAGAGGGGCGAGTAGGCCCGTGTCCCGGGCGGCGGCGAGGTCAGTGCGAGGCCGGGCCGGTGACGCGGGGAACACCGGTAGAGCCCTTGATCTCAACTGTGGTTGAGGTTGCAGGATGCCATCGAGGCATCGCCCCGCAACCGACCTGAGGAGCATGACGTGAACGCGGACACCGGCTTCTACTCGATCATCGACTACACCGTCGACGGCTTCGACACCCAACGGGAGCTGGTGGAGGCCTTCGCGCGGATCCAGGAGCGGTGGGTGCGCTTCCATCCCGGCTACCGGTCGGCTCGCTTCCACGTAAGTACCGATGGCACCCGCGTGTACAACATCGTGCACTGGGCGAGCGAGGCGGACTACCGGGCCTTCGTGGAGACTTCCGACACCGACGGCCGTATGGCCGCCATCGGCACGGCACTCGAGGGCTTGTCCGGCAAGGCTGAGGCTCGCATGAGCGGCGCTCCCACCTACACCGTCGTCCGCGAGGTCGGGCCCGGGCCGCAGCGCCTCGACTCCTGATCGAATCGCGAACCGCTCAGCGGGCACCCTCGCCGACCTGGGCGAGGGATGGGACGGAGCCGACGCTCGCGGCCCGTCGCGACAGTCGTGAGGATCGGGATCCACGCCGGTGTGCGGTGCCCCTGATGTTCCCTCGGCGTCGGTCGCCTCGCCGCGGTGCCGGAGCAGAAGGTCACCGGCCGGGACGGGCTGGAGACCATCTGGCGCGGTTTCGAGCTCGCGCCGGGGAGGGCGCCGTCCCCGGCGCGGCGGCCGCCGAGGCCATGGCCGCGACTCGCAGGCCGTCACGAGGTCACCGCTTCGCCGCCGCCGTCAACGAGCGGTGGGCACGGACTGGTCCGACGTCGACTCGAACACCCGCACTCGCCGGTCGCAGGTGGGATGGACGGTCTCCCGGACCGGATGCATGCCCAGTTTGGTCGCGATCCGTTCGGAGGCGTCGTTGCCCACCTGAATGATGCTGACGATCCGCTCCAGCCCTCGCTCTTCGAACCCGAACCGAACCGCGGCCACGGCGGCCTCGGTGGCCAGGCCCTGTCCCCAGTGGGAACGTCCCAGCCGCCAGCCGACCTCGACCGCCGGCAGTACCTCCGGCAAGTAGTCGGGCACCGCGAGGCCGGCGAACCCGGCCAGCTCGCCAGTGGACCGGATCTCCACGGCGAACAGGCCGAAGCCCCGTGACTCCCACTCGCCCTCCCAGGCCTGGATCCCGTCGCGAGTCCGCTGTTCGTCCCGGACGCTGCCGTCACGGATCCACCGCATGACCTCGGGGTCGGCATGGACGGCGGCCATGGGCGCAACGTCCTCCTCGCGCCAGCGGCGCAGGATCAGACGGGGAGTCTCCAGTGTGACCATCCGATCATTCTGGATCACCTGCCGGCTCTCCGCCATCCTCACCGGGCACGTCGGTAGACGACGTGGGGCGCAGCGGTCGGATTCATGCCGGAAGTGCCGGAGCCGGGGGCGGTGCGGCAGGAAGCCACCGCGATCAAAGGCCGCCAACGGAGAGATCGGCGATGGGGCGGTGCGCGCCCCTTCAGTTCAGCGGATCGGGCGTGGAACGGCCGTGTAGTCCTCCCCGCCGGCTCGTCCGTCTTCGCCGGTGCCGTCTCCGAGCTTCGGCTCGGAGACGGTTCGGGGCCGTGTGCGGGCGCCAGAGCCGCGGTGCTCCAGGCCGGCGGCGGTTCGGTCTCCCCCGCTCGCGCGCGGTCGGTTCGCGGGGCGTGAGTGAGTCGTTTCCGGAGCGTTAGCGGCTCCGGGAAAAGTGGTGACCACACCGCGGGACCGACCGAAGAACGACTCCCGC
>NZ_JBIRFT010000017.1:0-104877 GCF_044327625.1 Streptomyces sp. NPDC018031
TCCGTTCCGTTCCCGGTTCGGATTTCATTTCCGGTCCCCGTTGGAGGGGGTTTGTTTCGCGCCTTCCGGCGTGATCACTACTTTAGCGGATTTCCCCGTGGGCTCCTAATCGAGCCTTTCGATCCGGAATTCGGCATGCCGAAATCGGACCCCTGCCGGGGAAGTCGTAGGTAGTGGTTTGCCGCTGAAGGCTGCGATGGGGCGGACCGGAGGTCGCGCCGACACCTGACCTGTTCAAGCGGCTCGGGCTACGTTAGGCGTCCCGGCCCGTCGAGTCAAGTTCCGTCGGGCGGACCTTCGGACCCCGCCGGCGCGGGGTGTGCGCGCGGTAGGGACTGACCGTGCGGTCGCCGTCGATCCAGAACCGCCAGGGGTGGGTGGCGCCCTCGCCGCCCACTCCGGTCCGGGGGCCGCTGCGGATGCGCGGGGCGGGTGCGGGTTCGCCGCTCAGGATCCACAGGGGTGCCGCCGGGCCGTCGCAGACATCGGCCCCGTCCAGCCGCCGGTCGACGTCGAGCGCGGTGGCCAGCCGGGCCGGCCCCTTCGCCAGCTCGTGGTCGGTGCGGGCGGTGGGCCGGTGCCTGCGGGCCAGCTCCGCGCCCCGCAGCACCTCGCCCGCGCGCAGCAGCACCCCGCTCGCCACGCCCTCCGGCCCGCACACCAGGTTCAGGCAGTGCCACATGCCGTAGGTGAAGTAGACATACGCATGACCCGGGGGCCCGAACATCACGGCGTTGCGCGCGGTGCGGCCGCGGTAGGCGTGCGAGCCGGGATCCGCCTGGCCCGCGTACGCCTCCACCTCCGTGAGGCGCACTTCCATCGGGCCGTGCGGGGTGTGCCGCACCAGGGTGCGGCCGAGCAGGTCGGGGGCCACTTCCAGTACCGGGCGGTTGAAGAAGTCGCGGTCCAGCGGCGTTCGGTCGGGTCCCTGAGTCACGGGATTCGAGCGTAGTGCAACGGATCGGACAAGGGCCGGCCTCCGTTGTTGGTGCGGAGGGCGGGTGGCTGGAAAGGTAGGGACGGAACCGCGCGGCTCCGTTCCGCGTTCGTATCGGACGGAGCGTGGATCCCCCGGATCCACGGCGGTCGACCGATCAACCGGTGATCACGTCCTGGAAGGGAACAACATGGGCTTCAAGAAGCTGCTCGCGAGTCTGGGTGCCGGTGGCGCCTCGGTGGAGACGGTGCTGACCGAGGAGAACGTCGTCCCGGGCGGCGTGGTGCAGGGCGAGGTCCGTATCCAGGGCGGCTCGGTCGCGCAGCAGATCGAGGGCGTCTCGGTCGGCCTGCAGGCCCGCGTCGAGGTCGAGGGCAACGACCAGGAAGTGAAGCAGGACATCGAGTTCACCCGGCTCGAGGTCGGCGGGGCCTTCGAGGTCCAGGCCGGTGCGGCGCACACCGTTCCGTTCACCCTGGAGGTGCCCTGGGAGACGCCGATCACCACCGTCCTCGGCCGTCACCTCACCGGGATGAACATCGGGGTCACCACGGAGCTGCGGATCGCCCGCGCGGTCGACTCCGGCGACCTCGACCCGGTCAACGTGCACCCGCTCCCGGCGCAGCAGGCGATCCTGGACGCGTTCGGCGGGCTCGGCTTCCGCTTCAAGAGCGCCGACCTGGAGCGCGGCCACATCCGCGGCACCCGGCAGCGGCTGCCCTTCTACCAGGAGATCGAGTTCTACGCGCCCGAGCAGTACCGGGGCCTGAACCAGGTGGAGCTGACGTTCATCACGGACGACCGTGAGATGGACGTGGTGCTGGAGATGGACAAGAAGCCCGGCCTGTTCACCGAGGGCAGCGACTCCTACCGTGCCTTCACCGTCGGCCTGGCCTCGTACCAGGACACCGACTGGGCCGCGTACCTCAACCAGTGGCTCGCCGAGGTCGGCGGGAAGCGCAACTGGTTCTGAGCGGCGGGCGCGGTACCCAGGGCGAGGGTGCCGCCGGCCGTCGGTGACGCGGTCGAAGGGGGCGTGCCGGACATCGGTCCGGCACGCCCCTCCGCCGTTCCCGGCCGCCTCGCCTCCGCGCCCCGGGGCCGGCGCGGCACCGGCTCAGCCCGGCGGCCGCTCGGGGCGGGCGTCGTAGACGACGGTGAGCGGGGTGCCGCGGGCTGCCCAGTAGGACTCCGCGTCGGACAGGATGCCGGCGGCGACGGCGGCATCCTCGGGAGCCGCCCGGCGGAAGTCGGACCAGCCGTGGACGCGCAGCACGTACTCCACCGGCGGGGCACCCCACCAGGTCAGGTCGGTGAGGGCGTCGGCGAGGGCGTCCCAGTTGTGTCCGAACCAGTCGGGCAGCTGCAGATCGCGTGCGCACCGGTCGAGGAAGCCGGTCTTGTCGGACACGCCGTCCAGGCGCAGTTCGGCCGCGTGCCGGACAGGGCGAGGCTCCGGTGAGGTCATGTGGCGCATCGTCCCAGACCGGGCGGGGACGGCTGGTTAGGCTGGCCGCGCACGCGTCCGGTACGAGCAGCAGGAGGTTTTTCACGTGGCCGAGCAGAAGCGGCGTCCGCTTCCTCACGACTTCCATCCCCCGGTGCCGTCGTTCACGGTGGTGAGCGACGATGTGGAGCCGGGCGGCACGCTGAAGGATGCCCAGGTGCAGGCGGCCGGCGACGTCTCACCGCACCTGCGCTGGGAGGGCTTCCCGGAGGAGACCAAGAGCTTCGCGGTCACCTGCTACGACCCGGACGCCCCGACCGGGAGCGGATTCTGGCACTGGGTGCTCTTCGACATCCCGGCGTCGGTGACGGAGTTGCCGGCCGGGGCGGGCAGCGGCGACTTCGCGGGCCTGCCGGCCGGCGCGGTGCACGCGCGGAACGACTACGGGTCGCGGGACTTCGGGGGTGCGGCGCCGCCGCCCGGTGACGGCCCGCACCGCTACGTCTTCACCGTCTACGCGGTGGACGGCGAGAAGCTGGGGCCGGACGCGGAGGCGTCGCCCGCGGTCGTCGGCTTCCACCTCCGCTTCCACGCGCTGGCCCGCGCCCAGGTGATCGCCGAGTACGAGGTGCCCGCCGGCGGCTGACCGTGCGGCGGCGGCCCCCGGGTCCGGTGGGCTCGGGGGCCTCGCGGCGGCGGAAATTGCGTTGTCGCGGTCCGGGCCCCGCGCCAGAGTTGATCCCGGCCCGCCCGTGGTGGAGCGGGCCGGGATGCCTGGTGCGGGAGGTGGTCTGGATGCGCGAGACACTGGTACTGAATGCGAGCTTCGAGCCGTTGTCGACGGTGAGCCTGCGCCGTGCGGTGGTGCTGGTACTGCAGGACAAGGCAGTCGTCGAACAGGCCCATCCGCGGCTGCGGGTGCGCGCCTCGGCGATCGATCTGCCGCTGCCCCGGGTGATCCGGCTCCGCCGTTACGTGCGGGTGCCGTTCCGAAGACAGGCGCCGTGGTCGCGGCGCGGAGTACTGGTGCGGGACCGGCACCGCTGCGCCTACTGCGGCCGGCGGGCGACCACCGTGGACCATGTGGTGCCCCGGTCGCGCGGGGGCGGGGACACCTGGCTGAACACGGTCGCGTCGTGCGCCGAGGACAATCACCGCAAGGCGGACCGTACCCCGGAGCAGGCCGGGATGACCTTGCTGAGCACGCCGTTCGAGCCGACCCCGGCCGACGCGCTGCTGCTGGCGCTGGGCTCGGCGCGGCAGGGGGAACTGCCGCTGGGGGCACCTCTGCTGCCCTGACCCCGGCCGGAGACGGAACCGCCGCCCGACGCGGATCGCGTCGGGCGGCGGTTGTGTGCCGGCGGCCGGGGCTCAGTCGATCCTGGGCTGCTCGCGGCGCGGTGCGGTCTCCTTCGCGGCGCCGGAGCCGCCGCCGCCCATCGGGCCGAAGTTGCCGATCGCCCCGCCGAGACCCTTGAGGGCGTCGCCGATCTCGCTGGGCACGATCCACAGCTTGTTGGCGTCGCCTTCGGCGATCTTCGGCAGCATCTGGAGGTACTGGTAGGAGAGGAGCTTCTGGTCCGGGTCGCCGGCGTGGATGGACTCGAAGACGGTCCGGATCGCCTGGGCCTCGCCCTCGGCGCGCAGCGCGGCCGCCTTGGCCTCACCCTCGGCGCGCAGGATCGCGGACTGCTTCTCGCCTTCCGCGCGCAGGATCTCCGACTGCCGGACACCTTCGGCCTGGAGGATCGCGGCACGCTTGTCCCGGTCGGCGCGCATCTGCTTCTCCATCGAGTCCTGGATGGAGGTGGGCGGCTCGATCGCCTTGAGCTCGACGCGGTTGACGCGGATGCCCCACTTGCCGGTGGCCTCGTCGAGGACCCCGCGCAGGGCGGCGTTGATCTCCTCGCGGGAGGTGAGGGTGCGCTCCAGGTCCATGCCGCCGATGATGTTCCGCAGGGTGGTCACGGTGAGCTGCTCGATCGCCTGGATGAAGCTGGCGACCTCGTAGGTCGCGGCCCGCGCGTCGGTCACCTGGTAGTAGATGACGGTGTCGATGTTGACGACCAGGTTGTCCTGGGTGATCACCGGCTGCGGGGGGAACGGCACGACCTGCTCCCGCAGGTCGACCCGGTTACGGATCGAGTCGATGAACGGTACGACGATGTTCAGGCCCGCGTTGAGGGTGCGGGTGTAGCGCCCGAAGCGTTCGACGATGGCCGCACTCGCCTGCGGAATCACCTGGATCGTCTTGATGAGCGCGACGAAGACGAGAATCACCAGGATGATCAGGACGATGATGATCGGATTCACACTGGCTCCCCGTGCCCTTCATGCTGCTGGATTGTCAAGCCTGTCGGTCTCATCGGACGATGATGTTGAAGTCTTTCAGATAACCGGTGCACGGCGCAGCTTGACGGCTTCAGATGACCACGGCGGTGGCGCCCTCGATGTCCACGACGTCGACCCGCCGCCCGGGTTCGTACGTCTGGTCGGCGTCGAGTGCGCGCGCGGACCACACCTCACCGGCGAGCTTGATCCGGCCGCCTTCGCCGTCCACCCGTTCCAGCACGACGGCCTGACGGCCCTTCAGCGCCTCGACGCCGCTGACGTGTTCGGGGCGCTGCCGGCGGCCGCGGTTGGCGATCGGGCGCACCACGGCGATCAGGGCGACCGAGATCACGGCGAAGACCACTACCTGGAGCACGATCCCGCCGCCGAGCGCGTCCGTGACGGCTCCGGCCACGGCACCGACCGCGGCCATGCCGAACTCGGGCATCGCGGTCAGCACGAGCGGGATGCCCAGCGCTACGGCGGCGATCAGCCACCACACCCATCCGTCCACACCGTCATGGTAGTTGGCGGGGGTTGACGGGGACAGGGCGCGACCGCAACGGCCGGGCGCCCCCGTCCCGGGGCCGGGGTGCGGTGTCCGCGACGTGGACCGGGCCTGCCGGTCCGCGGGGTTCACCGCCGCGTGCGGGCGGGGACGACGGGGGTGCGCCCCGGGACGGAGGCCGGGCGGGTCCCGCGGCGGATGCCGTGTGGCGCCGGGGCGGTTCGGGCGGACCTGCCGCCGACGCCGGGCGGGCCCGGGGCGGTTGGGTGGCCCGGGCCAGGAGCGCCGGCCGGGTCCGGGTACGGCGCCGCGGGCGGCCCCGGGAGAGGCCGCCCGCGGTCGCGGGGTCAGCGGAGCGGCAGCCCCTGGGCGGTCCAGCGGTCGCCGTTGCGCTCCACCACCAGCGGCAGTCCGAAGCAGTGCGAGAGGTTGCGCGAGTTCAGTTCGGTCTCGACCGGACCGGCGGCGAGCACCTTGCCCTGGCGGATCATCAGGACGTGGGTGAAGCCGGGGGCGATCTCCTCGACGTGGTGGGTGACCATGATCATGGAGGGCGCGAGCGGGTCGCGGGCGAGCCGGCCGAGCCGGCGCACCAGGTCCTCGCGGCCGCCGAGGTCGAGTCCGGCGGCGGGCTCGTCGAGGAGGAGCAGCTCGGGGTCGGTCATCATGGCGCGCGCGATGAGGGTGCGCTTGCGCTCGCCCTCGGAGAGGGTGCCGAACCTGCGGTCCAGGTAGTCGTTCATGCCAAGCCGGTCGAGGAAGGCGCGGGCGCGCTCCTCGTCCACGGCGTCGTAGCTCTCCTGCCAGTGGGCGGTCATGCCGTAGGCGGCGGTGAGCACGGTCTCCAGCACCGTCTGGTTGCGCGGCAGCTTGTCGGCCATGGCGATACCGGCCATGCCGATCCGCGGGCGCAGCTCGAAGACGTCGACGGCGCCGAGCTTCTCACCCAGGATCTGCGTGGTGCCGCTGGTCGGGAAGAGATAGCTGGAGGCGACGTTGAGCAGGGTCGTCTTGCCGGCGCCGTTGGGGCCGAGGATCACCCAGCGCTCCCCCTCGGCGACCGACCAGGAGACCTTGTCCACCAGAGCCCGGCCGTCGCGGACCACGGATACGTCCACCAGCTCCAGAACATCGCTCATGAGCGCGTTGTCTCCCATTGCAGTCTCGAATGTCGCGTGCGCCGGTAGGCGCAGCCCCCAGGGAAAACCTACGCCACTGGTTGTCGGCGGCAGTCCTTAGGCTGGGGACCATGCTCGATGAACCTCGTTCAGGACGTCTCGCGGCGTGGGGAAATGCCCTTCTTGCCGGACTTGTCTCACCAGATGAGGCAGCTGACCGCATAGCGGGTGAGGACACCTCGCACCGCGTGGCGGATCTCCCCGGGGAATCGGCACCGGTGGGGCTGACCCTGGCGCTCGGCCGGCTGCGGGCGCTGGGCGCCACCGGGATGGGGGTGGCACTGCCGGTGCCCGGTCATCCGCTCGGGCTGAGCGGCCCGCCGGACTTCAACGCGCGGGCGCTGGACGCGGGCGAGGCGGTGATCGTCCCGGGCGTGTCGCTGGGCCTGGTGCCGGAGGTCTTCGAGGCGGGCCCGGCCGGCGACCTGCACGTGGAGGTGGTGTGGCGCTGTCTGCCGGTGCGCGACGCACCACCCGCGGACGTGCCCTCGCTGGGCGAGGCGGAGCGGGAGCTGGCGGAGGCGCTGCGGGAGGCCACCGAGGTGCTGTCCCGGCTGAACGTCGCCGGTTCCGGGCCGATCGCCCAGGCGGCGCTGGACGCCTACCGGGCGCGGGCGGAGCGTGGCCGTGAGGTGCTGGCGCCCGGCTACCCGCCGCGTGCGGTCCGGGTGCTGGAGCTGGCGCAGCGGGTCGGCGCGCTGATCTCCATCGCCTACACCGCGGGCGGGGACGGACGGGAGCACGGCGCGGCGGTGAGCGCGTCGGAGATCGCGGCCCGGGCGGAAGCCCTCCGGCCGGTCGAGCGCACCGCGCGGCGGGCGCAGGTGGCCGCGTACAACGCGTATGTGGAGGAGCGGGAGCGGCGGCGCGACCGGCCCTGACCGCTCCGGCGCACCCCGGCCGGGGGCCGACCCGGGAGGCCGGGCCCGGCGGAGCGGGGCGCGCGGCACCGGGAGAGGCGCAGGGAGGGGCACCGGGAGGGGCGCGGGGAGAAAGGGGTCACGGCGCGGGTGTGCCCGCCGGGCGCTTCCCCGCCGGGCCGCCGGCCGCCGGGCCGGGGAGCTGTCTCGCCGGGCCGCCGGCCACCGGGACACCCTGCGGGGCCCCGCGGTCGATGTGACGCGCGGGGCCCCGCAGGTGCGGTAGGCCGACCGGAGGTCAGGCGTTGCCGCAGGCGTTGCCGGCGGCCGGGTTCACCAGGCCGATGATGTCGACGGAGTCGCCGCAGACGTTCGCCGAGACCTTGACCGGGACCTGGAGCACGTTGCCGGAGACGACACCGGGCGACCCCACGGCGTCACCGTGGGCGGTGGAGCCTGCGGCGGAAGCGACACCGGCACCGGCGAGGACGAGGCCGCCCGCCGCGATCGTGGTGGCCGCGAGCTTCTTGATGTTCTTCACGTGGTCAAACCCTCCTGGCGTGATGCCACGGCCGTTCGCCGTGGCACGTACTGGGAAACGCCCCAGGCACACCGGGGTGACGCCGATCGGGTGACTTACACCCGACGGTATGAATCTCAGCTCGGCCGATGACCTTTCTGTAGTCGTTCTCCAGTCGGTCTCAGGCACCGATGCCGTGCCGCACGGCCCACAGCGCCGCCTGGGTGCGGTCCGCCAGGTCCAGCTTCATCAGGATGTTCGACACATGGGTCTTGACGGTCTTCTCGGAGAGCACCAGGGCACGGGCGATCTCCCGGTTGGAGCGCCCGTCCGCGATCAGCGCCAGCACCTCGCGCTCCCGCTCGGTGAGCGAGCCCTGACGGCCCTGCCCGCCGTTCGCCTCCTCCTGTGAGAGCAGCGCTCCCGCCACCTCCGGCTGGAGCAGTACATGGCCGGCGTGCACGGACCGGATGGCCCCGGCCAGCGCGTCGGGGTCCACGTCCTTGTAGACGTAGCCGGCGGCGCCCGCCCGCAGCGCCGGCACGACCGTGCGCTGCTCGGTGAAGCTGGTCACGACCAGCACCCGGGCCGGGTTGCCGGCCTCGCGCAGTCTGCGCAGCGCCTCGATGCCGTCCACGCCGGGCATCTTCACGTCCATGAGGATCACGTCCGGCCGCAGCTCCTCGGCCCGGGTGACGCCCTCCTCCCCGTCGGACGCCTCGCCCACCACCTCTATGTCGTCCTGCACCTCCAGGAAGGTCCGCAGGCCACGCCGGACCACCTGGTGGTCGTCGACCAGCAGGACCCGGATTCTCGCCGGCTCAGCCACCGGGCACCTCCATCTCGATCGCGGTGCCCTTCCCGGGCTCCGACTCCACCGTCAATGTGCCGCCGACCCCCTGCGCGCGGTCGCGCATCGACACCAGGCCCAGGTGCCGTCCCGCGCGCCGGACCGCGGACGGGTCGAAGCCGCCGCCGTCGTCGGCGACCCGCAGCAGCACCCCGGAGGGGCCCTGCCGGGCGAGGGTGACCTCGACCCGCCCGGCGCCGGAGTGCCGCAGCGCGTTGTGCAGCGCCTCCTGGGCGACGCGCAGCAGCGCCTCCTCCTGGGCGGCCGGGAGGGCGCGGACGCTCCGGGCGGCGAAGGTGACCCGGGCGGTGTGGGCCCGGTCGAGCACCTGGATCTGGGTGCGCAGGGTGGCCACCAGCCCGTCCTCGTCCAGCGCCGCGGGGCGCAGCTCCACCACGGCGGCGCGCAGCTCGTCCGCGGCCTCCGCCGCGAGCGCGGCGACCTGCTGCATCTCGCTCTTCGCCCGGGCCGGGTCGCGGTCCACCAGGGCCGTCGCGGCCTGCGCGGTCAGCCGCAGCGAGAAGAGCTTCTGGGCGACCGCGTCGTGCAGCTCGTGGGCGAGCCGGGCCCGCTCGCCCGCGATGGTCAGCTCGCGGCTGCGCTCGTAGAGCCGGGCGTTGGTGAGGGCGATGGCGGCGTGCTGGGCGAGGATGCCCAGCAGTTCCTCGTCGGCGGCGGTGAAGCCGCAGCCGCCCTCCGGCTTGGGACACCTCTTGTTGGCGAGGAACAGCGCGCCGAGGACCTCGTCCCCGTCGGCGACCGGCAGCCCGATGAAGTCGGACATCTCGGGGTGGGCGTCGGGCCAGCCCTCGAAGCGGGGGTCCTGCCGGACGTCGGCCAGCCGCTGCGGGGTCGCGTCGCGGAGCATCGCGGCGAGGATGCCGTGCTGGCGGGGCAGCGGGCCGATGGCCTTCCACTGCTCCTCGCTGACCCCGTCGACGACGAACTGCGCGAAGCCGCCGTGATCGTCGGGTACGCCGAGGGCCGCGTATTCGGCGTCGAGCAGCTGCCGGGCCGAGACCACGATCGTCTGGAGCACGTCGCGTACCTCCAGATGGCGGCTCATGGCGAGGAGTGCGCTGCTGACACAGGCCAGCCCCGCTCCGGGGTCACTGCCCGGTCCTTTGTTCATACGGTCACCGTACCGGCGGGTCGGTGGCGGCGTATCGGCCCGGCGGCGGCCTCCGCTTAGGGCCTGGGACGTAGGCCGTCCGGGCCGTTCTCCCCCTTCCGTCTGCCGGGCGCGACCGTGAACGGCGTAGCCGGGGCGGTAGGTGGCGGGAATCTCCCCCGGTGGGGCCGGACGCCCCGCAGACTCCTCCATATGTCCATACCAATGAGGAGCTGGACCCCCACCCACGGCGATCCCTACCGGCCGGTGCCCTACCGGCCCGGTCGGATGACGGCCGAGGAGTCGCTGGCCCGCGCCGCGGAGCTGCGGGAGCGGATGGCGGAGCGCCGGACGGTGCGGCAGTTCTCCACCGACCCGGTACCGGAGCAGGTGGTGCGGGACGCCATCGCCTGCGCCGCGACCGCCCCGTCCGGAGCGCACCAGCAGCCGTGGACGTTCGTCCTGGTCAAGGACGCGCGGGTGCGCCGGCGGATCCGGGAGGCCGCCGAGGCCGAGGAGCAGGTGTCCTACGAGGGCCGGCTGGGCGGGGAGTGGCTGGCGGCGCTGCGTCCGCTGGGCACGGACGCGGTCAAGCCGCACCTCACGGACGCGCCGCAGCTGATCGTGGTGTTCCAGCAGCGCTACTGGCTGGGGCCGGACGGGGAGCGCCGCAAGCACTACTACGTGGACGAGTCGGTGGGGATCGCGGTCGGCATGCTGCTGTCCGCGCTCCATCTGTCCGGGCTCGCGGCGCTGGTGCACACGCCCAGCCCGATGCGGTTCCTGGGCGAGGCGCTGGGGCGGCCGGAGAACGAGAAGGCGTTCGCGGTGATCCCGGTGGGCTATCCGGCGGCGGACTGCGTGGTGCCCGATCTGGTCCGCAAGTCGCTGCCGCAGGTACTGACCGAAATCTGAACGACGCGGCCGGGCGCGGCCGGGCGCTCGGCACGCGGGTGGTCGGCACGCGGGCGGTCGGCACGGCCGGAGCGGGAAGGCGGGCCCGGAGCGGCCGGAGCGGGAAGGCGGGCCCGGAGTTCGCCTTCCCGTGTTCACTCGAGCACAGAGAGCGATTCGGAGGGTGCCTCCGTGTGACCCTGGGCATAGGACCCAGGTCACCTACGACCGGAGTTAGTGGACGTTTAAAGCCCGAGTAAGCGGGGAGCCCCGGGCCCTGGAGGCCCTCCGGGGGCACCGGGTCCCACGAAGCGGCTTAGTACGTCACACCTTTGCCACGCGTTTTTGCGGCCGCTAACAATTGCCGAGTCGCACGGCGCCGTAGATCGAGACACGGCGCTTTTTCAGCGCCGAACGGCCTCTGCGACTCCGAGCGATTGGAAGAGGACTACACCGCCCATGCGCATTCCCAGCATCTCCGGTTATAGCCGTCTGACCAAGACCCACAAGTTCTCCGCCGCCGGCATCGCCGCGGCCGGTGCCGCCGCCCTGGCCTTCACTGTCGTCCCCGGCGGCAGCGCCGAGGCCGAGCCGCAGTCGCAGGCCCTGTCCGCCAAGCCGGTCGCCACGCTGGACGACTCCGCGCTCGGTGCCAAGATCCAGAAGGACAGCCTCACCCAGCAGTCCGCGATGACCGCGAAGAAGGCCGAGGCCGAGAAGCAGGCCGCCGCGAAGGCGGAGGCCGAGAAGGCCGCCGACGCCGCCGCGAAGAAGGCCGCCGACGAGGCCGCCAAGAAGAAGGCCGCCGAGGCCGCCGCCAAGGCGAAGGCCGAGCGGGACCGCGTGGTCAAGGAGCAGGTCGCCAAGAAGCGCGCCGCCGCCGAGGCCGCCAACCGCTCGCAGGAGCGGAAGCCGGTCACCAAGGCCGCCCCGGTCGCCAAGCCCGCCCCGGCCAAGCCGACCTACCCGGACAACCTGGACGGGTGGATCCGCGAGTCCCTCGCCATCATGAAGGAGAAGGGCATCCCGGGTACCTACGAGGGCATCCACCGCAACATCATCCGGGAGTCCTCCGGTAACCCGCGCGCGATCAACAACTGGGACATCAACGCCATCAACGGCATCCCGTCCAAGGGTCTGCTCCAGGTGATCCCGCCGACCTTCAAGGCGTACCACGTCGAGGGCACCTCCTGGGACATCTACGACCCGGTCGCCAACATCACCGCGGCCTGCAACTACGCGGCCGACCGCTACGGCTCGATGGACAACGTCAACTCGGCGTACTGATCCGTCCGGCCCCTCGCGCCCGCGCCCTGGAGGGCCGGTGACCGAGGCCGTGACACATGACGAAGGGCGGCACCCCCGGTGGGTGCCGCCCTTCGCCGTGTGCGGGCGATGCCTCGCGCGGGTCACCGGGACCCGCGGCGGGTCACTTCCGCATGACCTCCGGCTCGTGCCGGCGCAGCAGCCGCGCCACCGCGAAGCCACAGGCGACGCCGAGCGCGATCAGCACGAACATGTCGATGGCCCACTGGCCGGTGGCGTGCTCCCACAGCGGGTCGAGGTCGTCGGGCTTCTTGCGGTCCCAGGGGGCCATCACATGGCCGGGGCCGGGGCCGAAGTCCAGGGTGGCGGCGGCCGCGCCGACGGCCCAGCGGGCCGGCATCAGCCAGGCGAACTGCTCGATGCCGGGTGATCCGTAGATCTTGAACAGGATGCCGGTGAAGACGACCTGGACGATGGCGAACATGACCAGCAGCGGCATGGTCTTCTCGGCGGTCTTCACCAGTGCGGAGATGACCAGGCCGATCATCATCGAGGTGAAGCCGATGGCGATGATCGCCAGGCAGAGCTCGGCGGCCGGCGGGAGGATCAGCCCCTCCTCCGGCAGCTCGCGGACCGAGAAGCCGATGGCGCAGATGATGACGCCCTGGAACGCGGTGATCACGCCGAGCACGATGACCTTGGACATCAGATAGGCGGACCGGGACAGGCCGACGGCCCGTTCCCGTTCGTAGATGACCCGTTCCTTGATCAGTTCTCGGACGGAGTTCGCCGCGCCGGAGAAGCACATGCCGACCACCAGGATCAGCATGATCGTCCCGGCGTCCTGGTTGAACTGGCCCTTCGGGGCCATCTGCAGTCCGAAGTCGGAGGGTATGACCACCGAGACACCGCCGAGGACGGCGGGCAGGATCAGCATCAGGGCCAGGAAGCCGCGGTCGGAGGCGATCACCGAGACATAGCGGCGGATCAGGGTGAACAGCTGGGAGCCCCAGCTCTGCGGCTTGTGCACCCGGGCCGGCGGCGGCTGGACGTGCACCGACTGCGGAGCGACGGCGTCGAGGTCGGCCGCGTACAGCCGGTAGTGCTCGGAGCCGCGCCAGCGGCCCGCCCAGTCGTAGTCGCGGTAGTTCTCGAAGGCGGAGAAGACGTCCGCCCAGGTCTCGTAGCCGAAGAAGTTGAGTGCCTCCTCCGGCGGACCGAAGTAGGCGACCGAGCCGCCCGGCGCCATGACCAGGAGCTTGTCGCACAGCGCCAGCTCGGCGACCGAGTGGGTGACGACCAGGACGGTGCGGCCGTCGTCGGCCAGGCCGCGCAGCAGCTGCATGACGTCCCGGTCCATGCCCGGGTCGAGGCCGGAGGTCGGCTCGTCCAGGAAGATCAGCGACGGCTTGGTGAGCAGCTCCAGCGCCACCGAGACGCGCTTGCGCTGGCCGCCGGAGAGCGAGGTGACCTTCTTGTCGGCGTGGATGTCGAGCTTGAGCTCGCGCAGCACCTCGTCGATGCGGGCGGTGCGCTCGGCCTCCGCGGTGTCACCGGGGAAGCGGAGCTTGGCCGCGTACTTCAGGGCGGTCCGCACCGTCAGTTCCTTGTGCAGGATGTCGTCCTGCGGGACCAGTCCGATGCGCTGCCGCAGCTCGGCGAACTGCTTGTAGAGGTTCCGGTTGTCGTAGAGGACGTCGCCCTGGTTGGCCGGACGGTACCCGGTGAGCGCCTTGAGCAGGGTGGACTTACCGGAGCCGGACGGGCCGATGACCGCGACCAGGGACTTCTCCGGCACGCCGAAGGAGACGTCCTTGAGGATCTGCTTGCCGCCGTCCACCGTCACGGTGAGGTGACGGGCGGAGAAGGAGACCTCACCGGTGTCGACGAACTCCTCCAGCCGGTCGCCGACCAGCCGGAAGGTGGAGTGGCCGACGCCGACGATGTCGTTCGGGCCGATGACCTGCTGACGGACCGGCTGACCGTTGACGTACGTACCGTTGTGGCTGCCGAGGTCGACGATCTCGAAGCGGCCGTCGGGCAGCGCACGGAACTCCGCGTGGTTCCGGGAGACCTGGAGGTCGGAGACGACCAGCTCGTTCTCCAGGGCACGGCCGATCCGCATCACCCGGCCGACCGCCAGGTGGTGGAAGGTGGTGGGGCTGCGGTCGCCCTGGGCGGGCGCCGGGTGCGCCGACGGAGCGGTGCCGGGAGCCTGCCGCGCCGGGTCTTCCTGGGGAGCCCCGGCCTGCTGCGGGACGAACCCCTGGGGCGGCTGGTGGCCGTGCGGCGGCTGGTGCGGCTGCTGGAGACCCTGCGGCGGCTGGGGCTGCGCGTGCGACTGCTGCTGGGGCTGTGCGTGCGGCGCCTGGTGCTGCGGCTGATGGTGCGGCTGCGCGTGCGGCTGCTGCTCGGGGCCGCCGTGCTGCGGCGCCTGCGGCCAGCCCTGCGGGGCCTGCTGCTGGTACGGCTGCTGCGGCACCCCGTTCTGCCAGGCCGGCTGCTGCGGCTGCGCCTGCGGATACGGGGCCTGCTGGGCCTGCTGGGCCTGCTGGGGGGCCGCCATCGCGTTCTGCGCGCCGAAAGCGGCCCCTCCGGCGTGGGCCGCCGCGCCGGAGAGCGTCAGCCGGGGGCCGTCCGTCGCGTTGCCGAGGTACAGCACCGAACCCGGGCCGATCTCCATCTGCTGGATGCGCTGACCCTGCAGGTAGGTGCCGTTGGTGCTGCCGTGGTCCTCGATGACCCAACTGCGCCCTCCCCAGCGCACGGTGGCGTGCCGCCAGGAGACCCTGGCGTCGTCGAATACCACGTCGCCCTGCGGGTCACGCCCAAGGCTGTACGACCTGGATGGGTCAAGTGTCCAGGTCTGACCATTCAATTCCAGTACGAGTTCCGGCACTCCATGCCCCACTAGTTGTCCCCCGAAAATCCCCCTGCGGCAGGGAGTCTAGGGATGGCGAACATCGTGGGGAACTATTTCAGGCTCGGTCCCCGAACCGGAAGTCGGGCATTGACAAGAGCGCGTACCGGACAGCGTTGACTCATCCGAAAGGACTCCGGAAAGTGGTAGGCGCCTACGAATGGCGTGGATCATGGGTTATCCGGGCAATTCGCGACTATCAGGGGAAAACACCATGGCGGCGAGCGACGGTGGCCGGGTCCGCCCTGGCGAGGTGCTGATTTCCGCCTTGGCCGCTGTGAGCTGGGCTTTTCTGGCGATGGTGGGCCTGGGAGCGCTCGGCCTTCATCTGATGGGGGCGGATCGCGCGGGTTCTCTGGGGCCCATGACCGCCGCGGCGGTGGTGCTCGCGGTCGGCGGCTCGGTCAAACCGTCAGGCGATGTGAAGATTTTCGGACTCGAAGGTGCAGACGCCACCAGCGCCGTCGATATCGCGCCACTGGGCATCTCACTGGTCGGAGCGCTTCTGCTCGGCATGCTGTTCCTCCGCTCGCTGCGGCGGTCCGGATCCGTGCCGGACCGGGCCGAACTCGCCGCCCGCGCCGGGGCGGTGGCCGTCGTCTTCCTGCTGCTGCTCGCCGGGCTGTGCTGGGTGGGCAACGATACGGTCACGATCGACGGCTCGACGTTCGGCACCGACGGCGGGGCGCCGGACGAGTTCCCCGCCGACCTGGGCGACCTCGCGGACCTCGGCGGCGGACTGCTGCCGGGGCGGCTCGCCGAGCTGGCGGGCGCCGAGGCGCGGGTGGGGCTCGCCGTGGAGACCGGCCGCTCGCTGCTGGGCGGCGCGGTGTGGGTGCTGGCCGTCCTGCTCATCGCACTGCTCGCCTCGCGCCGCACCCCGCTCCCCGGGGACTGGCAGGCCCTGCGGCACTCCGTGGCTCCGGCCGTCTCGGCGCTCTGCGCGGTGCTGGTGCTCGCCGTCGGCGCCGGAGTGGCCGCCGGGGTGTACGCGGCCATCGGCGACGACCACCCCGGGCTGGTGCTCGGCGGCACCCTGATCGGCGCACCGAACGGGGTGTGGCTGGGGGTTCCGCTGGGTCTCTTCGTGCCCTGGCACGGGTCGGCCACCGGCGCGTTCCGGCAGGTGCTGCCCGACCCGCTGGACGAGCTGCTCGGTGCGGGGACGGACGAGCGGATCACCATCGGCCGGCTGGCCGAACTCGACGGCCGGGTCTGGCTGCTGGTCGTCGGGTGCGTACTGATGACGCTGGCGGCCGGGGTGCTCACCGCGGTGCGGACACCGGTACCGGCCGGGGTCACCGGGGCCGGCCGGGACGCCGGCCCCTACGGGTTCGCGGGCCGGTGCGCGCTGCGGCTGGGGATCGCGACCGCGCTCGCCCTGCCGCTGCTGGTCCAGCTGACCGGGGTGTCCGCCGGGGCCAGTCTGTCGGTGCTCGGGTTCGACGCCTTCGAGGCCGGGCTCGACCTGCACGGCAGTGCGCCGCTCGCGCTGCTCCTGGGCGCCGCCTGGGGCGGTCTGGCGGGCTTCGCCGGAGCGCTGCTGGCCTGGCGGGCGGGGGTCGCCGGCGAGCGGGCCGCCCCGGCCGGTCCCGGCGACCTGGGCACCGGCGTGGCGCGGTGACCGGGGCGCCGGCGTGGCGCGGTGACCGACAGGAGACCGGGACGTCCGGCGGTGCCGGGATGCGGGGTGTTTCGACCCTCGATAACCTGAGTTCGCCGGTATTGCGTGACCGCACGATGACCGTGGGTGGAACACTCTCCGTCGCACTGCCGTCCGCAGCACGGACAGCCGCGCGACGCTTCCACCACGCCCGATACGGTGGTAACACCATGAGCGCATCGCAGATCCCACCTGCCATCGCCGTACCGGGCGACGACGATCCCACCCTTCTCGTCAAGATCTTCGGCAAGGACCGCCCCGGCATCACCGCCGGGCTCTTCGACACCCTCGCCGCCTACGGCGTCGACGTCGTGGACATCGAGCAGGTCGTCACCCGGGGGCGCATAGTGCTGTGCGCCCTGGTGACCCCGCCGACGGCCGCGGGCGTGACCGAGGGCGACCTCCGTGCCACCGTGCACAGCTGGGCGGAGTCGCTGCGGCTCCAGGCGGAGATCATCTCCGGCAGGGGCGACAACCGGCCCCGCGGCGTCGGCCGGTCCCATGTCACCGTGCTCGGCCGCCCGCTGACCGCGGAGTCCACGGCCGCCATCGCGGCCCGTATCACCGGCACCGGCGGCAACATCGACCGCATCTTCCGACTGGCGAAGTACCCCGTGACCGCGGTGGAGTTCGAGGTCTCCGGCGCGCAGACCGGGCCGCTGCGCACCGCGCTGGCCACCGAGGCCGCCGCCCTGGGCGTGGACGTGGCGGTCGTCGCCTCCGGACTGCAGCGCCGGGCGCAGCGCCTGGTGGTGATGGACGTCGACTCCACCCTGATCCAGGACGAGGTCATCGAGCTCTTCGCGGCACACGCGGGCTGCGAGGCCGAGGTCGCCGACGTCACCGCCCGCGCGATGCGCGGCGAGCTGGACTTCGAGCAGTCCCTGCACGCGCGGGTCGCGCTGCTGAAGGGCATCGACGAGTCGGTGGTGGAGAAGGTGCGGGCCGAGGTCCGGCTCACCCCCGGCGCCCGGACCCTGATCCGCACCCTGAAGCGGCTCGGCTACCAGGTCGGTGTGGTCTCCGGCGGCTTCACCCAGGTCACCGACGACCTGCGGGAACGGCTGGGACTGGACTTCGCCTCGGCCAACACCCTGGAGGTGGTGGACGGCAAGCTCACCGGCCGGGTGGTCGGGGACGTGGTGGACCGGGCGGGCAAGGCCCGGTTGCTGCGCAGCTTCGCCGCCGAGGCGGGGGTTCCGCTGGCCCAGACGGTGGCGATCGGTGACGGCGCGAACGACCTGGACATGCTGAACGCGGCGGGGCTGGGGGTCGCCTTCAACGCGAAGCCGGTGGTGCGCGAGGCCGCGCACACCGCGGTGAACGTGCCGTTCCTCGACACGGTGCTGTACCTGCTGGGCATCACCCGGGAAGAGGTCGAGGCCGCGGAGACGCACTCCGACTGACCGGTCCCCCGGACCGGCTGCGCCTCGATGTGCCGCTGCCCCCGCCTCCGGGTGGGGGCAGCGGCACATCGAGCGGGGGGATCAGGCGGCGTGCGGCGCCCAGAAGGCGACCAGCCGTCCCACGCCGTGCTCCACGGACTTCCAGGAACCGTTGAAGGTCACCACGGCCATCGCCGCGGTGGGGAAGCCGCTCCGGTTCATCCTGGGCAGCAGGTCGCCGTCCGCCTCGCCGGCGAGCGCGTCGGCCAGGGCGTGCACTCCGGGGTTGTGGCCGACGAGCAGCAGGTCGCGGACCTCGTCGGAGGTCTCGTTGAGCACCGCGATCAGCTCGCCGAGCGACGCCTCGTAGACCCGCTCGTCGTAGACGGTCCGCGGGCGCTGCGGCAGCTCCGAGACGGCCAGCTTCCAGGTCTCCCGGGTGCGGACGGCGGTGGAGCACACGGTGAGGTCCGGCGTGATGCCGGCGCCGGCCAGCCAGCGTCCGGCGACCGGGGCGTCTGTGCGGCCGCGGTCGGCCAGCGGCCGCTCGTGGTCGGAGTCAGCGGACCATTCGGCCTTGGCGTGTCGGAGTAGGACGATCCTTCGGGTCACATCGACGCTCATGGGTCCCAGCTTCGCATGAAAAGGGGTGCGGAGCGCGGGGTGTTGGGAGGGTCCCCACCAAGGGTGGACCGGTCGGGCACCCCTGGTCACGGCAGCTGGTCGAGCACCGTCCGCTGGACCGAGCCGAGCAGCTGCGACCAGCTTCCGCCGCGGCCGGCCGCGTGCACGTTCGAGGCGCCCGACATCAGCAGCAGGAGCGCGGCGAAGGCGAGGGCGGGGAGCGCTATCCCCCACCACGGGAGCCGGGTCTCCACGCCGCCGGGGGCCGGACGGGCGGGCCGGATGGAGGGGCGTGCTGACCGGGCGGACATGGGAGCCTCCGGAGACAGGGAGCGGTTGCCCTGACGCGGGCTGTGACTCCTCGAATCTACGCAGCCGCGGCCGCCGCTCCCATCCGGCATCCCACCCACTCGACCCTGAGGCCCGCCCCCTAGGGGACAGGGGGGCGTACCCCACCACGCGGCGGCCGGGCGCGGCGGCCGGGGCGGGGGTCGCGGGTCAGGGCGAGGCGATGGTGGCGATCACGCCGATGATCACCGTGATCACGAGCATCGCGCCCAGGATGGTGAGCAGCTTCTTCTGCCCGTTCTGCGGGTTGGGGTCCAGCACAGGAGACATGGCCCCAGTGTCGCACCGCCGGCTCACAGCTCGTCCTCCAGGGTGCGGTCGCGACCGGCCAGCACGCCGGCCGCGATCTGCGGCAGCATCAGGGCGGCCATCAGCGCGATCGGCAGGTCCCAGCCGCCGCTGTGCTGGTAGAGGGCGCCCACCAGGAGCGGTCCGGGGATGGACAGCAGATAGCCGGTGCACTGGGCGAAGGCGGACAGCCGGACCACCCCGGAGCTGGTCCGGGCCCGCATCCCGATCATCGTCAGGGCGAGCGGGAAGGCGCAGTTGGAGACGCCCAGCAGCAGCGCCCAGACCCAGGCGCCGGCGGCCGGGGCGAGCCACAGCCCGGCGTAGCCGGTGAGGCCGAAGGTGCCCAGCGCCACCACCAGGACGCCCTGGTGGCGCAGCCGGGCGGCGATCCGCGGCAGCACGAAGGAGAGCGGGACCCCCATCACCATGGTGACGGCCAGCAGTACGCCCGCGGTGGAGGCGGAGACCCCGGCGTCGCGGAAGATCTGCGGCATCCAGCCCATGGTGATGTACGCGGCGGTGGCCTGGAGGCCGAAGAAGACGGCCATGGCCCAGGCGGTGCGGCTGCGGGTGATGCGGCCGGCGGGGGCGTCCGGACGGGCCGGGCCGGCCGCCTCCGCACGCGCCTGCCGGTTGGTGCGGCCGCGGGCGACGGCGAGCCAGGGCAGCACGGCGACGCCGGCCAGGACGGCCCAGACCCCCAGGCCGAGCCGCCAGCTGCCGCCGAGGGCATCGGTCATCGGGACGGTGACCGCGGCGGCGGCGGACGTGCCCAGCGACAGGGCCATGGAGTACAGGCCGGTCATGGTGCCGACCCGGTCGGGGAACCAGCGCTTGACGATCACCGGCATGAGGACGTTGCTCACCGCGATCCCGGCGAGCGCCAGCGCGCTGGCGGTCAGGAAGCCCGCGGTGGCGCCCAGCAGGGGGCGGACGGCCAGCCCCAGGGTGATCGCGGCGAGACCGGAGCACACCACGGTGGCCGGGCCCCAGCGGCGGGCGAGCCGGGGGGCGGCGAGCCCGAAGACCGCGAAGCAGAGCGCCGGGACGGAGGTGAGGAAGCCGGCGAGGGTGCCGCTCATGCCCAGGCCGTCGCGGACCTCTTCGAGCAGCGAGCCGAGGCTGGTGATGGCGGGCCGCAGGTTGAGGGCGGCGAGCACCAGGCCGATGACCACCAGCCGCTGCCTGCCGCGCGACCCGGAGGCGTCGGCGGCCTCCGCGGCTTCGGCGTCGCGTTCGGCGGCCGGGTCCGCCGGACCGGACGCCGCGCCCCGGGCCGGTGCGGCCGCGGCGTCGCGCTCGGCGGCGGGCCGGTCCGGTGGTGCGGCGGTGTCGGTGGTGACGCGCTGGTCTCTCATATCCCCATCATAGAATCATGGGATGAATCGATGTCCACTCCGCCCGCCCGTCCGGGCGCGGGCCCGCACCCCCCTCCGGCCGGCCGCCCCGCCGACGGGTCCGGTGACCGCGCGGTGCCGAGCGGGCGGCAAAATGGGGTCGTCCGGAAGCCCGTCCGGATCCCCGGTACGGGCCCGAAGCCGGGCTCGAAGCCAGGCCCGAAGCCAGGAGAGTCATGCCGCTGACCTCGCCCCGGCGCTCCGCGCTCGCCGACCAGGTGATCGCCCAGCTGCGCGCCCAGATCACCTCCGGCGAGTGGCCGGTGGGGTCCCGCATCCCGACCGAACCCGAACTGGTCGAACAGCTGGGAGTGGCCCGTAACACCGTGCGTGAGGCGGTGCGCGCGCTGGCGCACAACGGACTGCTGGACATCCGGCAGGGCTCGGGCACCTACGTGGTGGCCACCAGCGAGCTGGCCGGGGTGATGCACCGCCGGTTCGCGGACTCCGAACCCCTGCACGTCGCCGAGTTGCGCACCGCGCTGGAGACCAAGGCGGCCCAGCTGGCGGCGGAGCGCCGCACCGAGCAGGACCTGCGGCAGATCGGCACCCTGCTCGACCGGCGCGAACGGGCCTGGGACTCGGGTGACACGGAAGCCTTCGTGGAGGCGGACGCCACGCTCCACCTGGCGATCGTGGCGGCGTCGCACAACGAGGTGCTGGCCGAGCTCTACGCCGACCTCGGCGGGGTGCTGCGGGAGTTCCTGCGGGCCGACGTCGGCGCCGAGCTGCGCCCCGAGGCGTACGTGGACCACGCCCGGCTGGTGGAGGCGATCCGGGCGCGGGACGGCGAACGGGCGGCGGCCGAGGCGAGCGCCCACGCCTTCTCCTGCCGGTTCACCCCCCGCTGAGCCGCGCCCGGGAGCCGGTCAGCGCTCCGGCCGGTGGGACACCCAGGCCTCGCGGATCTCCTTCCAGCAGCGCTGGGAGAGCCGGATGTGCTGGGCCGGCCCGACCTCGACCGGGTGCCCGTCCAGGTCCGGGTCCCACCAGCGGGCGCAGTCGACGTGCAACTGCACCCGGTCGGCGCCGGGGTCGGGGTTGAAGCAACTGGCGTGCGCCCGGGACCCGGAT
Organism: Streptomyces sp. NPDC018031; assembly: GCF_044327625.1. NCBI lineage: Bacteria > Bacillati > Actinomycetota > Actinomycetes > Kitasatosporales > Streptomycetaceae > Streptomyces > Streptomyces sp. NPDC018031. The sequence goes on from NZ_JBIRFT010000017.1 coordinate 21,605, forward strand.
ATCCAGGCGTTGCAGGAGGCGCCGCGCTCCCCCGGACGGGAGTCGTCCGCGTCGTCCGCGTCGTCCGGGCCCCGCGGGGCGCCGACGGGCGGTCCGGTGGTCCGCACCCCGCCCGGTCCGGTGGCGGCCGCGGCCGCCACCCGGGCGGCGGCCGACTCCAGGACCGCGGTCACCGGCTCGGACGCGGCACCCCGCGGACTGCCGGCGGCCGCCGGCTGCATGCCCACGGCGGCGATCGCGGCCGCCGCGGCCACGGATGCCGCCGCCGCGGCCCGGGATGTGCGCATGGCGGAAACCTCCTCGGCCGTGCTGCGGCACGCAGGCCGCGGCTGCACCTCAAGGGGGACGTGCTCCCGTGCTCCGTACGCAGGACGCGCGGTACTCCTCCACGGTGCGGGCCCGCCGGCCCGGCCGCCCGCGGGCAGGGCCGAACGGGCGATGCCCCGGCCCCCGCGCGGCTGCGGGGACCGGGGCATCGTGGCCGGGGGGCGGCCCCGGGGGGCCGCCGGGGGCGTCCTCAGACGCCCATCATGTGCACGCCGCCGTCGACGTGCACGACCTCGCCGGTGGTCTTGGGGAACCAGTCGGACAGCAGCGCGACCACGCCGCGGGCGGCCGGCTCGGGGTCGGCGATCTCCCAGCCGATGGGGGCCCGGTCGCCCCACTCGTCGGCGAGCACCTCGAAGCCGGGGATGGACTTGGCGGCCATCGACTTGATGGGGCCGGCCGCGACCAGGTTGCTGCGGACGTTCTTCGGGCCCAGGTCACGGGCGAGGTAGCGGGAGGTGGACTCCAGGGCCGCCTTGGCGACGCCCATCCAGTCGTAGACCGGCCAGGCGAACTTGGCGTCGAAGGTCAGACCGACCACCGAGCCGCCGCGCGGCATCAGCGGCAGCAGCGCCGTGGTCAGCGACTTGAGGGAGTACGCCGAGACGTGCACCGCGGTGGAGACGTCCTCCCAGCTCGCCTCCAGGAAGTTGAAGGCACCCTGCGGGCCGAAGGCGATGGAGTGCACGATGCCGTCCAGGTCGACACCCTCGCCCAGCTGCTCGCGCACCTTGTCGGCGATGGTGTCCAGGTGCTCCTGGTTGGTGACGTCCAGCTCGATGACCGGGGCGGGCTTGGGCAGGCGCTTGGCGATCCGCTCGACCAGCGTCAGCCGTCCGAAGCCGGTGAGGATGACCTCGGCGCCCTCCTCCTGGGCCAGCTTGGCGGCGTGGAAGCCGATGGAGGCATCGGTGATGACGCCCGTGACCAGGATGCGCTTACCCGCGAGAATTCCACTCATGACGTTCAGTGACCCATGCCCAATCCGCCGTCGACGGGGATGACGGCTCCAGTGATGTACGCGGCCTCGTCGGAGGCCAGGAAGCGGACCGCGGCCGCGATCTCCTCGGGCTGCGCGTAGCGGGCCAGCGGCACCTGCTTCACGATGCCCGCCCGCTGCTCGTCGCTGAGCACGCGGGTCATGTCGGTGTCGACGAAGCCGGGGGCGACCACGTTGACGGTGATGTTGCGGGAGCCGAGTTCGCGGGCGAGGGAGCGCGCGAAGCCGACCAGGCCGGCCTTGGAGGCGGCGTAGTTCGCCTGGCCCGCGGAGCCCAGCAGGCCCACGACCGAGGAGATGAGCACGACGCGGCCCTTGCGGGCGCGCAGCATCGCGCGGTTGGCACGCTTCACCACGCGGAAGGTACCGGTCAGGTTGGTGTCCAGGACGGTGCTGAAGTCCTCCTCGGACATGCGCATCAGGAGCTGGTCGCGGGTGACGCCGGCGTTGGCCACCAGCACCTCGACCGCGCCCTGCTTCTCCTCGACCTCCTTGTACGCCTGCTCGACCTGCTCGGGGTCCGTGATGTCGCACTTCACGGCGAGGAAGCCCGCCGGCGGCTCGCCGGACCGGTAGGTGATGGCGACGTTGTCGCCCGCGTCGGCGAACGCTCGGGCGATGGCGAGGCCGATGCCCCGGTTTCCTCCGGTGACGAGAACCGAGCGGCTCAAGGGAGCACCCTTTCGATAGCGGTCGTGGTACTCCCGCAAACTATCGGTCCGGGGCGGCTCCCGGAGAATCCACCCCTGACAGTGGCGCCGGGCAAGCACTGTCGGATCCCTACAGAAGTACGGGCCGAACGGGTCGGTCTGCGGTGATCGGCCGACCGCCCGGCCGGCCGCGTGAGCGGAACCTCACAACCGGTGGGTGCCGCCGGTGGCCGGCGGCCGGACCCGCCGCCGCGGCACGCCGGCCCGGTGGCCCTCGCCGTCTGTCGGGAGCGGTTTATTCCTCTGTACGGTGCGCAGGGCCATGATTCACTCCGGTCAGAGGCTGCGAAGAGGAAGAGAAGGAGAGGCCCGACGTGCCCCATGAGGTCGATCAGTCGTTCCTGGCACTGCCGTTGCGCGCGCTCGCCGACGCGGCGCTCGCCCGCGCCCGCGCGCTCGGCGCCGATCACGCGGACTTCCGCTTCGAACGGGTGCGCAGCGCCTCCTGGCGGCTGCGGGACGCCAAGCCCGCCGGTTCGTCCGACACCACCGATCTGGGCTACGCGGTGCGTGTGGTGCACGGCGGCGCCTGGGGGTTCGCCTCGGGCGTGGACCTGACGATGGACGCCGCGGCCCGGGTTGCCTCCCAGGCGGTGGCGATGGCCCAGCTGTCCGCCAAGGTGATCCAGGCGGCCGGCTCGGCGGAGAGGGTGGAGCTGGCCGACGAGCCGGTGTACGCCGACCGCACCTGGGTCTCCGCCTACCAGGTCAATCCCTTCGAGGTACCGGACGCGGAGAAGACCGGGCTGCTGGCGGAGTGGAGTTCCCGGCTGCTGGCCGCCGACGGCGTGGCACATGTGGACGCCTCGCTGATGACCGTCCAGGAGAACAAGTTCTACGCGGACACCGCGGGCACCACGACCACCCAGCAGCGGGTGCGGCTGCACCCGCAGCTGACGGCGGTGGCGGTGGACGGCGAGTCCGGCGAGTTCGACTCGATGCGGACCATCGCGCCGCCGGTCGGACGCGGCTGGGAGTACCTGACCGGCACCGGCTGGGACTGGGACGCGGAGCTGGCGGCCATCCCGGCGCTGCTCGCCGAGAAGATGCGCGCGCCGTCGGTCGAGGCCGGGGCGTACGACCTGGTGGTCGACCCGTCCAACCTCTGGCTGACCATCCACGAGTCGATCGGGCACGCCACCGAGCTGGACCGGGCGCTGGGCTACGAGGCGGCGTACGCGGGCACCTCCTTCGCCACCTTCGACCAGCTCGGGACGTTGCGGTACGGCTCGGAGATCATGAACGTCACCGGGGACCGGACCGCCGAACACGGGCTGGCCACGGTCGGCTTCGACGACGAGGGGGTGGCCGGGCAGTCCTGGGACCTGGTGAAGGACGGGATGCTGGTCGGCTACCAGCTCGACCGGCGGATCGCCCGGCTCACCGGCCTCGGCCGCTCCAACGGCTGCGCCTTCGCCGACTCGCCGGGCCATGTGCCGGTGCAGCGGATGGCGAACGTCTCCCTGCGGCCGGCCCCGGACGGGCCCTCCACCGAGGAGCTGATCTCCGGGGTGGAGCGGGGCATCTACGTGGTCGGCGACCGCTCCTGGTCGATCGACATGCAGCGCTACAACTTCCAGTTCACCGGTCAGCGGTTCTTCCGGATCGAGAACGGCCGGCTCGCGGGCCAGCTGCGCGATGTCGCGTACCAGGCCACCACCACCGACTTCTGGGGCTCGATGGCGGCCGTCGGCGGACCGCAGACCTATGTGCTCGGGGGCGCGTTCAACTGCGGCAAGGCCCAGCCGGGCCAGGTCGCCGCCGTCTCGCACGGCTGCCCCTCCGCGCTCTTCCGCGGCGTGAACATCCTCAACACCACGCAGGAGGCGGGCCGATGAGCCGGGCCCGCCTGAACCGCCGGGGGCCCGGGGCTCACCACCCGGGCCGGCACAGTCCCCACACCACCCAGGAGGCCGGTCGATGAGCTCCCGTACCCACAAGCCGCACGAGATCGTCGAGCGGGCGCTGGAACTGTCGCGCGCCGACGGCTGCCTGGTGATCGCCGACGAGACGTCCACCGCCAACCTGCGCTGGGCGGGGAACGCCCTCACCACCAACGGGGTCACCCGGGGCCGGACGCTCACCGTGGTGGCCACGGTCGACGGCCGGGAGGGCACCGCCTCGGGGGTGGTGTCCCGGTCCGCCGTCACCGCCGACGAGCTGGAGCCGCTGGTCCGCGCCGCGGAGGCGGCCGCGCGGGACGCCGGTCCGGCCGAGGACGCCCAGCCGCTGGTCGAGGGCAGGCCCGCGTCGCCCGATTTCACCGAGGCTCCCGCCGAGACCTCCTCGGAGGTGTTCGCGGCGTTCGCCCCGGCGCTCGGCGAGTCCTTCGCGCGGGCCCGGGCCGGCGGCCGTGAACTGTACGGCTTCGCCAACCACGAGGTCGTCTCCAGCTACCTGGGCACCTCCACCGGCCTGCGGCTCCGCCACGACCAGCCCACCGGCACGCTGGAGCTGAACGCCAAGTCCCCGGACCGCACCCGGTCCGCCTGGGCCGGGCGGGCCACCCGGGACTTCACGGACGTGGACCCGGCCGTGCTCGACGCCGAGCTGGCGCAGCGGCTGGCGTGGGCCGAGCGCCGGATGGAGCTGCCCGCCGGGCGGTACGAGACGCTGCTGCCGCCGACCGCCGTGGCCGACCTGCTGATCTACCAGATGTGGTCCTCGGGGGCGCGGGACGCCGCGGAGGGCCGGACGGTGTTCAGCAAGCCGGGCGGTGGGACCCGGGTCGGCGAGAAGCTGTCCCGGCTGCCGCTGACGCTGCGCAGCGACCCGGCGGAGCCGGGCCTGGAGGCCGCGCCGTTCGTGCTGGCGCACTCGTCGGGCGACGACTCCTCCGTCTTCGACAACGGCCTGCCGCTGCCGGCCACCGAGTGGGTGTCCGAGGGGGTGCTGAACCGGCTGCCCACCACCCGGCACTCGGCGGGCCTCACCGGCCTGCCGGTGGCCCCGGCCATCGACAACCTGATCCTGGACGCGGGCGCCGCGGGCGGCACCCGTTCGCTGCCGGAGATGGTGGCCGGCACCGAGCGGGGGCTGCTGCTGACCTGCCTGTGGTACATCCGCGAGGTGGATCCGGCCACGCTGCTGCTCACCGGTCTCACCCGGGACGGCGTCTACCTCGTGGAGGGCGGTGAGGTGGTCGGCGAGGTGAACAACTTCCGTTTCAACGAGTCGCCGGTGGACCTGCTGTCCCGGGCCACCGAGGCGGGCCGTACCGAGCGGACGCTGCCGCGCGAGTGGAGCGACTGGTTCACCCGGACGGCGATGCCCGCGCTGCGCGTGCCGGACTTCAACATGAGTTCGGTCAGCAAGGGCGTGTGAGCCCGGCGGTGACCCGGCGTGCCCGCGGCCACCGCTCCGACCAAATAGACTCGACCTGTCCTTCGTCCGACCACCATCCTCAGGAACGCCACGATGACACGCCTCGGCGACTCCGTCGCGCGCGCCAGCGCACTGCTGGCGCAGGATCTCTCCTCCGACTCCACCGTGGAGCAGCTGCTCGGTGAGACCAAGGCGCGGCGCTATCTGGACCTGACGGACCTGCCGGCGAAGGAACAGGCCGAGCTGATCGCCTCCCGCACGGTCGAGGTGCTGCCCGGGGTGGAGAAGCTGGCCGAGCGGATCGATGAGCGCCGGGCGGCGGGCCGCGGGCTCCGCATCAAGCTGGGCATCGACCCGACGGCCGCGGACGTGCACCTGGGCCACGCCGTGCCGGTGATCATCCTCAGCCGCTTCCAGCGGATGGGTCACGACGTCACCCTGCTGATCGGTGACTTCACGGCCAAGATCGGCGACCCGTCGGGGCGTACCGCGGAGCGTCCGCCGCTCACCGACGCCGACATCGCCGCCAATCTGGCGGGGTACCGGGAGCAGGTGCGGCCGTTCTTCGACTTCGAGAAGGTCAGCTTCCGGCAGAACAGCGAGTGGCTGGCGCCGTACACCTTCCCGGAGCTGCTGGGGCTCCTCTCCCAGGTGCCCGCGTCCCAGCTGCTGCAGCGGGAGGACTTCCGCAACCGGCTCGCGGCCGGTTCGGGGCTGACCATGTCGGAGCTGCTCTACCCGATCGCGCAGGGCCTGGACTCGGTGGCCCTGGACTGCGACGTGGAACTCGGTGGCGCGGACCAGCTGCTCAACCTGCAGATGGGGCGCAAGCTGATGGAGCTGCGGGGGCAGCGGCCGCAGCTGGTGGTCACCATGCCGCTGATCGAGGGCACGGACGGCACCGGCGCCAAGATGTCCAAGTCCAAGGGGAACTACGTCGGGCTGTCCGCGCCGGCCGACGACGTGTTCGGCAAGATCATGTCGGTGCCGGACCGGCTGATGGAGCCGTACCTGCGGGCCTGGACGGAGTGGACGGACCAGGAGATCGCCCTCGTCACCGCCCGGATCGAGGCGAAGACGCTGCACCCGATGGACCTGAAGAAGGTACTGGCGGGTGAGGTCGTGGCGGCGCTGTACGGCGTCGAGGCGGCGATGGCCGCGCGGGCCGGGTTCGTGGCGCAGTTCTCCAAGAAGAGCTTCACCGACGTCGAGTCGCTGCCGCTGGTGGAACTGGCGGAGCACGGCGCGGAAGCCGCCACGGTGGTGCTGTCGAAGGTGCTGGACTTCCAGCCCAGCGCGTCGGCCGCCCGCCGGGTCGCCAAGCAGAACGGGCTGCGGCTGGTCGGCGAGGCCGACGGGGAGCAGCTCAGCGTGGTGCTGACCGAGGCGCAGGCCATCCGGCCGCTGGCCGAGGTGGTCCGGGAGCTGGTCGCGGAGGGGCGGTTGGCCGCCTCGGGCGCCGTGTACCTCAAGGCGGGTCGCAAGATCGCGGAGCTGCGCGGGGTCTGACCCCGGATGCGGCGGCGGCCGGTGCGCGGGGTGCGCACCGGCCGCCGTTCCCCCGTTCGGGCGCGGTCAGGCCCGTTCTCTGCCCTGACCCCGGATCGCCGCCCACAACGGGGTGCCGAGGGCCACCACGAGCACGGCTCCGGCGAGCTGGAACACATGGCGCCACCAGTCGATTCCTCTGGTCGCGTCGACGCCCAGTCCCCGTGCGACGGCGTTGCCGATGATGGATCCCAGGATGCCGAAGATCACGGTCAGCCAGAGTGGGATGTTCTGCTTTCCCGGGAGAATGGCCTTGGCGAGGACGCCGAGCACCAGTCCCACGATGATCGCCCACAACCAGTTCATGCTGCCTCCTCGTGCGGCACCGGGTACGCGTCACGCATCCTCAGTGTCCGGCCGATGGATGTACGGCGCACGCCGGAGTCACCGCGGCACTCCTGGCGGGTCCCGGCTACGTCCGTGGGGGTGCCCCGGCCGCCGGTCCTGACCAGCTGGGGCGTACCGTGGAGATGTCCGGCCACCAGGGTGAGCCGGCCCAGGAATCGGGTGGTGGAACGTGATGCGGAAGCGTGGCGGCGCACAGGTGTTCCGGATCACCGGCGCGCGCCAGAGCCTGGCCGAGGATGTACGCGGGCGGCAGCGGCGTTACGTCATCTCGATGTCGGTGCGCACCGTCTCGGTGGTGCTGGCGGCGGTGCTGTGGAACGTCGAGCGGCATGTCGCGATCGTCGCGCTGGTCCTGGGTGTGCTGCTGCCGTACATCTCCGTGGTGATCGCCAATGCGGGCCGGGAGAACGTGCCGTCGCTGCCGTCGAGTTTCATCCCGGCGGCCACCCGGCCGGCGCTGCACGCCGGGGACGGGCGGCACGCCCCCGATGACGGGGACCACGGCCCAGCGCGGAGTGCGGAACCGGTAGCGGACGACACCGCCCGGGGGTCCGAGGGCAGACCCGACGAACGTGGCTGACCTGCTGCGCGATCGGGGCCCGGAGAAAAGCTGAGAGCAATCATGTGCTTCCGGTGCACCGCGCCCCATGCCGCATGACATACTGCGTACGCGCTCCGCATCCCCCGTCGGAGCGACGGACCGACGCCGGGCGGCTCCCCCCGTGGCTGCCCGGCGTCGTCATGTCCGCCCGCCCGTCGCCCACCGCCACCCTCAGTGGATGGCGCTCCGCGCCCCTGGATCCGCCCGTCGCCCACCGCCACCCTCAGTGGATGGCGCTCCGCGCCCCAGGACCACGCCCGTCGCCCACCGCCACCCTCAAGGGACAGCGCTCCGCGCCCCTTAGGATCGGGGTGTGAATCCCGCCGACGCGCCCGCCGATGTCATCTGTTCGGCCAAGGGCTGCCGGGCCCCCGCCGTTTGGGTGCTGGCCTGGAACAACCCGAAGATCCATACGCCGGACCGGCGCAAGACCTGGCTCGCCTGCGACGAGCACCGCGAGCACCTCTCCGAGTTCCTCGGGATCCGGGGGTTCCTCAAGGACGTGGTGAAGCTGTCGGAGTGGTCGTCCTCGGAGAGTTGACCCGCCCGTGGGCCGCGGAACCCTGGCCGCCGGGGCCCGGCCCCGTGCGCGGGGCGCGCAGCCGGCCGCACAGCCGGCCCGACGGCCCCCGGGCGAGGCCACCGGCCGGGCGGCCGGTGGCGCGGGTCAGCCGCCGATGGCGGACATCGGGCGGTCCGGCTGCAGGAACGACGGGTCGTCCAGTCCGGACCCCGCCTTCTTGCCCCACATCGCCTGCCGCCACCGGCGGGCGATCTCCTCGTCCGGGGCGCCGGAGCGCAGCGCCCCGCGCAGGTCGGACTCCTCCTGTGCGAACAGGCAGGTGCGGACCTGGCCGTCGGCGGTGAGCCGGGTGCGGTCGCAGGCCCGGCAGAACGGGCGGGTGACGGAGGCGATGACACCGACCCGGGCGGGCCCGCCGTCGACCAGCCAGCGTTCGGCGGGGGCCGAGCCGCGCTCGCCCTGCCCTTCGGGGGTGAGGTCGAAGCGGGTGCGCAGGGAGGTCAGGATGTCCCCGGCGGTGATCATGCCGTCGCGCTTCCAGCCGTGCTGGGCGTCGAGCGGCATCTGCTCGATGAAGCGGAGTTCGTAACCGGCCTCGACGGCCCAGGCGAGCAGGTCGGGCGCCTCGTCCTGGTTGAGCCCGGGCATCAGGACGGCGTTGACCTTGACCGGGGTGAGCCCGGCGGCGCGGGCCGCCTCCAGCCCGGCGAGCACGTCGTGGTGGCGGTCGCGCCGGGTCAGGGTGCGGAACACGTCCGGGCGCAGGGTGTCCAGGGAGACGTTGACCCGGTCCAGCCCGGCGTCGCGCAGCGCCGTGGCGGTACGGGCCAGGCCGATGCCGTTGGTGGTGAGCGACATCCGGGGGCGGGGGGTGAGCGCGGCGCAGCGCTGGACGATGCCGACCAGGCCGGGCCGGAGCAGCGGCTCGCCGCCGGTGAAGCGCACCTCGTCCACACCGAGCCGGGTGACGGCGATGGTGATGAGCCGGACGATCTCGTCGTCGGTGAGCAGATCGGGCTTGGCGAGCCACTGCAGCCCTTCCTCGGGCATGCAGTAGGTGCAGCGCAGGTTGCACCGGTCGGTCAGGGATACCCGCAGGTCGGTGGCGACGCGACCAAAGGTGTCGATCAGCATGGCGGCGACCCCTCCCACGTTCGAGTGCAAGCGCTGTGGTCGATTCTCCCGCAGCGTACGCGACAGGCACGACCTTCAACAGTTCGTTGAAGTAACGGTCCGGTCGCCGTCCGTGAGAGGGGCCGTTCAGCCGCCCCGGATCAGTGTGCGCCGTGGCCGGTCAGGGACCGCACCTCCAGCTCGGCGTACTTCTCCTTGTCCGGCTCCTCCTTGCTCAGCAGCGAGCCCAGCCAGCCGAGCAGGAAGCCCAGCGGGATGGAGATCAGCCCCGGGTTCTCCAGCGGGAACCAGTAGAAGTCCGCGTTCTTGAACATCGACGTCTCCTTGCCGGAGACGACCGGGGAGAACAGCACCAGCACCACCGAGGAGATCAGGCCGCCGTAGATGGACCACAGGGCGCCCTGGGTGGTGAACCGTTTCCAGAACAGGCTGTAGAGGATGGTCGGCAGATTCGCCGAGGCGGCGACCGCGAACGCCAGGGCGACCAGTCCGGCGACGTTGAGGTCCCTGGCGAACGCGCCCAGCACGATGGCCACCGCGCCGATCAGCACCGTCGCCCAGCGGGCCGCCCGGACCTCCTCCTTCTCGGTGGCCTGGCCCTTGCGGATGACGTTGGCGTAGATGTCGTGCGCGAAGGAGGACGACGAGGCGAGCGTGAGCCCGGCGACGACCGCGAGGATGGTGGCGAACGCCACCGCGGAGATGATCGCGAGCAGGATCGCGCCGCCGGTGGAGTCCCCGCCGCCGCCGACCTCCATGGCCGCCAGCGGGGCGGCGGTGTTGCCCGCCTTGTTGGACTCCTTGATCTCCGTCTGGGAGAGCAGCGCCGCGGCGCCGAACCCGAGCACGATCGTCATCAGGTAGAAGGCGCCGATGATGCCGATCGCCCAGTTCACCGACTTACGGGCGGCCTTGGCGGTGGGCACGGTGTAGAAGCGGATGAGGATGTGCGGCAGTCCGGCGGTGCCCAGGACCAGGGCCACGCCCAGGGAGATGAAGTCCAGCTTGGAGGTCTCGCTGAGGCCGTACTTCAGGCCGGGCTCCAGGAAGGACGAGCCCTTGTCGCTGTTGGAGGCGGCCGCGCCGAGCAGGTCCGAGAGGTTGAAGTCGAACTTCAGCAGGATCAGGAAGGTGATGAGCAGGGTGCCCGCGATGAGCAGGACCGCCTTGACCATCTGCACCCAGGTGGTCCCCTTCATGCCCCCGATGGTGACGTACACGATCATCAGCACGCCGACGAGGGCCACGATGGCGATCTTGCCGCTGTCGCTGGTGATGCCGAGCAGCAGGGAGACCAGCACACCGGCGCCGGCCATCTGGGCCAGCAGGTAGAAGATGGACACCACGATGGTGGAGGTACCGGCGGCGGTGCGCACCGGCCGCTGCCGCATCCGGTAGGCCAGCACGTCGCCCATGGTGTAGCGGCCGGAGTTGCGCAGCGGCTCGGCGACCAGCAGCAGCGCGACCAGCCACGCGACCAGGAAGCCGATCGAGTAGAGGAAGCCGTCGTAGCCGTAGAGCGCGATGGCGCCGGCGATGCCGAGGAAGGACGCGGCGGACATGTAGTCGCCGGAGACGGCCAGGCCGTTCTGGAACCCGGTGAACTGGCGCCCGCCGGCGTAGAAGTCGGCGGCGTCCTTGGTCTGGCGGCCCGCCCAGACGGTGATGACCAGGGTGGCCACCACGAAGACCGCGAAGAGGGTGATGATCAGGGGGCGGTGCTCGCTGGCGTCACCGGCCGCGGCGAGCAGGTGGGTGCTGTTCACGCGTCACCGTCCAGTCCGGCCTTGATCGCCTCGGCGCGCGGGTCGAGCTTGACCGCCGCGTGCCGCGAGTACCACCAGGCGATCAGAAAGGTGGTCAGGAACTGGGCGAGGCCGAACACGAGCGCGACGTTGATGTTGCCGGCGACCTTGGTGCCCATGAAGTCACCCGCGTAGTTGGACAGCAGCACGTAGAGCAGGTACCAGCTGACGAACGCGATCGTGAGGGGAAAGGCGAACGACCGGTGCGCGCGCCGGAGTTCGGCGAACTCCGCACTCGATTGCACCTGCGCGTAGGGTGGGGGCTCCTGCTGCCCCTGCTGATTGGGCGGTGCGGTCTCCACGGTCTCTCCCGATGAGTGAGGGGGACGGGTGCGAGTGATCCAGATCACGCATCGTAGGTGCTGCGCCCGATCTTTCAACAGGCCCGGGTGATTGACCGCCGAACGAAACTGTTCGAGTGAAGGACAGGTTGTGTGCGAACCGTGATGGGATTTCCGCCGGAATGTATTGATGATTGACCATGATCGGCGCTAGCTTCACTCGTCATGTACCCGCCCGCGCGCAGCTGCGCGGGGGCGGTCTCACGGATGATGTGGAGATCCCATGGCTCATCTGAGATCCACCCGTCGGCGTGCCGCTCTTGCGGTGCCGGTCGGGCTGGCGCTCACCGCGTCCCTCGGCTTCCTCCCCCACGGAGCTTCGGCCGCCCCGCAGGACGCGCCCGCCGCGGCCGCCAAGGCCGACGGTCCGCTGCTGTCGTACGTGGTCAACGCCACCCCCGACAAGGCGACCCTCGACAAGGTGAAGAAGGCCGTCAAGGCGGCCGGCGGCACCATCGTCACCACCCACGCGAAGATCGGCGTGATCGTCGCGCACTCCGCCAACCCGGACTTCGCCAAGACGGTCCGCGGCGTGCAGGGCGTGCAGTCCGCCGGTGCCACCCGCACCGCGCCGCTGAAGCCGGTCGCCACCACCGAGGTCGGCAAGCCGGAGAAGGTCAAGGCGCCGAAGGCCACCGCCGCCGCGAAGTCCAAGGCTCTCGCCTCCGGCAAGGAGCCGCTGGAACCGCTGCAGTGGGACATCCCCGCCATCAAGGCCGACAAGGCCGCGAAGGTGAACCCCGGCAGCAAGAAGGTGACCGTCGCGGTCATCGACACCGGTGTGGACGACACCCACCCGGACCTGGCGCCGAACTTCGACGCCAAGGCGTCCGCCAACTGCGTCGGCGGTGTCGCGGACACCAGCCCCGGCGCCTGGCGTCCGTACACCACCGAGGACTACCACGGCACGCACGTGGCCGGCTCGATCGCCGCCGCGCGCAACGGCATCGGCGTGGCCGGTGTGGCCCCGGGCGTGAAGCTCTCCGGCATCAAGGTGAGCGACCCCACCGACGGTCTGTTCTACGCGGAGAACGTGGTGTGCGCGTTCGTCTTCGCCGCCGACAAGGGCGTCGAGGTCACGAACAACAGCTACTACGTCGACCCGTGGATGTTCAACTGCAAGGATGACCTCGACCAGAAGGCCATCCTGGAGGCGGTCGGCCGCTCGGCGAAGTACGCCCAGAACAAGGGCGCGATCAACGTCGCCTCCGCGGGCAACTCCAACTTCGACCTCGCCGCCAAGGAGATCGTCGACAAGTCGAGCCCGAACGACTCGACCCCCGTCGACCGGACCATCGACCCGTCGAAGTGCCTCGACGTGCCGACCCAGCTCCCCGGTGTCGTCACCGTCTCGGCCACCGGCGTGAACAACTCGAAGTCGTACTACTCCAACTACGGCCTGGGCCAGATCGACGTGGCCGCGCCGGGCGGAGACAAGTACCAGGTGCCCGAACTGCCCGCCAAGGACGGCCGCATCCTGTCCACCATGCCGGAGGGCGACTACGCCTACCTGCAGGGCACCTCGATGGCCGGCCCGCACGTCGCCGGTGTCGCCGCGCTCGTCAAGAGCAAGCACCCGACGTCCACCCCGCAGGAGATCCAGTGGCTCCTGAAGCAGCAGGCGGACAACCCGGGCTGCTCCACCGCGCCGTACGACCCGGACGGTGACGGCGACGTGGACGCCACCTGCACCGGCACCAAGCACGTGAACAACTTCTACGGCTACGGCATCGTCGACGCGCTGGACGCGGTCACCAAGTGACCCGCCGGGCGCGCCGCGCCTGCCGAGTGTGCTGATGAGCACCGGTGAACAACCGGCGGCCACGGTGGTCGAACCCACCGGCGGCGGCTGACGAACGGGCGGTACCCTGCGGCATTCGGGGTACCGCCCGTTCCATGAGGGGGAGTTGACGGGTGCAGGGGTTGGAGACCGCCGTGCTGCGGCTGGCCACCACGGTGACGTCCATGCTCGTGAAGTCGTTGCTGGCCCCGCGGCCCGGGGCCGGGCTCGCGGAGAAGCCCGTACCCCCTGGCGGTCCGCTGCGGCGGCCGCGCCGGCTGACCGACAAGGAGACGCAACGACTTGTCGACACACTCGCCGACCGGCTGAGCGGCGCCGGGACTTCGGTACCGGAACACGAACGGCTCGCCGCCGTCGCGGCGGCCGCCGACGCCTTCCGGGCCGCCGGACCACTCGCCGCCGACCGGTTGCTGGCGGTGGACCTGGACCCGGAGCGGCTGCGCCGCGAGGTGCTGGCCCGCGCTCTGGGCGTACCGGACCGGGCCGGGCTCGGGGCGGATGCCACGGCCCTCTTCGACCGGCTGCTGGACCTGTGCTGCGCCCACGTCGTGGAGTACCTCACCACCCTGCCGGAGTTCCCCGCCCGCGGACAGGTCGAGCTGGTCCGGCGCACCGGCACGATGGTGGAGGCCCTCGCCGACATCCGGCACCGGCTCGGCCCCGGGCCGGAGCGCACCGCCGCCGCGTACGAGGCCCGGTACTCCGACTTCGTCCGCGCCACGCAGAGCAGGCTGCAACTGTTCGGCGTGACGCTGAGCGGCGCGAGCGCCGAGTGGGCGCTGGACACCGCGTACATCAGTCTCGGCGTGCGCGACGAGGCCCCGGCCGATCCCGGCTTCGGCGAGTTCGGCCCCGGCAGCGTGCGGATCGAGCACGCCCTGGCCGCCACCTCCCGGCTGCTTCTCCGGGGCCCCGCCGGCTCCGGCAAGAGCACCCTGGTCCAGTGGCTCGCCACGAACGCCGCCCGCCGCAGCTTCGGCCCCGAACTCGCGGACTGGAATATCTGCGTGCCGTTCGTACTGCGGCTGCGCGCCCTCACCGAACGCGAAACGCTGCCGCTGCCCGTCGAGTTCCTCAGCAGCATGGGCAACCCCCTTTCCGGCGCCGCACCGGCCGGCTGGGTGGAGGGGCTGATGTCCTCCGGCCGGGCCCTGGTGCTGGTCGACGGCGTGGACGAGGTGCCGCAGCGGCTGCGCAGGCGCACCGAGGAATGGCTACGACAGCTGGTCACCGCGTTCCCCGACGCCCGCTACGTGGTGACCACCCGGCCGTCCGCCGTGCCCGAGAACTGGCTGACCCCGCACGGCTTCCGCGCCCACGCGCTGCTGCCGATGAGCCGGGAGGACGTCCGGTCGTTCATCACGCACTGGCACGACGCCGCGCGGGAGGAGACCGGGGAGCCGCTGGAGGCGTACCAGGACGCCATGCTGCAGGCGGTCACCGCCCGCCGCGAGCTCTCCCGGCTCACCACCAACCCGCTGATGTGCGCCCTGCTGTGCGCCCTCAACCGCGACCGCCGGATGCAGCTTCCGCGCGCCCGCAAGGATCTGTATGACGCGGCGCTGGAGATGTTGCTGATCCGGCGGGACACCGAGCGGGAGATCTGCGCGGTCGAGGGTGTCGAACTGACCCGCGACGAGCAGACCCTGCTCCTCCAGGAGCTGGCGTACTGGCTGATCCGCAACGGCCAGCTGGAGGCGGACCGGGCGGACGCGGTGGAACGGATCCAGGGCGCGCTGGCGGCGATGCCGCAAGTGCGGGCGCAGGGCGATGCCGAACAGGTCTTCCGGCACCTGCTGATCCGCAGCGGCCTGCTGCGCGAACCCGCCCCGGGTGCCGTCGTCTTCGTGCACCGGACGTTTCAGGACTACCTGGCGGCGAAGGCTGCGGTGGAGGCCGGGGACTTCGGCCTGCTGGCGGAGAGGGCGCACGACGACCAGTGGGAGGACGTCGTACGGATGGCCGTCGGGCACGCCAGACCGGACGAACGCGCGCGGCTGCTGCGCCGGATCCTCAAGCGGGCGGACCGGGTCAAGAAGTGGCGCAACCGGCTGAACCTGCTGGCAGCGGCATGCCTGGAGCACGCGCCGCAGCTGGACCCGGGGGTGCGGGAGGAGGTGGAGCGGCGGACGAACGGGCTCGTCCCGCCGCGCGACTTCCCGGAGGCGGAGGAACTGTCGGCGGCGGGTGAGCTGGTTCTGGATCTGCTGCCCCCGCCCGAGGGACTGGACGAGTGGACCGCCGCCGCGGTGGTCCACACGGCCGCCCGCATCGGCGGACCCGCGGCCCAGGCACTGATCGCACGCTTCCGGCACGAGACCCAGGGGCCGGTCCGGGTGCAGATCCACCACGGGTGGCGGCGCTTCGAGACCGAGGAGTACGTCGATGCCGTTCTCGCCGACGCCCCGGAGAACAAGATCTACCTTCCCGTCGAGACCGAGGAACAACTGCGCTGCCTGCCCCGTCTTCCCCAGTACCGCGCCATCGGCGTGGAGGGTGAACTGCCACTGTTCGACTACGTCGACCCCAAGGTCGAGCTCCTTCAGGTGCTGCGGAACCCGAGTCTGGGGGATCTCTCCCCGCTCGCGCGGTTCGGTTCCCTCAGGGTGCTCTACCTGGGCCGGGGGGTGGAGCCGGGGCTGGACCTGTCCGTTCTGCGCGATCTTCCGAGTCTGACCGACCTCAGCCTCCCGGTCCCCTCCGGGCCGTCCGGCCTGGAGTCCGTGCCGGCCGGCCCGGCACTCGTCATCCTCGGCCTGCACGCTCCCGACGACGGGTTGTCCCTGCACGGCATCACCCGATGGCCCCGGCTCCGCCGGTTGCAAATCGCCGGCGCTGTCCACCCCGGGGAACTGGAGAAGCTGGCCACACTTGCCGAGTTGGAGACCCTTTCGGTGTCCCAGCGCGCGGATCTGCGCCTTGCCGAACTCGCCCCGCTCCAGCGGATCACCAGGCTTTTCCTGTTCGGCTGCGACGTGCCCGAGGGGCTGGCCCCCCTTGCCGAGCTGCCCGGGCTCACCGAGCTCGGTCTGGTGGAGTGCACGCAGTCCGGCGCTCCTGTCGACCTCGCGCCGCTGCAGGACCTGTCCGACCTGGTCATCACCCTGCGCGAGGACTCGGTCGTGCTCAACGAGCACCTGATCCCGCCCGAGCGCGTCCAGCGCCCCGAGCTGCGTCGGTTCTTCAAGCTGTGACCGGCTCGGGTCGCCCACGCCCCTTGGGCGCGCTCCGCAGCACCCCCGCCGCCAGGGCGTACTGGGCCGCCAGATACGTCAGCATGATCCAGAACTGCGGCACCGGAGCCTGCGGCCACTCGGCGATGCCGGTCGCGATGAGGGTGTCGGAGAGCAGGAACAGCGCCCCGCCGGCCGCCGCCAGGAGCCCCGCGCGGAGCGAGGCGAGGGCCATCCCGGCGAGCAGCAGGCTGTATCCGGCCACCGGGATCCGCATGTCCGCGGGCAGGTCGGGCCAGAGCAGGACGATGGTGCCGAGCCAGGCGACCGTGTACCCGGCCACCAGCGGCAGCGGGACCCGGCGCTCGGCGCTGCGCCGGAAGAGCGCCAGATAGCAGAGGTGTCCGGCCGCGAAGGAGCCCATGCCGGCCAGGAAGACGAGGTCGCCGCCGATCTGCAGGAGGGTGTCGCCGCCGCAGCCGAACAGCAGGGCGGCGGCGAGCGGACGCGGGCCGCCGCGCAGCAGGACGTACCCGGCCAGCACCGGCATCAGCGCCGGCTTGGTGAGGTGCTCGAGGGTTTCCGCGCGGCCGAGCAGCGCGGCGAGGTGCGCGGCGGCCAGCAGGGCGAACAGCCCGAGGAGCAGGTCCGGACGGCGCGACGCGGGGGCTCCGGAGAGGGACGCCGGTGGCGGCGAGGGGCGGCGGGTCAGGCTCATGCGGCACCTTCCGCGACCGGCTGCCCGGTGGTTTCCGGCCGTGCTGCCGCGGGCTCGGGAGCGTCGGCGGCCGGGGCGTCGGCGGCCGGGGCGTCGGCGGCCGGGGCGTCGGCGGCCGGGGCGTCGGCGGCGGCCCCGGCCCGGGGGGCCGGCTGCCAGCCCGGGCCCCGGAAGACGCGGCCGGCGCGCTCCCGCCAGTTGTCCGCCGCCCGGACGTCGCGGGCGATGGCGGCGTACTCGTGGGTGGCCACGCGCAGCGGGTTGTGGGTGGCGATGTTCTTCGTCAGCCCGTACACCGGACGTTCGGTCTCCGGGGTGAAGGAGCCGAAGAGCCGGTCCCAGACGATGAGGATGCCGCCGAAGTTGCGGTCCAGGTAGCCGCCCTGGGACGCGTGGTGGACCCGGTGGTGGGAGGGCGTGTTGAAGACGAACTCCACGGGGCGCCACAGCTTGCCGACGCGTTCGGTGTGCACCCAGAACTGGTAGACGAGGTTGGTGGAGGAGCAGAAGGCGACGGCGGCCGGGTGCACGCCGAGGGCGATCATCGGCAGGTAGAAGGGCCAGACCGTCCAGGTGGTCCAGGGCTGGCGGAGCGCGGTGGTGAAGTTGAACTTCCGGCTGGAGTGGTGCACCACGTGGCAGGCCCACAGCACGCGGATCACATGGTGCCCGCGGTGGGACCAGTAGTAGAAGAAGTCCTGCGCCAGCAGCATCAGCAGCAGGGTCCACCACACCACCGGGACGTGCAGCGGGGTGAGTTCGTAGACCGCGGCGTAGATCGCGACGATCGGGATCTTCCACAGGAAGTCGAAGACGATGCTACCGAGGCCCATGGTGACGCTGGTCGCGGCGTCCTTGGCCTCGTAGCCTTCGGCCTCGTCGTCGGGGTGGATGCGGTAGCTCACCATCTCCACGGCGGTGAGCAGCACAAAGGCCGGGATCGACCACAGCACGACATCGGGAAGGTGAGGCATGTTCGCAATTTAGGGCTGGCCCGGCGGCCACGGCTAGAGGTAGTTACCGAGAAGTAGAAAAGAAGTGAGACTTCTTGTCAGCGAGCTTCGGGGCGGCGACCGGGGCATGCCCGATATGCACCACTCTGCTGGGAATTCCCAAAGCTCGTCAGCTTTCACGCCGTCACAAAGTAGCCATGTCCACGCGGTGACTGTCCGCGGCGGGCCGTATCCTCATGGACCATGCTCGAAGACCGCATGGCAGCCGTACCGCCGACCTCCTGGCCGGACTCCTATCCCGAGGGGTACGCGGTCGTCGACGTGGAGACCACCGGCCTCGCCCGGGACGACCGGATCGTGTCGGCCGCCGTCTACCAGCTGGACGCCCAGGGCGAGGTCCAGGACCACTGGTACACCATGGTCAACCCCGAGCGCGATCCCGGACCGGTCTGGATCCACGGGCTGACCAGCGAGGCGCTGGCCGGCGCCCCGCTCTTCCCGGAGATCGCGGACCGGTTCGCCGAGCGGCTGGCCGGCCGGGTGCTCGTCGCCCACAACGCCGTCTTCGACTGGTCCATGATCGCCCGTGAGTACGCCCGGGCGAGCGCCACCGCCCCGGTGCGCCAGCGGCTGTGCACCATCGCGCTGTCCAAGGAGCTGGGACTGCCGCTGGCCAACCACAAGCTGGAGACCCTCGCCGCGCACTACGGCGTGGTGCAGCAGCGGGCGCACCACGCCCTCGACGACGCCCGGGTGCTCGCCGAGACCTTCCGGCCGAGCCTGCGGATGGCCGCCCGGTCCGGTCTGCGGCTGCCGCTGCTCGCCTGCCAGCCGCTCACCGAGTGGTCGGACGGGCCGTCGTCCCCCGGCGGCGGGTCCCCGGGGATCGGCCGGCAGCGGTCGTACCGGGCCGGCAGCTGGCGGCCCAGCCGCAAGCGGCCGCCGTGCCCGTACCCGAACCCGGGGCGCTATGTGCCCGGCGAGCAGCTGACGCAGGGCATGCGGGTCGCGTTCTCCGGTGACACCTCGGTCGACCGGGAGCTGCTGGAGGACCGCGCGGTGGAGGCCGGGCTCCATGTCGCCACCAGCGTCTCCCGGCTCACCAGCCTGCTGGTCACCAACGACCCCGGCTCCCCCACCTCCAAGGTGGCCAAGGCCCGCTCCTTCGGCACCCCGGTCGTCGACGAGGCGGCCTTCATGCAGTTGCTGCAGCACGTCCGGCCGGCCGGGGGCACGGCCGCCGGCTGAGCCCCGCCGGGACGCCCCGGCGGCCCTGCGGCCCCGCGGGACGCACCGGCAGGCCCGGCGGAACGCGCCGGGGCGTGCGGAGGTATGCCAGGGCGCGCCGGGGCGTACCGGGCGCCCGCCGGGGCCCGGGGCCGGCCGGGGAGGTGTGCCGGGCCCGGCAATCGGCCGCAACCGGTCAGACAATCAGGTGAATCCCGGCCGACGCGCCCGGCCCCCGCTCGCCCCGGCCCGTCCGGCACCGCAGGCTGGGGCGCATGGCACGTTGCGAGGTCTGCGGAAACGACTACGGCATGACATTCGAGGTGCACGCGCAGGGCGCGGTGCACGTCTTCGACTGTTTCTCCTGCGCCATCCACCGCATGGCGCCCATCTGCGAGCACTGCCGGTGCCAGATCATCGGGCAGGGCGTGGAGGCCGACGGGCACTGGTACTGCGGGGCGCACTGCGCCCGCGCCGAGGGGCGGGTGGGCATCGTCGACCGGGTCTGAGGACCCCGGCCGGCACCGCCCGCCGGTGAGCCGGCCCGCCCGGGGCGGCCGCGCCGGGCGGCGGCGCGCGCCGCGGGGCGGGCTCGCGCCGGGTACCCACCCGCAAGGGGACGATCCGCGACGGGTACTGTCTTAAGCCGTGTACCGCTTCCTGTTGTCCCGGCAGTGGGTGATCCTCACTCTGGTGGGGCTCGTCCTGATCCCGGTCATGGTCAAGCTGGGCTTCTGGCAGCTCCACCGCCACCAGAACCGGGTGGCGCACAACGACCTCATCGCGCAGAGCCTCGACGCGCCCGCCGTGCCGGTCGGGAAGCTCACCGCCCCGGGCCGCGCCGTCTCGCGCGACGACACCTGGCGCACGGTGCGGGCCACGGGCAGCTACGACCCCCGGCACGAGGTCGTGATCCGCCAGCGCACCGGCCCCGACGAGCAGTCCATCGGCTACTTCGTGGTGACCCCGCTGCTACTCGCCGACGACCGGGCGGTGCTGGTCAACCGGGGCTGGATCCCGGCCGGCGGCGACCTCACCAAGTTCCCGGAGGTGCCGCCGGCGCCCCGCGGCGAGGTCACCGTCACCGGCCGCCTCAAGGCCGACGAGACCACCGCGAGCAGCGGCATCAAGGACAAGAAGGGCCTGCCCGACCGCCAGGTCATGCTGATCGACAGCGGGCGGCTGGCGAAGGTGCTGGACCGGGACGTCCTCGGCGGCTACATCGAGCTCACCGGGTCCTCGCCGAAGGGCAAGGGGCAGCCCGAGCCGGTTCCGGCGCCGGACCACAGCAGCATCGGCGCCCACATGGCGTACGCGATCCAGTGGTGGCTGTTCGCCGCCGGTGTCCCGGCCGGCTGGATCGTCCTGGTCCGGCGGGAGCGCCGGGACCGGGCGGCCGCCGCCTCCGCCGACCGTGCCACCGGCCCGGGTGCGGGGGCCGGCGGACCGGACCCGCGTGAGGACCCGGCCGGGCCGGCGGCCCGGGATTCCGGTGCGGCGGCCGACCGGACGTCCGCACCGGCCGGAGCTCCGGCCCCCTCCCCCGCCGCCGACCAGGTGCTGTCCGAGAAGTAGCCCCCTTCCGGTGGCACCGAGCCGCCCGGCCGCCGGTGCCGCACCGGCATCCGCGGCATGGCCTGCCGCGGCACGGGGCACCCGGCACCCGTGGCCCGCAGGATCGAGGACTACGCCCTCGTCGGTGACCGCCAGACCGGCGCACTGGTCGGCCGGGACGGTTCCATCGACTGGCTGTGCCTGCCCCGCTTCGACTCACCGGCCTGTTTCGCCGCGCTCCTCGGCGGCCCCGAGAACGGTCACTGGCGACTCGCCCCGGCCGGGGCCGGCGCCTGCACCCGGCGTGCCTACCTCCCCGACTCGCTCGTCCTGGAGTCGGTCTGGGAGACCCCCGAGGGCACCGTCCGGGTCCTCGACTTCATGCCCCACCGCGACGTCGCGCCCGACCTGGTGCGGATCGTCGAAGGCGTCTCCGGCCGGGTCGGCATGCTCGGCGTGCTGCGGCTGCGCTTCGACTACGGCCATGTGGTGCCCTGGATGCGCCGCTGCGGCGGGCACCGGGTGGCGGTCGCCGGCCCCGACTCGGTGTGGCTGCGGTCCGAGCCGCCCGTCCGCACCTACGGGAAGGACTTCAGCACCCGCTCGGAGTTCACCGTCGCCGCCGGGGAGCGGGTGGCCTTCGTCCTCACCTGGCACCCCTCCCACCAGCCGCGGCCGGAGCTGATCGACCCCCACCTGAGCCTGGACCACTGCCTGCGCGACTGGCGCGCCTGGGCCGCCCGGAGCGTCTACCGCGGTCCCCACCGGGACGCCGTGGTGCGGTCCCTGATCACGCTCAAGGCCCTCACCTACACCCCCACCGGCGGCATCGTCGCCGCCCCCACCACCTCCCTCCCGGAACAGGTCGGCGGCGTCCGCAACTGGGACTACCGGTACTGCTGGCTGCGCGACTCCGCCCTCACCCTGAACGTCCTGCTCTCCGCCGGATACCGGGAGGAGGCCGCCGCCTGGCGCGACTGGCTGCTGCGCGCCATCGCCGGCAACCCCTCCGAGCTGCAGATCATGTACGGGCTGGGGGGCGAGCGGCGGCTGCCCGAGACGCAGCTGCCCTGGCTGTCCGGGTACGAGCGGTCGGCCCCGGTGCGGCTCGGGAACGCGGCCGTCGACCAGCGGCAGCTCGACGTCTACGGCGAGGTCCTGGACACCCTGCACATCTGCCGCAACCGGGGGCTGCCCGCCGCCGCGCCCGGCTGGAACCTCCAGCGCTCCCTGATGGACTACCTGGAGTCGGCCTGGCGCGCACCCGACGAGGGGCTGTGGGAGGTCCGCGGCGCCCGCCGCCACTTCGTGCACTCCAAGGTGATGGCGTGGGCCGCGGCCGACCGCGCGGTGTGCGCGGTGGAGAGGTTCCCCCAGCTGCCCGGTCACCCCGGCCGCTGGCGGGCGATGCGGGAGGAGGTCCACCGGGAGGTGTGCCGGCTGGGCTACGACAGCGACCGGGGCACCTTCACCCAGGCCTACGGCTCCGCGGAGCTCGACGCCGCGACGCTGCTGATCCCCCGGGTGGGGTTCCTGCCGCCCTCCGATCCGCGGATCGCCGGGACCGTCGACGCGGTGCGCCGCGAGCTGAGCCAGGACGGGCTGGTCCGCCGCTACGGCTCCGGGCGGGCCGGCCCGTCGGCGGTCGACGGGCTGCCCGGGTCCGAGGGGGCGTTCCTCGCCTGCTCGTTCTGGCTGGTCGACGCCTTGTGGATGATCGGGCGGCGGCAGGAGGCGCGGGCGCTGTTCGACGAGTTGCTGGCGCTCCGCAACGACGTGGGTCTGCTGGCGGAGGAGTACGACCCGGTGGGCCGCCGGCAGCTGGGCAACTTCCCGCAGGCGTTCAGCCACATCGGCCTGGTGGACAGCGCGCTCACACTCCTCTCCCGGGGCACGGCAGACTGACCCCATGGATCTTGGACTGAAGGACCGTGTGTACGTGCTCACCGGGGCGTCCCGCGGGCTGGGCCGCGCCACCGCGGCCGAGCTGGTCGCCGACGGCGCGAAGGTGGTCATCACCGGGCGGGACGCGCACCGGGTCGAACAGGCGGCCGCCGAACTGGGGCCGAACGCGGTGGGGGTGCCCGCCGACAACGGCTCCGCGGACACCGCCGAGCGGGTCGTCGCCCTCGCCCGGGAGCGGTTCGGCCGCTTCGACGGCATCCTGATCAGCGTGGGCGGCCCGCCCGCCGGGCTGCTCGACGACAACACCGACGAGCAGTGGCAGGCGGCGTTCGACGCGGTGTTCCTGGGGGCGCTGCGGCTGGCCCGTGCCGCGGCCGCCGCGCTGCCCGCGGGCGGGGTGATCGGTTTCGTGCTCTCCGGCTCGGTGCGCGAGCCGATCCCGGGGCTGACCATCTCCAACGGCCTGCGCCCGGGCCTGGCGGGGCTGGCCAAGTCCCTGTCGGTGGAGCTGGGCCCGCGCGGCATCCGGGTGGTCGGTCTGCTGCCGGCCCGGATCGACACCGACCGGGTACGGGAACTGGACGCGCTGTCGGGGGACGCGGCGGAGGCCCGGCGCCGCAACTGCGAGGCGATTCCGCTGCGCCGCTACGGCACGCCGGAGGAGTTCGGCAGGACCGCCGCGTTCGTGCTGTCCCCGGCCGCTTCCTACCTGACCGGGCTGATGGTCCCGGTGGACGGCGGCGCGACGCACGGCATCTGAGCGCGGCGCGCCGTCCCCGAGGGCGGGGACGGCCGAGCCGTACCGGACGGGGGCGGGACGGCGGCCGGAGCGGGTGGCACGGAGTGCTCAGCTCACCCGCTCCGCGCCGTGCCGTTCCGCCCGGAGCCTGATCTCGGCGGGCAGCCGGTCCACCCCCGCGGAGTGCCGGGCGTGCTCCAGCACGTCGCCGCAGACCCGGTGCAGCGTCGCCACCGGCTGGGCGTACGCGGTCAGCAGCAGCCGTAGCCGGGCCTCCGGTGCCGTCCGGCGGCCGCGGATCCGGACCCGTGCCCGCTCCACCCCGTCCAGCGACTCGGATTCCGCCGCCATCACCGCCTCCAGGGCCTGGCCGCGCAGCGAGGCGGCGTTCCCGTCGCCGCCGGTGACCAGCACCTCGCCGAGCCGGCGCCGGCGCAGCTGCGCCAGTGCCCACCACAGGGCGAGCAGCAGCAGCACGGCCAGCGCCGCGATGACGGTGGGCCACCACCAGCCCTCGTCCCGCCACCGGCGCCGGTCCGCGTCGCTCAGCACGACGTCGCCGGGGCCGTCGAACGGCCACCAGCCGGGCATCGTGAACCCCCAGTGGCGGGGCAGGTCGAGGCCGGAGAGCAGCACCGCGCCGCCCACCGCCAGCAGGACCAGCCCGACCAGCGCCAGCAGCACCCGGTTGACCCTTCTCAGCACGCCGTTCCGTCCCTTCGCCCGCCGTCGGCCCGCCTGCGGCGCGGCGTCCCGGCGGGGCCGCGCCCTCCTGTTCGTCCGATGCCGCCCGGCACGGCCGCCGTCACCACTTCGCCGGTCGCCGGGCGTGCAGCAGCAGGCGCGGCGGCCGGGCCAGGCCCAGCTGGTGGATGCCTTCGTAGAGCGCCGTCTCCAGGTCGCCGCGCACCTCGTCCAGGTCCCGGAAGTGGCACTGGGCGCGGGCGGTGACCTTGCGCCGGCCCACCCCGACCCGGACCGACTGGACCCCGGAGACCTCCATGGCGCGGTCGCGCAGCACCAGAGCGGCGGCCTTCCGGTCCAGCCCGGCCCGCACCTCGGGCGTCTCCCGCCGCATCGGCAGCAGCCGGCGCAGGCCGGGGGTGAGGGCCAGCACGAGCAGCCAGAGGCCGAGGGCCATGGCGAGCGCGGCGGCGGCGAGCACCCACGGGTCGTCCAGCGGCCGGGTGTCGAGTTCGTCGGCGAGCCACCGTCGCCAGTGCATTCCGGGCCGG
This sequence comes from Streptomyces sp. NPDC018031, assembly GCF_044327625.1. Lineage (NCBI taxonomy): Bacteria > Bacillati > Actinomycetota > Actinomycetes > Kitasatosporales > Streptomycetaceae > Streptomyces > Streptomyces sp. NPDC018031. The sequence goes on from NZ_JBIRFT010000017.1 coordinate 46,571, forward strand.
TCGGCGCGGACCGCCGCGACGTCGTACAGCAGCAGTCCCACCGCGCCGAGTAGCACGGCCGCGACCACCAGGGCGGGGATCCGGCGGGTCGACCAGAAGCGGCCGGCCCGGACGTGCGGGCCGGCGGCGGGTCCGTCCGGGCGGTCGGGGGCCGGTCCGGACTGCCGCGATCCGGTGTGCTTGGTGAGGTCGACCGCCGGTTCCGGATCGCTCATCGCACCCGCTCCCCGCGGCCCAGGTGCGGGGAGAGCAGCCGTTCCACGGTCACGGCCACTTCGGGGACCTCCATGCCGGCCAGTGCCGTGACCCGCTCGCCGACCCGGACGCGCACCGCGCCGCAGCGCGCGCCGAGATCCGACGGGTAGGGGAGTTCCACCGCGACCCGGACCCGTGCGACCCGGTCGTGCACCACGACCACGGCCTGCGGGCGGGGGGAGCCGGGGGTGTCGGGCAGCGCCTCCCGCGCCGCCTGCGACGCGATCTTGGCGACCACCCGGTCCGCGATGCGGGTCGCGCCGCGCTCGGCGGCCACGACCACCGGGTCACCGCCGTCGCTCGCCATGGTCACCCCGGCGGAAGAAGTCACCGAGCTCCCAGTCACCCTCCAGGAACCGGCCCGCCGCGAACCCGACGGCGCCCAGCGCGGCCACCAGCAGGAAGGCTCCGAACCCGCCGAAGTACCCGGCGTACGCCAGCGCCATCCCGACGATCAGACCGATCACGGCCTTGCTCATGCTGCACTCCCCAACTGGTCCGGCGGCGAGGTGCTACTCACTGGACCCGTTGCCCGGTCTCCTCTTCCTCTTCGTCCGGAAGCTTCACATCGCTCACCGCGATGTTGACCTCGACGACCTCCAGGCCGGTCATCCGCTCGACGGCGGAGATCACGTTCTCCCGTACGTCGTTGGCGACCTCGGAGATGGAGACGCCGTAGTCGACCACGATCTCCAGGTCGAGTGCCGCCTGTACCTCTCCGACCTCGGCCTTCACTCCTCGGGTGACTCCCGACCGGCCGCCGCCGGGCACCCGGTCGCGGACCGCGCCGATGGTGCGGGCGAAGCCGCTGCCCATGGCGTGCACGCCGATGACGTCACGGGCCGCCATGCCCGCGATCTTCTCCACCACACCGTCGGCGATGGTGGTCTTGCCCCGGACCCCCGGGGCACCACCGCCGCGGCCGACCGACACGCCTCCCGGCGTCTTCTTCTCCTCGGTGCCCTGTGTCTCGGAGCGGGTGCGCTGTGAGGTCTCCGTCATCGCCGATCAACCTTTCCGGGGCAGTGGTCTGCGGCTCCATTTGTCACACTAGGCCCGGATCACCGGAATTGCTCGCTCTGTGCGGCAGAAGTGCGACCGGGGGCTTCGAACCACCCGCGCCCGGGTGGGTCGCCGCCCCGGGCGGCGATGTGTGCGGCAGGCTGGGCGGACCTACGGCGAAGAGGGGACGGACGTGGTCACGGACCGGCTGACGCGCGCGGTACGGGAGCAACTGGCACTCGGCAGACTGCTGCCACTGGGCGGGCCGGGCGACGCCTCCTGGGTCGTCGAGCAGGCGGCGCGGAACGTGCTGCGCCGCGTCGAGAGCGAGGTACCGGGGGCGCGGCTGGGCTCGCTCCGGATCGGGCTGGCCGATCCGGAGCACGCCGCCCGGCCCACCGTGCCGGCCCCGGTGAGCGCGCTGCCTCCGGGGCCGCTGCGGATCGGCGCCACCTGTGTGGCGGTGGCCGGGCAGCCGCTGCCGGCGGTGGCCCGGGAGCTGCGGGCCGGGCTGCACGCCTGCGCCACCCGCCGGCTGGGCCTGGTGGTCGACGCGATCGACCTGCGGGTCACCGAGCTGCTGGAGGAGCTGCCGCCTGCGCCGGGCCTCTCCTCCCCGCCCGGCGCGGCTGGGGCGCCGGAGGTCCCGCCCTCGGCCAAGGAGCCGGAGTTCCCGCCCGCGGTGGTGGCCCTGGCGGCCGCCGCCCGGGGCGTGCCGGGCGTCGTGGCGCTCGCCCCGGTCCTGGGCGGAGCGGCCCGGGCGGTGCGCGTGGAGGACCGCACCGATGCCCGGGGGGCGCCGATCGGCCGCCATGTCGAGGTGCAGCTGGCCGTCGCCGGGGACCACGGCGCCCTGGAGGTGGCCCGGGCGGTGCGGGCCGCGGTGGCGCGCACCGTCGCCGCGCCGGTCACCGTCGCCGTGGTCGTGACCGACGTGACCTAGGTTCCGCCCCTTCGGTCGGCGTCGGGGCCGGATGAGGGTGCCCGCGAGGTGGCGTGCGGCCCGGCGGGCGAGGGGGGGTCGTCGGGCCCGTGTCGTGGGGCGCCTCCCCCGGCCCGCCTCTCTCGTCGCGCGCATGCCATGCTCTGGCCATGGATTTCCGCCCCGCCACCCGCACCGACCTGCCCGCGATCCTCGCCCTGCTCAAGGACGAGGAGAAGGTGATCGACCCCGCCACCATCGAGGTGGACGAGGCGTACGCGCGTGCCTTCGAGGCGGTGGACAGCGACCCGCGGAACGAGCTGGTCGTGCTGGACGAGGGCGACGGCACGGTCATCGGCTGCCTCCAGCTCACCTACATCCCGGGTCTGGGCCGCCGCGGCGAGGAGCGCGCCCTGATCGAGGCGGTCCGCATCCGCGCCGACCGCCGCGGCGGCGGGCTCGGCCGCGAGCTGCTGCGCTGGGCCATCGAGCGCGCCCGCGCCCGCGGCTGCACCCTGGTCCAGCTCACCAGCAACAAGCGCCGCACCGAGGCCCACCGCTTCTACGACTCGCTCGGCTTCGCCCGCAGCCACGACGGGTTCAAGCTGGCGCTGTGACCGGCGGCCGCCCGAGCCGAACGCGGCCCCGCCGAAGCCGGGCGGGCGGCCACCGGGTCGGTCTCGCCGCAGGCGGCGGCCGACCCGGTCGGACGATCGACCGGCCAACCCTCAGGGAGACACCCGCTCGCTAGCCGGCGGTACCGGCGAGGTCCCGCAGCCGGCGCCCCTGAGCGGCGCGCTCGGCCACCCGCTGGTCCTCGTAGTCGCGGCCCGCGGCACCGCGCAGCAGCGCCTTGGTCTCGATGACGGCGTCGCGCGGCGCTGCGAGCACCGCGGCGGTGAGGTCGCGCACCGCCGCGTCGAGTTCGGCGGCGGGCACCACGAGGTTGGCCAGCCCGGTGCGCTCGGCCTCCTGGGCGTGGACGAACCGGCCGGTGACGCAGATCTCCAGGGCGCGGGCGTAGCCCACCAGACCGACCAGCGGGTGCGTGCCGGTCAGGTCGGGCACCAGCCCGAGGCTGGTCTCGCGCATCGCGAACTGCACGTCATCGGCGCAGACGCGCAGGTCGCAGGCGAGCGCGAGCTGGAAGCCGGCGCCGATGGCGTGCCCCTGGACGGCGGCGACGGAGACGATGTCGTTCCGCCGCCACCAGGTGAACGCCTCCTGGTACTCCTCGATGGTCGCGTCGAGCTCGGCGTCGGAGCCGCGCGCCATGTCGATGAACGAGGGCTCCCCGTCGAAGCCCTCGGGGGTGAATGCCTGACGGTCGAGACCGGCGGAGAAGGACTTCCCCTCTCCGCGCAGCACCACGACCCGCACGCTGCCCGGCAGCAGCCGTCCGGCCTCGGTCAGCGCACGCCACAGCGCGGGCGACTGGGCGTTGCGCTTGGCGGGATTGGTCAGGGTTACCGTGGCAACCGCGTCGTCGACGGCGAGGTGTACGCCGTCCTTGTCGAGCAGGGTCACTGGAAGCCTCCGGTCGGCCGCAGTCAGGTTAAGTGACTGCACAGTAACCACCCGGCCGACCGGCCGGTCAACCGGGTGGTACTGCTCGTACCCGCCGGTAGGGGACGTCAGGCCGAGGCGGCTTTCTTGCCTCGTGTCGCCCCGCCGCGACCACGCAGCGTCACGCCGGATTCGCTGAGCATCCGGTGCACGAATCCGTAGGAGCGACCGGTCTCCTCGGCCAGCGCCCGGATGCTCGCACCGGAGTCGTACTTCTTCTTCAGGTCTGCCGCGAGCTTTTCGCGCGCGGCGCCGGTCACCCGGCTGCCCTTCTTCAGAGTCTCGGCCACCCGTGCCTCCTCATGGGAAGTGCGCTCTGGACTTCTCATGATCACCCCTCAACGGCGTCCTGGCCACCCATTCGACAAGGTCCGTGGCACAAGACTTCCCCGGAATCACGGGGCGGGCGTCTTCGGAACGTGAGATTCCAGCGGATTCGCTCCGGACCGCGGAGCGCAAATTCGCGCGAAGTGGCAGGTCAGAGAGGAGGCCGGAAGGGCGGCAGAACGGTGCCCGGCGCGCGCCCCCCTCGCGCGCGCCGGTGCGGTGCGACGCGCCGCGGTACGAGCCGTTCTCACTCAGATGATGGATCACCCATCGGCCGAATGATCCACCGCTGTTTGATCAAGCCCGTCACTCCGCGTTGCCAACGGCATGTGCACGGGCGATCACCGGGTCAGGCGAGGGCGACCAGGTCGGCGTAGTCCGCGCCCCACAGGTCCTCGACCCCGTCCGGCAGCAGGATGATCCGCTCCGGCTGCAGCGCGTCGACCGCGCCCTCGTCGTGGGTCACCAGCACCACGGCGCCGGTGAAGCTGCGCAGCGCGCCCAGGATCTCCTCCCGGCTGGCCGGGTCGAGGTTGTTCGTCGGCTCGTCGAGCAGCAGCACGTTGGCCGACGACACCACGAGCGTGGCCAGCGCCAGCCGGGTCTTCTCCCCGCCGGAGAGCACCGCGGCGGGCTTGTCCACGTCGTCGCCGGAGAAGAGGAACGAGCCCAGCGTCTTGCGGATGTCCACCAGGTCCATGTCCGGGGCGGCCGACCGCATGTTCTCCAGCACGGTGCGGTCCGGGTCGAGCGTCTCGTGCTCCTGCGCGTAGTAGCCGAGCTTGAGGCCGTGCCCGGGGACGACCTCGCCGGTGTCGGGCTTCTCGACCCCGGCGAGCAGCCGCAGCAGGGTGGTCTTGCCCGCGCCGTTGAGGCCCAGGATGACCACCCGGGAACCCTTGTCGATGGCCAGGCTCACATCGGTGAAGATCTCCAGGGAGCCATAGGACTTCGACAGGCCCTCGGCGGTCAGCGGGGTCTTGCCGCACGGGGCCGGATCCGGGAAGCGGAGCTTGGCGACCTTGTCCGCGGCCCGCGCCGCCTCCAGCCCGGACAGCAGCTTCTCGGCCCGGCGGGCCATGTTCTGGGCGGCCACGGTCTTGGTGGCCTTGGCGCGCATCTTGTCGGCCTGGGCGTTGAGCGCCGCGGCCTTCTTCTCGGCGTTCGCGCGCTCGCGCTTGCGGCGCTTCTCGTCGGCCTCGCGCTGGGCCTGGTACAGCTTCCAGCCCATGTTGTAGATGTCGATCACCGAGCGGTTGGCGTCCAGGTAGAAGACCTTGTTGACCACCGTCTCGACCAGGTCGACGTCGTGCGAGATCACGATGAACCCGCCGCGGTAGGTCTTGAGGTAGTCGCGCAGCCAGACGATCGAGTCGGCGTCGAGGTGGTTGGTCGGCTCGTCCAGCAGCAGCGTGTCGGCGTCGGAGAAGAGGATCCGGGCCAGCTCGACCCGGCGCCGCTGGCCGCCGGAGAGGGTGTGCAGCGGCTGGCCGAGGACCCGGTCGGGCAGCCCGAGGCTGGCCGCGATGGTCGCCGCCTCCGCCTCCGCGGCGTAACCGCCCTTGGTGAGGAACTCGGTCTCCAGCCGTTCGTACTTCTTCATGGCTCGCTCGCGCGTGGCGCCCTGGCCGTTCGCCATCCGGTCCTCGTTCTCCCGCATCTTGCGGAGCACGGTGTCCAGGCCGCGGGCGGACAGGATGCGGTCACGGGCCAGCACGTCGAGGTCACCGGTGCGCGGGTCCTGGGGCAGGTAGCCGACCTCGCCGGAGCGGGTGATGGAGCCGCCCGCGGGCATGCCCTCGCCCGCCAGGCACTTGGTGAGGGTGGTCTTCCCCGCGCCGTTGCGGCCGACCAGGCCGACGCGGTCGCCCTTGGCGATACGGAAGGAGGCGGACTCGATGAGGACTCGGGCGCCGGCGCGCAGCTCGACGCCGGATGCGGTGATCACGGGAATTACTCCTGGGCAGGGTGGACGGCGGGAAGGACTGACGGATGCGGACCACGCCGTCTAATGCGCGAGGAGAAATGCCATGGATTCAGTTTACCGGGGCGGACAACTGCTTTTCGGGGCCGGCCGGACGCTCCGCAGGCCAACCCCGGACCACGCCGGGAAATTGTGCCGCAGATCACATCCGTGACCCCGGTGCGGAGTTGGGCCCGAGACACCGGACCGCGCCGCCCGGGCCCGGGCCGCCGCACCGCACCCGCGCCGCCGGCCCCGCGACCGGCCGAGGTCAGGAACCGCCGGTGTGCACCTGGAAGGCGGCGCGGCGGACCGCCTTGGCGAGCACCGGGTCGGGATGCGCCGCGGCCAGCGCGACCAGGACCTGCACCGTCCGGGGGTGCCCCACCGCGCGCACCTCCGCCAGCAGCGCCGGGACGGTGCCCTGGACGGCGCTCTCCAGGTGCCGGACGAGCAGCGGGCTCTCGCCGTGGTCGGCGACCGCGGCCGCGGTGTCCACCCACAGCCAGGTGGCCTCCTCCCGGGTGAGCACGCCCAGGGCGTCGTCCGGGTCGCCGCCCTCCAGCTCGGCGAGCCAGAGCAGGGCGTAGGGGCGCAGCCAGGGCTCCTCGGTGACCGAGCGCACCGCGGGCTCGGCGGGCGCGCCCACCACCCGCAGCGCTTCGAAGGCCAGGCCGCGCAGCAGGGCGTCGTCGCCGCGGGCGACGTCGAGGAGTTCGGTCACCGCGCTGGCCACCGGGCGGGCCGCCAGCCAGGCCCGGTACTCCGCACGCGCCGGCCCCGGGGTGAGCCCGGCGCAGCCGCGCAGCATGTCGGCGGCCGGCTGCTCGATGTTCCCGGCCGGGCTCTGGGCGGCGACGCAGATCTGCTCCAGCTTGACCCACACCGCCCAGTTGCCGAGCGGGGTGAGCACCGCCTCCCGGCGGCCCTCGGCCCCGTCACCGACGACGAGCGCGCCGACCGCGGCGAGGGCGTCCAACGCCCAGTCCAGCAGGGCCGCCAGCGGGATGCCGGTGTCCGGTCCGGGCGCCGACGGGCCGGTTCCGGCGCCGGGACCGGTCCCGGCGGCCGGACCGGCGGTGGCCGCCGCGGCGTCCGGGGCTGCCACCGTCTCGACGGCCGCCGGGCGCAGCGCTCCGTACGGCACCTCGCAACGCTCCGTGCGGAGTTCGGCCACCCGCTGTTCCAGCAGGTCGAGCAGGATGGCGAGTTGCACCGGTCCCGCGGAGAGCTGGAGCAGCGAGAGCAACTGGGGCACGGCCTCGACGACTTCGGCGACCGCGGCGGCCTCCGCCTCCGGCGGCGCGGGTCTCGCCAGCGACCAGGCGTCGAGCAGGGCGACCCAGCCGCGCAGCACCGCGCTGTCGTCGCGGTCCCAGGCGCGCAGCCGCCAGCCGGGCCGGGTGGTGCCGCCGTGGAGCTCGACCAGGCCGACCAGCCGGGCCCGGTCCCAGTCGGCCCGGACCCGGTCGGGCGCGGTGCCCAGGGCCGCGGCGGCCCGCTCGGCGGCCGGGCCGGTGAGGGTGCCCCGGGCTCCGTCGTCGGCGGCCGCCCAGCGGGCGACCCGTACCGCGCCGGCGAGTTCGGCCCGCGCCTGGCGGGCGAGTTCGGAGGGCGGTGGGGTGCCCTCGGGTGGCCGGGGGGCCGGACGTGCGGGGCCGCGGTGTGCCACGCCCCGGCGGGCAGCGGCCATCGGCCGGTGGGGGACGAGTCTGAGCCGGGAGTCGCGCGGAGTACGGGACGTCACGGGAGCAGTCTTGCCGCTGACGGCCCGAAAGCCCAATCGGATGCCCGCCGGAGCCTGTCCGGAGCCTGCCCGGAACCCGTCCGGAGCGGTTCCGGGCAGCGCCCGGCCTGCCCGTCCGGAGCGGTTCCGGGCCGGCCCCGGGTGCCGTCCGGAGCGGTTCCGGGCCGGGGCCCGGGTGTCCGTCCGGAGCCCTCCGCGGCCGGCCCGCGCGGGAGCGTCCGGCGGTCCGGGTGGCGGACCGCGGGGCCGGGGCGCCGCGCCGGGCCGCTACATGAGCGGGGTGAGGAAGCGCCGGAGGGCTTCCTCGTAGCGCTGCGGATCGGCGTTCCACATCGCCCCGTGCGGGGCCTGCCGGACGGTGTGCAGGGTGACCAGGTCGGGGCGGTCGGCGGCGAGCCGGCGGGAGAGGTCCCAGGAGGCCACCGTGTCGTCCGGGCCGTGCAGCAGCAGCGTCGGCAGGGTCAGGCCGGCGGCGTCGAACCGCGGCAGGCCGGCCGGGTGGCGCCCGTGGCCGTGCAGTCCGGTCCGGCCCTGCGCCGCGCGCACCGCCAGCGGCAGCAGGAAGGACGGGACGCGGCGGCCGGCCAGGGCGCGCAGGGTGGCCTGCCAGTCCAGCACCGGGGAGTCCAGCACCAGGCCGCTGAGGTGCTGCCGCAGCGCGGACTCGGCGGCGGCGCGGAGCGCCATGGCGGCACCGGTGGACCAGCCGTACAGGATGACGCGCTGGGCGCCGTACCGCACGGCGTAGCGGATGGCGGCGTCCAGGTCGCGCCATTCGCAGGCGCCGAAGTGGGCCAGCCCGTCGCCGGTGCGGGGCGCGCCGAGGTCCCCCCGGTAGGCGACGTCGAGCACCGGGAACCGCTGGCGGTGCAGGAACGGCATGATCACCATGGGGTGCTCGCGGGTGGTGCCCAGTCCGTGGACGGTGATCACCCAGGTGCCGCGGGCACCGGGCACGAACCAGGCGGGCAGCGCCCCGAGTTCCCCGGGGATGTCGATGTCGGCGTGGTCGATGCCGAGGGCGTCCCGGGGGTTGCCGAGGTGGACCTGCGGGGTGATCCGCATCCGGTCGCCGGGGGCGAGCCCACCGTGGGTGACGCGTTCCAGCCGCCGCACCACGCAGTCCGGCGGGTGCGGGGCGTCCGGGAGGACCGGCCCGATCACGGCGTGCGTGGCTCCGCCGGTGAGTCCGTAGACGCCGGGGCGCAGCGCGGCGAAGGTGCGGGTCAGGGTGATCCGGCCGTCGTCGGCCCCGTGCACGGTGACCGGTGGTTCGTCCGGCAGCGGCCGGCCCGGCACCGGGCGCAGAGCCGCGTCACTGGCGTACCGTCCGACCGCCACCGCGGCCGCGCCGGCACTGAGCGTGGTGGTGACGGCCACGGCCGCCGCGGTACGCAGGCGCATCCCTGCCAGTGTGGGCGCGATCGGCGGTGGTGGCCAGTGGGCGTGACCGGCGGGGTGACCGGGGTCACCCCCGCTGCCGGGGCGGCTGGCCGTAGCCGCGGAGTTTGGCGCCGGCCGCGTCGAGCTGGGCGTCGGTGAGCAGGGTGGGGGTGCGCCCGGGGACCGCCGAGGCGGCGAGCCAGACCTGGCACATCCACTCCAGCTGGGCGGTCCGGTCCAGGGCCTGGGCGAGGGTGGCGCCGTAGGTGAGGGTGCCGTGGTTGCGCAGCAGGCACCCGGTGCGGTCGCGCAGCGCGTGGCGGACCTCCGCGGCGAGTTCCTCGGTGCCGTACAGGGCGTAGCCGGCGACGCGGACGCGGCCGCCGAGGGCTCCGGCCATGTAGTGGACGGGCGGCAGCTCGTCGACGAGCGTGGAGACCGCGGTGGCGTGCACGGCGTGGGTGTGCACGATCGCGGCGGCGTCGGTGTGCCGGTAGACGGCGAGGTGCAGCGGCAGCTCGCTGGTGGGGACGGCCGTGCCCAGGGTCCGGCGGCCGTCCAGGTCGGTCCCGGTGATCAGGTCCGGGCCGAGCCGGTCGTAGGGGACGCCGCTGGGGGTGACCAGGACGGTGTCGCCGACCCGGGCCGAGACGTTCCCCGAGGTGCCGACGACGAGGCGGTCGGCGGCGGTCCGGCGGGCGGTGGCCACCACCTCGGCCCAGGCCCTCAGCAGCCGGTCCCGCTCCCCGGCTGGCCGTCCGGCGAGCTGCCGGGCCCGGTCCGCCGGCCCCCACAGCCGGAGCAGTTCGTCCGGGTCGGTCGCCGCCGGGGTCCGATGAGGTTCGTCGTGGTCCGTCGTATCCGTCACAGGCGCCACCTCCGGTGCAGATCATCGCAGGTAAAGCGGGTTATCGGACCGGTGTGACGGAGGTTCGTCCAGGTGCGTCACCACGATGCCCGCGCCAGTTCACCTTCCGTTCACCCTGTAACCCTACGTTCACCGTGCCACTGACCCCCCGACCGATTGCCTGGGTGAATGGAACACATCACGCTTCTCATCGGGATCGTGATCATCACGGCCTTGGTGTTCGACTTTACGAACGGCTTCCACGACACGGCCAACGCGATGGCCACCACCATCTCCACGGGCGCCATGAAGCCCAAGGCGGCGGTGGCGATGTCCGCGCTCCTCAACCTGGTGGGTGCGTTCCTGTCCGTCGAGGTCGCCGCGACCATCTCCAAGGGCATCGTCGACGAATCCGGGATCCAACCCGAAGTGATCTTCGCGGGCCTGGTGGGCGCGATCCTCTGGAACCTGCTGACCTGGCTCGCGGGCCTGCCGTCCAGCTCCTCGCACGCGCTCTTCGGCGGTCTCATCGGCGCCACCGTCGCCTCCGTCGGCTTCGACGCCGTACACGGGGACGCGGTGGTCATGAAGGTCCTGATCCCGGCCGTCGCCGCCCCGATCGTGGCGGGTGTGGCCACCGTGCTGGCCACCCGGCTCACCTACCGGGCCGCGCGCAACACCGACCCGGAGGCCAGCTCCAAGGGCTACCGCGCCGGCCAGATCGCCTCGGCCGCGCTGGTCTCCCTGGCGCACGGCACCAACGACGCGCAGAAGACCATGGGCGTGATGACCCTGGCGCTGATCACCGGCGGTGCGCTGGCGCCCGACTCCGACCCGCCGATGTGGGTCATCGCCTCGGCCGGTGTGGCCATCGCCGCGGGCACCTACCTGGGCGGCTGGCGCATCATCCGCACCATGGGCAAGGGCATCACCGACATCGCGCCGCCGCAGGGCTTCGCCGCCCAGACCGGTGCCGCGGCGACCATCCTCACCTCCTCCCACATCGGCTTCGCGCTCTCCACCACCCAGGTGTGCTCCGGCGCGGTGATGGGCGCCGGGCTGGGCCGCAAGGGCGGCGTGGTGCGCTGGTCGACGGCGGGCCGGATGGCCGCCGCCTGGGTGCTCACGCTGCCGGCCGCCGGGCTGGTCGGCGCCGCCGCCGCGCTCCTCGCCGAGCAGGGCGACTGGGGCGTCACCGCGGTGGCCGTCCTCGCGATCGCCGCCTGCGCCGCGATCTGGGTGGCCTCCCGCCGCAAGCCGGTGGACCACACCAACGTCAACGACACGGACGCGGACGGCGGCGAGCCGGTGGGCGTCGTCACCGCCGCCCTCCAGGCGGTCGCGCCGCCGCCGGTCTCCGGTGCCGCCGCGGTCCCGGAGACCCCGGCCGCCACCCCGGCCCCCGCCCCCGCACAGGCCACGGTCTGAACCCGGACCACGGTCCACGTTAAGGAAGCGTTTCATGGACATCGACTGGGCAGCTCTGGGCCAGGTCTTCGGCGTCAGCCTCGCGGTGACCGTCGCGATGGTGGGGGTGTTCACCCTCGGCATCGTCGGCACCGCACGCAAGCCGGGGACGGACGGCACCGCCGCCACGGCGGCCGGACCGTCCCTGCCGGCCCGCCTCGGCGCCTACCTCTGCTTCGCGGTCTGCGCGGCCGGGGTGGGCTACGGCATCCACCTCATCGTCAGCGGCTGAGTACCGGCCCGCGCCGCACGGAGCTCCCCCGGGACCCGTGCGGCCGCCGGCCTCCTCCGCGTACGCCCCGCCCCGCCGCACCCCGGCGCGGCGGGGCGTACGCGCGCTCGGGCCCGGCCCCGGGCCGGTGTCCCGGGGGTGATCCCGGGGTGATCCCGGGGCACGCCGCCGTCCCGGCGCCGCACCGCGCGCCGGTGTGCCTCCCCGCGCAGGTCAAGGCTGGGATCCCGGGGTCAAGGGTGAGTTGACGGCCGTTCCCGCGCCGTGGTGGACTGCCGGAGCCAAACGGCGGCATGGAGAGGAAGCCGGTGCGAATCCGGCGCGGTCCCGCCACTGTCACCGGGGAGCGCTCCGCCACCTCGAGCGAGGTCACGGCCCGTCACCACGCCGGGCTGGAAGGCCGGTGGACGCGCCGATCCGGGAGCCAGGAGACTCTCACCGCCGGTCACGTCGAGCCAGGGCGCGGACCCTGAGTGAGGACACACCCCATGCCCGGCACCGCCACGCCGCCGCCCGCCCCCGCGTCGTCGTCCCCGCCCGCACCGCCGGGCCCGTTCCGCCGAGGCGTGACGGCGGCCTGAGCCATGCGTGCCGACCACGCCGTCAGCTTCGCGTGCGGCGCCGCCCTCGGCTTCGCCTGCGACCTGGCCCTGGGTGACCCGCGCCGCGGCCACCCGGTGGCCGCCTTCGGCCGGGCCGCGGCGGCCGTCGAACGCCGCCTCTGGCGCGATCACCGGGCACCCGGCGCCCTGCACACGCTGGTCTGCGCGGGCGGTGCCGCCGCCGGCGCCGCCCTGCTGAACCACGCCGTGCGGCGGCCCGCCGCCCCGCGGGCGCTGTCCCGGGCCGCCGAGACCGTGCTGGCCGCCGCGGCCACCTGGGCCGTCCTGGGCGGCACCTCGCTGTGCCGGGAGGCCACCGTCATCGGGCAGGCGCTCACCGCCGGCGACCTGGCCGTGGCCCGGGAGCGGCTGCCGCATCTGTGCGGGCGCGACCCGCAGGCCCTGGACGAGCAGCAGATCGCCCGCGCGGTGGTGGAGTCGGTGGCCGAGAACACCTCCGACGCCGTGGTGGGCGCCCTGGTGTGGGGGGCGCTGGCGGGCGTGCCGGGACTGGTCGGCTTCCGGGCCGTCAACACCCTGGACGCCATGGTGGGCCACAAGTCGCCGCGGTACCGCAGGTTCGGCTGGGCGTCGGCCCGGCTGGACGACGTCGCGGGCTGGCCCGGCGCCCGGCTCACCGCCGCGCTGGCCACGCTCGGCGGGCCCGACCCGCGCGGCGCCTGGCGGGCGTGGCGCGCCGACGGCGGCGCCCACCCGAGCCCCAACGCGGGCCCGGTGGAGGCGTCGTTCGCGGGCGCGCTGGGCGTCCGGCTGGGCGGCACCCTCGCCTACGGCGGCCGGGTGGAGCACCGGCCGGTACTCAACGCCGGCGGCCGCCCGGTGGCCGCCGCCGACATCGCGCGCGCCGCGCGGCTGTCGCGGCGGGTCGCGGCCCTGGCCCTGGCGGCCTCGGTGGCCGGCCGGCTGGCCGGAGCGGGCCTGCGGTCCGCACGCGTGGGCCGCGCGGCGGCACCCGCGGCGACGGTGGCCGCGGTCGCGGCGGCGGTGGCCGCCGGGCGTACCGCGGCGCGCCGCCGGGCACGGTCCATTCCGGGCGGCAGCCCGCTGACGGTGCGGCCGTGTGCCGCGGAGAAGGACGGCCGATGACGTCGGAAGCGACATCCACCACGCCCGCCGCCGGGGCGACCGCGGCCGGCCCGGCCGGCGCGCCGGGCCGGACGCTCGGCGGCGGTCTGCTGGTCGCCGGGACGACGTCGGACGCGGGCAAGAGCGTGGTGACCGCCGGCATCTGCCGCTGGCTGGCCCGCAAGGGCGTCTCGGTGGCGCCGTTCAAGGCCCAGAACATGTCCCTGAACTCCTTCGTCACCCGGGACGGCGCGGAGATCGGACGCGCGCAGGCGATGCAGGCCGCCGCCGCGCGCGTGGAGCCGACCGCCCTGATGAACCCGGTGCTGCTGAAGCCGGGTTCGGACCGCACCAGCCAGGTGGTGCTGCTCGGCAAGCCGGTCGGCGAGCTGAGCGCGCGCGGCTACCACCGGGGCCGTCAGGAGGCGCTGCTGGGCACCGTCACCGAATGCCTGGAGGAGCTGCGGCGCACCCATGACGCGGTGATCTGCGAGGGCGCCGGCAGCCCCGCCGAGATCAACCTGCGCCGTACCGACATCGTCAACATGGGCATCGCGCGCGCCGCCTCGCTGCCGGTGGTGGTGGTCGGCGACATCGACCGGGGCGGGGTGTTCGCGTCCTTCTTCGGCACCACCGCCCTGCTCTCCGCCGAGGACCAGCGCCATGTGGCGGGCTATCTGGTGAACAAGTTCCGGGGCGATGTGACGCTGCTGGAGCCGGGCCTGGACATGCTCCGCGGCCTCACCGGCAGGCCGGCGCTCGGGGTGCTGCCGTACGCGCACGGCCTCGGCATCGACGAGGAGGACGGGCTGCGGGTGTCGATGCGCGGCGCGGTGCGGGAGAGCGTGGTGGCCCCGCCGCACGGCCGGGACCTGCTCCGGGTGGCGGTGGCCGCGGTACCGCTGATGTCGAACTTCACCGACGTGGACGCGCTGGCCGCCGAACCCGGCGTGGTCGTCCGGTTCGTGGACCGGCCGGAGGAACTGGCCGACGCCGACCTGGTGGTGCTGCCGGGGACCCGGGGCACCGTGCGGGCGCTGGCCTGGCTGCGGGAGCGGGGGCTGGCCGACGCGGTCGCCGAACGCGCCGCGCAGGGCCGTCCGGTGCTCGGCATCTGCGGCGGGTTCCAGATGCTCGCGGCCTCCATCGAGGACGACGTGGAGTCCCGGGCCGGGCTGGTCGACGGGCTGGGCCTGCTGCCGGTGCGGGTCCGGTTCGCGGCCGGGAAGACCCTGGCCCGGCCGGTCGGCGAGGCGCTGGGCGAGCCGGTCGCCGGGTACGAGATCCACCACGGCGTCGCCGAACTGTACGGCTCGTACACCCCGTTCCTGGACGGCTGCCGGGTGGGCTCGGTGTGGGGCACGCACTGGCACGGCTCGCTGGAGAGCGACGGGTTCCGGCGGGCGTTCCTGCGCCGGGTCGCGGCGGACGCCGGGCGGGCCTTCGTCCCCGCCCCGGACACCTCGTTCGGCGCGCTGCGCGAGGAGCAGCTGGACCGGCTCGGCGACCTGATCGAGGAGCACGCCGACACCGACGCGCTGCTGCGCCTGATCGAGGACGGGGTGCCGTCCGGGCTGCCGTTCATCCCCCCGGGGGCGCCGTGACCGGGCGCCGGGCCCGGTCCGGCCCGGGGCCCCGCCCGTGCCCGGCGGGCCCGCCGGCCGGGGCCGCACCGCACCCGCCGGGGGAAGCCGCCGGCCCCCAGCCGGCCCGCCATGTCCGCCGCCGCACCGTCACCCCAGGAGGTACAACCGCATGAGCTCCGCCAGCTACCCCTTCACCGCCATCGTCGGCATGGCCGACATGCGGCTCGGCCTGCTGCTCAATGCGGTGTCCCCGGCGATCGGCGGGGTGCTGATCCGCGGGGAGAAGGGCACCGCGAAGAGCACCATGGTGCGCGCCCTGTCGGCGCTGCTGCCGGGCATCCGGACCGTCCCCGGCTGCCGGTTCTCCTGCGACCCGGCCGCCCCCGACCCGGGCTGCCCGGACGGGCCGCACGAGTCCGGCGGCGGCGCCTCGCGGCCGGCCCGGCTGGTGGAGCTGCCGGTCGGCGCCTCCGAGGACCGGCTGGTCGGCGCGCTGGACCTGGAGCGGGCGCTGGCGGAGGGCGTGAAGGCGTACCAGCCGGGGTTGCTGGCGGACGCGCACCGCGGCGTGCTCTACGTCGACGAGGTCAACCTCCTCCACGACCACCTGGTCGACCTGCTGCTGGACGCCGCCGCGATGGGCGCCTCGCACGTCGAACGCGAGGGCGTCTCGGTGCGGCACGCGGCGCGCTTCCTGCTCGTGGGCACCATGAACCCCGAGGAGGGCGAGCTGCGGCCGCAGTTGCTGGACCGGTTCGGCCTCACCGTGGAGGTGGCCGCCTCGCGGGACCCGGACGAGCGGGTCGACGTGGTGCGCCGCCGGCTGGCGTACGACGAGGACCCGGCCGGCTTCCGGGCCCGGTGGGCGGCGGAGGAGGACGCGCTGCGGCAGCGGATCGCCGCCGCCCGGGACCTGCTGCCCGGTGTGCGGCTGGGTGACGGCACGCTGCGGCAGATCGCGGCGGTGTGCGCCGCCTTCGAGGTGGACGGCATGCGCGCGGACATCGTCACCGCCCGGACCGCGACCGCGCTGGCCGCCTGGGCCGGGCGTACCGAGGTGACCACCGAGGACGTCCGCCAGGCGGCGCTGCTCGCGCTGCCGCACCGGCGGCGGCGCAATCCGTTCGACGCGCCGGGGCTGGACGAGGAACTGCTCGACGAGACGCTGCGCCGGTTCGCCGAGGAGGACCCCGACCCGGAGCCGGAACCGGACGGACCGGACGACGGGCCGGAGGGCCCCGACGGCCCCGGCGGCGGGCGCGGGCCCGGCGACGGAACGCCGGACCAGCCGCCGGCGCCGGCCGACGGGCAGGCCGCCGCGGACCACCCCGGCCCGTCCGTCCCGGGCCCGCGGACCGGGGCGGACACCGCCCCGGAGGCCGAGCCCCGGGCCGAGGAGGGCGACGCGCCGGCCGGCGCCCCGGCCGGCGCGGGCGACGGGGCGGAGCGGCCCGCGGTGGGGGCGGCCGAGCCGTTCCGGATCCGCCGGCTCGACGTGCCGGGGCTGGGCGAGGGCGCGGCCGGCCGCCGGTCCCGGGCGCGCACCGCGCAGGGCCGCACCACCGGGGCGCGGCTGCCGCACGGCACCCTCTCCGCACTGCACCTGAACGCCACCGTGCAGGCCGCCGCGCCGCATCAGCGGGCGCGCGGGCGCAGCGGGCCGGGCCTGCTGGTCCGCCGCCAGGACCTGCGGGAGGCGGTGCGCGAGGGCCGCGAGGGCAACCTGGTGCTGTTCGTGGTGGACGCCTCCGGCTCGATGGCCGCCCGGCGCCGGATGGGCGCGGTCAAGGGCGCGGTGCTCTCCCTGCTCCTCGACGCCTACCAGCGGCGCGACAAGGTCGGCATGGTGTCCTTCCGGGGCGCGGACGCGGAGCTGGCGCTGCCGCCCACCTCCTCGGTGGACGCCGCCGCCGCCCGGCTGGAGCGGCTGCCCACCGGGGGCCGCACCCCCCTCGCCGCCGGGCTGCTGAAGGCCCGTGAGACGCTGCGCGTCGAACGGCTGCGGGACCCCTCCCGCCGCCCGCTGCTGGTGGTGGTGACCGACGGGCGCGCCACCGGAGGCCCCGCCCCGGTGGACCGGGCGTCCCGCGCCGCCGCGCTGCTGGCCGACGACCGGGTCGCCTCGGTGGTCGTGGACTGCGAGGAGGGCCCGGTCCGGCTGGGCCTGGCGGCACGGCTCGCCCACGAGTTGCGGGCGACCCCGATCACTCTCGACGAACTGCGCGCGGACAGCGTGACCGCGCTGGTCCGCGACGTACGGACCGCTCAACAGACCCGGAGGGCCGCGTAATGCCACAAGGACAGCCGACCACCGTTCCCGAGGACGGTCTCACCACCAAGCAGCGCCGCAACCGCCCCCTGGTGCTGGTGCACACCGGCGTCGGCAAGGGGAAGTCCACCGCCGCGTTCGGGCTCGCGCTGCGGGCCTGGAACCAGGGCTGGCCGGTGGGGGTGTTCCAGTTCGTGAAGTCCGCCAAGTGGCGGGTCGGCGAGGAGCGGGCGCTGCGGGTGCTCGGCGACTCCGGTGAGGGCGGCACGGTCGCCTGGCACAAGATGGGCGAGGGCTGGTCCTGGGTCCAGCGCGACCTGGCGTCCAGCGAGGAGGCGGCGCGCGAGGGCTGGGAGCAGGTCAAGCGGGACCTGGCGGCCGAGACCTACCGGCTGTACGTGCTGGACGAGTTCGCGTACCCGATGCACTGGGGCTGGGTGGACACCGACGAGGTGGTGTCGGTGCTGCGGGACCGGCCGGGTACCCAGCACGTGGTGATCACCGGGCGGAACGCCCCGCAGCCGCTGCTGGACTTCGCCGACCTGGTGACCGACATGTCCAAGGTCAAGCACCCGATGGACGCGGGTCAGAAGGGCCAGCGGGGCATCGAGTGGTGAGTTCCGCCCGGCACGTCCCCCGGCTGGTGATCGCGGCGCCGGCCTCGGGCAGCGGCAAGACCACCGTCGCCACCGGTCTGATGGCCGCGTTCACCGAGGCCGGGCTCGCGGTGTCCCCGCACAAGGTGGGCCCGGACTACATCGACCCCGGCTACCACGCCCTGGCCACCGGGCGGCCCGGCCGCAACCTGGACGCCTACCTGTGCGGCCCGGAGCGGATCGCCCCGCTGTTCCTGCACGGTGCGGCCGGCTGCGACCTCGCCCTGGTCGAGGGCGTGATGGGGCTGTTCGACGGCGTCAGCAACCAGGGCGACCTGGCGTCCACCGCGCATGTGGCGAAGCTGCTGCGGGCACCGGTGGTGCTGGTCGTCGACGCCTCCTCGCAGTCCCGCTCGGTGGCCGCGCTGGTGCACGGCTTCGCGTCCTGGGACCCGGAGGTCCGGCTCGCCGGGGTGATCCTCAACAAGGTCGGCTCGGACCGCCACGAGGCGCTGCTGCGCGAGGCGCTGGAGGGCTCGGGGGTCCCGGTCCTCGGGGCGCTGCGCCGGGTGGGCTCGGTGCGCACCCCCAGCCGCCACCTGGGGCTGGTGCCGGTGGCCGAACGCCGGGCGGACGCCGTGGCGTCGGTGGCCGCGCTGGCCGGGCAGATCCGCGCCGGGTGCGATCTGGAGGGGCTGCTGGCGCTCGCCCGCACCGCTCCCCCGCTGACCGGCGACGCCTGGGACCCGGCGGCGGCCGCCGCGCTGTCCGGCCCGGCCGCGGGGGCGCGGCCCGGGCCGGCCGGCGACCGGCCCGGCGGCCCGCGCCCGGTGGTCGCGGTGGCGGGCGGCGCGGCGTTCACCTTCGGGTACGCCGAGCACACCGAGCTGCTCACCGCGGCGGGCGCGGAGGTGGTGACCTTCGACCCGTTGCGGGACGAGAAGCTGCCCGCCGGCACCGGCGGGCTGGTGGTGGGCGGCGGTTTCCCGGAGATGTACGCGCCCGAACTGTCCGCGAACGAGCCGCTGCGCGCGGCGGTGGCCGCGCTGGCCGCCTCGGGGGCGCCGGTCGCCGCCGAGTGCGCCGGCCTGCTCTACCTGGCCCGCTCGCTGGACCCCGCGCCGGACGCCGGCGGCGGGACCGCGCTGCCGATGTGCGGCGTGCTGCCGGCGACGGCGCGGATGACCGAGCGGCTGACCCTGGGCTACCGGGAGGCGGTCGCCGTCCGGGACAACGCGCTGGCGGTGGCCGGCACCCGGATGCGCGGCCACGAGTTCCACCGCACGACGGTCGAGCCGGGCGCCGGTGCCAGCCCGGCGTGGGGCATGGTGCACCCGGAACGGCGGGTCGAGGGGTTCGCCGAGGGGGCGGTGCACGCGTCCTACCTCCATGTGCACTGGGCCGCCGCACCGGCCACCGCGGCGCGTTTCGTCGCGGGCTGCGCGGTGTGACCGGGCCGCCGCCGGAACCGGCCGCGCCGGCCGCGCCGGTTCCGGCCGGGGGGCGCGACCTGCTGGTGGGCGTGGGGGCCCGCCGGGGGGTCACGGAGGCGGAGGTGACCGCGCTGGTGCGCCGCACGCTCGCGGAAGCCGGCGCGGGCCCGGACGCGGTGCTGGCGCTGGCCACCGCGGCGGCCAAGGCCGGGGAGCCGGGGGTGGTCGCCGCGGCGGCCGGTCTCGGTGTCCCGCTGCTGGTGTTCGGGGCCGCGGAGCTGGCGGCGGTGGCGGTGCCCGGCCCGTCCGCCGTGGTCCGCGCGGCCGTCGGGACGCCCGCTGTGGCCGAGGCCGCGGCGCTGCTCGCGGCCGGGCCCGGCGGCGCCGAACTCGTCGTCGGCAAGCGGAAGTCGGTGCCCCGGGACGGCGGCTCGGCGATGGCCACCTGCGCGGTGGCCCGCCGCGCCCGGGGCGCGCGGCACCGGACGGGCCCGGCCGGCCCGGCCGGTCCGGTCGTCCCGGGGTGAGCGCCGGACCGGGCCGGCGGCACCGTGCCGCGGGCCCGGCGCGGCCGCCGGCCGCCGCCTGACTCCGGACCGGTCACCCCGCGTGAGCGGTGCCGCCGGCCCGTCAGTAACGTCTCGGAGGGCGGGGCGACGGGGCCTGGCCGGCGCGCCGCGTGACCGCGGTCCTCCCGCGCCCGCCGTCCCGCACGCCGCCCCGGGGACGATCCGTGTCCCCGGGCCCGGGCGACCCGCCCCGGCGCACGCCCGGCCCGCACGTCCACCAGGTACAAGGAGATCCCGTGACCACCCCGCCCGCGCTGCTCCTCGCAGGCCACGGCATCCGAGACGAGTCGGCCGCCGCGGCCCTCCGCGCGTTCACCCGGGAGTTCGGCGCCCGGCATCCCGGGATCCGGGTGGCGGGCGGCGCCGCCGGAACCGGCCCCGGCCCGGCGGCGGACGCGGCGGCGGCCGTGGCCGCGCTCGCCGGGGACGGCGCGACCCGGATCGTCGCCGTCCCGCTGAGCCTGGCGCCGGATGCCCGGCTGCACCAGCAGATCGCGGGCGCGCTCGCCACCGGCCGGGCCGGGCACGGCGAGGTCCGGTGCGTCACCGCGGAGGCGGTCGGCGCGCACCCCGCGCTGCTCGGGGTGCTGGAGCGCCGCCTGGACGAGGCGCTGGGCGGCGGCGCGCGCACCCCGTCGGACCGGGCCGCCACGACCGTGCTGCTGGTCGGCGCCGGTTCGGTGGACCCGGCCGGCAACGCCGAAGTGCACCGCATCGCCCGGCTGTTGTGGGAGGGACGCGGCTACGCGGGCGTGGAGTGCGCGTTCGTCTCGCTCGCGGCTCCGGACGTGGTCTCCGGACTGGACCGCTGCGCCCGGCTCGGCGCGCGCCGGGTGGTGCTGCTGCCGGTGGCGCTGTTCGCGGGCGGACCGACCGAACGCGCCTGGGCGCAGGCCGAGGGCTGGGCGCTGGCCCGGCCCGAGGTGCAGGTGGTGCGGGCGGAGCCGGTCGGGCCGGTGGAGGAGCTGATGGCGGCGGTGCTGGAGCGGTACGCGGCGGCCGCCGGCGGCCCCGCCCCGCGCCCCGGTGTACCGGACACCGCCCCCGGCGCCGGAAGCGGTACCGCCCGTGTGCGCTGACTTCGACCTCCGGCACCACGGTGACGCGGAGGTGCGCGGCCCCGACGCCGGGCTGACCGACCTGGCGGTCAACGTCCGCGACGGTACGCCGCCCGCCTGGCTCAAGGCCCGGCTGGCCGCCTGCCTGGACGGCCTCGCCCAGTACCCGGACGGGCGGGCCGCTCGCCGTGCGGTGGCCGGCCGGCACGGCCTGCCCCCCGAGCGGGTGCTGCTCACCGCGGGCGCCGCGGAGGCGTTCGTCCTGCTGGCGCGGGCCCTGCCGGCCCGGCGCCCGGTGGTGGTGCACCCGCAGTTCACCGAACCGGAGGCCGCGCTGCGGGACGCCGGGCACCGGGTGCGGCGGGTGCTGCTCGACGAGCGGGACGGCTTCCGGCTGCGGGCCGGGCAGGTGCCCGAGGACGCGGACCTGGTGGTGATCGGCAACCCGACCAACCCCACCTCGGTGCTCCACCCGGCCACCGGCATCGCCGCGCTGGCCCGCCCGGGCCGGACCCTGGTGGTGGACGAGGCGTTCATGGACGCGGTGCCCGGGGAGCGGGAGTCGCTGGCCGCCCGGACCGACCTGCCGGGCCTGGTGGTACTGCGCAGTCTCACCAAGACCTGGGGCCTGGCGGGGCTGCGCATCGGTTACGTACTGGCCGGACCGGACACCGTCCGGGCGCTGGAGCGCGCCCAGCCGCTGTGGCCGGTGTCCACCCCCGCGCTGGTGGCCGCGGAGGGCTGCTGCGAGCCGGCCGCGCTCGCCCAGGCGGCGGACGCCGCGGCCCGGACGGTGGCCGACCGGGCCCATCTGGAGGCCCGGCTGGCGGAGTTCGGACGGATCCGGGTCTGCGGGCCGGCGGCCGGCCCGTTCCTGCTGGTCCGGATACCGGACGCGGTGACGGTCCGCGCCCGGATGCGTGACCGGGGCTTCGCGCTGCGCCGGGGGGACACCTTCCCCGGGCTGGGACCCGAGTGGCTGCGTCTGGCGGTCCGGGACCGGGCCACCACCGACCGGTTCGTCGAGGCCCTGGCGAAGGTGCTCGGCGACCTGTGAACCGGCGGTGGCCGGGCGCGCCGCACGGCGCGCCCGGCCACCGCCCTACCGGGTCGCTCAGGCCTGGTCGCCGGCCGCGGCCCGTCGCCTGCGGGTCCACAGCAGGGCCCCGGCACCCGCCACGACCAGCGCGGCGGCGCCCCCGGCGACGTACGGCGTGCTGGAGCTGCCGCCGGTCTCGGCGAGGTTCTCCGGCTTGGTGCCGGGTTCGGCCCGCACTCCGGTGCCGCCGGCCGGCTTCGCGCCGGGCTCCTCCTTGCCCGGCTTCTCCTCACCGGGCTGCTCCTTGCCCGGCTGCTCCTTGCCCGGCTCCTCCTGGCCCGGCTTGGCGGCGGTCGGCGACTCGCAGTTGGCCGCGGCGAGCGTCACCCGTCCCTTGACCTTGGCCACCCCGAGCTTGAGCGGGTCCAGGGTGACCTTCAGGTCCAGGGCGGTGGCCGCCGCGGTGCGCGAGGTGGTGGAGCTGCGGGACAGGTCGAGCCGGACCTCGCCGACGGCGGGCACGGTGACCGTGGTGGTCCCGGACGCGCGCAGGTCGACCTTCTGGCCGAGCACGAGCACGGTGCCCAGCAGGTTGGCCTCGGCGCGCGGGCGCTTGCCCGCCTCGCACACCGCCTTGGCGGTGACCTGCTCGGCCTCCAGCAGGGGGCGCAGCGGCAGTCCGGGCACGTGCACCTTGGCGCGCACCAGGTTGGCGTACCCCTGGGACTTCCCGCGGTCCGCGGTGGCACTCGCGTCGGCCACGTCGGCCCGGAGCAGCTGGACGGGCTTGCCGCCCTCGACGCCGTTCAGGGTGGTGGTGAGCGTGGTCTTGTGCGCGGAGGCGGGCGCGGCGACCTCGTTGAGGGCGAGGTTCACCGGGACGTGCGCCGTCTTGTCGAGCAGCGAGACGTCGAGCGAGGTGCGGAGTACGACCGCGTCGGCCTTGCCGGCGGAAGCCGAGCCGGTGCCGGCGTCCTCACCGCCGGTGGCCTGCACCGGTGCCGCGCCGAGCAGCACGGTGGTCGCGGTGACGGCCGCCGCGGCGGCGATGCGGCGTGCGGGCACGCCGAGGACGGAGTTGGTGGAACGGGACACTGTGTGTGGAACCCCCACAAGAGAAGTGGTGCCGCCGACGCGTCACCACGGGGGACATCACGGGCGTCGGCGGCCTCGACTCCGGCCATATTTGCGTACCGACGGTGAACAAACAGCCACCCGGGGTGAGTTCACTCCATCGGGTGGCCGTCGCCGTTCCATTCGATTTCGCGGTGCCGTCAGCGCACCACCCGGCCGCGCAGCACCACCCGGCGGGGGGCCGCGAGCACCCGTACGTCGGCACGCGGATCGGACGCGTAGACCACCAGGTCGGCCGGGGCCCCCTCCTCCAGCCCCGGGCGGCCGAGCCAGGCCCGGGCCCCCCAGGTGGTGGCGGACAGCGCGTCGACGGCCGGTATGCCGGCGCGGGTCAGCTCGGCCACCTCCTCGGCGATCAGCCCGTGCGCGAGGGAGCCGCCGGCGTCGGTCCCCGCGAAGACCGGCACCCCGGCGTCGTAGGCCGCGCGCACCGTGTCGTAGCGGCGGGCGTGCAGCCGCCGCATGTGGTCCGCCCAGCGCGGGAACTTCCCCTCCCCGCCCTCGGCCAGCTTCGGGAAGGTGGCGATGTTGACCAGGGTCGGGACGATCGCCACCTTGCGCTCGGCGAAGAGCGGGATGGTCTCCTCGGTGAGCCCGGTGGCGTGTTCCACGCAGTCGATCCCGGCTTCGACCAGGGGCCGCAGCGTCTCCTCGGCGAAGCAGTGCGCGGTGACCCGGGCGCCGAGCCGGTGCGCCTCGGCGATGGCGGCGGCCACCGCCCCGGTCGGCCAGCAGGCGGCGAGGTCCCCGGACTCCCGGTCGATCCAGTCGCCGACCAGCTTGACCCAGCCGTCGCCGCGGCGGGCCTCCCGGGCCACGTAGGCCACCAGGTCCTCGGGCTCCACCTCGTGCGCGTAGTTGCGGATGTACCGCTTGGTGCGGGCGATGTGCCGGCCCGCGCGGATGATGCGCGGGAGGTCCTCCCGGTCGTCGATCCAGCGGGTGTCGGAGGGCGATCCGGCGTCACGCAGCAGCAGCGCGCCGATCTCCCGCTCGCGGAGCGCCTGGCTCTCGCTGACGGCGTCCTCGACCGGGCCGTGGGCGTCGAGCCCCACATGGCAGTGGGCGTCGACGAGCCCGGGCAGCGCCCAGCCCTCGACGACGGTGACGTCCCGGGCCACCGCGCCCGTCGGCCG
The DNA here is from genome assembly GCF_044327625.1 of Streptomyces sp. NPDC018031. Classification (NCBI taxonomy): domain Bacteria; kingdom Bacillati; phylum Actinomycetota; class Actinomycetes; order Kitasatosporales; family Streptomycetaceae; genus Streptomyces; species Streptomyces sp. NPDC018031. The sequence continues at coordinate 70,790 of NZ_JBIRFT010000017.1, forward strand.
GTCGTAGGAGATCTTCCCGTCGATCACCCACAGTTCGTCCCGGACGTCCTCTCCGGCGTCCCCGGCGCCCGCGCCGGTCCCCGGCCCGACCAGCACCCGTCCCTTGATGTGCAGCACCGCGCTCTCACTCATGTCGGCACTGTACGAGGAGCGGCCACCACGGGTGCACCCCGCGGGTCCGGTCACCCGGCCGGGCACTCCGGCCGCGGCCGGCCGGTGCCGCGGGCGTCCCACCGCACACCTCTTTCCCGATCGAATTCCAAGCCCTTATCCATATTCTTATCCGAGCGCAGCTTCCCATATTCGTCTGCCCTGTTTTCCGCTCCCTAAACGCACGACTTCCGCTGCTTTTTCGGCCGCCAATTCACGCGCATCCCGCTGCCGTTACATACATGTGACACACTCCACACGAAGCCCAGTTTGCCCGATATTTGCGGTGCAAATCGCCCGTTTTCTCCGGACCTTCGCGCGCCTGCGTGTGCTCGCGCGATAACACGCCACCCCCCTGCCACGTAACCCCTCCCCTCGATGCATTTTGCGATTCTCCTGGGTAAATTCAATTTCCATGACCCCCGCACAAGCAGAGCTTGCACGTGCTCGTGACGAATTCACAGGAATGCCGGAAGGACTGCGGCTCGACAGCCCGCTCGTCGAGGACGGAGCCGCGATCTGGCGGATCGCCCGCGACTCACGCGTACTCGACCTCAACTCTTCCTACAGCTACCTGCTGTGGTGCCGTGACTTCGCCGCCACCTCGGTCGTGGCCCGCGACGCCGACGGCGAGGCCGTCGGCTTCGTCACCGGCTACATCCGCCCCGAGCAGCCCGGAACCCTGGTGGTGTGGCAGGTCGCGGTCGACCACGCCCACCGCGGCCGGGGCCTGGCGGCCGCGCTGCTGGACGGACTGATCGCACGCGTCGCCGAGGCGTCGGACGTCCGCGGGGTCGAGACCACCATCACGCCCGACAACACCGCCTCCCACCGGCTGTTCACCTCGTTTGCAGAACGGCATGGCGCGGATGTCGAACGCGAGGTGCTGTTCCACGGCAACCTGTTCCCGGACGGCGGGCACGAGCCCGAAGTGCTGTACCGCATCGGCCCCTTCACCCACTGAACGGCCACCCGGCCACCGCTCCGGATCCGAACCTCTCCCCACCCCCCTCGCCACTCGTCTCCCTGGAGAATGCTGTGACCATCACCCCGCCCGCGTCTCCCCTCCCCACCCTCGATCCGGCGTCCTACGGCCGCGCCGCCTCCCCGCTGAGCGTCTTCGAGAGCCTGGAGTCGGAGGTGCGCAGCTACTGCCGCGGCTGGCCGGTCGTCTTCGACCGCGCGCAGGGCAGCTACATGTACGACGAGGACGGCCACGCCTACCTCGACTTCTTCGCCGGTGCCGGAGCCCTCAACTACGGCCACAACAACCCGGTCCTCAAACGCGCCCTGATCGACTACATCGAGCGCGACGGCGTCACCCACGGCCTGGACATGAGCACCACCGCCAAGCGCGCGTTCCTGGAGTCCTTCCAGGAGATCGTGCTGAACCCGCGGGACCTGCCGTACAAGGTCATGTTCCCCGGGCCCACCGGCACCAACGCGGTCGAGGCCGCGCTCAAGCTGGCCCGCAAGGTCAAGGGCCGGGAGGCGATCGTCTCCTTCACCAACGCCTTCCACGGCATGTCGCTGGGCGCGCTGGCGGTCACCGGCAACGCCTTCAAGCGGGCCGGCGCCGGCATCCCGCTGGTGCACGGCACCCCGATGCCGTTCGACAACTACCTCGACGGCCAGGTCCCGGACTTCCTGTGGTTCGAACGGCTGCTGGAGGACCAGGGCTCCGGGCTCAACCAGCCCGCCGCGGTCATCGTCGAGACGGTCCAGGGCGAGGGCGGGATCAACGTGGCGCGCCTGGAGTGGCTGCGTGGCCTCGCCGAACTGTGCAAGCGCCGCGACATGCTGCTGATCGTCGACGACATCCAGATGGGCTGCGGCCGCACCGGCCCCTTCTTCTCCTTCGAGGAAGCCGGCATCACCCCGGACATCGTCACCCTGTCCAAGTCCATCGGCGGCTACGGGCTGCCCATGTCGCTCACCCTGTTCCGTCCCGAGCTGGACGTCTGGGAGCCGGGCGAGCACAACGGCACCTTCCGCGGCAACAACCCGGCCTTCGTCACCGCCGCCGCGGCCCTGGACACCTACTGGGCGGACGGCCAGATGGAGAAGCAGACCCTCGCCCGCGGCGAGCAGGTGGAGCAGGCGCTCGCCGCCATCTGCGCCGAGCCCGCCGCCCGCGGCGCCGGCTACCGGGGCCGGGGTCTGGTGTGGGGGCTGGAGTTCCCCGACCGCACCCGCGCCTCGGCGGTCTGCGCCCGCGCCTTCGAACTCGGGCTCTTGGTCGAGACCTCGGGACCGGTGGGCGAGGTCGTCAAACTGCTCCCCGCGCTGACCATCTCCCCCGACGAGCTGGACGAGGGCCTGCGGACCCTCGCCCGGGCCGTCCGCGAGACCGCCTGACCCCACCTTCCGCACGCACCACCCGCACCAGCAGAAAGGCAGCGACGCACCGTGATCGTCAGATCGTTCAAGGACATCGAGGGCACCGACCGGCATGTCAGGGCCAAGTCCGGCACCTGGGAGAGCAAGCGCATCGTGCTCGCCAAGGAGCGCGTCGGCTTCTCGCTCCACGAGACCGTCCTGTACGCGGGCACCGAGACCTCCATGTGGTACGCCAACCACATCGAGGCGGTGCTCTGCGTGGAGGGCGAGGCGGAGCTGACCAACGACGAGACCGGCGAGAAGCACTGGATCAGCCCCGGCACCATGTACCTCCTGGACGGGCACGAGCGGCACACCCTGCGCCCGAAGACCGACTTCCGGTGCGTGTGCGTGTTCAACCCGCCGGTCACCGGACGGGAGGACCACGACGAGAACGGTGTCTACCCGCTGCTGACGGAGGAGGTCTGAGCGATGTCCACGATCACTGACCTGTACCCCACCCGCGGGGCCGCCGAGGTCATCACCCCGCGGCAGGACCCGGTGGTCTGGTCGGCCCCCGGCACCCCCGGGCCCATCGACCCCGCCGAGCTGGCCGGCTTCGACCGGGACGGCTTCCTCACCGTCGACCAGCTGCTCACCCCGGACGAGGTCGCGGTCTACCGCGCCGAGTTGGACCGGTTGGTCTCCGACCCGGCCGTCCGGGCCGACGAGCGCTCGATCGTCGAACCGAAGTCGCAGGACGTCCGCTCGGTGTTCGAGGTGCACCGGATCAGCGAGGTCTTCGCCGGACTGGTGCGCGACCCCAGGCTGCTGGACCGGGCCCGGCAGATCCTCGGCTCCGAGGTGTACGTGCACCAGTCGCGGATCAACGTCAAGCCGGGATTCGGGGCGAGCGGCTTCTACTGGCACTCCGACTTCGAGACCTGGCACGCCGAGGACGGGCTGCCGCGGATGCGCACGGTGTCCGTCTCCGTCGCCCTGACGGAGAACCACGACACCAACGGCGGCCTGATGATCATGCCGGGGTCGCACCGCTCGTTCCTCGGGTGCGCCGGTGAGACCCCGCGGGACAACTACAAGCGGTCGCTGAAGATGCAGGAGGCCGGCACCCCGTCGGACAAGGCCCTCACCGACCTCGCCGACCGGCACGGCATCCGGCTGTTCACCGGCAAGGCCGGTTCGGCGACCTGGTTCGACTGCAACTGCATGCACGGTTCCGGGGACAACATCACGCCCTTCCCGCGCAGCAACGTCTTCATCGTGTTCAACAGCGTGGAGAACACCGCGGTGGAGCCGTTCGCGGCGCCCACCCGGCGGCCGGACTTCATCGGGGCGCGGGACTTCACCCCGGTGAGCTGAGCCGGGCGCCGAGCCGCCCACCGACGCGAGGGGAGGAGCCGGACGCGTCGCCGGCTCCTCCCCTCGTCCCCTCCACGGCCCCCGCCCCGCTCCGGGCGGGGGCCGTCCGGTCAGCCCGCGCCGGGGAGCCCGGCCAGCGCCTTCAGCAGCCGGTCGACGTCGTCCGCGGAGTTGTACAGGTGGAAGGCGACCCGCAGGTTGCCCGCCCGGTTCGACACCAGGATCCCCGCCTCCGCGAGCCGGGCCGCCGCCCCGCCCAGCCCCGGCACCGAGACGATCGCCGACCCGGGGGCGGGCACACCGGTGTGACCCAGATCGGCGGCTCCGGTCCGGAACCGGTCGGCCAGCGCGCGGTCGTGCGCCGCGATGGCCGCCACGCCGGTCTCCTCGATGAGCGCCAGCGAGTGCCGGGCGGCCAGGTAGGACAGGACCGCCGGGCTCTCGTCGAAACGGCGGGCCGAGTGCGCGAGTTCGCGGACCGGGCCGTAGCAGCTGTCCCACGGCTCCTCCCCGGCGACCCACCCGGCGAAGACCGGGCGGAGTCCGCCCAGGTCCTCCGGGACGGTGAGGTAGGCGACGCCGCGGGGCGCCAGCAGCCACTTGAAACCCACCGCCACGGTGAAGTCGAAGGCGTCGGCGCTCAGCGGCAGCCAGCCGGCGGACTGGCTGAGATCGACGAGGGTGCGGGCCCCGTGCGCGCGGGCGGCGGCCGCGACCGCGTCCAGATCGGCGATCCGGCCGTCTGCCGACTGGACGGCGCTGACCGCGACCAGCGCGGTCCCCGGCCGCACCGCCTCCGCCAGGTCCTCCAGCGGCACGATGCGCACGGTGAGGTCGTCCCGCACCACGAACGGGTTGACCAGGGAGCTGAAGTCCCCGTCGGCCACCAGGACTTCCGAGCCCGGCGGCAGCGAGGTGGCGATCAGACCGGCGAACACGGCGACCGAACCGCCGGCCGCCACCCGGTGCGCGGGCACGCCGACCAGCCGGCCGTACCGGGTACGGCACTCCTCGACCGCCGCGAAGGCCTCGTCGAGGTGGTGCCCGTCCCCGGTGGCGGCGTCGTCGAGGGCGGATTTCAGGACGGCTACGGAACGGGCCGGGACCAGCCCGGTGGATGCGGTGTTGAGATACGTCGTGCGGGGTGCGAACTCGGCTCCTGAAAGGCTCTCCATCCGTCAACTATCGGACGGGACTCCGTCCGCGTCCATTGCCGTCGGCCGCATGGCTCCGCCAAGCAGCCCTTGTATCCCTCGCCGACCTGCGCCTCACCCGCGGGCGCCGGTGATCCGGGGGGCCGCCCGGCCGAGCGGCCGGGGGGAAGGAGGATGGGCAGCCGACCGCGGCGGGTAGCGTCCCGCCATGACGGACTCGGATCAGCTGCGGGGCTACTGGGAGACCACCGGCGCCGCACACACCTTCACCCATCCGCTCGACCGCGGGCTGCTGGCCCGCCACATCTCCCCCGGAGCGCGGATCCTGGACTTCGGCTGCGGTTACGGCAGGCTGACCGCCGAACTCGACGCCCTCGGCTACCACCGGGTGATCGGGGTGGACCCCTCCGCGGCACTCGTGGCACGCGGCCGGGCGGAGCATCCCGGGCTCCGGCTGGAGCGGGTCGAAGGGCCGCCGCTGCCGTACCCGGACGGGGAGTTCGACGCGGCGCTGCTGTTCGCCGTGCTCACCTGCCTGCCCGGGGAGAACGCCCAGCGGGACACCCTGGCCGAGCTGGCCCGGCTGGTCCGGCCGGGCGGCATGCTCTACGTCAGCGACGTCCCGCTCCAGTCCGACGCGCACCACCGGGCCCGCTACCGGGCGGCCGAGCCCTGGGCGGAGGCGTACGGGACGTTCCGCATCGAGGACGGCGGGGTGTTCCGGCACCAGGATCCGGCGCGGCTGCGGGAGCGGCTGTCCGGATACGGCTTCGAGACGGCCGAGGAGCTGACCGGCCCGGTGCCCACGCTCGACGGCCGCACCGTCACCCGGCTCCAGCTGATGGCGCGCCGCTCGGCCCGCCGGTAGGTGTCCGGGCCGGGGTGCGGTGGTTCCCTCCTCCTCGGGGCGGGTGGCGGCTCCGCCGTCCGGCGGAGCCGGATCGTCCCCCTGGGCGACGCGGTGACCGGAGGGCCGGCGGGACGCTGGGGAGATGACCGAGAACCCGCTCCGCCGCCGGCTGCGCACCCTGGCGATCGTCTCCTGCCTCCCCTACCTCGCCCTGAAGGTCGCCTGGATCGCGGGCAGCCGGGCCGGCATCCCCGAGGGCAGCCGGCTGCGGGACGCGGGCACCGCGCTGGCCCTGGTGAACGCGGCGACCATCGCGATGGACGGCGCGGTGATCGTGCTCGCGCTGCTGCTCACCCGGCCGTGGGGGCTGCGGGTGCCGGCCTGGCTGCTGGTGGTCCCCCTGTGGTGCGCGTCCGGACTGCTGGCGCCGATCATGGCCGGATTCCCGCTTCAGCTGGTGGGCCGCGCCTTCGGCGGCGGGGGCTCCGGCCACCGCGCGGACGACGAACCGTTCCTCGACGAATGGGTCTTCGGGGTGGTCTACGGCGGCTTCATCGTCCAGGGCCTCGCCCTCGGCGCCCTCGCCGTGCTGTACACGCGCGACCGCTGGGGGCACCTGCTCGGCGGGCGGCTCGGCGATCTGCGCCCCGGGCCCGGCGACCCGGCGCAGCGGGTGGCCGCCGTGGGCGCGGCGCTGTTCGCGCTGCTCCCCCTCGCCGCGCACCTGGTGTGGGCGTGCGGCGGCACGGCCGGGCTCGGCCGGGACCGGGCCGACGACCGGGACGGCGACTTCTTCGTGCTCGAAGCGGTGTACGCGGCCTTCTCGCTGGCCGCCGCCTCGGGTGTGCTGATGCTCGCCTTCCGGCTGGGTCGCGGGCTACCGCTGCGGCTGCCGCTGGCGCTGGCGTGGACCGGGTCCGGCGCGCTGGCCTGCTGGGGCGGCTGGATGACGCTGGCCTCGCTCCTCGGCGGCCGGGGCGACGCGGACGCACCGACCCGGGTGATGTCGCTGACCTACGCCGTGCAGATGATCGTCGGCGTGCTGGTCCTCACCATCGGGGCGTACTTCTTCGCCGAGCGCTCCGCCGCTCCCGGTGCCGGCGGCGGACGGGGCGGACGCGCCCTGCTGGTCCCGGTGCGCACCGGACGGCACCCCGGGTGACGGCGACCGGTACGGCGGCGACCGGGTTCCGCGGCCGGCTGCGCGCGGTGCCGGGGGCGCGGGCCCGGCTCCGCTGGGTCCATCTGATCCTGGGCGGCGCCCTGCTGATGCCGTACTACCTGCTCACCTCGGTGCTCTGCGACATGCTGATCCCTCACGACCGGCCGCTCGACTCCCTCGCCGCGCAACTCGCCGCGTACGCCACCGCACTGCCGCTCGCGGCCCTCACCGGGTTCTTCCCGCTGGTCCGCCCGCTGTCGGTGACGGCCGTCCGCGCGCTGTGCCGGCCGCCCGGACCGGACGCGCTGGCCGACGGGGCCGCCACCTCCTGGGACGCGCGCAGCCGGACGTCACTGTGGTACACGCTGCACCTGGCGCTCGGCGGGCTGGTGAGCGCGGTGACCCTGGCGGTGCCGCCGGCCGCGCTCTGCCTCGTCGCGCTGCCCGCGGTCGGGGCGCCCGGCGGGCTGGACTGGCTCACCTGGCCCGGGCAGCGGTACACGGCGCTCGCGCCGGTCACCGGCCTGGTGGCGCTCGCCTCGGTGGTGGCGCTGGCGGCGGGCGCCGGGGCCCTGCTGGCACGCTGCGCACCCCCGCTGCTGGGCCCGGTGCCGGCCGACCGGCTGGCCGCCGCCGAGGCACGGGCCGCCGCGCTCGCCGCCCGCGACCGGCTGGCCCGGGAGCTCCACGACTCGGTGGGGCACGCGCTCAGCGCGGTGACCCTGCAGGCGGCCGCCGCCCGCAAACTCCTGGACGACGACCCGGGGTTCGCCCGGCAGGCGCTGGCGGCCATCGAGGAGACCACCCGGAGCGCGGTGGGCGAACTGGACGGCGTGCTGGGGCTGCTGCGCGAGGACCGGGCGGGGACCGCGGCGGCCGGCCCCGCCCCGACCCTCGCCGACCTCCCGGCGCTGCTGGCCCGGACCCGGGCGGCGGGTTGCCGGGTGACGCTGGCGGTGGAACCGGCGGACCTGGTGGATCCGTTCCACCGGTTGCCGCCGGTGGTCTCCCGGGAGGCGTACCGCATCGTCCAGGAAGGGCTCGGCAACGCGTTGCGCCATGCCGGCCGGGTCCCGGTCCGGCTGCGGATCGCGGTGCCCGGCGGCGGTGCGCCGGGGGAGGAGTTGGAGATCGAGATGGAGAACCCGGTGCGCGGGACGGCGCGGTGGCGGCGGACCGGTGGCGGCCGCGGGCTGCGGGGCGTCGCCGAGCGGACCGCGCTGCTGCGCGGCAGGTGCGAGTGGGGGGCCGGGGGCGGGGTGTGGCGGCTGTCGGTGCGGCTGCCGCCGGCGGGCGCCGGCGCCCGGGAGGAGGACCGGTGAAGGTGCGGATCGTGCTCGCCGACGACGAGCAGATGGTGCGCACGGCGCTGCGCGCGATCCTCTCCAGCGAGCCGGACCTGGAGGTGGTGGGCGAGGCGCGGACCGGCGCGGAGGTGCTGCCGCTGGTGCGGGAGCTGCGGCCGGACGTGGTGCTGATGGATGTGCGGATGCCCGACATCGACGGCATCCGGGCGACCGAGCAGATCACCCGGCACCTTTCCGGGCCCGCCGGCCCGGCCGTACCCGCCGGGGCGGAGACGGCCCCCGGGCCGCCGGCCGGCGACACCGGGGCGAGCGCGGTACGGGTGATCGTGCTGACCACCTTCGGGTGCGACTCCTACGTGGCGGACGCGCTGCGCGCGGGCGCGGCCGGCTTCCTGCTGAAGCGGGCCGGCGCCGAGGACCTGGTACGGGCGGTCCGGCTGGTGGCGCACAGCGACTCGCTGCTCTTCCCGGACGCGGTGCGCCGGATGATCAGCGGGCAGCAGTGCGCCCGCGCCGATGACGGTACGGCGCGGGCGCTGGGCGGCCGGCTCTCGGCCCGGGAGGCCGAGGTGTTGCGGCACATGGCGTCGGGTCTGTCGAACACCGAGATCGCCGAGCGGCTGTCGCTCGGGCCGGCCACGGTGAAGTCCCACGTGGCCGCGGTGCTCGCCAAGCTCGGGGTCCGGGACCGGACCCAGGCGGTGATCGCGGCGTTCCGGAGTGGTTTCGTCACGCCGGAGTGATCGCGAGCGCCCGGGGCCGGTACCCCCGCTGCGGACCGGGAGCCCGCCGGATCAGGTGAGCAGGTCGCGGATCGGGTGGATCGCGAAGTAGGCCGCGAACAGCGCCGCGCTGCCCCACAGCAGCCAGTGCACCTCACGGGCCTTGCCGAGCACGGTCTTGAGGACCACGTAGGAGACGAACCCGGCGCCGATGCCGTTGGTGATCGAGTAGGTGAACGGCATCACGGCGATGGTCAGGAACGCCGGGATGGCGATCTCGTACTTCTCCCACTCGATGTGCCGCACCTGGCTCATCAGCAGGAAGCCGACCGCGATCAGGGCGGGCGCGGCGGCCTGCATCGGCACCACCGTCAGCAGCGGCGTCATGAACAGCGCCGCGGCGAAGAGGCCGCCGGTGACGATGTTCGCGAAGCCGGTGCGGGCGCCTTCACCCACACCCGCCGCCGACTCGATGTAGGTGGTGCTGGAGGACGCGGACGAGGCGCCGCCGGCGACGGCGGCGACGCTGTCGACGAAGAGCACCCGGCCCAGGTTGGGCACCTTGCCCTGCTCGTCCAGGAGTCCGGCCTCGTTGCTCACGCCGACGACGGTGCCCATGGTGTCGAAGAAGTCCGACAGGATGAGCGTGAAGATGATCAGGACCAGGGTGAGCGCGCCCACCTCGTCCCAGGCGCCGAGGATGTCGAACTCACCGATGAGGCCGAAGTCCGGCGAGGCCACCACCTCGTCCGGCAGCTCGGGGACGGTCAGGCCCCAGGAGGTCGGGGCGATGTCGGCCACCTCGTTGATCACGATCGCCAGCACGGTGCTGACCGCGATGCTGATCAGGATGGCGCCCCGGAACCCGCGCGCCATCAGCGCGATGGTCAGCAGCACGCCGACGCAGAACACCAGGATCGGCCAGCCCTGGAGTTCGCCGCTCGAGCCGAGCTGGACCGGCACCGAACCGGTGTCGCCGGGGATGCGGGTGACGAACCCGGCGTCGATGAAGCCGATGAAGGCGATGAACAGGCCGATGCCGACGCTGATCGCCTGCTTCAGCGGCTGCGGGATGGCGTGCATCACCGCCTCGCGCAGACCGGTCACCACCAGGACGCAGATGATGAGGCCTTCCAGGACCACCAGGCCCATCGCGTCGTCCCAGGCCATCTGCGGGGCGATCTGGAAGGCGACCACGGCGTTCAGTCCGAGACCTGCCGCGAGGGCGAGCGGCAGGTTTCCGACGACACCCATGATGACCGTCATGACGGCGGCCACCAGTGCGGTGGCGGTGGCCAGTTGGACGTTGGAGAGCTGCTCTCCGTACTTGTCCTTCGCACTGCCCAGAATGATCGGGTTCAGCACGAGGATGTATGCCATGGTGAAGAAGGTGGCGAGACCGCCACGTATCTCCCGGGCGAAATTCGACCCTCGCTCAGATATGCGGAAGAATCGGTCTATGCCGCTCTGCCCGGTTACCGGCGGGGTATCCGCCTTGTCGATGACCTGTCTGGCCACGCGCTGCTCCTCGATTTCTCAACTGACGGCAAGTGAATGTGCTGGATTGTGCTCGCTGGACGCATCGTTCAGGTTTACGGTGTATTACGAGATCACTCCAACAGCCGCCGGGAGATGGACAGCAGCGTTCGACCCGGCTGTACACCAGCGGTTGCGGAGGGAGTGGCGGATGTCCCGACGGTCAACGCATCGGGGCCCGGGTCGCGCCCGCCCCGTCCGTCGCGACGGCGGACGGTACGTTCACGCCCGCGTCCCAGATATTGCCACGGGAGACCGCAAAGGTCCCGAGGTCGGCACCGACATCCCCGTTCCGGGAGGCCCAGGAGTGCTCGACCGTCACCGGGTCGGGCCAGCTCCGCAGATCGAGTCCGTCGTCGGCGTTGCCGTACAGCCGGGCGCCGGTGACCACATTGCCTTCGCCGGATCCGGAACCGAACGCGATACCGTCGGCGAAGCGTCCTCCGGACGCCGGATCACGGTTTCCGTACGCGTCCACATCGCGGACGACGTTGTAGCGCGTCCCGGCTCCGCGCAACACGAGTCCGGTACCTCCGTTGGAATACGCGGACAGTTGCTCGAAGACGTCACCGGTACACGAGGTGCAGACGACCGCGTTTGCCGGGGAGTTGCGGAACTCGATCCCGGACACCGTCCAGTAATCACCGCGCAGCTCCAGCAGTGAGGAATCGGCGGCGAGCCGGCCACCGTCCACGACGACCTTCTCGGAGCCGTACGCCTTCAGCACGATGCGGTTCCCGGGGGTGCCGTCCGCACCGGTCCGCAGCGTCGCGGCGGGGCGGTACGTGCCGCCGCGCACCTCGATGGTGGTGCCCTCCTCGGCCACCTCCAGCGCCTTCTCCAGGGTGCGGTACGGAGCACCGCGACCGCCGGAGGCGGAGTCGCTGCCGGTGGTGGAGACGTACACGGTGACGTCCGCGGCGCTCGCGCCCCCGGGAGCGGCGGTCAGGTAGACACCGGCCGCGGCCGACGCCGCGATGACCACCGAACCGAGCGGCAGCGTACGGTCCTTGCGGTGGCGGCCACGGTAACGACGACGGCGTCTCATGGCTGTTGCTGCTCCCGTCGGTGCGGCGAGGACCGTCGTGCGCTCGCGGTCTCCATGGATCGACATGTTACGCATGCGCGTCGATCAAGTGGCCGATTCCCACTCATTGACCGAAGGCCGCGGAAAGGGAGGCCGGGCGGGGCCAGGTAGCGCCCGGCCTCCCGCTCTGGGGGCGGCCCGCTGGACGACGGGCGCGCGGCCCGTACCGTTATTGTTCTCCGCCCGGCCGCACTCCATCCCCGGACCGGTACGGCGGCGGCGGGGCCCGCGAGGAGCACGGCACGGGAATGAACAGCGGGTAGCGAGTCGGTCACGGTCCGACGCTAGGCGGCGCCGGCGGCGGTGGGAGGGGTCGCGCGGAGGACGCACTCCTTCGGATGACATCGGGCACCGCGATCCGGCCACTCAGGCGCGATCGAAGCGGTCGGACGAAGCGGCCGCCGAACGGGACGGCGAGGGTGCCACCCGGCCGGACCCCCCAGGTCAAGGAACCGTAAACCCGGGTCGTTCGTTAGCCGGGACATGACCGCTATGACTCCCGGCTCGAACCTCCCGCTCCCCGTCGCGCGCGTGGCAGTGGACGTCACCGCCCCGGTGCGGCTCGACGTGTCGGGCCTGCTCCTCGCCGCCAACGGCAAAGTGCGCTCCGACGACGACTTCGTCTTCTACAACCAGCCGGCCGGCCCCGGCGTCACCCACTCGGCCTCGGCTCCCGGCGGCGGTGACACCATCACCGTCGACACCACGGCGGTCCCCGCCGGCATCGACAAGATCGTGGTGACCGCCAGCCTGGACGCGCCCGGCGCCACCTTCGCCGGGACGGAGCCGACCGCCACGGTGCGCGGCGCCGACGACGGCACCGTCATCGCGACCTTCACCCCGCCGCGGCTGGGCTCCGAGACCGCGCTGGTGGTCGTCGAGGTGTACCGGCGCAACGGCGCCTGGAAGGTGCGCGCGGTCGGTCAGGGATACGCCGACGGCCTCGCCGGGATCGCCACCGACTTCGGTGTGAGCGTCGAGGAGCCGGCCGCCCCCGCCGCCCCGCAGACCGCCCCGCCCGCCCCGCAGCCGGCCGCGGCCGCGGTCCCGCCGCCTCCGGCCGCCCCGCCCGCCCCGCCCGCCGCGGCCCCCGCCGCCGCGCCCGGCACCGGGAAGATCAACCTGGACAAGGGCCGGGTGAGCCTGCAGAAGAACCAGACGGTCTCCCTGGTGAAGGGCGGCAAGCCGCTGCTCACCTCGGTGAAGATGGGGCTGGGCTGGGAGCCGGCGTTCCGCGGCAAGGACATCGACCTGGACGCCTCGGTGATCGCCTACGGGGTGGACCGCAAGAAGATCGACAACTGCTTCTTCGGCAAGCTGAGCGTCCTCGGCGGCACCATCCAGCACTCCGGCGACAACCTCACCGGTGAGGGCGGCGGGGACGACGAGGTGATCACCGTCCACCTCGGCGGGCTGCCCCCGGAGGTCACCGGCCTGGTCTTCACGGTCAACTCCTTCTCCGGGCAGAAGTTCACCGACGTCGCCAAGGCCTACTGCCGGCTGCTGGACGCCGGCACCAACGAGGAACTGGTGCGCTTCGACCTGACCCACGCCGAGCCGCGCACCGGGGTGCTGATGGCGAAGATGATCAAGCAGTTCTCCGGCGAGTGGGAGATGACCGCGCTGGGCGAGTACGTCGACTCGCGCACCGTGCGGGGCATGGTCAAGCCCGGCGGCAAGGCCCTCTAGGCCACGGCCGCCGGCCGGGGCGGCGGGGTTCCGTCCCGGCCGGCCCCCGGGGGCTCCGGCGCCCCGGGGGCCGGTCCGGCGCCGGCCGAGAGCCCGGCCAGCCTGGCCAGCCTGCGGTAGGAGTCCAGCAGCGCCGCCCGGTCGTGGCTGCTGGTGGTGACCAGGACCTCGTCCGCGCCGGTGCGGCCGATCAGGCCGGTCAGCGCCGCCTCGACCTCCTCCTCTGTCCCCTGCACATGGCCGCGCATCGCTTCCTCGAACAGGGTGCGCTCCCGGTCGCTCATCGTCCGCGCGGCGATCTCCGAGACCGGCGCGAGCGGCGGGAACTCGCCGTGCGTACGGGAGTACGCGCTCGCCCACGCCTCCGGGACCAGCAGTTCCCGGGCCTCCTCCCGGGTCGCCGCCACCGCCACGTTGGCGGCCACCACCACATGGGGGTGCTCGCCCCACACCGAGGGGCGGAACCGCGCACGGTAGCCGTCGATGGCGCGCAGCATCGTCTCCTCGCCCCGGACCGCGCCGATCACCAGGGGCAGCCCGTGCGCCGCGGCGATCTCCGCTCCCGAGCCGGTGGCCAGGACGAACGCCGGAAGCCGGAGGCCTTCGGCGGGGCGGGCGCGCACCCGCGGGTGCTCCGCCCGGTCGCCGGTGAAGTAGCCCAGCAGTTCGGTCAGCTGGCCGCCGAAGCCCTCGGCCGCGTCCTTGTCCCGCCCCAGGGCCCGCCGGATGCCGTCGGTGAAGCCGACCGAACGGCCCAGCCCCATGTCGATACGGCCCGGGAAGAGCGACTCCAGCACCCCGAACTGCTCGGCGACCACCAGCGGCTGGTGGTTGGGGAGCATCACCCCTCCGGTGCCGACCCTGATCCGGGAGGTGGCCGCCGCGACCGCGGCGGCCAGCACGGTGGGCGCGGAACCGGCGACGCCGGGCACCCCGTGGTGCTCGGAGACCCAGAAGCGGTGGTAGCCGAGCGCCTCCGCCCGCTGGGCGAACCGGACGGTGTCGCGCAGTGCCTGGGCCGGCTCCCGGCCCTGCCGGGTGCGGGAGCGGTCCAGGACCGAGAACGGGGTGCTCCGTAGCGTTGCGGTCACGCCCGTTCCAACGCGGAGCCGGACGCCGGGGATTCCCGGGCCCGGCGGACGGCTCAGCCGCGGGCGCGGTGCCGGCGCCACGGGCCGGTGATGGCCACCAGGATGCCGGGCGTCTGGATGCCGGCGTACAGGGTCCGGCCGTCGGGCGAGAAGACGACGCCGGCGAACTCGCTGTACTCCGGCTCCTCCGCGGTGCCGATGTTCAGCTCGTTCCGCGCGATCGGGTAGGTCCGGCCGTCGTCGGTGGCCCCGAACAGGTGCTGGACCCCCTCGCCGTCCTCGGCGAGGACCAGCCCCCCGTAGGGCGAGACGGTGATGTTGTCCGGGCCGTCCAGGGCGCCGTCCGCGCCGGGGTCGGGGTTGACGCCCAGCAGCACCTTGAGGGTGAGGGTGCGGCGCTTGGGGTCGTAGAACCACACCTGGCCGTCGTGCTGCGCCCCGGGGCTCTCGGTGCGGGCGTAGCTGGAGACGACGTAGGCGCCGCCGTCCGCCCACCACATGCCTTCCAGCTTGCGCGCCCGGGTGATCTCGCCGTCGCCGAACTGCTTGCGCACCGGCACCGTCCGGGCGTCCCGGTCCGGTACGTCGATCCAGTCCACGCCGTAGACGGTGCCGGTCCTGGTGGCCCGGGACAGGTCGTCGACGAAGTTGCCGCCGGAGTCGAAGCACCGGGCGGCCTGGAGCACGCCCGCGTCGTCGGCGAGGCCGCGCAGCTTGCCGCGGCCGTGCTCGAAGCCGCGCGGCGGGGTCCAGCGGTAGAGCAGCCCGTTCGGGCCGGCGGCGTCCTCGGTCAGATACAGGTGACCGCGGCGGGGGTCGACGACGACGGCTTCGTGGTCGTAGCGGCCGAGCGCCTTGACGGGCCGCGGGTCGAGGTTGGCGCGGCGGTCGCGCGGGTCGACCTCGAAGACGTAGCCGTGGTCCTTGGTCATGCCGTTCTGGCCGGCCCGGTCGCTGTTCTCCTCGCAGGTCAGCCAGGTGCCCCAGGGGGTCGCGCCGCCGGCGCAGTTGGTGGAGGTGCCGGCGATGCCGACCCACTCGGTGACGTGGTCGCCGTGCTTGGAGATCTCCACGACGGTGCAGCCGCCGGCCGCCGCGGGGTCGTAGACCAGGCCCTCGGTGAGCGGCACCGGGTGCGGCCACTTCGCCCGCGCGCCCTTGAGCTCGTGGTTGTTGACCAGCAGGGTGGTGCCGCGGGGGCCCGCGAAGGCGGCGGTGCCGTCGTGGTTGGAGGGGGTGGGCTCGCCGGATTCCAGCGTGGTGACACCGGCGTGGGTGAGGATCCGGTAGCTGAACCCGGCGGGCAGAGCGAGGATGCCGTCCGGGTCCGGGATCAGCTCGCCGTAGCCGAAGCGGTGGCCGCCGCGCGCCGCGTCCTGGCCGTGCGCCCCGTCGTCGTCGACCTCGGCGGCGATCGCGCCGGGGGCGGTGGCGAGCACCCCGGCACTGCCGACGAGGGCGACCCCCGCTCCGGTGTACGCGGAACGCTTGGCGAAGTCTCTGCGGCTGAGCGGCATTGTCATCTCCTGGATGGCCGGATCCGTACTGACGGCTGCGGCCATACGGTCCCGCCCCCGGCCGAACAGGAGTTGAACTCGGCACGACATCGGCGGTGCCGGTCGTGCCGACGGGTGTTCAGGCGCGGCGGGATCGTGCCTTGAACGCCGCCTTGCGGGCGGCCTTGGCCGCCTTCTTGTCCGGGTGCAGCCGTCCCATCGCCTCCAGGACCGCTTCGGTCGCCGGGTGGTCGACCCGCCAGACGGTGTCGAAGAACCCCTCCGAGGTGCCCGCGAGCCCGGCGACCAGGTCGCGCAGTTCCTGGGTGTCGCCGTCGGCGGCCAGTTGCGCGGCGATGGTGTCGACGGTCAGCCAGAACACCATGTCCTGCGGGGGTTCCGGTACGTCCGGGACGCCGCGCTCGGCGAGCCAGACCCGGGCCAGTCCGCCCAGCTGGGGGTCGTCGAGCACCTCGCGCAGCGCGGGCTCGGCCTCGGCCCCGACCAGGGCGAGGGTCTGCTGGCAGGCGAGCCTGCGCAGCGGGGCCGTGCCGTCGTCGCCCCGGGCGGCCGCGAGCAGTTCGCGGGCGGCCGTCTCGGGGGCGCGGTGGGCGAGCCATGCCTCGGCCTCCGCGCGGGCGGCCGTCTCGGGGTGGCCGGGCAGCGCGTCGAGCAGCACCTCCGGGCCCTTGCCGGCCAGGTCGCCCACGACCGGGGCGTCGATCCCGGCGTCGAGCATCCGGGCGCGCACCGCGAAGACGCCGAGCGGGGTGAGCCGGACCATGCCGTAGCGGGCCACGTCCTCGGCGTCGAGTTCTCCCGCCCCCGGGTCGGTCTCCGGGATGCGTCCCTCGCCGTCGTCCTCCGTCAGCAGTTCCTCGTCCACCGGGCGGTAGGCCACGATGCCGGTCGGCTCCAGCAGCCGGAACTGGTCGTCCAGGCGCATCATCGCGTCGGAGACCTCTTCGAGGACGTCGTCGGTCGGCTCGTCCATGTCGTCGGGGACGATCATGGAGGCGGCCAGCGCGGGGAGCGGTACCGGCCGCCGGGCGGCCTCCTCGTCGAGCGCGGTGATCAGGTAGAGGTTGCCCAGCACGCCGTCGAGGAAGTCGGCCTCCTCCTCCGGGTTCCAGTCCAGGGCGTCCAGGTCCGGTTCGCCGTCCGCGCTGTCCGCGGCGGAGGCGTCGGCGAGGTCGGCGAGGTCGGGGAAGGCGGCGTCGGCCAGCACGGTCTCCAGTCCGGCGAGCCAGAGGTCGAGCACCTCGCGCGGGCTGCCCTGGGTGAGCGTCGCCAGCGCGTCGCCGGCCGCGGCGGTGCCGCCGGGCGCGCCGGTCTCCCGGGCGTCCGCCGCCGCGTCGGTGTCCTCGGTGAACTCGGTGAACTCGACCAGTCCGGTGTCCAGGGCGAGCTGCCAGGCGTCCGCGGTGTGCAGCGGGCCTTCCTCGTCGTCGGCGAGCCCCAGGTGCGCGGTGGCCTCGGTGAGGCCGTCCGCCGGCAGCTGACCGTCCGCGTCGACGCTCCGGCCGGCTCCGGCCCAGCGGGCCAGCCGGGCCGCTCGGGCGAGAAGCGGGGCGGCCAGCGCGTCCCGCGCGAGTTCCGCGTCGGTGTGCAGCCGCACCGGCGGCATGGTGGGGCGGTCTGCGGACATGGGTGCGGAGGTCTCCTCGCGGACGGGAACGGACAGCACCCAAGCGTAGACGGAGTGCCACCGTGTTCGCGTCCGGCGGGGGCGGCCCCCCAGGGCAACGGACGTATTCGGCCACGGGGGCGCGGACCGCTCGGCGCTCACGCCGGGGGCGCGGCCGGCCGGTGCCCGCCCGTGCGCGAGGCCGGGGTTCACCGGGCGGCCGTCCGCCGTATGCCCGCCGAGCCTTGACAATTGCCATGCTCACGCAAGAGATTGACGCGCGTAGAGGTCAATTCCCCCCTTTCCCACCCCCCTCGGAGGCTTCCACCCATGTCCGCTCGCGCCCTGCGCAGACCCGCCGCCCTCACCGCCGTCGTCGCCTCGGCCCTCGCGGCCGGCCTGCTGGCCGCCCCGCAGCCCGCCTCCGCCGACGAGATCCGCATCCACGACATCCAGGGCGACACCCGGATATCCCCGCTCGTCGGCCGGCAGGTCACCGGGGTGCCCGGCACGGTCACCGCCGTGCGCGCCTTCGGCTCCGCGCGTGGCTTCTGGATCCAGGACACGCGCCCCGACCGGTCCGCCGCGACCAGCGAGGGCATCTTCGTCTTCACCGGCTCCGGCACGCCCTCGGTCGCGGTCGGCGACGCGGTGGAGGTCTCCGGCACGGTCACCGAGTACTACCCCGGCGGTGCGGACGCCGGGCTGCAGTCGGTCACCGAGCTCACCAAGGCGAGCTGGACGGTGACCTCCTCGGGCAACGCGCTGCCGGCCGCCTTCGTGCTCAGGCCGTCGACGGTGCCCGACCGGTACGCCCCGGAGGCGGACGGCGGCAGCATCGAGGGGCTGGAACTGCGCCCGCGCTCCTACGCCCTGGACCGCTACGAGTCCCTGGAGGGCATGGCGGTCGCCGTCCGCGACGTCCCGGTGACCGGCGCCACGAGCGAGCACAAGGAGCTGTGGGTCACCGCCGAACCGCGGCACCACCGCACCGCCGGCGGCGGCGTGCTGTACGACTCCTACCGCGACCCCAACCCGGGCCGGGTGAAGGTCGCCTCCCTCATCCCCTACGCGCAGACCCCGTTCCCGGTGGCGGACGTCGGCGACGAGCTGACCGGCGCCACCGAGGGGCCGCTGGACTACGACAACTTCGGCGGCTACGAGATCCAGGCGACCCGGCTGGGCGAGGTGACCGACGGCGGCCGGGAGCGGGAGACCACCCGCCGGCAGTCCGCGGACGAACTGGCGGTGGCCACCTACAACGTCGAGAACCTCTCGGCCCGGACCGCGCAGGCCAAGTTCGACCGGCTCGCCCAGGCCCTGGTGACCAACCTGGCCTCCCCCGACATCGTCGCGCTGGAGGAGGTCCAGGACGACAACGGCGCCACCAACGACGCGGTCACCGGCGCCGACGCCACGCTGAAGAAGCTGACCGACGCCATCGCCGCGGCCGGCGGCCCCGCCTACCGGTGGCGGCAGATCGACCCGGTCGACGACCAGGACGGCGGCCAGCCCGGCGGCAACATCCGGGTGGCCTTCCTGTACAACCCCGAGCGGGTGTCCTTCACCGACGTCCCGGGCGGCGACGCGACCACCGCGGTGCGGGCGGTCGACAACGGCGGCACGGCCGGCCTGTCCGTCTCGCCCGGCCGGATCGCCCCGGCCGACAGCGCCTGGACCGACAGCCGCAAGCCGCTGGTCGGCGAGTTCTCCTTCCGCGGCCGCCCGGTGTTCGTGATCGCCAACCACTTCAACTCCAAGGGCGGCGACCAGGGTCTGGACAGCCGCTTCCAGCCGCCCGCCCGCGGCTCGGAGAAGCAGCGCGGGGAGCAGGCGAAGGCGGTCAACACCTTCGTCAAGGAGCTGCTGGCGATCGACCCGCGGGCCGACGTGGTGGTCGCCGGTGACCTCAACGACTACCAGTTCTCCCCCGCCCTGAGGACACTGACCGACGGCGGGGTGCTCACCGACCTGGTGAACCGGCTGCCGCGCGACGAGCGCTACGGCTATGTCTACAACGGCAACTCGCAGGTGCTCGACCACATGCTGACCAGCCGTCACCTGCGCAAGGTCGACTACGACATCGTGCACGTCAACGCGGAGTTCGCCGACCAGGCCAGCGACCACGACCCGCAGGTGGTGCGGATCAAGCCGTAGCAAGTCTCAACTGTCCGACCAGCACATTTAAATAGACCTGCACGGCGGTACGGGCCCAGAATCCGGCGGAGAACCCCTCGACGCACGGAGTGTGACAACCATGTCCCTGGGCCCGTTCGGCCGTACCAACGCCGCCATGGTCACCCCCTTCACCGCCGACGGCCGGCTCGACCCGGCCGCGGCCCAGGAGCTCGCGGTGCGTCTGGTGGACCACGGCGGGTGCGACGGCCTGGTGCTCAACGGCACCACCGGCGAGTCGCCCACCACCACCGACGCCGAGAAGGAGGCGCTGGTCCGGGCCGTGGTGGAGGCGGTCGGCGACCGGGCGCGGATCACCGCGGGGGTCGGCACCAGCGACACCCGGCACACGGTCGAGCTGTCCCGGGCCGCCGAACGGGCGGGCGCGCACGGCCTGCTGGTGGTCACCCCCTACTACAGCCGCCCGCCGCAGGACGCCGTGGCGGACCACTTCCGGACCGTCGCCGACGCCGTCGGCATCCCCGTCATGCTCTACGACATCCCGGCCCGCACCGGCACCCGCATCGAGACCGAGACCATGCTGGCCCTGGCCGAGCACCCGCGGATCGCCGGGGTGAAGGACTGCGGGTACGACCTGCTGCACAGCGCCAAGGTGATCTCCCGCACCCCGCTCGCCTTCTACGCGGGCGCCGAGGAGCTGCACCTGCCGCTGCGCGCGGTGGGCGGGGTGGGATACGTCAGCACGGTCGCCAACGTGGCCGGTGCCCGGCTGCGCGCGGTGTGGGACGCCTACGACGCGGGCGGCACCGCGGAGGCGGCCCGGCTCCAGGGGCGCGCCCTGCCGCTCTGCGAGCTGATGATGTGCTCCGGCCTGCCGGGCACGGTCACCGCCAAGGCGCTGCTGGGCGCCCTCGGCCTCCCCTCCGGGCCGGTCCGGGCGCCGCTGAGGTGCGCCGACAGCGCGGAGACCGACCGGCTGCTCCGCGCCTACCGGGAGCTGGCCGACGGCGACTGACGCCCGTCCCCGGCCGGCCCCGCCCGATCCCCGCCCCGGCCGGCCCGGCCGGGACACGGCACGGGAAGCCGGCGGCATCCCTCCGGCCCGGCCCGGCTCGCCGGACCGCGCGCATTCCCCGACGGCCCGCGCCGGTGATCCGGCGCGGGCCGTCGGGGCAGCCGGCGGGCGGGGCTCAGTCGTTGCTGTGCAGCACCGCGTTGAGGCCGCCCCAGGAGCCGGTGCGCGGCAGCGCCTCGACCGCACCGCTGGTGGAGTTCCGGCGGAAGAGGAGGTTGTTCGCCCCGGAGAGCTCCACCGCCTTGACGACCTCACCGTCCGGCAGCGACACCCGGGTGCCGGCGGTGACGTACAGGCCGGCCTCCACGATGCACTCGTCGCCGAGCGAGATGCCGATACCGGCCTCGGCGCCGAGCAGGCAGCGCTCGCCGATGGAGATGGTCTGCTTGCCGCCGCCGGAGAGGGTGCCCATGATCGACGCCCCGCCACCGATGTCGGAGCCGTCACCGACCACGACCCCGGCGCTGATCCGTCCCTCCACCATGGAGGTGCCCAGCGTCCCGGCGTTGAAGTTGACGAAGCCCTCGTGCATCACCGTGGTGCCGGCCGCCAGGTGGGCACCGAGCCGCACCCGGTCCGCGTCGCCGATCCGCACCCCGGTCGGGGTGACGTAGTCGGTCATCCGCGGGAACTTGTCGATGCTGGTCACATTGAGCTGCAGCCCCTCGGCACGGGCGGCGAGCCGGACCCGCTCCACCTGGTCCACGGCGACCGGCCCGAGGCTGGTCCAGGCGACGTTGGCCAGCAGGCCGAAGATGCCGTCGAGGCTCTGGCCGTGCGGGCGCACCAGCCGGTGCGAGAGCAGGTGCAGGCGCAGGTAGGCGTCGTGCGCGTCGAGCGGCTTGTCGTCCAGGGCGGCGATGACGGTACGCACGGCCACGACCTCGACCCCGCGGCGCGGGTCGGTGCCCAGGGCACGCGGGGCGGCCTCGCCCAGGAGTTCGGCGGCGCGCTCGGCGGACAGCCGCTCGGTCCCCGACGGGCCGGGCTCGGCGACCAGCTCGGGGGCGGGGTACCAGGTGTCCAGGACGGTGCCGTCGGCGGCCACGGTGGCCAGGCCGGCGGCGACGGCACCGGTGGTGCGGGGGTTCGGGGTGGTGGTTGCTGCGTCGGTCATGTCCGAACGCTAACCGGACCGGGCCGCCCGAGGCGAACCGGTCTCGTTGAGCGGGCACCGAGGTGCCCGGCTCGCCCGGCGCCCCCGGCCGGGGAGCGGTTCCGGTGCCCGGTACGGGTGCGCCTGGCCGGGTGATCGGCGGCTGCCCGGCGTGGCGGCTGCCCGTCCGGTGCGTACCGGCGTGCGAGGCTCGATCGGCACATCGGGACCGACGACCGGGCCACCGCGGTGCGCGAGAGACGGAAGCGGAGGAATCTCATGTCCGGTGCCAGGGCACACTCCCGCGCCGGCGGCCGGCCTGGGCGCCACCGGACCGCCGGCCGCCGGTTCGCGGTGCCGCTGCTGGCCGGGGTGGTGCTGGCGCTGCCCGGCTGCTCCCCCTCCGGTGGCTCGGCGCTGCCCGAGGTGGAGAGCGGTGCCAAGCGGTCCGAGGTGGAGTTCTCCACCGACAGCCGGGAGCCGACGAAGGGCGAACCCGAGTTCCCCGAGGTGAAGGCGGGCGACAAGGCGGAGCTGGCGGCCGAGATCCGCAACGAGACGGAACGGTCGCAGAAGGTGGAGGACACCGCCATGCGCGAGCGGTCCTCGGCCGGCGCGCCGGCCAGGGCGGTCAGGCAGGGGGAGATCAGCAAACCGTACGACGGGTGCTCGGGGAAGACGCTGGAGCCCGGCAAGTCCTGCCAGGTGCTGTTCCGCTTCGTCCCGGCCACCGCGGGCAGCAGTACCGCGGAGCTGGTGGTGGAGTTCGACGGGACGGCCCCGGACATCCGGGCCGCGGTCACCGCGGTGGCGCTGCCCGGGAACGGCGACACCACCACCCGGTCCCCGGGGGGCACCACACCGCCTGGGCCCACCGGGCCCACCGGGCCCACCGGGCCCACCGGGCCGACCGGCCCCACCGGCGGCGTCACCGACGGGCCCACCGGTCCCACCACCGAGCCCCCCGTCGAACCGCAACCGGACACCCCGCCGTCGCCGCCGGAGCCGTCCGCGCCGGAACCGGAGGTCACCGGCCCCGCTTCATGACCGCCTGTTCGACCTCCACCCGCAGCGCCGGGTCGTCCCGCCGGACGGTCACCAGCCGCCGCACCGGCGGGGTCCGGGGCACCAGGTAGTAGCGGGTGCTCGAGGTGGTCAGCACGGCGAACCGGTCGTACACGTAGCGGTAGGGCTGGTACTTCTCCAGCAGCCGCTCGGGGATGCCGAACACCGGCCTGGCGGCGTACACCCGCACGCTGGGCCGGTCGTCCAGCCCTTCCCTGAGCTCGCGCAGCGCCACCGCCCGGCCCTCCCGGTGCACGTACCAGGCCACCCCGGAGAACACGCACAGGGTCAGCATGGCCACCAGCACCGCGCCGACGAGGGTGCGCAGCCGCTCCCGGCCGGCGCCCGGCCCGCCGGGGGCCGGCCCCTCGGCGGCGGCCCGCGAGCCGCCCCGCCGGAGCGCCAGCCCGAAGATGGCCGCCGCCGCCCCCAGCCCCCCGAGCAGCGGTGCCACGTACCAGCCGGGCCGGACGTAGACGGCGACGAAGGAGAACAGCAGGAGCACCGCGCCCGTCACCGCGGCCGCCCGGTAGATCCGCCGCCGGGACCGGGACGCCTCGGTGCGGGCCAGCCGCCGGTCGAGCACGGCGAAGCCCATCAGCCCGAGCAGTCCGGCCAGCAGCAGGATCCACAGCGGGAAGAAGGTGGCGTTGGGGCTGGCGAGCAGGAACTCCTCGGTGGACAGTCCCAGCTCGGTCACGGAGATCCCGAACACCGAGTAGTAGGCGTTCACCCGGGTGCGGCCCAGGTAGTACAGCATCGCGAAGATGACCGAGCCGGGCGCGACCACGATCGCGGCCTTCTCCAGAAAGGTCTTGCCCTGCGGCGGGCGGCCACTGTCTCCCACGCCGGACCCAACGCCGTTCACCGGCGGTGGTTACGGATCACCGGCGGTGAGGTGCCCAGCACAGCCCGAACGGCGGCCCCACCACCCCCGATGGGGTGGCGGGGCCGTCGTCACGCTGGAGGTCTCCCGACCCCCGGCGAATCGTTCCGCCGGGCCCGGGGAGGCGGCGCGTCCGGTGGCCCCGGGCTGCCGGGGGCCGGGTCCGCCGTCCGTCTCTCAGACGTTGAACCCGAGTGCGCGGAGTTGCTCGCGCCCCTCGTCGGTGATCTTGTCCGGGCCCCACGGGGGCATCCAGACCCAGTTGATCCGCAGCTCGTTGACGAGGCCCTCGGTGGCCGACTTCGCCTGGTCCTCGATGACGTCGGTCAGCGGGCAGGCCGCCGAGGTCAGCGTCATGTCGATGGTGGCGATGTTGGCGTCGTCGATGTGGACGCCGTAGATCAGACCGAGGTTGACCACGTCGATGCCCAGCTCGGGGTCGACGACGTCGTACAGCGCCTCGCGGATCTCCTCCTCCGTCGCGGGCGTGAGGCCCGGGGCGGCGGTGGCCGCGGGGGTCTCGGCGGTGGTGTCGGTGCTGTCGCTCATGCGGTCTTCCTCGCAGCGTTCTCGCCCAGTGCCTGGGCGGTGGCGTCCTTCCAGGCCATCCAGCTCAGCAGCGCGCACTTCACCCGCGCCGGGTACTTGGAGACGCCGGCGAACGCGACCGCGTCCTCCAGCACCTCCTCCATCGCCTCGTCGGGCTCGATGCGGCCCTTGGACTGCATCAGCTCCAGGAAGGTCTCCTGGATGGTGCGCGCCTCGGTCAGGTCCTTGCCGACCAGCAGCTCGTTGAGTACCGAGGCACTGGCCTGGCTGATCGAGCACCCCTGGCCCTCGTAGGAGACGTCCTCGATCCTCTCACCGTCGTACCGCACCCGCAGCGTGATCTCGTCACCGCAGGTCGGGTTGACATGGTGGACCTCGGCGTCACCGTCCCGCAGCCCGCGGCCGTGCGGGTGCTTGTAGTGGTCCAGGATGACGTCCTGGTACATCGAATCCAGCTTCACGAGGCAGCCCCTACCGGAAGAAGTTGCGAACGTGCTCCAGGCCGTCGACCAGGGCGTCCACCTCGGCCGGCGTGGAGTACAGATAGAACGACGCTCGCGTGGTCGCCGGAATTCCGTAGCGGAGGCAGACCGGGCGGGCACAGTGGTGACCGACCCGGACCGCGATGCCCAGCTCGTCGAGGACCTGGCCCACGTCGTGCGGGTGGATGTCGCCGAGCGTGAAGGAGACCGCCGCGCCGCGGTCCTCGGCCGTGGTGGGGCCGATGATCCGCAGGTCCGGGACCTCGCGCAGGCGCTCCAGGGCGTACCCCGTTATCGCGTGCTCGTGCTGGGCGATCCGGTCCATACCGATCGAGGTGAGGTAGTCGACCGCCGCGCCCAGGCCCACGGCCTGCGCGATCGGGGGCGTACCGGCCTCGAACTTGTGCGGCGCGGGAGCGTAGGTGGAGGAGTGCATCGAGACGGTCTCGATCATCTCGCCGCCGCCGAGGAACGGCGGCAGGTCCTCCAGCAGCTCCTGGCGGCCCCACAGGACGCCGATGCCGTCCGGGCCGCACATCTTGTGGCCGGTGAACGCCACGAAGTCGGCCTGGAGGGACTGGACGTCCAGCGGCATGTGCGGGGCGGCCTGGGAGGCGTCGATCACCACGAGGGCGCCGACCTCCTGGGCGCGGCGCACGATCGCCTCGACCGGGTTGAACGTGCCGAGGATGTTGGAGACCAGCACGAAGGAGACGACCTTGGTCCGCTCCGTGATGATCTGGTCGATGTTCGACAGGTCGAGCCGGCCGTCGTCGGTGAGACCGAACCACTTCAGCTTCGCGCCGGTGCGCTGCGCCAGCAGCTGCCACGGCACGATGTTGGAGTGGTGCTCCATCTCGGTGATGACGATCTCGGTCTCGCTGTCCACCCGATAGGGCTCGTCGGCCCAGCCGAGCATGTTGGCCACGAGGTTCAGCGACTCCGACGCGTTCTTGGTGAAGATCACCTCGTCGCGGCTCGGAGCGTTGACGAAGGCGGCGATCTTGTCGCGGGCGCCCTCGTACAGCGCCGTGGCCTCCTCGGCGAGCACGTGCACGCCGCGGTGAACGTTGGCGTTGTGCCGCTCGTAATGCTCGTTCAGCACGTCGAGCACCTGGCGCGGCTTCTGCGAGGTCGCCGCGTTGTCCAGGTACACGAGCTTCTTCCCGTCGTGGACCACGCGGTCCAGGATCGGGAAGTCCTTGCGAATCGCCTCGGTGTCGAGGAGGCCCGGCAGCTGTGTCATGCGGTGGCGCCACCCTTCACATATGCCTCGTAGCCCTCGGCCTCCAGCTTGTCGGCGAGCTCCGGGCCACCGGACTCGGCGATCCGGCCCGCGGCGAAGACGTGGACCTGGTCGGGCTTGATGTAGCGCAGGATGCGCGTGTAGTGGGTGATCAGCAGGGTGCCGACCTCGCCGGACTCGCGGACCCGGTTGACGCCCTCGGAGACCACCCGCAGCGCGTCGACGTCCAGGCCGGAGTCGGTCTCGTCGAGGATCGCGATCTTCGGCTTGAGGAGCTCCAGCTGGAGGATCTCGTGGCGCTTCTTCTCACCGCCGGAGAAGCCCTCGTTGACGTTCCGCTCGGCGAAGGCGGGGTCCATCTGGAGACGCTCCATGGCCTCCTTGACCTCCTTCACCCAGGTGCGCAGCTTCGGCGCCTCGCCGCGGATCGCGGTGGCGGAGGTGCGCAGGAAGTTGGAGACGGAGACACCGGGGACCTCGACCGGGTACTGCATGGCGAGGAAGACGCCGGCCCGGGCGCGCTCGTCGACGGACATCTCCAGGACGTCCTCGCCGTCGAGGGTCACGGTGCCGCCGGTGATGGTGTACTTCGGGTGCCCGGCCAGGGAGTACGCCAGGGTGGACTTGCCGGAGCCGTTGGGGCCCATGATGGCGTGGGTCTCACCCTGCTTCACGGTCAGGTCGACGCCGCGCAGGATCTCGCGGGGGCCGCTCTCGGCCTCGACGGAGACGTGCAGGTCGTGGATCTCAAGCGTTGCCATGGGTGCCTCAGGACTCCTGGGTGACGGAGACGAGCACAGAAGCGTCTGGGCCGTCTCCTTCGATCTTTACGGGGTATACGGGGACAGGGCGCGTCGCGGGCAGGCCGGAGGGCTTGCCGGTGCGGAGGTCGAAGCTGGAGCCGTGCAGCCAGCACTCGATGGAGCAGTCCTCCACCTCACCCTCGGAGAGGGAGACGTTCGCGTGCGAGCAGATGTCGTTGATCGCGAACACCTCGCCCTCGGTCAGGACGAGGGACACCGGGGTGCCGTCGAGCTCGACCCGTTTCGGGGTGTCCTCCTCGAGCTCGCTCAGCGCACAGGCGCGAACGAAGGCGGCGGTCATGCTACGGACGCCTCCAGCTCTGCCTCGATCTTGGCGATCAGCCGCTCCTCCACGTCCGGCAGACCGATCTGCTGGACGAGTTCGGCGAAGAAGCCGCGGACCACCAGGCGTCGGGCCTCCTCGGCCGGGATGCCGCGCGCCATCAGGTAGAACAGCTGCTCGTCCTCGAACCGGCCGGTGGCCGAGGCGTGGCCGGCGCCGACGATCTCGCCGGTCTCGATCTCCAGGTTCGGGACCGAGTCCACCCGCGCGCCGTCGGTGAGGACCAGGTTGCGGTTGAGCTCGTAGGTCTCGGTGCCCTCGGCGGCCGCCCGGATGAGCACGTCGCCGATCCACACCGCGTGCGCGTCCTGCCCCTGCAGCGCGCCCTTGTAGGCGACGTTGCTGCGGCAGTGCGGGGTGTCGTGGTCGATGAAGAGGCGGTGCTCCTGGTGCTGCCCGTTGTCGGTGAAGTACAGGCCGTACAGCTCGGCCTCACCGCCGGGGGCGCCGTAGACGACCCGCGGGTGCAGCCGGACCAGGTCGCCGCCGAAGGTCACCACCACCGACTTGAAGGACGCGTCGCGGCCGACCAGCGCGGTGTGCTGGGCGGCGTGCACGGCGGTGTCCGCCCAGTCCTGGACCGAGACCACGGTGAGCTTGGCCCCGTCCCCCACCACGAACTCGACGTTCGCGGCGAGGGTGGCGTCACCGGTGTGGTCGATGACGACCACGGCCTCGGCGAAGGCGCCGACCTCGACCAGCTGGTGGCCGTAGGCGGTGCCGCCCTCACCGTGCACGGCGATGCGGACCGGCTCGGTCAGCACGGCGTCCTTGGCGACGGTGACCACGGAGGCCTTCTCGAAGGAGCTGTACGCCTGCGCGGCGACCCGGTCCACCGGCTTCCCGGCCTTGCCCAGGCGCGCGTCGTCGCGGCCGACGGTCTCCACGGTGACGCCCTCGGGCGCGGTCACCTCGACCTTGACGCCGCCGTCGGCGACGGCGGAGCCGTCGTGCAGGCCCCGCAGGCGCTCCAGCGGAGTGAAGCGCCATTCCTCCTCACGGCCGTGCGGCACCGGGAAGTCCGCCACGTCGTACGAGGCGGGGGCGCTGACCCGCGCGTCGGCGGGCTGGCCGCCCACCTGGATCGCACCGTCGGTGGTGCTGCCGGCCGGAATGATTTCAGCCATGGCTGTCGTACTGCTCTCTCTCTGCCTCGTGTTGCGTTCGCGTCTGTCGCCCCGGACTGCGGGGCAGGGAAGGGACCGTCGGCGTCAGCCGACCGCGCCTTCCATCTGCAGCTCGATCAGCCGGTTGAGCTCCAGCGCGTACTCCATGGGCAGCTCACGCGCGATCGGCTCCACGAAGCCCCGCACGATCATCGCCATGGCCTCGTCCTCGGAGAGTCCGCGGCTCATCAGGTAGAAGAGCTGGTCGTCGCTGACCTTGGACACCGTCGCCTCGTGGCCCATCGACACGTCGTCCTCACGGACGTCCACGTAGGGGTAGGTGTCGGAGCGGGAGATGGTGTCCACCAGCAGCGCGTCGCAGAGCACGTTGGACTTGGAGCCCTCGGCGCCCTCGCCGATCTCGATCAGACCGCGGTAGGAGGTGCGGCCGCCGCCTCGCGCCACCGACTTGGAGACGATGTTGGAGGAGGTGTTCGGGGCCATGTGGACCATCTTGGCGCCCGCGTCCTGGTGCTGGCCCTCGCCCGCGAAGGCGATGGACAGGGTCTCGCCCTTGGCGTGCTCGCCCATCAGGTAGACGGCCGGGTACTTCATGGTGACCTTGGAGCCGATGTTGCCGTCGACCCACTCCATGGTCGCGCCCTCGTACGCAACGGCGCGCTTGGTGACCAGGTTGTAGACGTTGTTCGACCAGTTCTGGATGGTCGTGTAGCGGCAGCGGCCGCCCTTCTTCACGATGATCTCGACGACCGCGGAGTGCAGCGAGTCCGACTTGTAGATCGGCGCGGTACAACCCTCGACGTAGTGGACGTAGGCGTCCTCGTCGACGATGATCAGCGTCCGCTCGAACTGGCCCATGTTCTCGGTGTTGATCCGGAAGTAGGCCTGGAGCGGGATCTCCACGTGCACGCCCTTCGGCACGTAGATGAAGGAGCCGCCGGACCACACGGCCGTGTTCAGCGAGGCGAACTTGTTGTCGCCCGCCGGGATCACGGTGCCGAAGTACTCCTTGAAGAGCTCCGGGTGCTCCTTGAGCGCGGTGTCGGTGTCCAGGAAGATGACGCCCTGCTCCTCCAGGTCCTCGCGGATCTGGTGGTAGACGACCTCCGACTCGTACTGCGCGGCGACACCGGCGACCAGGCGCTGCTTCTCCGCCTCCGGGATGCCCAGCTTGTCGTAGGTGTTCTTGATGTCCTCGGGCAGGTCCTCCCAGGAGGCCGCCTGCTGCTCGGTGGAGCGGACGAAGTACTTGATGTTGTCGAAGTCGATACCGGTGAGGTCGGAGCCCCAGGTCGGCATGGGCTTCTTACCGAAGAGCTTCAGACCCTTCAGCCGCAGCTTCAGCATCCACTCCGGCTCGGACTTCTTCGCCGAGATGTCGCGGACGACCTCCTCCGACAGGCCCCGCTTCGCCGCTGCGCCAGCGATGTCGGAGTCGGCCCAGCCGTACTCGTAGTTGCCCAGACCCTCGAGCTCGGGGTGAGCAGTCTCCGTGGGGAGAGTCATTCGGGGTTCCTCCCGGCCGTGCTGGTAGATGGTGCTGTGGTGGTCTGACTGGTGTTCGCGGACTGT
Source organism: Streptomyces sp. NPDC018031 (assembly GCF_044327625.1). NCBI lineage: Bacteria > Bacillati > Actinomycetota > Actinomycetes > Kitasatosporales > Streptomycetaceae > Streptomyces > Streptomyces sp. NPDC018031. The sequence continues at coordinate 100,740 of NZ_JBIRFT010000017.1, forward strand.
GCTCCGCCGCGCGGAATGAACGTCGTGCACACACCGTCGCCGTGGGCGATGGTGGCGAGACGCTGCACATGGGTCCCCAGCAGGCGGGAGAAGACCTCGGTCTCCGCCTCGCACAGCTGCGGGTACTGCTCGGCGACGTGGGCGACCGGGCAGTGGTGCTGGCAGAGCTGCTCACCCTGGGACGAGTTGGGCGCGCTGCGCGCCGTGGCAGCGTACCCGTCCGCGGTGAGGGCGCCGGCGAGAGCCTCGGCCCGTCGGGCGGGGTCCGCCGCTTCGACCGCCTGCCGGTACCCCTCCGCCTGGGCGGCGAGCCGGGCCCGGGCGAACGCGGCCACCGCGGCCTCGCCCCGCGCCCCGCCGCCCGCGCTCTGCGCGATCCAGCCCAGCGCGTCCACCGCCAGCTGGTCGTAGGCCTGCTCGAAGGCGTCCCGGCCGCAGTCGGTGAGCGCGAAGCTCTTGGCGGGCCTGCCCCGGCTGCGGGCTCCGTAGACCCGCTTCTCCCGCGGCTCCACCACGCCCTCGGCCACCAGTGCGTCCAGGTGACGGCGGACGGCCGCCTGGGTGAGCTCCAGCCGGAGCGCGAGCTCGGCGGCGGTGGAGGGGCCGTGGTCGAGGATGGAGCGGGCCACCCGGTTGCGGGTGCCCTGCTGCTCGTCCGCGGACGCGGCGGCGGCGGTGCCGCCCGGCGTGGACGCGCGGGGGCCCGCGACCGGCTTGGCCGCGCGTCCCTTCCGGTCCTCGCTCGCGTATTTCACAACGCCATTGTTGCGTAATTCTCCGGAGGGACACAAGCCGCCGATGGGAGGACCACGGTGGGGTGCATCACTTAGGTACACCTAACCTGACCTGCGGAAACGATCACTCCGCGGACGCCTCCTCGACCTGCCGCCCCGCCCGGCGCGCCCGCTTCGTAGACTGCCCGGCATGCGAGAAGAGCCCTCCCCCGGCCGCGACCGGGAGGTGCCCGCCGTCGAGGTCGTCGGCCTGGTCAAACGGTACGGAACCAAGACCGCGGTGAACGGGCTGGACCTGTCCGTCGCCCGTTCCGCCGTCACCGCCGTACTCGGCCCCAACGGGGCGGGCAAGACCACCACCGTGGAGATCTGCGAGGGCTACCGCGGACCCGACTCGGGCACCGTCCGCGTGCTCGGGCTCGACCCGGTCGCCGACGCCGCCGCGCTGCGGCCCCGGATCGGGGTGATGCTCCAGTCCGGCGGCGTGTACTCGGGGGCCCGCGCGGAGGAGATGCTGCGGCACACCGCCCGGCTGCACGCCCACCCCCTGGACGTGGACATGCTGATCGACCGGCTGGGGCTGGGCTCCTGCGGCCGCACCACCTACCGGCGGCTCTCCGGCGGCCAGCAGCAGCGCCTCGCCCTCGCGATGGCCGTCGTCGGCCGCCCGGAGCTGGTCTTCCTCGACGAACCCACCGCCGGCCTCGACCCGCAGGCCCGCCGCGCCACCTGGGACCTCGTCCGCGACCTGCGGCGGGACGGCGTCACCGTCGTGCTCACCACCCACCACATGGACGAGGCCGAGCAGCTCGCCGACGACGTCGCGATCATCGACGCCGGCAAGGTGATCGCCCAGGGCAGCCCGGAGCAGCTGTGCCGGGGCGGCGCGGAGAACACCCTGCGCTTCACCGGCCGGCCCGCCCTGGACCTGGCCTCCCTCCTCAAGGCGCTGCCCGCGGACACCGCCGCCGCCGAGTCCGCCCCCGGCAGCTACCGGATCACCGGGAAGGTCGACCCGCAGCTGCTGGCCACCGTCACCTCCTGGTGCGCACAGCACGGCGTACTGCCCGACCGGATCTCCGTCGAGCGGCACACCCTGGAGGACGTCTTCCTCGAACTGACCGGCAAGGAGCTGCGCGGATGACCACCACCGGCACCTTCACCCCCCGGCCCGGCGCCGCCCCGCTGCCGCGGATGATCCGCGCGCAGGCCGCGCTGGAGACCCGGATGCTGCTGCGCAACGGCGAGCAGCTGCTGCTCACCGTGATCATCCCGGCCCTGGTGCTGCTGCTGTTCGGCACCGTCGACATCGTGGACACCGGCGAGGGCGAGGCCGTCGACTTCCTCACCCCCGGCGTGCTGGCGCTGGCCGTGCTGTCCACCGCCTTCACCGGCCAGGCCATCGCGACCGGCTTCGAGCGGCGGTACGGGGTACTGAAGCGGCTGGGCGCCTCACCGCTGCCGCGCTGGGCGCTGATGACCGCCAAGACCTGCTCGGTCCTGGTCACCGAGGCGCTGCAGGTGGCGCTGCTGGTGGCCATCGCGTACTCGCTCGGCTGGTCGCCGCACGGCAGTCCGCTCGCGGTCCTCGCGCTGCTGCTGCTGGGCACCGCGGCCTTCTCCGGGCTGGGCCTGCTGATGGCCGGCACCCTGAAGGCCGAGGCGACGCTGGCCGCGGCCAACCTGGTCTTCCTGCTGCTGCTGGTCGGCGGCGGGGTGATGGTGCCGCTGGAGAAGTTCCCGGACGCGGTGGAGCCGGTGCTCCGGCTGCTGCCGATCGCGGCCCTGTCGGACGGGCTGCGGGACGTGCTCCGCGACGGCGCCGGGATGCCGTGGGCCGAGCTGGGCGTGCTCGCCGGGTGGGCGGTGCTGGGCCTGGCGGCGGCGGCCCGCTTCTTCCGCTGGGAGTGAGGCCGCCCGCCGCCGGGCGCGGTACCCTCCGCCGGGCCCGCGGCACCGCCGCGGGCCCGGCCGCCGCGCCCCCCGCCGGCGCCTCCCGGCACCCCGCCCGTGCCCCTTCCCGGAGCGCGCGGACCGCGTCGGCCCACCCCTCGTGAAAAGCTGCACAAGCTCCCGCCTACGATGGGTCCGTGCCGAATTCGCTGAACCCCTTCGAGTTGCTCGCCCGCCGCTGGCAGCCCTCCGAACGCTTCGTGCGCCGGGCGGCCATGACCGCCGTGGTGATGGCCGTGGTCATCGTCGTGACCGGTGGTGCCGTCCGGCTCACCCAGTCCGGGCTCGGCTGCCCGACCTGGCCGACGTGCACCGAGGAGAGCCTGGCCCCGACACATGCGATGGGCATCAACGGCGTCATCGAGTTCGGCAACCGCCTGCTGACCTACGTGCTGTCCGCGGTCGTCGGCGTGGTGATCCTCGCCGCCCGGTGCCACCGGCCCTGGCGCCACTCGCTCACCAGGCTGGGCTGGATCCAGTTCTGGATCGTCATGGGCAACGCGGTGGTCGGCGGCATCACGGTGCTCACCGGCCTCAACCCGTACATCGTCAGCTCGCACTTCCTGCTCTCCACCGCGCTGCTCACGGTGGCCGTGCTGACCTGGCAGCGGGTGCGGGAGGGCGACGCGCCGCCGCGCGACCTGGTGGCCCGGCCGGTCCGGCAGCTGACCTGGGTGCTGCTGGCGGCCACCGCGGCGCTGATCGTGATCGGCACCGTGGTGACCGGCTCCGGACCGCACGCCGGTGACGCGGAGAAGGTGCACCGCATCCCGCTGGACTGGCAGGAGATCACCCAGCTGCACGTGGACTTCGTCTACATCGTGGTGGGGCTCACCGTCGCGCTGTGGTTCACCCTGCGGGCGGTCGGCGCCCCCGCGGCCACCCGCCGCACCGTGGTGGAGCTGTTCGTGGTGCTGCTCGGCCAGGGCGTGATCGGCTACGTGCAGTACTTCACGCACCTGCCCGAGGTGGTCGTCGGCGCCCACATGTTCGGCTCGTGCCTGGTGTGGATCGCGGTCCTGCGGGTCTTCCTGGCGCAGCGCGAGCGGGGCCGGGAGCCGGCCGCCGCCGCCCCCGACGAGCCCGGCGGACCCGCCGCGGAGGTCCCGGAGGCGTCCGCTGCGGCGAGCGCCGCGGCCGGGGCCCAGGACCGGGCGCTCGCCGGCCGGTGACACGGTGCCCGGCGCCCGCCGGGCACCCGCGGCCCGGCCCACCGCCGGGCCCCGGTCCGGCGGTGCGCGAGCGCCGGGACACCCGGGCGGTGCCCCGGGACGGCCGGCGCGGGGACCGGTTCCGGGCCCGTACCGGCACCGGAACCGAAAGGGTCATGGACAGGGGTGTGGGCCCCCCCCCCCGCCCGGGGGGGGCCCCCCCCCGGGCAATGACCGGCCCCAACCCCCCCCCAAAACGGGGCCCCACCCCAATACAGTACCGGGCCCCACCCCGGGCCA
>NZ_JBIRFT010000017.1:104887-156306 GCF_044327625.1 Streptomyces sp. NPDC018031
GGGGGCCGGGGGCGCCGCGGGGGGGGGCGGGGGGCGGGGCCCCCCCCCCCCCCCCGCCCCCCCGGGCCCCCCCCGGGGGGGGCCCCCCCCCCCCCCCGCCCCCCCCCCCCCCACCCCTGTCCATGACCGGGCACATCCCCCGTCCATAACGGGGCACATCCCCTATTCATGACCGGGCACATCCGCTGTCCATGACCGAGCGGGCGCATCCGTCGGCGCCGCCGGCCGCCCGCGCGTCCGGACGGGTCTCCCCGCCGGGCGGCCGGTGCTCCGCGGACGGTGCCGCCCCGCGCACCCGGGCCGGGCGCGGGACCGCCGCCGCTGGGCCGGAGCGCGGTACCGCCGCCGCTAGTCGTTGGCGGGGCCGCCGATCTGGATGCCGGCCATCCGCGACCACTCGTACCGGCCGGTGCGGACCTTGGCCGCGAGCTCGCCGTCGAACTCGTCGTGGAGCGTGAGGCCGGCGATCTCGGCGGCGCGCCGGGCGGCCTCGTAGGAGGGGGCCACGAGGTTGCCCCACTCTCCGTCGGCGCCGACGAGGGCGATCCGGGTGGTGCCGCGGGCGATGTGCGCGAGCTGGCCCTCCGCGCCGCCGCCGTGGCTGTCGGCGAAGGATGTGATCTGGTGGGCGAGGCGCTTGGCGTGCTTCTCGGCGCGCTTGTCCGCGCCCGCCTGCTGCTCGGGGCCCGCCTGCTGGGTGTCTGCCATACCACCGATGCTACCCGCGAGTAATCGGCGGAGGAAGGGCCGTCCGTGGAGCGGTCCCGGTGACCCGGACAACGTCCCGTCGCGGGCTCCGGGGGCGGCCCCGGTGGCCGCTCGCCCGGTGGGCCCGGAGCGGTCCGCGGGGCCGCGTCAGCCCGGTGACGCCGCGGCGGCCCGGTGCGGCCCGGCGCCGGTCCGGCGGCCGGACGTCGCCGGAGGGGTCAGCGGATGAAGGGGTCCACCGCGACCGCGACGAAGAGCAGCGAGACATAGGTGATGGACCAGTGGAACAGCCGCATCTCCTTGAGCTTCGATCCGGTGATCCCGGCCTTGGCGCGGGCCTGCAGCCCGTGCGCCTCCTTGAGCCAGAACGCGCCCAGCATCGCGGCCACCACGGGGTAGAACCAGCCGGTGTAGCCCAGCGGCCACAGCAGCATCGACACACCCACCATGACCCAGCTGTACGCCACGATCTGCCGGGCCACCACCTTGTTGCCCGCGACGACGGGCAGCATCGGCACGCCCACCCGCTCGTAGTCGTCCTTGACCTTCATCGACAGCGGCCAGTAGTGCGGCGGCGTCCAGAAGAAGATGACGAGGAAGAGGATGAGCGCGGCCCAGGAGACCGAGCCGGTGACCGCGGACCAGCCGATGAAGACCGGCATGCAGCCGGCGATGCCGCCCCAGACGATGTTCTGCGCGGTGCGCCGCTTGAGCCACATCGTGTAGACCACGACGTAGAAGACCAGGGCCCCGAGCGACAGCATCGCGGAGAGCGGGTTGACCAGGACCCAGAACCAGACGGTGGACCCGACGGCGAGCGCGGAGGCGAACACCAGGCACTCGCGCGGGCTGACCATGCCGGTGACCAGCGGCCGCTGGGACGTGCGGTCCATCAGCGCGTCGATGTCCCGGTCGATGTACATGTTGAACGCGCCGGCGCCGCCGGCGGACAGGTAGCCGCCGACGCAGGTGGCGAGGACCAGCCACAGGTCGGGCACGCCCTCCGCCGCCAGGAACATCACCGGGACCGTCGTCATCAGCAGCAGCTCGATGACCCGGGGCTTGGTGAGTGCCACGAACGCCTTGACACGGGCCCCGAACGGACGGTGACCGGAACTCGCAGCGAGCTCCCCCGTGGCCCTTCGGGCATGGGCGGTACTCCCACCCGCAGGACGGGAATCGACGGCCGTCACGCACACCCCTGGTAGAAGCAGCAGAACCAGCAAGCACCGGACATGAAACTCCGGTAAAGACTTGCGCGTACCACGCCACTCTAGACGTAGCGGGTACTCGGCCCGTCGCGGGGGTCGGTCGTGTTGACCTCCCCCGGCCGCGGTGACTGAGCGCTCGCTCGACCCGCCGCCCGGGAGGCGGGGACCGGCGGGGCCCGGCAGTCTGGGAGTGGGGTCCGCGGTGCCCGGGAATGCGGACGTCAGGGGCTTCGTTGCCTGAGGCAGCGGGTGTCGCGGCCGTAAAAATGACCTTTCTCCCAGCCGGTAGGCTCAGCCGCGCCGGTGTACACATCGTCACCGACATTCGACATGTGGAGAGGAGCCCTGACTCAGGGTGAGCACCAAGCCGACCACAACAGACCTCGAGTGGACCGAACTGGACCAGCGGGCCGTCGATACCGTCCGCGTCCTGGCCATGGATTCCGTACAGAAGGTCGGTAACGGCCACCCTGGCACGGCCATGAGCCTCGCTCCCGCCGCCTACCTGCTCTTCCAGAAGCTGATGCGGCACGACCCGTCGGACGCCGGCTGGGCCGGACGCGACCGGTTCGTCCTGTCTCCGGGGCACACCAGCCTGACCCTCTACATCCAGCTGTACCTGTCCGGGTACGGCCTGGAGCTGGACGACCTGAAGTCGTTCCGCACCTGGGGCAGCCTGACCCCCGGCCACCCCGAGCACGGCCACACCGTGGGTGTCGAGACCACCACCGGCCCGCTGGGCCAGGGCGTCGCCAACGCCGTGGGCATGGCGATGGCGGCCCGCTACGAGCGCGGCCTGTTCGACCCGGAGGCCCCGGCCGGCTCCTCGCCCTTCGACCACACCATCTGGGCCATCGTCTCCGACGGCGACCTGGAGGAGGGTGTCTCGGCCGAGGCGTCCTCGCTGGCGGGCCACCAGAAGCTGGGGAACATCGTCGCGCTCTACGACGACAACCACATCTCCATCGAGGGCGACACCGCGACCGCGCTCTCCGAGGACGTGCTCCAGCGGTACGAGGCGTACGGCTGGCACGTCCAGCGCGTGGAGCAGAGCGGGAACGGGGACTTCGACGTCCACGCCCTGTACGCGGCGCTGAAGGCGGCGCAGGAGGAGACCGAGCGTCCCTCCATCATCGCCGCGCGCACCATCATCGCCTGGCCCGCCCCCAACGCGCAGAACACCGAGGCCTCGCACGGCTCGGCGCTCGGCGAGGACGAGGTCGCGGCGACCAAGCGGGTGCTGGGCTTCGACCCCGAGCAGCACTTCCAGGTCGAGGACGAGGTCCTGCGGCACGCCCGCGCGGTGCTCGACCGGGGCCGTGACGCGCGCGCCGCCTGGGACAAGCGGATCAAGGAGTGGCGGAACAGCCTGCCCGAGCGGGCCGCCGAGTTCGACCGGATCACCGCCGGCGACCTGCCCGAGGGCTGGGCCGAGGTGCTGCCGGTCTTCGAGCCGGGCAAGGACGTCGCCACCCGCAAGGCGTCCGGCCAGGTGCTCAAGGCGCTGGGCGGGGTGCTCCCGGAACTGTGGGGCGGTTCGGCCGACCTCGCCGGTTCCAACAACACCACCATCGACCCCGGCTCGTCCTTCCTCCCGGCGGACAACCCGCTGCCGGAGGCCGACCCGTACGGCCGCACCATCCACTTCGGCATCCGCGAGCACGCCATGGGTTCGACCATGAACGGCATCGCGCTGCACGGCAACACCCGGATCTACGGCGGCACCTTCCTGGTGTTCTCCGACTACATGCGTCCGGCCGTGCGGCTGGCCGCGCTGATGAAGCTGCCGGTCACCTACGTGTGGACGCACGACTCCATCGGCCTCGGCGAGGACGGCCCGACCCACCAGCCGGTGGAGCACCTGGCCGCGCTCCGCGCCATCCCCGGGCTCAACATCGTCCGGCCCGCCGACGCCAACGAGACCGCGATCGCCTGGCGCGAGATCGTCCGCCGGCACAACGACCGGCCCGCTCCGCACGGCATCGCGCTGACCCGCCAGAACGTGCCCACCTACGAGCCGAACGAGGACGCCGCCAAGGGCGGTTACGTCCTGCTGGAGGCCGAGGGCGGCGAGCCGCGGGTGGTGCTGATCGCCACCGGCTCCGAGGTGCAGCTGGCCGTCGAGGCCCGGGAGCGGCTGCAGGCCGAGGGCGTCCCGGCCCGCGTGGTCTCGATGCCGTCGGTCGAGTGGTTCGAGGAGCAGGACCAGGAGTACCGCGACAGCGTGCTGCCGCCGGCCGTGCGCGCCCGGGTCGCGGTCGAGGCCGGGATCGGCCTGACCTGGCACCGGTACGTGGGCGACGCGGGCCGCATCGTGTCGCTGGAGCACTTCGGGGCAAGCGCCGACTACAAGGTGCTGTTCCGCGAGTTCGGGCTCACCGCCGACGCGGTGGCACAGGCCGCCCGGGAATCCCTCGCCGCCACCGGGCGCTGACGCTCGTAGAGACCAAGTAGGAGATGCAACTTTCATGACAGACGCACTCAAGCGCCTTTCCGACGAGGGCGTCGCGATCTGGCTCGACGACCTGTCGCGCAAGCGGATCACCTCGGGCAACCTGGCCGAGCTGATCGACCAGAGCCACGTCGTGGGCGTCACCACCAACCCGTCGATCTTCCAGAAGGCGATCTCGGGCGGTGACGGTTACGAGCAGCAGGTGCGGGACCTCGCGGTGCGCGGCGTGACCGTCGAGGAAGCCGTCCGCATGATCACCACGTCGGACGTGCGGGACGCGGCGGACATCCTGCGGCCGGTGTTCGACGCCACCGGCGGCCAGGACGGCCGGGTGTCCATCGAGGTGGACCCGCGCCTGGCGCACAACACCGAGGCGACCATCGCCGAGGCCAAGCAGCTCGCCTGGCTGGTGGACCGGCCGAACACCTTCATCAAGATCCCGGCGACCCGGGCCGGCCTCCCGGCGATCACCGAGGTGATCGGCCTGGGCATCAGCGTCAACGTCACGCTGATCTTCTCCCTGGAGCGCTACCGCGAGGTGATGGCCGCCTACCTCGCCGGCCTGGAGAAGGCGAAGGCCGCGGGCCTGGACCTGTCGAAGATCCGTTCCGTGGCGTCGTTCTTCGTCTCCCGGGTGGACACCGAGATCGACAAGCGGCTGGAGAAGCTCGGCGGCGACGAGGCGAAGGCGCTGCGCGGCAAGGCCGCCCTGGCCAACGCCCGGCTGGCGTACCAGGCGTACGAGGAGGTGTTCGGCTCGGACCGCTGGGCCGCGCTGGACAAGGCGGGCGCGCACAAGCAGCGTCCCCTGTGGGCCTCGACCGGGGTCAAGGACCCCGCGTACAAGGACACCCTCTACGTCGACGAGCTGGTCGCGCCCGGCACGGTCAACACCATGCCGGAGGCCACCCTGGAGGCCACCGCGGCGCGCGGTGAGATCACCGGTGACACCGTGCGCGGCCGCTACCAGGAGGCGCAGGCCGACCTGGACGCGCTGGCGGAGCTGGGGATCTCCTACGACGAGGTCGTCCAGCTGCTGGAGGACGAGGGCGTGGAGAAGTTCGAGGCGTCCTGGACCGACCTGCTGACGTCCACCGAGGCGGAGCTCAAGCGCCTCGCCCCTTCGGAGGCATGACCTTGACCTCTTCGTCCACGAGCGGTGACAACCCGCTTCGTGACGCCCAGGACCGGCGGCTCCCGCGCATCGCGGGGCCGTCGGGCCTGGTGATCTTCGGCGTCACGGGCGATTTGTCACGCAAAAAGCTGATGCCTGCCGTGTACGACCTGGCCAACCGCGGCCTGCTGCCGCCGGGCTTCTCGCTCGTCGGCTTCGCCCGCCGCGACTGGGAGCACGAGGACTTCGCCCAGGTCGTCCACGACGCGGTCAAGGAACACGCGCGCACCCCGTTCCGCGAGGAGGTGTGGCAGCAGCTCGCCGAGGGCTTCCGGTTCGTCCCCGGCGAGTTCTCCGACGACGAGGCCTTCGCCACCCTGAAGGCCACCATCGAGGACCTGGACAAGGCGCGCGGCACCGGCGGCAACTTCGCGTTCTACCTCTCGGTGCCGCCGAAGTTCTTCCCCACCGTCGTCCAGCAGCTCAAGAAGCACGGGCTGTCGGACGCCCCGGCGGACTCCTGGCGGCGTGCCGTCATCGAGAAGCCGTTCGGCCACGACCTGGCCAGCGCCCAGGAGCTCAACCAGGTCGTGCACCAGGTCTTCCGGCCCAGCGACGTGTTCCGCATCGACCACTACCTGGGCAAGGAGACGGTCCAGAACATCCTGGCGCTCCGGTTCGCCAACACCATGTTCGAGCCGCTGTGGAACCGGTCGTACGTGGACCACGTGCAGATCACCATGGCCGAGGACATCGGCATCGGCGGCCGGGCCGGCTACTACGACGGCATCGGCGCCGCCCGTGACGTCATCCAGAACCACCTGCTCCAGCTGCTCGCCCTGACCGCCATGGAGGAGCCCGCCTCCTTCGACGCCAAGGCGCTGGTCACCGAGAAGCTGAAGGTCCTCAAGGCGGTCAAGCTGCCGCAGGAGCTGGGGCTGCACACCGTGCGCGGTCAGTACGCGCACGGCTGGCAGGGCGGCGAGGAGGTCCTCGGCTACCTGGAGGAGGAGGGCATCGACCCCAACTCCAAGACCGACACCTACGCCGCGGTCAAGCTGGAGATCGACAACCGCCGCTGGGCGGGCGTCCCGTTCTACCTGCGGACCGGCAAGCGGCTGGGCCGCCGGGTCACCGAGATCGCCGTCGTCTTCCAGCGCGCCCCGTACTCCCCCTTCGACGCCACCGACACCCAGGAGCTGGGGCAGAACGCCCTGGTCATCCGGGTGCAGCCGGACGAGGGCGTGACCATCCGGTTCGGCTCCAAGGTGCCCGGCACCTCGATGGAGATCCGGGACGTCACGATGGACTTCGCCTACGGCGAGTCCTTCACCGAGTCCAGCCCCGAGGCCTACGAGCGGCTGCTGCTGGACGTCCTGCTCGGCGACGCCAACCTCTTCCCCCGCCACCAGGAGGTGGAGGAGTCCTGGCGGATCCTCGACCCCATCGAGGAGTACTGGGACAGCCACGGCAGGCCCGAGCAGTACACCGCCGGCACCTGGGGCCCGGGCGCGGCGGACGAGATGCTCGCACGAGACGGACGGAGCTGGCGCCGGCCATGAACATCGATCTCACGGACACCACGTCCAGCCAGATCAACGCGGCCCTGGTCAAGGCGCGCCGGGCGACCGGGTCCCCGGCCGTCGGCATGGTGCTCACCCTGGTCATCGTCACCGACGAGGGCAACCACTACGACGCGCTGAAGGCCGCCAACGAGGCGTCCAAGGAGCACCCCTCCCGGATCCTCGTCGTCATCAAGCGCCCGGGCCGCTCGCCGCGGGACCGCAAGATCGCGCGGTTGGACGCCGAGGTGCGGGTGGGCGGCGAGACCGGCACCGGCGAAACGGTACTGCTGCGCCTCCACGGCGAGCTGGCCAACCACGCCCAGTCGGTGGTCCTGCCGCTGCTGCTGCCGGACGCACCGGTCGTGGTGTGGTGGCCGGAGGACGCCCCGGACCACCCGAGCGAGGACCTGCTCGGGCAGCTCGCGGCGCGCCGGATCACCGATGCCCAGGCCACCGAGGACCCGGTCGCCACCCTCGGTCTGCGGGCCGCCACCTACACGCCCGGCGACACCGACCTGGCCTGGACCCGGATCACCCCGTGGCGCAGCGTGCTGGCCGCCGCCCTGGACCAGAAGCACTCGGCCATCCTCTCCGCGGTGGTGGAGGGCGAGGCGTACAACCCGAGCAGCGAGCTGCTCGCCCTCTGGCTCGCCGACCGGCTCCGGGTGCCGGTGGAGCGCCAGGTCTCCGAGGGTCCCGGGCTGACCGCGGTGCGGCTGCGCACCGAGGACGGCACCATCTGCCTGGACCGGGCCAACGGCTCGCTGGCCGAGCTCGCCATGCCCAACCAGCCGGACCGCCATGTCGCGCTGCACCGGCGGGAGACCTCCGAGCTGATCGCGGAGGAGCTGCGCCGGCTCGACCCGGACGAGACCTACGCGTCCGCGGTGAAGTTCGGCGTCGGTTCGCTCGACCGGAGCGCGGAGGCGCCGGACAAGCGGTCCGCCGACACCGCCCCGACGGCCGACGACGCCCCGGCCCCGGACGCCTCCCCGGACTCCGCCTCCGGCGGCGCGTCCGGCCCGGCCAAGGGAGCCCCGGCGAAGAAGTCCGCCACGGGCAAGAAGGCGGCCGCCAAGTGACCCCTCCGCAGGTGGTGGTCCACCGGGACAAGGAGCTGATGGCCCAGGCCGCGGCGGCCCGGCTGATCACGAAGATCGTGGACGCCCAGTCCGCGCGGGGTGCCGCCTCGGTGGTGCTCACCGGCGGGCGCAACGGCAACGGCCTGCTGGCCGCGCTGGCGGCGGCACCCGCCCGGGACGCGGTGGACTGGTCCCGGCTCGACCTGTGGTGGGGCGACGAGCGGTTCCTGCCCGCGGGGCACCCGGACCGCAACCACACCCAGGCCCGGGAGGCGCTGCTGGACGCGGTGCCGGTGGATCCCGCGCGGGTGCATCCGATGCCCGCCTCCGACGGGGCGTTCACCGGTGACGTGGAGGCCGCGGCCGAGGCGTACGCCGCCGAACTCGCGGCAGCGACCGGACCGGAGAACCACGGCCGGGTGCCGTCCTTCGACGTGCTGCTGCTCGGGGTCGGACCGGACACCCATGTGGCGTCGCTCTTCCCCGAGCTGCCCGCCGTACGGGAGACCGAACGGACCGCGGTCGGGGTGCGCGGTGCGCCGAAACCGCCGCCCACCCGGATCTCGCTGACCCTGCCCGCCATCCGTGCCGCCCGCGAGGTGTGGCTGCTGGCGGCGGGCGAGGACAAGGCGAAGGCGGTGACCATCGCGCTGTCCGGGGCCGGGGAGATCCAGGCGCCGGCGGCGGGCGCCCGGGGCCGTTCCCGGACGCTGTGGCTGCTCGACCGGGCCGCCGCGGCCGGTCTGCCGCGCGGTATGTACCCGCCCGCCTCGCCCTGACCCGGGCACCTGCCGGAGCCCCGCGGACCGTCCCGGTCCGCGGGGCTCCGGCCGTCCGGCCCGGGGCGGGCCCGGCGGCCGGGGCGGGTCAGCGGCCGCGCAGCCGGCGGTAGGTGGCGACCAGCGCGGTGGTGGAGGCGTCCAGGCCGGGGACCGCCGCCCCCTCGGTGAGCGCGGGTTCGACCCGCTTGGCGAGCACCTTGCCCAGCTCGACGCCCCACTGGTCGAAGGAGTCGATGTTCCACACGGCACCCTGGACGAACACCTTGTGCTCGTAGAGCGCGATGAGCTGGCCGAGCACCGAGGGGCTCAGCTCCGCGGCCAGGATCGTCGTCGTCGGGCGGTTGCCGTGGAACGTGCGGTGCGGAACCAGCTCGGCGGGCACGCCCTCGGCCGCCACCTCTTCCGCGGTCTTGCCGAAGGCCAGCGCCTGCCCCTGCGCGAAGAGGTTGGCCATCAGCAGGTCGTGCTGGTCGGCGAGCTGCGGCAGCAGCCCGGGCACCGGCCTGGCGAAGCCGATCAGATCCGCGGGGACCAGCTTGGTGCCCTGGTGGAGCAGCTGGTAGTAGGCGTGCTGGCCGTTGGTGCCCGGGGTGCCCCAGACCACCGGGCCGGTCTGCCAGGTCACCGGGTTCCCCTGCCGGTCCACCGACTTGCCGTTGGACTCCATGTCGAGCTGCTGGAGGTAGGCGGTGAACTTCGACAGGTAGTGGCTGTAGGGCAGGACCGCGTGGGACTGCGCGTCGTGGAAGTTGTCGTACCAGATCCCGAGCAGGCCCATCAGGAGCGGGGCGTTCTCCTCCGGCGGTGCGGTGCGGAAGTGCTCGTCCACCTCGTGGAAGCCCGCGAGCATCTCCCGGAAGCCGTCCGGACCGATGGCGAGCATCAGCGACAGGCCGATCGCGGAGTCGTAGGAGTAGCGGCCGCCGACCCAGTCCCAGAACTCGAACATGTTGGCCGTGTCGATGCCGAACTCGGCGACCTTCTCGGCGTTGGTGGACAGCGCCACGAAGTGCTTGGCGACCGCCTCGGGACCCGCGCCCAGCCCGTTCAGCAGCCATTCCCTGGCCGACGTGGCGTTGGTGACGGTCTCGATGGTGGTGAAGGTCTTGGACGCCACGACGAACAGCGTCTCGGCGGGGTCCAGGTCCCGCACCGCCTCGTGCAGATCGGCGCCGTCGACGTTGGACACGAAGCGGAAGTCCAGGTCGCGGGTGGTGTAGGCGCGCAACGCCTCGTAGGCCATGGCGGGGCCCAGGTCGGAGCCGCCGATACCGATGTTGACGATGCTCCGGATGGGCCTGCCGGTGTGGCCGGTCCACTGCCCGGAACGGATCTTGTCGGTGAACACGGTCATCTTGGCGAGGACCGCGTGCACCTCGGGCACCACGTCCTTGCCGTCGGTCTTGACGACCGCGGACCGGGGCGCGCGCAGGGCGGTGTGCAGCACCGCGCGGTCCTCGGTGGTGTTGATCCGCTCGCCGCGGAACATCGCGTCGCGCAGCGCGGCCACCCCGGTGGCGCCGGCGAGCTCCCGCAGCAGCCGCAGCGTCTCGTCCGTCACCAGGTGCTTGGAGTAGTCCAGATGGAGGTCACCGACCCGGAGGGAGTACCGGTCCGCGCGGTCGGGGTCGTCGGCGAACAGGTCGCGCAGATGGATGTCGCCGAGCTCCTGACGGTGCTTGGCCAGCGCGTGCCACTGCGGCAACTGGTCCAGCCTGCTGCGGCTTTCTGCGTTCATCTCGGACATCAGCCCACTTCGTCTCGTGCCTGCAACCCCGCCGGCCTCAACCTTAAGGCCGTCAGGCGGCCGGTCGCTTCCCGGCGGGCCCCTCCCCGGGCCGGGGTGCGGGCACCGGTCCCGAGGGCTCGGTCAGGGCGGGCAGCACCGCGATGACGCCGAGCAGCATCAGCAGCGCGCAGAACAGGGCGGGCGCCGCGGACCCCCAGGCGTCCGCGAGCACTCCGCCGAGCAGCGCGCCGAGCGGCGCGCCGGCGACGCCGAGGGTGCGGAACGCCGCGCTCACCCGGCCCAGGGTCCGCGCCGGGCTGCGCTGCTGCATCATCGTCACCACGGTGACGTTCCAGATCATCCCGGCGCATCCGAAGACCCCGAGGGCGGTGGCGGCCACCGGCAGGCTGCGCACCGTGCCGAGCGCGGTCAACGCCGCGACCTGGACCGTTCCGCACAACAGCAGCGCGCGGGCCTGCCCCAGCCGGTCCGCCGCCCGGGCCGCGACCACCCCGCCGAGCACGCTGCCCACGCCGTAGCCGGTGATGACGGCCGCGTACCCCGGCTCGCCGGCCCCCAGGTGGCCGGTGACCAGCAGTACCAGGGTGGCGATGAGCGCGCCGATGCCGGTGTTGCACAGCAGCGTGGAGACCCCCAGCGACCTGAGCACCCGGTCCCGCCACAGCGTGCGCAGGCCGGTCGTCAGGTCGCCGCGGAGGGTGCGCGGGGCGGGCTCCGGCGCCGGGTGCTCCGGCGGCGCGACGCGGAGCGAGGCCACCAGGGCGGCGGCGATCAGATAGCTGGCCGCGTCGGCGGCGTACGGCACGGCGACGCCCAGCCCCAGCAGCACCGGCACCAGCGGGGCGGCGACGAACCGGCCCATCACCTCCTGACCGGTCATCAGCCGGGCGTTCGCCCGGCCCAGCGCGTCGGCCGCCACCACGGACGGCAGCAGGGCGGTGGCGGCGTTGTCGAAGACGGTCTGCAGGGTGGTGAGCGCGAAGGCGAGCGCCAGCAGCAGCCCGATCGACGCCCGGTCCTGCCAGACGGCGACGGCGAACGCGGCCATCAGCAGCCCCCGCGCGGCGTCCACCGTCCACATCGCCCGGCGCTGGTCCACCCGGTCCGCGACGGCGCCGCCGAGGAGTCCGAACAGCAGCCAGGGCAGGAATCCGCAGGCCGTCACCAGGGACACCAGCACCGGTGAGTCGGTGAGCGAGACGGCGAGCAGCGGGAGTGCGGCCCCGCGCAGCGCGTCCCCGAACCGGGAGACCACCGCCGCCGACCACAGCCGCACGAAGCCCCCGCCGCCGGCCCCGGGGAGGTCCGGCGCACCGGGCCGCGCCGTCGCTGCGGCCTGCTCCCGCGGCGTGGTCATGTGGGGCCCCCTGCCGGTCCGGTGATCAACGTCCCGGGAACCGTAGACCCCACCACTGACAGCGGCCCGTCCGCGCACCCTCGATCGGGGTGCCCGGGCGGGCCGCTGTCATCGCTTGCTCGGGTGATCCGTCAGATCTCGCCGCGGAGCTTGGCGAGAGCCTCGGCGAGAATCGCCTCGCCGTCGGCGTCGCTACGCCGCTCCCGTACATACGCCAGGTGCGTCTTGTAGGGCTCGGTGCGCGGCGCAGCCGGCGGGTTCTCCCGGTCCTTGCCGGCCGGGAGGCCGCAGCGGGGGCAGTCCCAAGTGTCCGGGATCTGCGCGTCGCTGGCGAAGCTCGGCTGAGTCTCGTGCTCGTTCGAGCACCAGAAGGAAATGCGGAGGCGCGGTGCTGATTCGCCTCGCTCCGCCTCTCCCATCGGCCCCGCTCCGACCCGACTTCCTCGGATCGCGTTGCCACTTGCCACGGTCGTAACTCCCTGCGTGATGGTGCCGCGAAGCGTCGAGAGCAGCTCCGCTGCGGGCGCCCCAGTCTACGTAAGGCCCAACGCGCGTCCAGTGCAGGAGTGACAACCCCCGCCGCTGAGGACGCCGCCCCCATGATAGGCCGCGTCTACGACGGTACGTCAGTTAATCGAGCTTCATGAGCAGACCGAGTACCACAATGCAGGCAAACCACAGCAGACCGATCACAATCGTGATCCGGTCCAGGTTGCGCTCCGCGACCGAGGAGCCACCCACGGAGGACTGCATGCCGCCACCGAACATGTCGGACAGGCCTCCGCCCTTCCCCTTGTGCATGAGCACCAGCATCATCAACAGAACGCTGAAGACGATGAGGGCGATCGAGAACCCCATGACCACGGCTGGACCAACTCTCTCGGGTGCAAGAACCTAGGAAAATCTGCCTGAGCAAATCCGAACGATAACGTCGGGGCCGGGCGCCGCGCGATTGCGCTGGTCCCGGCCCCGACAGGGTACGACGGCAGGTGCCCGTCGTCATAGCCACCGGCCGCCGGCGGGCCCGCGGTGCGCCGCGGGGCCGGCGGGCCGGCGGGCGGCCCTTACTGGTCCGCGAACCTGACGATCTTGACGAACTCGTCCGCGTCCAGGGCGGCACCGCCGACGAGCGCGCCGTCGACGTCCGGCTGGGCCATGATCGCCGCGACGTTGCCGGCCTTCACCGAGCCGCCGTACTGGATCCGGACCCTGTCCGCGAGCTCCTGGCCGTAGAGCTCGGCGAGCCGGCCGCGGATCGCCCCGCACACCTCCTGGGCGTCCTCGGGCGTGGCGACCTCGCCGGTGCCGATCGCCCACACCGGCTCGTACGCGATCACGATGGTCTCGGCGTGCTCCGCCGGGACGCCGGCGAGCGCGCCGTCGACCTGGGCCAGGGTGTGCGCGACCTGGTTGCCGGCCTTGCGGACCTCCAGGCCCTCGCCCACGCAGAGGATCGGGGTGAGGCCGTGCCGGTACGCCGCCTTCACCTTGGCGTTGCACAGCTCGTCGGTCTCACCGTGGTACTGCCGCCGCTCGGAGTGCCCGACGGTGACATAGGTGCACTTCAGCTTGGCGAGCATCGCCCCGGAGACCTCACCGGTGTAGGCCCCGCTGTCGTGCGCGGAGAGGTCCTGGGCACCGTACTTGATCTTCAGTTTGTCGCCGTCGACCAGCGTCTGCACCGAACGCAGGTCGGTGAAGGGCGGCAGGACCGCGACCTCGACGGCCTCGTAGTCCTTGTCGGCGAGGGCGAAGGCGAGCTTCTGGACGTGCGCGATGGCCTCGAGGTGGTTGAGGTTCATCTTCCAGTTGCCCGCCATCAGGGGGAAACGGTCACTCACTGTGTTCAGTCCTCCAGTGCGGCAAGGCCGGGGAGGGTCTTGCCCTCAAGGTATTCCAGGCTGGCTCCGCCACCGGTCGAGATGTGGCCGAAAGCAGTCTCGTCGAAGCCGAGCGTACGCACGGCGGCCGCCGAGTCACCACCACCGACGACGGTGAACGCGGGGCTGTCGATCAGGGCCTGCGCGACCGCCTTGGTGCCGTCCGCGTAGTCCGGGTGCTCGAAGACGCCCATGGGGCCGTTCCAGAAGACGGTGGCCGCGTCCGCGAGCTTGGCGGCGTACAGCTTCCGGGTCTCCGGGCCGATGTCCAGCCCTTCCCGGTCGGCCGGGATGGCGTCGGCCGGCACGGTCTCCGGGTTCGCCGGCGCCTTGGTCTTCAGGTCCGGGAACTCGGAGGCGACCAGCGCGTCGACCGGGAGCACGAACTCCACGCCGCGCTCCTTGGCCCGGGCCAGGTACTCGGTGACCGCCGGGATCTGGTCCTCCTGCAGCAGGGAGGTGCCGACCTCGTGGCCGAGGGCCTTGAGGAAGGTGTAGCCCATGCCGCCTCCGATGAGGATCCGGTCGGCCTTCTCCAGCAGGTGGTCGATGACCCCCAGCTTGTCCGAGACCTTCGCGCCGCCGAGCACCACGGCGTACGGCCGCTCGACGTTCTCGGTGAGCTTCCTCAGCACCCCGAGCTCGGCGGCGATCAGGTCGCCGACGGCGTGCGGCAGCCGGGCCGGAAGGTCGTAGACGGAGGCGTGCCTGCGGTGCACCGCGCCGAAGCCGTCCCCGACGTAGAGGTCGGCCAGCTCGGCGAGCCGGTCGGCGAAGGCGCCGCGCTCGGCGTCGTCCTTGCTGGTCTCACCGGGGTTGAAGCGGAGGTTCTCCAGCAGCGTGACCTCGCCGTCGCCGAGAGCGGCGACGGTGGCCTTCGCGCTGTCCCCCACCGTGTCGGTCGCGAACGCGACCGGCCTGCCGATGATCTCGCCGAGCCGCTTGGCGGCCGGGGCGAGGGAGAACCGCGGGTCCGGCGCGCCCTTCGGCCGGCCCAGGTGCGAGGCGACGATCACCTTGGCGCCGGCCTCCGCCAGCTTGGTGATGGTCGGCGCGACGGCACGGATCCGGCCGTCGTCGGTGATGGTGTCGCCGTCCAGCGGCACGTTGAGGTCGGCGCGGACGAAGACCCGCCGCCCGGCGACCTCGAGGTCGTCGATCGTCTTCATGAAGTGGACTCCTTAGGTCGAGACAAGCGACGGGGCCCGTGCGGCGCGCTGTGCGCGCTGCCCGAGCCCCGTCGCTCACATCGAATTGCCGCTCAGTCTCTGCTCAAGTCCGGTGCGGAACCAAATTCAGAGCCGGCCGCCGACGAAGGTGGTCAGGTCGACCAGGCGGTTGGAGTAGCCCCACTCGTTGTCGTACCAGCCGACGACCTTGACCTGCTTGCCCTGCGCCATGGTCAGCGAGGCGTCGAAGGTGCAGGAGGCCGGCCAGTTGACGATGTCGGACGAGACGATCGCGTCCTCGGTGTACTCGAGGATGCCCTTCAACTGGCCCTCGGCGGCCTTCTGGAAGGCGTTGTTGACGTCTTCCTTGGTGACCTCGCGGTCGAGCTCCAGAACGAGGTCGGTCACGGAGCCGGTGGGCACCGGCACCCGCATCGCGATGCCGTCCAGCTTGCCCTTGAGCTGCGGGAGGACCAGGGCGGTCGCCTTGGCGGCACCCGTCGAGGTCGGAATGATGTTCTGCGCGGCGGCGCGGGCCCGGCGCAGGTCGCTGTGCGGGAAGTCCAGGATGCGCTGGTCGTTGGTGTAGGCGTGGACGGTGGTCATCATGCCCTTGGCGATGCCGAAGCTCTCGTCGAGGACCTTGGCCATCGGCGCCACACAGTTGGTGGTGCAGGAGGCGTTGGAGATGACGTGGTGGTTGGCCGCGTCGTACTGGTCCTGGTTGACGCCCATGACGATGGTGATGTCCTCGCCCTTGGCGGGGGCGGAGATCAGGACCTTCTTGGCACCGGCGGCCAGGTGCTTCGCCGCGTCCTCGCGCTTGGTGAAGATGCCGGTGGACTCGACGACGATGTCGGCGCCCAGGTCGGCCCAGGGAAGGTTCGCCGGGTCGCGCTCGGCGAGGGTCTTGAAGGTCTGGTTGCCGACGGTGATGGTGTCGTCGGTGTGGCTGACCTCGTACTTCAGGCGACCGAGGATGGTGTCGTACTTCAGCAGGTGGACCAGGGTGGCGTTGTCGGTCAGGTCGTTGACACCGACGATCTCGATGTCCGCACCCTGCTCCAGGAGCGCGCGGAAGTAGTTACGTCCGATACGGCCGAAGCCGTTGATGCCTACGCGGATCGTCACGAACCGATCTCCTCGTTGGTGTGCCGGTCTGGACACCGGCGGGCTGTTTGGGTTGTCCCCGACCGCCTCCGACCCTACCGCCTGGAAGAGACGTACGTGGCATTGGCGGCAGCGAAGCCACATGCCTCCGGCAAGGTCGCAAATCGGTGCGCCGGCCCGCTCATTTGTGCCTGTTTCCCGGTGTCGATCAGTGCACCGGTCCGCTCATCTGTGCGGGTTTCAAGATGCAAATAAGTGCGCCGGTCCGCTCATCTGTTGCGGCACCGTGGAGGGTGTGCCGAGGACCGCGCCGGAGGCCGGTGCACGGCCGGCGGACGATCGTGCCGGGGGCGCGACGACCCGCCGGACGGGCTCCGCGACGGACGGCCGGCGGCCCCCGCGAAGGCGGGCGCGGTGGCGCGGGGCTCGCGACGGGACGGCGGATGTTCCTGACCGGCGGGCACGGACGGCGCCCGCACCGGACGGCCTCCGCGGCGGAACGCCCGACGGCCCCGGGACGGCGGGCTCGGTGGAACGGGGCTCGGCCGGGACGGCGGTCGCGCCGGGCGGCACACCGGACGGCGCTCTCGGCGGGGCGGCGGCCGAGGCGCCCCAGGGCGGAGGTGGTCGCGGCGGGGCGGCGGAGGACGGCCGGGGCGGAGCGGGCCGCCGGCCAGGCCGCGCGGCTGTCGCCACGGGCCGGCGGCAGCGGCGGCACGTCCGGGCCGGGCCGTGCCCGGGCCGGACGGACGGATGGGGGCGGGGCCGGTCAGCCCACCATGCCGTCGGCCATCTCCTCGGTGAGGTTGGACTCGGTGCCCGGGATGCCCAGGTCCTGGGCCCGCTTGTCGGCCATCGCCAGCAGCCGGCGGATCCGCCCGGCCACCGCGTCCTTGGTCAGCGGCGGGTCGGCGAGGGCGCCCAGTTCCTCCAGGGACGCCTGCTTGTGCTCCATGCGCAGCCGGCCGGCCGCCGCCAGGTGCTCGGGCACCTCGTCGCCGAGGATCTCCAGCGCGCGCTGCACCCGGGCGCCGGCGGCGACCGCCGCCCGCGCCGAGCGGCGGAGGTTGGCGTCGTCGAAGTTGGCCAGCCGGTTGGCGGTGGCGCGCACCTCGCGGCGCATCCGCCGCTCCTCCCAGGCCAGCACCGACTCATGGGCGCCGAGCCGGGTCAACAGCGCGCCGATCGCGTCACCGTCCCGGACGACGACCCGGTCCACGCCGCGCACCTCGCGCGCCTTGGCCGCGATCTGCAGCCGGCGCGCCGCGCCGACCAGCGCCAGGGCGGCCTCGGGCCCCGGGCAGGTCACCTCCAGTGACGAGGAGCGGCCCGGTTCGGTGAGCGAGCCGTGCGCGAGGAAGGCGCCGCGCCAGGCCGCCTCGGCGTCGCAGGTGGCCCCCGAGACCACCTGCGGCGGCAGCCCCCGGATGGGGCGGCCCCGGCCGTCGACGAGCCCGGTCTGGCGTGCCAGCTGGTCGCCCCCGGCCACCACCCGCACCACGTACCGGCTGCCCCGGCGCAGCCCGCCCGGGGCCATCACCACCAGATCGGAGCTGTGGCCGAAGATCTCCAGGATGTCCTTGCGGACCCGCCGGGCGGCGATCCCGGTGTCCAGCTCCGCCTCGATCACGATGCGCCCGCTGACGAGGTGCAGTCCGCCCGCGAACCTGAGGATCGCCGAGACCTCCGCCTTCCGGCAGCAGGTCCGGGTGACGGGAAGCCGGGAGATTTCGTCCTTCACCGCTGGCGTCATCGCCATGGGCCGATCCTTCCATGCATCCGAAAAATACGGTCGTACGCGGCCGCCAGCAGCTCCGGGTCATGCCGGGGAGCCCCGTCGGGCGCCGCCACGGGGGCCAGCTCGACCGTCGCGCCCAGCCGCTTGGCGGCGTCGCACAGACTGCTCCGGTCGGGCACGGCGGCCGCGTCGGCCAGCACCACGTCGAAGGCGAGTTTAGGGGCGTGTCGGGCCAAAACCTCCAAATGACGCTGCGGGGAGAAGCCTTCGGTTTCCCCCGGTTGCGGCGCCAGGTTGAGTGACAGCACCCGGCGAGCCTTGGTCTCGGTGAGCGCGTCGAGCAGTTCCGGCACGAGCAGGTGCGGGATCACCGACGAGAACCAGGAGCCCGGGCCGAGCACCACCCAGTCCGCGTCCAGCACCGCGGCGACCGCCTCCGGGACGGCGGGCGGATCCTCCGGGACCAGGTGCACCGACTGCACCTCGCCCGGGGTCAGCGCGACGGTGGCCTGGCCGCGGACGGTGCCGACCTGCTCGGGGTGGTCCGGGTCATGGCCGCGCACCAGCGCCTGCAGTTCCAGCGGCACCGCCGACATCGGCAGCACCCGGCCGTGCGCGCCGAGCAGCCGGCCGACCCATTCCAGGGCCTTGACGTGGTCGCCGAGCTGCTCCCACAGCGCGACGATGAGCAGGTTGCCGACCGCGTGGCCGTGCAGGTCGCCCTCGCTGGCGAAGCGGTGCTGGATGACCCGGGCCCAGGTCTGGCCCCAGTCGTCGTCACCGCACAGCGCGGCCAGCGCCTTGCGCAGGTCCCCCGGCGGCAGCACCCCGAGCTCGTCGCGGAGCCGGCCGCTGGAACCGCCGTCGTCGGCGACGGTGACGACGGCGGTCAGGTCACCGGTGATCCGGCGCAGCGCGGCGAGCGAGGCCGACAGGCCCATGCCGCCGCCGAGCGCGACGACCTTGGGCTGCGTGGCCCGGCCGGTGCGGCCGCCGACGAGCCGTCGCAGGCGCCGGGTGCGGATGGGCGGATGGCTCACTCGCGCCCCATGTCACGGTGGACGACGACGGTCTCCACCCCTTCGGCGGCGAGCCGCGCGGCGAGCCGCTCGGACATCGCGACGCTGCGGTGCTTGCCGCCGGTGCAGCCCACCGCGATCGTCACGTAGCGCTTGCCCTCGCGGCGGTAGCCGGTGGCGATGAGCTGGAGCAGCTCCGAGTAGCGGTCGAGGAACTCCTTGGCGCCGGGCTGGTTGAAGACGTAGCCGGACACCTCCTCGTTGAGCCCGGTGAACGGCCGCAGCTCGGGCACCCAGTGCGGGTTGGGCAGGAAGCGGCAGTCCACCACCAGGTCGGCGTCGACGGGCAGCCCGTACTTGTAGCCGAAGGACATCACCGTGGCGCGCAGCTCCGGCTCCTCCTCGCCCGCGAACTGGGCGTCCATCTTCGCGCGCAGCTCGTGCACGTTGAGACTGGAGGTGTCGATCACCAGGTCGGCGTCGCCGCGCAGCTCGCGCAGGAGGTCCCGCTCGGCCTCGATGCCGTCGACGATCCGGCCGTCGCCCTGCAGCGGATGGGGCCGGCGCACCGACTCGAAGCGCCGCACCAGGGCGTCGTCGGACGCCTCCAGGAACAGCACCCGGCGCTTGACGTTCTTGGCCTCCAGGTCGGCGAGGGACTCGCGGAGGTTGTCGAAGAAGCGGCGGCCCCGGACGTCCACGACCACGGCGATCCGGGCCACGTTGCCCTGCGAGCGGGCGCCGAGGTCCACCATGGTGGGGATCAGCGCGGGCGGCAGGTTGTCGACCACGAACCAGCCGAGGTCCTCCAGGCACTTGGCGGCGGTACTGCGGCCCGCGCCGGACATGCCGGAAATGATCACCAGTTCGGGGATGGCCGCGGTGTCCGACGCCTCCGTCGTGCCCGTACTCACCTGTGCTCCGTCTCCGTCGATCGCGTGCTCGTTGCTCTTCATGTGTCCGTCCCCCGTGTCCCCGGCGGCACCGCGGTGACGGCGCCGTCGTCCTCAATGATCTCTCCTGTGGCGGTGTTCACCGCCGGAGCGGCCGGAGCCGCCTCCGCGAGGGCCGCGGCCACCGTCTCGGCGGTCTTCCGGCCGATCCCCGGCACCTCGCAGATCTCCTCGATGGTCGCCGCCCGGAGCCGCTTGAGCGAGCCGAAGTGCTTCAGCAGCGCCTGGCGGCGGCTGCCGCCCAGCCCGGGCACCGCGTCCAGCGGGCCCGCCTTCATCGACTTGCCGCGCTTGCTGCGCTGGTAGGCGATGGCGAAGCGGTGCGCCTCGTCCCGCACCCGCTGGAGCAGGTAGAGGCCCTCACTGGTGCGCGGCAGCACCACCGGGTCGGTCTCGCCGGGCAGCCAGACCTCCTCCAGCCGCTTGGCCAGCCCGCAGACCGCGACGTCGTCGACGCCCAGCTCCTCCAGGGCCCGCCGGGCGGCGGCGACCTGCGGCGCGCCGCCGTCCACCACCACCAGCTGGGGCGGGTAGGCGAACCTCCTGGGCCGGCCGTCCTCGCCGACCGGGCCGCCCGCCGGGCCGGCGTCCTCCCCGGCCGGGTCGCCGGTCGGGGACCCGGCCGGCGACCCGGCCGGGGACCCGTCGTGCCCCACCGCCACGACGGGTACCGCGCCGGGCGGCTCCTCCTCCTGCCACTCCCCGGTCTTCTGCTTCTCCTGCAGGTACCGGCGGAAGCGGCGGCTGACGACCTCGTGCATGGAGCGGACGTCGTCCTGGCCGGTGCCGTGCCACACCTGGGTGTCCCCGACCCGGCCCTTGATCTGGAAGCGCCGGTACTCGCTCTTTCGGGGCAGCCCGTCCTCGAAGACCACCATGGACGCCACCACGTCGTCACCCTGCAGGTGCGAGATGTCGAAGCACTCGATGCGCAGCGGCGCCGAGTCCAGGTCCAGGGCGGCGGCGATCTCCTCCAGGGCCCGCGACCGGGTGGTCAGGTCGGAGGCCCGCTTGGTCTTGTGCAGCGCCAGCGCCTGCTGGGCGTTGCGCTGGACCGTCGCCATCAGGTCCTTCTTGTCGCCGCGCTGCGGTATGCGCAGGTCCACGCGGGCGCCACGGCGGGCGGTGAGCCACTCGACGATGGGTTCCAGCGGGTCCGGCAGGGCCGGGACCAGGACCTCCTTCGGCACGCCGCCACGGCCGCCGGCCTCTCCGGCGTCGCCCAGTTCCTCACCGTAGAGCTGCTGCAGCGCGTGCTCGACCAGCCCGGCGGCGTCCACCGCCTCGACCTTGTCGGTGACCCAGCCGCGCTGTCCGCGGACCCGGCCGCCGCGCACGTGGAAGATCTGCACGGCGGCTTCCAGCTCGTCGTCGGCGAGCGCGATCAGGTCGGCGTCGGTGGCGTCGGCGAGCACCACCGCGTTCTTCTCCATGGCGCGTTTGAGCGCCCCGATGTCGTCGCGCAGCCGGGCCGCCCGCTCGTACTCCATCTCCTCGGCGGCCTCCTGCATGCGCTGTTCCAGGCGGCGCAGGTAGGCCCCGGTGCGCCCGGCCATGAAGTCGCAGAAGTCCTCGGCGAGTTCGCGGTGCTCCTCGGGGCTGACCCGGCCGACGCAGGGCGCCGAGCACTTGCCGATGTAGCCGAGCAGGCAGGGGCGGCCGATCTGGGCGGAGCGCTTGAACACCCCGGCCGAGCAGGTGCGGACCGGGAAGACACGCAGCATCAGGTCGACGGTCTCGCGGATCGCCCAGGCGTGGGCGTACGGGCCGAAGTAGCGCACGCCCTTCTTCTTGGGGCCGCGCATGACCTGGACGCGCGGGAACTCCTCGCCCATCGTGACGGCGAGCGACGGGTAGCTCTTGTCGTCGCGGTACTTGACGTTGAACCGCGGGTCGAACTCCTTGATCCAGGAGTATTCGAGCTGCAGCGCCTCGACCTCGGTGGAGACCACGGTCCACTCCACCGACGCCGCGGTGGTCACCATGGTGCGGGTGCGCGGATGGAGGTTCGCCACGTCCTGGAAGTACGAGGAGAGCCGCTGACGGAGGCTCTTCGCCTTTCCTACGTAGATCACCCGGCGGTGTTCGTCGCGGAACTTGTAGACCCCGGGCGAGTCGGGGATCTGTCCCGGCTTGGGTCGGTAGCTGCTGGGGTCGGCCATGGTCACCACCCTACTGGCGGGCGATGACAGTACGGCCCCGGAACGGTCCCGGGACGGCTCCCGGGGTTTCCGGGACCGCTCCCGGGGTTCCCGGGGCTTTCGGGGCCTCCCGGGGCCTTCCTCGGACCCGCGGTGGGGGCCGACCGGCGTGGCCGGGGTCCGGCGTCCGGAGGACGGACGCCGGACCGGGCGGGACGCCCCGAGGGGGCGGACCGGCGGGCTCGGGGGCGTCCGGCAGGGGCCGGCCGCCCCCGGGGCCCGGTGCCGCCGCACCGGGGACGCCGGGCCGGGACGTCGCGGCCGGCCCGCTGCCCGTGACGTGCGGCGGGGCCGCTCCCGGGGCCAGAGCGGGAGCCGCTCCCGCGGGCGGGGCCGGGGCCGCTCCCGAGGCCCCTGTGTGGCCTGCTGCCATGGGCGCCGGGCCGCGGCAGCAGGCCGGTGGCACCGGGCCCGGTGCCCGGCGGGCGCGCCGTCAGCTGTCCGTCGGCCGCCGGGCGCTCAGCGCGTCCCCCCGGTCACGCGCGGTCGCCCGCACTCCTGCGCCGGGCGCGCAGTACGGCCACGCCGCCCAGCGCGAGGGCGGCGAGCGCCCCGGCGCCCGCGACGGCGGGGACGCCGGCCGGCGGCCCGTCACCGGTGCCCGCCGCCCCGGCCCGCGCCGGAGCCCCGCCGTCCGGCTCCGGGCCGGTCTCCTCGCCGTAGCCGCCGGCCTTCCCCTTGGCCGCGTAGGGCGAGCCCGGGAGCTTGTCGCCGTAGGCCCGGCGCACCCGCTCGTGGTAGGCGCGCACCGTGGTACCGCCGGCGCCGATGGCACGGGTGGCGTCGGGGTCGAGCGGCATCACCCGGTCGCCGCGCTGGACGTACCAGGCGTCGATCTGCGGCTCCCGGAAGACCGTGCCGCCCTTGAGCTTCCTGGTGCCCTGGGCCGCGTAGCGCGACTCGTCGGCGCCGGTGGCGATGTTGACCACCTGCCAGGCCCCGCCCTGCCGGACGGACCACACCGACGCCTCCTGCCCGTCGGAGGCGACCGCCTTGCTGGCGCAGAACTCCAGCTCCGCGATGGGCGTCCGGGCGAGCGCCGCGCCCCGCGGGACGGCCACGAACGCCGGCGAGAGGGTGTACACCGGCACCGTGGCGCCCTCGATGCGCGGCGCGGCGGCACTCCTGCTCACCGCGCCGTCCCGGGAGAAGAACCGGGAGAGCGTGTCGAGGGTGGCGGGCGCGGCCGCGGCGTCGTGCGCGGCGGTGACCTCCGCGGCGGCCGGGGCCTCGGGGGTGACCGGGGCGTCGGCGGCGGACGCGGCGGGTGCGGCGAGGACGGCCAGGGCGGTGAGGCAGGCACCCGCGGCGGCCGCACGGGCGGCGTGGACGAAGGTCATGGCGTCACGCACCGATCCGGTAGAGCGAGTGGGTCCAGGAGAATTCGGCGTTGTTCACGTACCAGTTGTGCGAGGCCCAGTTGTAGCGGTAGTTGTCGGGCCACGGGTCCCCCCAGTAGACCCAGCTGCTGGCGGTGTCGTAGCCGTAGAGCAGGTGCATGTGGCCGCCGCCGGAGGACCACTGGATGCGGGTCTCTATCGGGCGGTTGGCGTTGATCTCGTTCTGCACGGTGCTGTAGTTGAGCCAGCCGTTGACGTACGAGCCGGGGCTGATGCCGGCCCAGCGCAGGGCGGTCTGGACGTTGGCGAGGGTGGCCTGGTTGTTGGGGCAGTCGCTGCCCTGGGCCCGGTTGAACGCGGCGTTGCAGAACTGGTTCTGGCTGTAGTTCCGGCCGTACCAGGTGGCCACGGTGTTGCCGGCGGCGGCCCAGCACCAGTTGCTCTTCTGCTGCGCCTGCATGGTGATGTCGAGCCGGTACGCGCCGGCCGCGGCGCTCGCCGCCTGCCGGGTCCCGGTGTCGTCGGAGCCGGGACCGGCCGCGCTCGCGGTGGTCGTCGGCAGGGCGAGCAGGGCCGCGGCGACGGCGGCGGCCAGGGCGGCGCGTCTGCCGCCCGGCCGGCGGGGGGTTCGTGAAGCGAAACGCATGGCGTTCCTCCCGTGACAGGGGGGTGAAGTGGGGGAGGTGGAGGAGCGCGTCCGGACGCTGGGCAGGAGCATCCGATGTTGTCGGAGACAGGTCAACACGCTTCCATGCGGGAGGACATCCGGATGTGAACGAACGCGATCGGCTGTGAACGAGATGCGCCCGGACCGGGCTGTTCAGCGCCCTTCGGAGCGCGCCACCGACGCGGACCGGTCGTGAACATTCACATCAGGACCGGGTAGCGCGGGGCGGCACCCGGACGAGGCCGCCGCCGGCTCAGCCGCCGAGGCGGAAGCCGGCCCGCGCGCTGCGCACCGGCCCCTTCCGCCCGGCGCTGTGGGCTGCCTTCCCGCCGGCGCTGCGGGCCGCCCTGGCCGCGCGCGGTCGGGCACCGCACCGGGTCCGTACCGGTCGGCGCAGCGCGGCACCACAGCCGAGGTGGAACCGGCCCGCTCGCACCGGCCCCTTCCCCCGGCGCTGTGGGCCGCCTTCCCGCCGGCGCTGCGGGCCGCCCTGGCCGCGCGCGGTCGGGCACCGCACCGGGTCCGTACCGGTCGGCCCAGCGCGGCACCACGGTCGGCGTCAGCGGCCACGGCCACGGGCAGCACGGCGCCCGGCGGCCTGGGCGCGCCGCGTCACTGGGTGCGGTGCGGGCGCTGGAAGAGGCGCCGGAGCTGCCGCCCAGGGCACCGGCCCGCCCCCTGGACCCGGACAAGCTCCGAGAGCGCCCGGAGCGCCCACCGGCTTCTTCGTACCGCTCTCTGATGACGAGGCCGGCACCCGCCAAGGGCTCCTCGCCGCACTGGAGGTGCCCACCGGCACCGGGCCGCACACCGTCGGTGGGGGCACCTGGAGCGGGTGCGAGCGGGCCCGGGCCGGGAACTGCGGGACCGTGAGGCCCGGCATGGGGCGCGGGCAGGCCCGGGCCGGGAATGCGGGGCCATGACCGCCCGGCGTGGGGCGCGGGCGGGCCCAGGTCAGGAACTGCCGGGCCATGAGGCCCGGCATGGGGCGCGGGCGGGCCCAGGCCGGGAACTGCGGGACCGTGAGGCCCGGCATGCGGTGCGGGCGCACCGGCACGGTGTGGACCGCTACGTCGCCGTCCCCACGAGGGAGCCGGTCTGCGACTCCTCCCGGGTCACCGTCAGCGCCGACGGGAACTGCCGCCTGGGCCGGGTGCGCCGGCTCCGGGCGGCCCGGCGGGCCCGGCGGTGCACCGGAAGGCCCCGCCACGGGCCGGCCGGTGGGCACACCGCCGGCCCCGGCCCACCGGTCCCGGCGCCTCAGGCCTCCGGGCCCACGATCAGCCGGCCCCCGTCGGTGCGGACCGGCACCGGCGGCAGCGGGGCGACCGCCGGGCCCTGCAACACCTTGCCGGTACGGGCGTCGAACTCGCTGCCGTGGCAGGAGCAGGTGACCCGACCGTCCCGGACGCCGTTCAGCACGCAGTTGCGGTGCGTGCACACCGCGCTGAACGCCTTGTACCGGCCTTCGCCGACCTGGGTGACCAGGACCCGGTCCTCGCGGTAGATCTTGGTGCCGTCGGCCGGGACCTCGTCCGGGCTGCCCAGATCGACCGGGGCGGTCGGGGTGGCGGACGCCTCGCCGTCCCCGTCCCCTCCGCAGGCGGCGACCCCGAGACCCGCCGCGCCGGCCAGCGCGGCCCCTCGCAGCACGGTTCGGCGGGCGGGTGGCTGGCTGCTCATGGCATCTCCCTGGCTTCGCCGGCTGACCCTCGCCGGCCGGGCTTCGCGGTGGTGGCGCGGGGCGCCACGTCGTACGGCCCGACGGTACCCGCCGGCACGCGGGCCGACCGGAGCCGGGCGGCGCATGACACCGGACGGGGGACCCGGGGCGGCAGGGGCCACGCGGCAGGGCACGGAGCCCGGCGAGACAGCCGCGTCAGCACGGCCCCGAGGACAGCCGGGCACGGGTAGCCGGGGACAGTCGGCGCGGCCAGCCGGAGTGGCGAGCGCGGGTCACAGGCAGCCGAGTCGGCAGGCGCGGCCACGGGCAACCGAGGTGGCAGGCGGCGGAGGAAGAGTGTGCCGCTTGCCCAGCGGACGGCGCAGTGGTCAGCGAAGGCCCTGGCGGGGCCGGCAGCGGCACCGGCCCGGTGGTCGGCGGCCCCCACCCGGAGGTGACCGGCCCCGCCCGGAGCAGCCGCACCGCCCGAAGGGGACCGCACCACCCAGAACAGCCGCACCACTCGAAAGGGACCGCACCGCCCGGAGCAGCCGCACCACCCGAAGGGGACCGCACCACCCGGAGGGGGCCGGTACCGGCCGGGTCGCGAACGGCACCGGCCCGGACGTCAGCGACGTCCGGGCCGGTGCGGGTGCGGAGTCCGCCGGGCTCAGGCCTTGCGGCTCCGGGCGGTCTTCTTCGCCGCCGGGGCGGTGGCGCCGGCGGCCTTCTTCACCGCTGTGGAATTGGCCTGCTTCACCACGGTCCTGGCGGCCGCGGTCTTCTTCGCCGCGGCCGTCTTCCGGGTCGTGGCCCGCTTGCGGGCGGGCGGCACCGTGGCGTCGCTCACCCGGTCCCCGAGCAGCTCCCGCAGGAACTTGCCGGTGTGGCTGGCCGGGACCGCGGCCACCTCCTCCGGGGTGCCCTCGGCGATGACCAGACCACCGCCGCTGCCGCCTTCCGGACCCATGTCCACGACCCAGTCCGCCGTCTTGATCACATCGAGGTTGTGCTCGATGACGATCACCGTGTTGCCCTTGTCGACCAGGCCGGACAGCACCTTGATCAGCTTGCTGATGTCCTCGAAGTGCAGACCGGTGGTCGGCTCGTCCAGCACGTAGACCGTGCGGCCGGTCGACCGCTTCTGCAGCTCGCTGGCGAGCTTCACACGCTGCGCCTCACCACCGGAGAGGGTGGGCGCGGACTGCCCGAGCCGCACATAGCCCAGACCGACCTCGTTGAGCGTCCGCAGATGCCGGGAGATGGTGGGCACCGCCTCGAAGAAGTCCAGTGCCTCCTCGATCGGCATGTCCAGCACCTCGGCGATGGACTTGCCCTTGTAGTGGACCTCCAGGGTCTCCCGGTTGTAGCGCGCGCCGTGGCAGACCTCGCACGGCACGTACACGTCCGGCAGGAAGTTCATCTCGATCTTGATGGTGCCGTCACCGGCGCAGTTCTCGCACCGGCCGCCCTTGACGTTGAAGGAGAAGCGGCCGGGCAGGTAGCCGCGGACCTTCGCCTCCATGGTCTCCGCGAAGAGCTTGCGGACATGGTCGAAGACGCCGGTGTAGGTGGCCGGGTTGGACCGCGGCGTACGGCCGATCGGCGACTGGTCGACGTGGACCACCTTGTCGACCAGGTCGTCGCCGTCCACCCGGGTGTGGCGGCCCGGCACCGACCGGGCGCCGTTCAGCTCCCGCGCCAGGTGGGTGTAGAGGATGTCGTTGACCAGGGTGGACTTGCCGGAGCCGGACACGCCGGTGACCGCGGTGAGGACGCCCAGCGGGAAGGACACGTCGATGTCCTTCAGGTTGTTCTCCCGGGCTCCGTGCACGGTCAGCTGCCGGCCGGGGTCCACCTCGCGCCGGGTGGCCGGCAGCGCGATGGACTTCTTCCCGGCCAGGTACTGGCCGGTCATGGACTCCTCGTTCGCCAGCAGCTCCTCCAGCGGGCCGCTGTGCACCACCTTGCCACCGTGCTCGCCCGCGCCGGGACCGATGTCCACCACCCAGTCCGAGGTCTTGATGGTGTCCTCGTCGTGCTCGACGACGATGAGGGTGTTGCCGAGGTCGCGGAGCCGCACCAGCGTCTCGATGAGCCGGTGGTTGTCCCGCTGGTGCAGGCCGATCGACGGCTCGTCCAGCACGTACAGCACGCCGACCAGTCCGGAGCCGATCTGGGTGGCCAGCCGGATGCGCTGCGCCTCGCCACCGGAGAGGGTGCCGGCCGCGCGGTTGAGCGAGAGGTAGTCCAGGCCGACGTCGACCAGGAACCGCAGCCGCTCGTTGACCTCCTTCAGCACCCGCTCGGCGATCTTCTTCTCCCGGGCGTTCAGCTTCATGTCGCGCAGGAACTCCGCGCACTCGCTGATCGACATCGCGGAGACCTCCGCGATGGAGCGGCCCTGCACCGTCACCGCCAGCACGATCGGCTTGAGCCGGGTGCCCTCGCAGGTGGGGCACGGCACCTCGCGCATGTAGCCCTCGAACCGCTCCCGGCTGGAGTCGCTCTCGGCCTCGGAGTGCCGCCGCTTCACGAACGGCACGGCGCCCTCGAACGCGGTGGTGTAGGCGCGCTCGCGGCCGTACCGGTTGCGGTAGCGCACCTCGATCTGCGTCTTGTGGCCGTGGAGCAGGGCCTTCTTCGCCCGCTGCGGCAGCCCGGCCCACGGGATGTCGGTACGGAAGCCCAGGGCGTCGGCGAGGGCGCCCACCAGACGTCCGAAGTAGTCCTTGGTGTGCCCGTGCGACCAGGGGTGGATGGCCCCGTCGTCCAGGCTCCGCTCCTCGTCCGGGACGATCAGCTCGGGGTCGACCTCCATCCGGGTGCCGATGCCGGTGCAGTCCGGGCAGGCGCCGAACGGCGAGTTGAAGGAGAACGAGCGCGGCTCCAGCTCCTCGAACGACAGGTCGTCGTAGGGGCAGTAGAGGTGCTCCGAGAACATCCGCTCCCGCTGCGGATCGTCCGCCTCGAGATCGACGAAGTCGAGGATCACCATGCCGCCGGAGAGCCCCAGCGCGGTCTCCACCGAGTCGGTCAGCCGCCGCTTGGCGCTGTCCTTCACGGTGAGGCGGTCGACGACCACCTCGATGGTGTGCTTCTCCTGCTTCTTCAGCTTCGGCGGGTCGGTGAGCTGGATGGTCTCCCCGTCCACCCGGGCCCGGCTGTAGCCCTTGGTCTGCAGGTCGGCGAAGAGGTCGGCGAACTCTCCCTTGCGCTCGCGCACCAGCGGCGACAGGACCTGGAAGCGGCTGCCCTCGGGCAGCTCCAGCACCTTGTCGACGATGGCCTGCGGCGACTGCCGGGCGATCGGGCGCCCGCACTCGGGGCAGTGCGGCTTGCCGATGCGCGCGAACAGCAGGCGGAGGTAGTCGTAGACCTCGGTGATCGTGCCGACCGTCGACCGCGGGTTGCGCGAGGTCGACTTCTGGTCGATCGAGACGGCTGGGGACAGGCCCTCGATGAAGTCCACGTCGGGCTTGTCCATCTGGCCCAGGAACTGCCGGGCGTAGGAGGAGAGCGACTCGACGTAGCGGCGCTGCCCCTCGGCGAAGATCGTGTCGAACGCGAGGGAGGACTTGCCCGACCCCGACAGCCCGGTGAAGACGATCAGGGAGTCGCGGGGGAGGTCGAGCGAGACGTTCTTGAGGTTGTGCTCGCGAGCGCCACGGACGATGAGACGGTCGGCCACGCCGGTCGGCACCTTTCTTGAGGAAGTCAGGGGTGCGCCGGGCTCTGCTTTCGGCCCGACTCTGTCGCACGCGCAGAGGCGGAGCGGAGCGATGCCCCCTCGACCCAGGGTATGGGGGCGGTACGGCGATGTGTTCCAGGATGCAACACTCCGAGCCTATAGCACGCACATTCGATTTACGGGCGAAGTCCACCGCGATCACCCGAACGTGTGGCGCAGGTACTACGGTGCGGGACATGAGTGACTTCGCGCACAACGCCTCCGCGGTACAGGGTGCCACCGACCGGCTGCTCACCGCGGCCGCCGGGCTGGACGACGAGGCGGCCGCCGCGCCCTCCCTGCTGCCCGGCTGGACCCGGGGCCACGTACTCGCCCACCTGTCCCGCAACGCCGACGCCCTGACCAACCTCCTCACCTGGGCACGCACCGGCGAGGAGACGCCGATGTACGCCAGCGAGGGCGCCCGCGACGCGGACATCCAGCGGGACGCCCACCGCCCGCTCGCGGTGCACCTCGACGACCTGCGCACCAGCGCCCACCGGTTCAACGCCGCGGCCGCCGCCCTCCCCCGGGACCGGTGGGAGTACCAGGTCGCCATGCGCAACGGCGTGGTCGAGCGCGCCGCGCGGCTGACGTTCCGCAGGCTGGTGGAGGTCGAGCTGCACCACGTCGACCTGGACCTCGGCTACACCCTGGACGACCTGCCCAGCGACTTCGTCGAGCAGGAGCTGGACTTCCTCACCGGGGAGAAGTTCGCCGGCCACCCGAAGGTGCCCGCCCTGCGGCTGCGGGCCGAGGGCGGCACCGAGCGCGTCACCGGCCGCGCCGACGAGCCCCCGGTCACCGTCACCGGCTCCCCCACCGCCCTGGTGGGCTGGCTCACCGGCCGCTCCGACGGCTCCGACCTGAAGATCACGGACGGCGCCCTGCCGGCCCTTCCGCCGCTAGGCTGACCCCATGACGTACAGCGGAGCGGTCACGGTCGGCGGACCTGCGGATGTGCATGAGCTGCCGGACCTGATGATCTCGAAAGTCGCCGTCGGGCCGATGAACAACAACGCCTATCTGTTGCGCTGCCGCGCCACGGACGAGCAGTTGCTGATCGACGCCGCGGCCGAGCCCCGGACGCTGCTGAACCTGATCGGCGACGGCGGCATCGCCTCCGTGGTCACCACCCACCAGCACGGCGACCACTGGGGCGCGCTGCGGGAGGTCGTGGACGCCACCGGGGCGCGCACCCACGCCGGCCGGTTCGACGCGGAGGGCATCCCGGTCCCCACCGACGTGCTCGTCGAGGACGGGGACACCATCCGCGTCGGGCGGGTGGAGCTCACCGCCCGCCACCTGGTCGGCCACACGCCGGGCAGCATCGCGCTGATCTACGACGACCCGCACGGCCACCCGCACGTCTTCACCGGCGACTGCCTGTTCCCGGGCGGGGTGGGCAACACCCACGACGACCCGAAGGCCTTCGCCAGCCTCATCGACGACGTGGAGCACAAGCTGTTCGTCCTGGCCGACGAGACCTGGGTCTACCCCGGCCACGGGGACGACACCACGCTCGGCGCGGAGCGCCCGCACCTGGGCGAGTGGCGCGAACGCGGCTGGTGAGCCCCCGGCCCGGCCGGTGAGCGGGGCGGGCGCGGACCTCGCGCCGCGCCCACCCCGCGCCCGGCGCCGGCGCCCGCTCCCGGGCCCCCGGCCCGGGCACCGGTGCACCACCCGGCATCCGCCGCGCGCCCCCGCATCCGGCGGCCGTCCCGGCCCGTAACCCCGCCGGCCGCCGCCGCGTTTGGCCCGGCATGCGCGACGATCGTCCGCCGTCCATGATCCGCCTCGCCACGGCGTCCCTGGCCGGCACCGCCATCGAGTTCTACGACTTCTTCGTCTACGGCAGTGCCGCGGCGCTGGTCTTCGGCCCGCTCTTCTTCCCGGACTTCTCGCCCCTCGCGGGCACCCTGGCCGCCTTCGGCACCTTCGCCGTCGGCTTCCTGTCCCGGCCGCTGGGGTCGCTGCTGTTCGGCCACATCGGCGACCGGCACGGCCGCAAACCCGTCCTGGTCGCGTCGCTGCTGCTGACCGGTGTCGCCACCGTCGCGGTGGGCTTCGTCCCGGCGTACGACACCATCGGCATCGCCGCCCCCGTCCTCCTCACCGCGCTGCGGTTCCTGCAGGGGCTGGGGCTCGGCGGCGAGTGGGGCGGGGCGGTCCTGCTGACCGCGGAGCACGCGCCGGCCCACCGCCGCGGGCTGTGGTCGGGATTCCCGCAGGTCGGCCCGGCGGTCGGCTTCCTGCTCGCCAACGGCGTGCTGCTGGCGCTGTCCGCCGCCCTGACCGACGCGCAGTTCCGGTCCTGGGGGTGGCGGGTGCCGTTCTGGGCCGCGGGCGTGCTCGCCGCCGCCGGACTGCTGCTGCGCAGCCGGCTCACCGAGACGCCCGAGTTCCGCGCCCTCGCCGAGAGCGGGGAACGCGCCACCGCGCCGCTCGCCGAGGTGGCCCGGGGCCACTGGCGGCTGGTGCTGCTCACCGCGGGCGGCCTCGCCATCGGCTACGCGGTCTTCTACACCGTCACCACCTGGTCCCTCGCCTACGGCACCGACGAGCTCGGGGTGGACCGCACGGTGATGCTCGGCTGCATCATGGCGGCGGTGGCCGTGAAGGGGGCGATCACGCCGCTGGTGGCGCACCTCGGGGACCGTCTCGGGCGCCGGACGCTGTGCCTGACCGGCTGCGCGGCCACCGCGCTGTGGACGTTCCCGCTGATCGCCCTGGTGCAGA
Source organism: Streptomyces sp. NPDC018031 (assembly GCF_044327625.1). Lineage (NCBI taxonomy): Bacteria > Bacillati > Actinomycetota > Actinomycetes > Kitasatosporales > Streptomycetaceae > Streptomyces > Streptomyces sp. NPDC018031. The sequence goes on from NZ_JBIRFT010000017.1 coordinate 137,118, forward strand.
CCGGGGAGCCGTTGCTGATGTTCCTGGGCTTCCTGGGGGCGATGCTCGCCTTCATCCTGATGTACGCGGTCACCGGGGCGTATCTGCCGGAGCTGTACGAGCCGCGGGTGCGGTGCACCGGGGCGGCGGTCGGCTACAACCTGGCGGGGGTGCTCGGCGGTGCGCTCACCCCGATCGTGGCGACCTCCCTCTCCCACGGCGGTGGACCGCCGTGGGGGGTGGCCTGCTATCTGACCGTGCTGGCGGTGTGCAGCCTGGGCTGCTTCGCCCTGCTCCCGGAAACCAGCGGCCGCCTCCTGCGGCCCGGTGCGGCCGAGGAGGCGGCCGTCTGACGGCGCCGGCGTCCGGTGGCGCCGTCAGCGGTGGGCTCCCGGCGCCCCGGGCGGCCGCGGTGCGGTGGGCCGCACGCGGTGCCGTGGCGCCATGGAGGTTCAGACGTCGGCGCCGGTCCTGGTCCTGCTGCCGGGCTCGTCCGGCTCCGGGGCCGCCGGGCCGGGCTCGACGGTCCGGTCCGCGGCCGACGCCTCGGCGGCCGCGGCCTTCTTGGAGGCACGCAGGCTGGTGATCGTGGTGACCGCGAGCACCGCGCAGATCACGCCGAGCGAGACCGGGATGCTGATCTCGGGGACGTGCACCCCCGACTCGTGCAGGGCGTGCAGCACCAGCTTGACGCCGATGAAGCCGAGGATCACCGACAGGCCGTAGGAGAGGTGGACCAGCTTCTTCAGCAGACCGCCGATGAGGAAGTACAGCTGCCGCAGACCCATCAGCGCGAAGGCGTTGGCGGTGAAGACGATGTACGGGTCCTGGGTCAGGCCGAAGATCGCGGGGATCGAGTCGAGGGCGAACAGCACGTCCGTGGTGCCGATCGCGAGCATCACGATCAGCATCGGGGTCATCAGCCGCTTGCCGTTCTCGACGATGAACAGCTTGGTGCCGTGGTACTTGTCGGTCGACGGGAAGCGCTTCTCGACCATCTTGAGGAAGCGGTTCTCCTCGAACTCCTCGTCCTCCTCGTCGGCCCGCGCCTCCTGGACGAGCTTCCAGGCCGTCCAGATGAGGAACGCGCCGAAGATGTAGAAGACCCAGGCGAAGTTGGAGATGATCGCGGCACCGGCGCCGATGAATATCGCGCGCAGCACCAGCGCGATCAGTACGCCGACCATCAGCACGCGCTGCTGGTAGATCGTCGGGACCGCGAACTTCGCCATGATCAGGACGAAGACGAAGAGGTTGTCCACGCTCAGTGACTTCTCGGTGATGAAGCCCGCGAAGAACTCCCCGGAGGGCTGGCCGCCCCCGAAGATCAGCAGGCCGAGCCCGAAGAGTCCGGCGAGGGCGACCCAGACCGCGGTCCAGATACCGGCCTCCTTCAAGGAGACCTCATGCGGTTTGCGTCCGCCGATGAAGAAATCCACGGCGATGAGGGCGCACAGACCGACGATGGTCAGCACCCAGAGCGTCAAGGAAACGTCCACTGTTCCTCCGGCATTCGTACGGCAAATTCAGCGTCGTCGCTGCCGGAGGTCTCTTCCACCCGCGCTCGCGCTACGGGCCGGCGCCCCGGGATCCAGTTGGTCCGTGGTGACGGGCACGCCGCAGTAGGAGTACTCCCCTCCGTGGCATGAAGCGTACAGGAACGCCCATGGAAGAGTAAAGATATGGATAAATTCCCAGGTCAGCCGCCATATGCCTGCCGAGCCCTGGCCACCTGGTCCAGTACCTGGTGCAGTACCCGGCTGCCCTCCGGGACGGCGGGCGGCTCATAGGTCCAGGCATGGCCGACCCAGGGGTCGGCGAGGTGGTCGTCCGGCACCGGGGTGATGCGCAGCAGCGACCGCCACAGCGGGTCCAGCACCGGCCCGTACGCCCGGGCGTCCTCCCGGTCGGCCACCATCATCAGATGGACCCCGACGGCCGGGCCCTCGTCCGCCAGGTACCGCAGCTGGGTGACGGCCCGGTCGTCGAAACCGTGCGGGAAGTCGTGGACGACCAGCAGCTGCTGGGCCATGTCCAGGTCCGGCGGCAGCGCGTCGGTGGCCCCGCTGCGGATCGCCATCTGGACCAGGTCGACGCGCTGGGTCAGCTCGGCGAGCACCCGGGTCACCCCCTGCGCCCCGGCGGCCGGGGGCTCCCGCAGCACCCCGGACCGGAGCAGCGGGTCGAGCGAGGCGGCGGCCGAGCCGGCCGGGTCGATCACGTGCACGGTGAACTCGCCCGCCGGGTAGACGGCCAGCAGCCGCGCGGCGTGCGCCACCGCGGTGTCCATGGCCAGCCGCCGCAGCCCGGCGGAGTCCAGCACCGCCGACTCCGGTGCGGAGCCGCGGCCGCTGTCGATCCACAGCCCCCGCTCCAGCGGCAGCCGCACCAGCATGGGGATGCGCAGGTCGGTGCTCTCGGACAGGTGGAGGTCGCCCAGCCGCAGCGCCATCGGCAGCTCCATCGGCACCTGGTAGGCGTGCCAGACCGGGCTGTCCCAGCGGGCGTAGGCGGGCGGCAGGGCCGGTTCCACGACATCGGCCTCGGCCTTGAGCTGGGCCAGGTCCCGGTCGAGGGCCGCGCGGGCCTGCTCCGCCAGCTGGGTGTGCTTGGCCCGCGCCGCGGCGCGGGCGGCGTCGGCGGCGGGCCCGACCCGGCTGCGCGGGTCGGAGAGCACCCGGTCCAGCTCCTGCTCCATGCGCGAGTCGGCGAAGTCGACGGCGCTGCGATACGCGGCGGTGGTCCGCGCCAGGTCCTCGAACATGCCCCAGACCTGGTTGTAGAGGCGTTCCTCCATGGTCCAGCCGGAGGCGTCGCCGGCCACCGGTGCGGCGGGCCGGCCGGGCTCGGCGGGCGCCGGTGCCGGGGCGGGAGCGGGCGGGGCCGTGGTGCGGCGGCCGGGGTGCTGGTAGTTCACCGGCCCGCCGGGTGCCTGGGCACCGCCGCCCGGGGTGCCGGCCCCGGCTCCGCCGCCGGGCGCCGGGGCGCCGACCGGGGGCAACTGGGCGGCGGGTGGGGGAACCGGCGCGGTGGGCGGGGGAACCGGCGCGGCGGCCGGGGCGGGGTCGGCGGCGCCGGCGGCGACCGGGCGGACCCGGCTGCCCTCCGCGGGGCGGGGCGGGGGCTGGGCGACCGAGCGGGCCATGCCCTGGACGACCGCCTCGTTGATCCGGCCGGCCAGGGCGGCCGCGTCGGACAGCCCCTGGTCCTGCAGCATGGCGGCGAGCCCGCCGGCGTACCCCTGGCCGATGGCGCGCACCTTCCACACGCTCTGCCTGCGGTAGAGCTCCAGGGCGACCACCGCGGACTCGGAGTCCAGGTCGATGATCGTGTAGCAGGCGATCCCGGTGCCGTCGAGGCCGGTGACGGCGACGAAGGGCGCGGGCAGCGTCCCGAACCGGGTGGGACCGCCGACCCCGGCGGGCAGCGCGAGCAGCACGCTCACCCGGTGGACGTCCTCCGGGAGGGCGCCGAGGTCGACGGCGAGCCGGTGCTCGGCCGCGGCCTGCTTGGACACCTCGATGCCGGGCAGTTGCGGCGCGGCCGGGTGGGCGACCCGTTCCGCACCGCGCACGGTGCCGTTCTCGTCCGCGAGCGTCGCTCCCGCGACGACGGGTTCGCCCGCCGAGACCCGTATTTCCAGGCGGGTCTGAGGCAGGGGGTGGTTCTGCCCGCGGACCAGCTCGGCCGTCATCGTTGTGCTCCCTCGTTGCGTTCCACTGCTCGGTGCCTGTGCGTAGGTGGTCGGTGCGTCGGACGGGACGCCGCCCCGCCCGGGGCCGTGCCGCGTGTGGTCGGGCGGTCCCGTGCGGTGGGTGCGGATACTCGGCGGCCCGGCGGCGTTCTCGCCGCCGGGCCGCCGACCGCCGTCCGTGCCGCTGCCGCGGCGCGGTCTTACAGGTGCGGCACGATGTGCGGCATCAGGTCCTGGAAGGTACGGCCGTTGGCGGGCTCGCCGACCGCCTTCATCTGCCAGCCGTTGCCGGCCCGCTGGACCTTCGCCATGATCTGGGCGGTGTACTGGCCGCCACCGGTGAGGGTGTAACGCGCCAGCTCCTGGCCGTTGGTCTCGTCCACCAGGCGGCAGAAGGCGTTCTGCACCTCGGCGAAGGTCTGACCGGTGAAGGAGTTGACGGTGAAGATTATCTGGTCGATGTGGACCGGCACCCGCTGCAGGTCGACCAGGATCGCCTCGTCGTCCCCGCCCTGGCCCACGCCGCCGACCAGGTTGTCGCCGGTGTGCCGCACCGAGCCGTCGTCGCTGGTGAGGTGACGGAAGAACACCACGTCGGTGGGCTGCTTGTCGGCGAACAGGACCGCCGAGGCGTCAAGGTCGACCTCCCGGGTACGGGAACCGAACAGCCCGCGCCGGGGGGCGGCCTGCCATCCCAGTCCCATTCGCACCGCGGTCAGGGTGCCACCGTCGGCCTTCTGCAGGCTGATCGACTGGCCCTTGGACATATTGACCGTCACGCGCTGTCCCTACTCTCATTTCTCGTTGACCCCGTGGCCGCCCGTCTCGTGCGGCCTCCTCGAACCCTATGCACTGGCGCGGACGGTCCGGCCGCCGGTGGTGGCTTTGTGTCGTTCTTGCAACACACCGCCCGGCATGCGGGCGGTGTGACGGTGCGGGTGGGGGGCACGGAGGCCCCGGGGGCGGGAGCGACACGGCCCCCGGGACGGCCCACGGACGGTGTCCGGGGCGGATTCGGGGCAGGGGTCAGGACAGACCGGCTTCCCGCATCTGCCGGAGCTCCTTCTTCAGCTCGCCCACCTCGTCGCGGAGCCGGGCGGCCACCTCGAACTGCAGCTCCGCCGCGGCGGCCCGCATCCGGTCGGTCATCTCCTCGATCAACTCGGCGAGTTCCGCGGCCGGCCGGTCGGTGGGGGTCCCGTTCCGGCCGGCGCCGGGCTTGTGCGCGGCGAGCGCGGGCACCGGGGCCTTGGCCTGCCCCTTGCCCTTGCCCGCGGGCTGGCCGGCCTGGCGGTAGCCGCTGCCCAGCAGCTCCTTGGTGTCGAGCTCCTCGCGGGCGATGGTCGCCACGATGTCGCCGATCTTCTTGCGCAGCGGCTGCGGGTCGATGCCGTTGGCCGTGTTGTAGGCGATCTGCTTCTCCCGGCGCCGGTTGGTCTCGTCGATGGCCTTCTCCATCGCCGGAGTCATCTTGTCCGCGTACATATGGACCTGGCCGGAGACGTTCCGCGCGGCGCGCCCGATCGTCTGGATCAGCGAGGTCCCGGACCGCAGGAAGCCCTCCTTGTCCGCGTCGAGGATCGCCACCAGGGAGACCTCGGGGAGGTCCAGGCCCTCCCGGAGCAGGTTGATGCCGACCAGCACGTCGTACTCGCCGGCCCGCAGCTCCCGCAGCAGTTCGACCCGGCGCAGGGTGTCCACGTCGCTGTGCAGGTAGCGCACCTGGATGCCGAGTTCCAGCATGTAGTCGGTGAGGTCCTCGGCCATCTTCTTGGTGAGGGTGGTGACCAGGACGCGCTCGTCCTTCTCGGTGCGGGTGCGGATCTCGTGGATGAGGTCGTCGATCTGACCGTCGGTCGGCTTGACCACGACCTCCGGGTCGATGAGCCCGGTGGGCCGGATGATCTGCTCCACGAAGCCGTCGCCGCGGGAGAGTTCGTACGGCCCGGGAGTGGCCGAGAGGTACACCGTCTGCCCGGTCCGCTCCAGGAACTCCTCCCACTTCAGCGGGCGGTTGTCGAGCGCGGACGGCAGCCGGAAGCCGTGCTCGATCAGGGTGCGCTTGCGGGAGGCGTCGCCCTCGTACATCGCGCCGATCTGCGGGACGGTGACGTGCGACTCGTCGATGACGAGCAGGAAGTCCTCGGGGAAGTAGTCGAGCAGGGTGTGCGGCGGGGTGCCGGGGTCCCGGCCGTCGACGTGCAGCGAGTAGTTCTCGATGCCGGAGCAGGTGCCGATCTGCCGCATCATCTCGATGTCGTAGGTGGTCCGCATCCGCAGCCGCTGCGCCTCCAGGAGCTTGCCCTGCTTCTCCAGGCGGGCCAGCGTCTCCTCCAGCTCCCGCTCGATCCCGGAGATGGCCTTCTCCATGCGCTCGGGTCCGGCGACGTAGTGGCTGGCCGGGAAGACGTACAGCTCCTGGTCGTCGGAGATCACCTCGCCGGTCAGCGGGTGGAGCGTGGACAGCGCCTCGATCTCGTCGCCGAACATCTCGATGCGGACCGCGAGCTCCTCGTAGACCGGGAAGATCTCGATGGTGTCGCCCCGGACCCGGAAGGTGCCGCGAGTGAACGCCAGGTCGTTGCGGGTGTACTGGATGTCGACGAAGCGGCGCAGCAGCTGGTCGCGGTCGATCTCCTCGCCGACCCGGAGCGGCACCATCCGGTCCACGTACTCCTGCGGCGTGCCCAGGCCGTAGATACAGGAGACGGACGCGACCACGACGACGTCACGCCGGGTGAGCAGGGAGTTCGTCGCGGAGTGGCGCAGCCGCTCGACCTCCTCGTTGATCGAGGAGTCCTTCTCGATGTAGGTGTCCGACTGGGGGACGTACGCCTCGGGCTGGTAGTAGTCGTAGTACGACACGAAGTACTCGACCGCGTTGTTCGGCAGCAGCTCGCGGAACTCGTTCGCGAGCTGGGCGGCGAGCGTCTTGTTGGGTGCCATCACGAGCGTCGGCCGCTGGAGCTTCTCGATCATCCACGCGGTGGTCGCGGACTTGCCGGTGCCGGTCGCCCCGAGCAGCACGACGTCCTTCTCACCGGCGCGGATGCGCCGCTCCAGGTCGGCGATGGCCGTGGGCTGGTCGCCGCTGGGCTGGTAGGGGCTGACGACCTCGAAGGGCGCCACCTTGCGTTCGATCTGGGATACGGGCCGCATGGTCCCACCGTACGACCCGCCACTGACAACGGCCCGGTTCCGCCCTCGTAGCCTGTTCCGCACCCGCACGTCCGACACCACGGCGCGTCGGCTGCGCAGAGCACCCCCGAAAGGATTTGATCATGTACGAATACAAGGTGGTCCAGATTCGCGAAAAGCTGATCGGCGGCAAGATGTCGGCGGACAAGGTCGAGGACGTCCTGAACAAGTACGCGGCCGACGGCTGGCAGGTGAAGGCCATAACCGGTGCCGACGTGAAGGGCCGCGTGGGCCCCGGCGGTGTCGAGGGACTGCTCGTCACCTTCGAGCGCCCGCGCCGCTGACCTGCACCGACGGCGCGTCTCGGCCGCCGGGCGGGGCCCCGCGCAGGGCCCCCTCGGCCGCCCGCCGGAACCTCCGGTACACCCCTCGTTCAATCTCCGGCCATCCGGGCCCCTTCCCCCGGTAGGTCATGGCTGGGACGCTTCGCGCGTCCGTGACGCAGACGATGCGAGGAGTCACACATGCTGATCCGCCCGCTCGCCGCCCTGTCCGGGGCGATCCTGGGTATCTCCGCGCTCTTGCTTCCCGCAGCGGCCGCTCAGGCCGTCGACCATCCGCACAGACCGCTCACCGTGGCCCACCGCGGGGCCTCCGCCTACGCCCCCGAGAACACCCTCGCCGCCGTCGACGCGGCCGACGAACTGGGCATCAGGTGGGTGGAGAACGACGTCCAGCGCACCAAGGACGGCGAGCTGGTCATCGTGCACGACACCACGCTGGCCCGGACCACCGACGTCGAGCAGGTCTTCCCCGACCGCGCGCCGTGGAAGATCGCCGACTTCACCCTGGAGGAGATCCGGCAGCTGGACGCGGGCAGCTGGTTCGGCGCCCGGTTCGCGGGCGAGCGGGTGCCGACGCTGGAGGAGTACCTGGAGCGGGTCTCGGACAACCACCAGAACCTGCTGATGGAGATCAAGGCCCCGGAGCTGTACCCCGGCATCGAGAGCGAGACCCTCCGGGTGCTGCGGTCGGAGGGCTGGCTGAATCGGCACCACGTCAAGCACCGGCTGATCATCCAGAGCTTCAGCGCCAACTCGGTGCGGACCGTCCACGCACTTCGCCCGGACGTCAAGACGGGCTTCCTCGGCACCCCGGCCGTCGCCGACCTGCCGACGTACGCCGCGTTCACCGACCAGATCAACCCCAGCTACCGGACCATAAGCGCCGACTACGTCGACGCGGTCCACCAGCTCGAGGGAGCCCACGGCCGCCGGCTGGAGGTCTTCACCTGGACGGTGAACGACGCCACGAACGCGGTCACGGTCGCCCGGATGGGGGTGGACGGCATCATCACCAACACGCCCGACGTGGTGCGTGACGCCGTGGACGAGGACGCCCGCCGGGACGAGGCCGCCGGGGCCCTCGCGTCCCGCTGACCCCGCCCGCGCGAGGTCCGCGCCGCCGCACGGCCGGCCCTGGGGGCGCCACCGGTGCCCCCAGGGCCGGCCGTCGGCCGACGAGGCGCGGCCGGTGCCCCGGGCACTGACCGGAGCGCCGGCCACGCCCCCCCCGACCGGTGGCCGGGGCACTGTCGGTGCCCCCGCCTACCCTGGATCCGTGACGAACACAGAGCCGACCGAACCGGCCCGACGGCCGGACGCGCGACCGTGGTCATGGGCGGTGCTGGACACCCCCATCGGCCCGCTGCTGCTCGCCGCGACCGGTCAGGGGCTGGCCCAGGTGGCCTTCCACGCCGACGACCGCACGGCCGCCCGCACCGTGGACCGGCTCACCCGCCGCCTGGGTTCCGCCCCCACCGACGCCTGCCGGGAGCGGCTCGAGGAAGCGATACGCCAGCTCACCGCGTACTTCTCCGGAACGCTCCGGGAGTTCGGCCTGCCACTGGACTGGTCCCTCACCGCGGGATTCAACCGGCGGGTGCTGCGCGAGCTGGCCGAGCACGTCCCGTACGGCACTGTGGTCGGCTACCAGGACCTCGCCGACCGGGTCGGTGAGCCGGGCGCGGCCCGCGCGGTCGGCACCGCGATGGGCGGCAACCCGCTGCCGGTCGTCGTCCCCTGCCACCGGGTGGTGGAGAGCGACGGCGGCATAGGCGGCTTCGGCGGCGGCCTGGAGACCAAGCGCAGCCTGCTCGCCCTGGAGGGCGTCCTGCCGCAGCCGCTGTTCTGACCCCGGAGCGCCCGGCCCCGCGACGCCGCCGGCTTCCCGTCGCGGCGCCGGCCGCTGCCCGGGCCCCCGCCGTCCGGGCTCACCGGTTCCGGATGCCCGTCCAGGCCGGATGGGCGGGATCGTCGGCGCGCACCACCACATCGGCCGCGTCGCCCGGCCCCACCTCGTCCTCGTAGCGGGCGAACGCCGGCAGCGTCCACCGCTCGCGCTCGTCGGTGCGCCGGGCCAGCGCCGCCGGGGACAGCCTCAGATGCACCGTGAGATCGAAGGGGAACCAGTGTCCGAGCAGCAGCGGGCCGTGCAGCAGCAGCACCCCGCCCGGCGGCAGTTCCACGTAGCCGCTGCGGGTCGCCCGGTCCGCCACCGGATCCCACAGGTCCGGCAGCACCCGCCCGGTGCCGCCCGGCTCCAGCGGGGTGAAGACCTCCCGCCACAGCGCGCCGGTGTCCAGCCAGCCGCCGAAGTACGCGTCGGCGTCCTGCCGTCCGTGCTCCAGCCGCAGCGACGCGGGACGCAGGAAGCCGTGCGCGCCGACCACCAGGGCCGGCCGCCCGAGGGTGCGCAGGGCGGCTCCGAGCCGGTCCGCCGGCTCGCCCGGGCGCGCCGCCGGCGCGCCGTCGACCGCGACCCGCAGCCACGGCCCGCCGTCCGCCGCCCCGGCCGCCGCGAGGTGCCCGGCGAGCGCATCGGTCAGCCGCTCCCAGGAGATAGGTTCCAGCCGCACTCCCCCATCATGCCCGCCCCGGCCCGGCGCGCCGCCGGCGCCTCCCCCGCCGCCCGCACCCCGGGCCACCACGCGGCGGGCGGCCCGCGACCGCGCGCCCGTCACGTGAGGAGACTCCCCGGATGACTGCCCAGATCGCCCTGCTCCGCGGCATCAACGTCGGCGGACACGCCAGGTTCCCCATGGACCGGCAGCGGGAGGTGATGCACGGCCTGGGGTACCGGGAGGTGACCGTGCACCTCCAGACCGGCAACCTGGTGTTCGCCGATCCCGGCACGCCCCCGGAGGAGACGGCCCGCCGGATCGAGGACGGCATCGCCGCCGAGCTGAACGTCCCGGTGCCGGTGACGGTGCGCACCCGCGACGAGCTGGCCGCCACCGTAGCGGCCAACCCGTACCCGCGGGCCGCCGCCGAGCCGAAGACCCTGCACGTCGTCTTCCTCTCCGGGGTGCCCGCCGACACCTCCGGCCTGGACGCCATCGATCCGGACCGGTACGCCCCGGACCGGTTCCGGCTGACCGGCCGTGAGATCTACCTGTGGTGCCCGGACGGCATCGGCCGCTCCAAGCTCGCCGCGAAGATCACCGGCCTGCGGCTCGGCGACGTCACCGCCACGGCACGCAACTGGAACACCGTCACCCGGCTGCTGGCCCTGGCCGACCGGGTCCCGCCCGGCTGAGATCCTCCCCGGCCCGGCACGCCTCCTGGCATCCAGCCAGGTGGCAGGGGAGATTTCCGGTGTCTGCGCGGCCAGTGAGCGGGAAGGAGCACAAGGTGCCCGAGGTGTCCGATCCCGTAGCCAGGCTCATCAGACGCGGTCGCCACCCGCTGGTGGTGCAGGCCCTCCGCTCCACGGCCGCCGCGACGATCTCCTATGTCGTCGCCCTGCAGCTCAGCAGCGAACCGGCCCCGCTCACCGCCCCGCTCACCGCGCTGCTCGTCGTGCAGGTCACCCTCTACGCCACCCTCACCACCGGAATCCGCAGGGTGAACTCGGTGGTGGCCGGGGTGCTGATCGCCAGCGGCTTCAGCGCCCTGGTCGGCCTGACCTGGTGGAGCCTGGGCCTGATCATCCTCGCCTCGCTGCTGGTGGGGCACATCGTGCGGGTGAGCGAGTTCGTGCCCGAGGTGGCGATCAGCGCCATGCTGGTCCTCGGCGTCACCCAGGTGGCCGACACCGCCTGGGACCGGGTCCTGGAGACCCTCATCGGCGCCGTCGTCGGACTGCTGTTCAACTTCTTCCTCGCCCCACCGGTCTGGGTGCAGACCGCCGGCGAGTCGATCGAGGACCTGGCCCGGCGGCTGCGTACGCTGCTGCACCACATGGGTCAGGAACTCGGCGGCCACACCCCGGTCGAGCGGGCCGCCGCCCGGCTCCACGAGGCCCGGCGCCTGGACAACGACGTCGCCGAGGTGGACGCCGCCCTCCGCCAGGCGGAGGACAGCCTGCGGTTCAACCCCCGGGTCAAGGAGGGGCTGCTGCACCGCGTCGTGCTGCGCACCGGCCTCGACACGCTGGAGATCTGCACGGTGGTGCTGCGGGTGCTGGCCCGCACCCTCACCGACCTGGCCAAGCACCGCACCGACGAGCCGCTCTTCCCCGAGGACGTCGCCACCGCGCTCGAAGAGCTGTTCCACCACGTGGCCGCCGCCGTGGAGAGCTTCGCGGTCCTGGTCACCACCCAGGTCAGCGCCAACGCCGAGGAGGCGGAGACCCGCCTCTTCGTCGAACTGGAAGCCGCCGCCGCGAGCCGCGAGACCGTCGCCCACCTGCTGCTGCGCCGGATCCAGGAACACCCCCGGCAGTGGCAGCTGCACGGCGCCCTGCTGGCCGAGATCGACCGGATCCTCGACGAGCTCGACATGGAGCACCGCGCCACCCGCCTGATGGAGGAACTGGACCGCAGCGCCCGCGAACAACGCGAACGGTTCCCCATCGTGGACCGCTTCCGCCGCCTGGTACGGGGGGACGAGGCGGCGTGAGGCGGGGGCGCGGCGGCCACGCCCCGGAGAGCGGGGCCGCGGCGGCGGCCGTCTCACTCGGCGGTCAGGGCACGGTCCCGGAACCAGGTCAGGGCCTCGAACAGCACGGCGCGGTTCTCCTCGGTGCCGAGGACGGACAGCGGGACGCCGGGCCGTAGCGCGATCTTGCCCTCCGGGATGTCGGCACCGTCGATCCGGTTGAGCCGCTGCCGGAACTCGTCCCGCAGCGCGGGATCGGTGAACGGTTCCCGGGTGGCGAGCTGCTGGAAGACCACCTCCATGCCGCCGCCACGGCCGGTTCCCGGAGCGACGATCAGCGGCCAGATCTGCCCGGCCGCCGGCCGGTCCAGCATGAGGAAGGCGCTGGTGTAGATCTTGCCCCAGCCGTGGCCGATCCAGCCTCCGGAGGCTTCCCAGAAGTCGAGCAGTTCAACGGTCCCGGCGACGACCGCGGCACTGTTGTCGGCGCCCAGTTGCGCGTGGAAGCGTTCCCGGCGCTCCTGCCAGGTGACGGGGGTGGCTTCGGTGGTGCCGGGCTGCCCGGCCTCGTCGTCGCCCTCCCGGAGGCCCAGCAGATCGGTGAGGTCCCCGGCGGCCAGCCGTTGCGCCGGCAGTGCGGCGCCGGCCGAGGTGAAGTCCACTCCCTCGGCCGTGAGCACGTCCCGCACCGTGCCCCGGTCCTCGCCGTCCGGCCAGCGGAACCCGTCGGCCACCCGCCCTTCGGAGGTGAGGACGCGGTGGGTGTTGAGCAGTCCGCGGGTGTTGGCGATGTGGGTGCCCACCGCCTGGGCACTGGAGCCGATGAGGGCGGCCAGGTCGCCGTAGGTGGTCCAGGTGCCGTCGGGCAGCGCGGCGAGCGCCTGGTGGAGCTGTTCCCAGTCCCGTCCGCGCTCCACCCGCGCGACGCCCTCCACCGGCGACGGCCACAGCGCGATGGCGCGGTCGGCGAGCTCGTCGGCTCGGGCCAGGATCTCCTTCGCGCCCCACCGCGGGGTGCCGGCGATCCGCCGGTTCATCTCCAGATGACTGGCGTCGAGCAGGTCCTTCTTCCGCTCGAAGGGGTTGTTGGAGAGCTGCGAGTTGACCGCGGTGAGGGTGAGGTTCCCCAGGGTGTGCACCAGCCGCTCGTGCACCTCCTCGGGGTTCTCACCGGGAGCGCAGTCGTCGGCCAGCGCGGTGAGCCATTCGTGGCCGGCCGATCGCGGCATCACATGTTCGACGGTGAGCTTCGCCTGGCCGAAGTCGACCGGTTCGGGGTGCCCGTAGCTCTCTTCCAGCCGCTGGAGCACGAATTTGCGCTGGACCGCGAGCCCGCGTTCGTAGAAGCGGCCGGTGCGCAGGTGGTGGCGGAGTTCTTCGTCGGTCGGCCAGAACCGGCGCGCCGCGGAGAGCAGCTGGCGCAGCCCGACCGCCGGGGACACGTCCCTCGGCAGCTGGCTGGGCAGGGCCTGGAAGATGCGGTTGAGGTTGTTGGTCGGGATCCAGCAGATCATGCGCCGGACCAGGAAGCTCTCGACGTAGGTCAGCGCCCTGACCACTTCGGCGTCGTCGACGAGGCCCTTCTCGCGCTGGTCGAGCAGCATCATCACCGCCGGGTGGGCCACCCCCGCCTGCCAGGCGCGCAGCCGCCGCAGACACTCCCGCACCCGCGGGTCCGCCTCCCGCTCGGGGTCCAGGATGCGCGCGAAGTGCGCCGAGCGGCGGTGGAGTTCCCGGATGTACGCCTCGATGGCCGCCTCGTCGCTGCCGTGCTTCTCGAAGCGGGCCTGCTGGGCCGTGTAGAGGTCCTGCCGCCGTACCCCGTCCTCCCCGTCGAGCATCAGCTGGAGCCACATGAGGTGTTCGAGGTCTTCGTTGCGGAAGGCGCTCTGGAGCGGCAGCCAGTAGGTCTCGTAGACCGCCTCACCCCGTTCCGGCAGCTTCATGAAGAGGTAGTTGCGCAGCAGGTCGGCCTGGCTGAGCTTCAGTCCGGTGTTGTTCAGCGACTCGAAGATGCGGTGGACGTTGTCGTCCTTCTCGGCGCTGACGGTGACGAGGGTCAGCCGGGACGCGATGGCCTGTTCGATGCACCCGATGTCGTAGGGGTCGGCGGGGTCGCCGGCCTTGACGAGCTTGAGCCGGAAGAAGCGGTAGGTGGCGCCGATCCGGTCTCCCCCGCCGGTGCCGGTGTGGGTGCCGCGGATGTAGGCGGCGTAGTGCGCCCGGTCCGCCTGGGTCGGGAGCAGTCGGAAGAAGTCGTCGCCGTGCCGGCGCTTGTTGATGAGGTAGTCCTCGTCGATCCGCTCACGGGCGTCGGGGTCGGTGTCCGCCAGGTGGTCCCGGACGGCGGCGAGGGCGAGCGACAGGGTGGTCAGCCGCTGCTGGCCGTCGACGACCAGCCACCGGGGGAAGGTGGGTTCGGTGACCGGGGAGGGCGCGAGCACCACGGAGCCGAGGAAGTGGGTGGTTCCGGCCTCGCCGTCCTCCAGCAGCCGTGCCTGGTCCAGGACGTCCCGCCACAACTGCTCCAGCTGTTTCTCGGTCCATGAGTAGGTGCGCTGATACAGCGGGATCTGGAACTGCTGGGACCTGCCCTGCATGAGATCGGCGAGGATCGTCTCGGAGGCCTTCATCGGTCTTCCCGGTTCTCTGATGGTCGTGACGGACGGCTGTGACGGTATCGACAGGGGGTGACAGCGGCCCCGGCGTGGCCGGACTTCCGGTACCCGGGCAGGTTCCCGCCCCGCCGTCGCGGCGTGGTCCCGCCGCCCGGTCCGGCGGGTGTGCCCGGCGGAGCGGGGCAGGGGGCGCGGGCGCACCGCCGGCAGCCCTCGCGCCGGCGATGCTTCCCGACGCCTCCCGGCCGGGACCGCCGCGGGTCCGGCAACGGGCGAGGACGCCCGCGGACCGGCGCGGGCGGCCCCTCGTGCCGCGATCCGATCGGTGACGACCTCCTGGCGCCGGCCCATGTCCCCCGTGTCCCCGCGATGTTCACCCGTGTTCGGCTCAACGGTCTTATCACCGCGGGTGCCCGGCCGGTCCAGGATCGGCCGGTTCCCCGCCGGCCGGGGCCGAAATCCGGCCAGAGCCGTGCCCGGACGCCCTCCCCGGCACCACCGGCGCGCCCCCGGCACCACCGGCGCGGTGCGGTCGCCGACGCCGCGCCGGTGCCGTGCCCGCCCGGGGTCCGCGCCCCGCCGCGCGGAACCGGCGGGACCGGGGCCGAAGCCCGGAGCACCGCCGCCGCCTCCGCCTCCGCCTCGCCCGGGGAACGGCCCCGTGGTGGGCGTGGTTTCGTAGCGACTCCGTGACACCGGGGACCGCACACCAGCACGCCCGCGTCCCTAGACTCTCGCCGTCGGCACCGCGCCGCACACGGGGGTTCCAGGGGCCATCGGGGGGATGGACACATGGATCGCAGCACCGCGCGTCACCGCTTACCGACCGTCCTGCTGTGCGCCGTCACGGCGGGGGCCGCACTGACCGGCTGCGGATCGGGCGGGTCCGACGACCACGGCAGGCGGCCACCCACCCGGTCCGCCTCCACGTCGGCCACCGCCTCCCCCAGTACCGCCACCACACCACCGGGACCGGCCCCCACCAGCACGCCACCCGTCGGCACCCTGCCGACCGCGTACGACTTCACGCCCGACCCGGCCAGGGTGCCCAGGACCACCGCGCAGGCCCGGCGGCTCGCATCGGACGCCGTGCTCACCCCCGACACCTGGTCCCAGGGGATGGTGCGGCACACGCCCTACGAGGTGAGCGGCAGCTGGCCGGTGCTCGGCACCTCCTGCGTCTGGTCGCGCGGCACGCTGCCGCCGCACGTGCTGGCCACCGTGACCCGCTGGATCGACAAACCCGCCCGGGACGGCAAGGGCCGGGTGCGGGGTTCGGTCACCGTGACCGTGCACCGCACCGAGCGGGACGCGGACCGCGAGATCGACGACTCGGTCCAGCAGGGGTTCCGCTGCCCGGACCAGGAGCTGGGCGGCGGGCAGCGGGTGCGGGATCTGATGTCGATGCGTTTCCAGGAGAAGGACCTGAGGAACGCGCACGCCTCGCTGTTCGAGGCGGGTACCTTCACCGGCCCGGGGTCCGGCGGCCCGCAGGGCTACGCGTGGTCCAAGGCACGGATCGGTCCGGTGACCGCGGCGATCGCGGTCAAGGGCGCCCACGGCTACGACCGGACGGAGGTGCTCCGGTTGGCCGCCGAAGGGGCCGCCCGCGTCCTGTACCGGATCGAGCGGGAACTGCAGTGAGCAAGCCGACGTGAGCCGGAGCTGTCGTGACCACCACCCGTATCCCCTCCCCGGCCGCCGCCACCCGGGTCCGCCCGGTCACGGCCGGGGACCGCACCCGGAGAGTCCACCGCTGATGCAGCCGCCGCACCCCACCGACCCCGTACAGATCTCCGAGTACCGCATCCTGGGCCGGCTCGGCGCGGGCGGCATGGGCATGGTGCTGCTCGGACGGGCGCCGTCCGGAACGCTGGTGGCCATCAAGGTCATCCGCGCCGAGTACACCGACGACCCCGGCTTCCGGGTCCGCTTCCGCCGGGAGGTGGCCGCCGCCCGCCGGGTCCGCTCCCGGTGGGCGGTACCGGTCCTCGACGCCGACCCGGAGGCGAGCGCCCCCTGGCTGGCCACGGAGTTCGTGCCCGGACCCGCGCTCGGCGAGGCGGTCGGCGAACACGGACCGCTGCCCGAGCGCGGCGTCCGGGCACTCGGCGGGATGCTCGCCGAGGCACTGGAGACGGTGCACGCGGCCGGCCTGGTGCACCGGGACGTCAAACCCGGCAATGTGCTGCTCGCCCTCGACGGACCGCGGCTGATCGACTTCGGGATCGCGCGGGCGCTGGACGACACCGTGCTGACCGCCACCGACGTGGTGATCGGCTCCCCGGGGTTCCTCTCGCCGGAACAGGCGCAGGGCTCCCGGGCGATCCGCTCGCCCAGTGACGTCTTCTCGCTGGGCTGTCTGCTGGCCTACGCGGCGTCCGGCGAGCGCCCGTTCGGCTCGGGGCCGGTGGAGGCGCTGCTGTTCCGTACCGTCCACTATCCGGCGGACCTCTCCGGCGTTCCCGGGGCCCTGCGTCCGGTGATCGAGGCGTGCCTGGAGAAGGATCCGGCACGCCGTCCCACCGCGGACCGGCTGCGGCGGGAGTGGGCCACGGACGCGGCCGGGCCGGGCTGGCTGCCCGCCCCGGTGACCCATCTGATCGCCCGGCGCACCCAGTCGATGCTGGAGTGGCCGCCGTACGAGGCGCTGGGCGCCGCACCGGAGGGCGCCACCGTTCCGCTGCGCGACCGAGTGCCGCCCGCCTCGGCGAGCGGCGTTCCGCTGCGCGACCGTGTCCCGCCCCCACCTCCGCCCCGTCCCGCGCCGCGCGGGACGGTCGGTCCGGCGCCGCCCGCCCGCCGCCGGTTCCTCTTCGCCTCCGGGAGCCTGCTGCTGGCGGCGGGCGGCGGGGTCGCGTTCTGGCGGTTCGGCCCGTCCGGCGGGTCCGGCGAGAAGACGTCGGAGGACCCGCCGCGCCGCCCGGTCCTGGCGGTGGGCCTTCAGGCCGACCTCAGCGGAGGCGGCAGCCCGGTGGGCGCGGCTCACGAGCGCGGCGCGCGGCTCGCCGTGGAACACCTCAACGCCCGCGAGGGGGACGTCCCCTTCGACTTCGAGCTGAGGATCGTCGACGACCGGGGGCAGGAAGCGGCGTCCCGCGCGGCCGCCCGGAAACTGATCGGCGACCGGAGGGTGGTGGCGGTGCTGGGCGCCACGTCGACGGTGGCCGCCGAAGCGGTCATGACGGCGTACGGCGAGGCGGGGCTCGGTCTGATGAGCGTCTGGGACGGCGACATCACCCGCCTGAACCGGGCGTTCCTGGCCGCCCGGCCCAACAACGCCTACCACATGTTCCCGCTGCTGAAGTTCCTCGGCGACCGGCGCATCGCCCGCTGCGCCCTGGTGGACGACGGGACGACGTACGGCTGGCAGGTGACGCGCGGGCTGAGCCCGGCACTCCGCGACGGCGCGGTCGACTACATCCCCACCGTCATTCCCGCCGCCACCACCGACTACGGGCCCCCGGTACGCAGCCTGACCGGCCAGAACCCGGACGCGATCATCTACGGCGGTTCCTGGCCGGACGGAGCCCGGTTCGCCCGTTCGCTGCGGAAGGCCCGCTACGACGGGCTGGTGCTCGGCACCCAGGCGCTGCACGACCCGCGTTTCCTCCGCGAGGCGGGTGACGCTGCCGAGGGCTGGCTGCTGGTCTCCACGGTCATCGACGCCACCGCGCCCGCCGCCGGCCCCCGCGCCCGCGCCTTCGCCCGGGACTTCCGTACCCGATTCGGCACCGCGCCCGCCCCCTACGCCGCGGAGGCCTATGACGCCGTGCGCCTGCTGGCCCGGCACGTCGACGGGCTGGACCGCGAACGGGTGACCCGCGAGGACGTCCTGCCGGTGCTGCGGAAGGGCCGGTATGACGGGGTGTCGAAGACCTATATGTTCAACGAGGCGGACGGGGTCTTCCGCGGCGACGGCACGTTCTTCTACCAGGTGCGGGGCGGCGCGTTCCGGTTCCTCGGGACGGAGGGGCCCGCCACGGGGTGAGCGGCGCCGGGGTGGGGCCGATCGGGCGGCTCCGGCTGCCCGGAAGGGCACCGGGGACTGTCCGAAGCAGGTACCCGCGAGGACGTGCCCGGTCCCGGTGGGCCACCACATGCTGAACGCATGCGGGGGACGCGCGGTCGCAGCGATTTCCATCGCCCGGGGCCCGAGCCGGGTCACCGGGCCGGGCGGCGGATGCCGCCGTGAAGACCACCGACCGCAAGCCCGCCCCGGACGGCCCGCGGCCCGCCCGGCCGCCCTCCACCGACGCCGGGTCCCACGCGGACGCCCCTGCCGTCTCCGCGGCGCCGCCGGCGGCCGGTGGGCGTGGTGTTGCCGATCCGCGGTTGGTGCAGCGGTTGCAGGGTGTGGTGGGCAATCGTGCCGTTGCCGGTCTGGTCGCCCAGCGCTATAGCGCGCCGGTGAAGCCTCCGCCGTCGCAGGCTCCCGGGTTCCGCCGGGTCCAGGCCGATGTGGCCGCGAAGAAGCGCGCGGTCGCCCAGCATCCGCCGGCGGCGGCGGAGTCCAAGGCCGCGCAGGACGCGGCGGTCGCCCCACCGGACGACAAGGAAGCCCAGGGCAAGACCGCCAACGCGGAGAAGATGCACGCCGCCAAACCCGGCGAGTTCGACAAGGCCGCCTTCATCACCGCGGTCAACGCCGCCATCGCCAAACAAGCCCCGAAGAACCTCGACGAGGCCGACAAGTTCGCCGACTCCGGCAAAGCCGACCGCGTCAAGGAAGAAGTCGACGGAAAAGTCGGCGAAGGCAAGAAGACCTCCGCAGGCGAGATCGAAACCACCACCAAAGCCCCACCCGACACCACCGCCGCCAAAGACAAACCCGTCACCCCCCTCACCCCCGACCAGCCCCCGCCCAACCCCGGCCCACC
>NZ_JBIRFT010000018.1:0-15120 GCF_044327625.1 Streptomyces sp. NPDC018031
GGATCGGCGTACACGGCTACGCTCGCGATCCCGGCATCCCGACAAGCACGGGCAACGCGGACAGCGATTTCGCCACGGTTGGCGATGAGCACCTTGCGCACGATGGCTCCCTCCTTGAAACAAGCCAAGAGTTTAGGTACGGGCCACACTTCGCGCCGAGAAGAGTCCGGTGGTGAGCTTGACCACACGGAGGGTGAGGCCGGCCCTGCGCGGAGGGCGAAATCCCTTGTCGGTCCACGGTACGCCGGTGTTCCGGCGCCGTCCGGCGGTTCCGGGTGTGGCCAAGGTCTCGGTCGTGGCGAGGGGTCGCCCCTGCCGATTCTTTGTGGGATTCCTACGAACGGGGGACGGAAACTTTGCCGCATGGTCGCGCGGCGGCGGATCCGTGCGCAGACCCCTTGTCCCTTGGCTTACCCGTTAGTAGCGTGCGCGATGTCGTGCGGTGGTACCCCGGGTAACGGCCGGGGGCCGCCGACAGGACCTCGAACGGATGGGGTGGGCGGGGTGGCACGCAGACCGGTGGCCGCGACGGCGGCCGTGGTGCTGATGGCCGAAGCGGTCGGCATCGCGCTGCTCAACTGGATCCTGGGCCTGATGGTGGACCGTCAGAAGATGTCCATGGGCGGCCTGGACCCCGACGCGATGTCCATGGGCACCTGGGTGATGGGCGGCATCTTCGGCCTCTACCTGCTGAGTTGCGGGATCGTGCTGCTGCGCGCGGCGATCCGGGACCGGAGCCCCGGCCGGTTCGCCCGCATCCTGCTCGTCAGCTGCGCGGTGGTGCACGGGGTGCTGGGCGCGCTGACCGTGGGCCTGGTGGGCTGGGCGGCGTTCGCCGGCCTCATGGTGGTCCTGGGTCTGATCGTGCTGTCGCTGTTGGCATACGACGACAGCCCGGCCGCGGACCAGGCCGGTGAACCGGGGCCGCCGGAGGGCGGGCGGGCCGCCCAGGACCCCGGCGCGGCCCCCGCCTGACAGCCGGGCCGGCGCCCGCCCGGCAGGGCGGGATTCCCCGGCTCCGCGTCTCATCCTGCGGACGGCGGGCCCCCGGGCTGCCGGCCGCGCCCCGGACGGCGGTGCCGCGGCGGGCCGTCCGCCGCTGCCGCCGCCCGCCGGTCAGCCGGAGGCCCGGTCGCCGTCCGGGGGCTGGTTCCGCGCCACCAGGTCCAGCAGGCCCGGGAACCGGGCGTCCAGTTCCGCACGGCGCAGCGTGGCCATCCGGCTGTTGCCCCGGTCGACCTGGCGGACCAGCCCCGCCTCGCGGAGCACCCGGAAGTGGTGGGTCCGCGTCGACTTGGACACCGGCAGGCCGAACGACGAGCAGTGCCGGGCGGTCTCCGGCTCCTCGGCGAGCAGCGCCGACACCACCTCGTAGCGCAGCGGGTCGGAGAGCGCGGCCAGGATGGTGCGCAGCTCCATCTCCCGCGGCTCCGGGTGGCCTTCGGCGTCAGGCACCGGTCGTCCACAGGTCGGTGATGGCGACGTCCAGTTCGGCGAGCAGCCGGCGCAGCAGGGGCAGCGAGAGGCCGATGACGTTGCCGGGGTCGCCGTCGATGCCGTCGACGAACGGGGCCGAGCGGCCGTCCAGGGTGAACGCGCCGGCCACGTGGAGCGGTTCGCCGCTGGCCACGTACGCCGCGACCTCCGCGTCGGACGGCTCGCCGAACCGGACCGTGGTGGAGGCGGTGGCGGAGGTCTGCCGCCCGTTCCCGGTGTCGATCACGCAGTGCCCGGTGCGCAGCACCCCGGACCGGCCGCGCATCGCCTTCCAGCGGGCGGTGGCGTCCTCGGCGTCGGCCGGCTTGCCCAGCGCCTGCCCGTCCAGCTCCAGCACCGAGTCGCAGCCGACCACCAGGGCGCCCGCGGCTTCCGGACGGGCCGCCACGGCGGCGGCCTTGGCCTCGGCCAGCAGCCGGGCCAGCTCGGCGGGTGTGCCGGCGGTGATGGCGTCCTCGTCCACCCCGCTGACGATCACCTGGGGCGCGAGGCCGGCCTGGCGCAGCAGCCCGAGCCGGGCGGGGGAGGCGGACGCGAGGACGAGGGTGCGGCGGTCAGTCATGAGCCCCAGGGTAGGGGTTCGCCCGGTGCGCCCCGGGGCCCCAGGGGGCGGCCGGGCGCACCGGGGGCCGGCGCCGGGCACGGCGGGGGCGCCGGGGGCCGGAGCCGGGACCTCGGCGGGGTGGGGCCGGGCGGCGGTGGTTCAGTCGGCGAGCACGGCCTGCATGACCTTCTTGGCGATCGGGCCCGCCAGACCGCCGCCGGAGATCTGGTCGCGCGGGATGCTGCGGTCCGGGTCGATCATCACCGCGACCGCGACCGGTGAGCCGTCGCCCTGCTTGGCGTACGCGATGAACCAGGCCAGCGGCGGGGTGCGGTTGTCCACGCCGCGCTGGGCGGTACCGGTCTTGGCGCCGACCGTGACCCCGGAGATCCGGCCGGGCCGGCCGGTGCCCTTCTCGGCGGTGTCCTCCATCATCCGCTGGATCTTCTCCGCGGTGTCCGCCGAGACGGCCTCGGACATCAGCTCGGGCTCGTGCTTCTCGATCGCGTCCAGGTCCGCGTCGCGCAGCTCCTCGACCAGGTACGGCTTCATCAGCTTGCCGTCGTTGGCGATCGCGGCGGTCATCATCGCGATCTGCAGCGGGGTGGCGACCACGCTGGACTGGCCGATGCCCGACATCGCGGTCTGCGGCCGGTCCATCTCCGCGGGGAAGACGCTCTCGGCGGCCCGGGTGGGGGTGTCCACCTCGGGGTCGTTGAAGCCGAACCGCTCCGCCGTCTCGCGCATGGTGTCCTTGCCGAGGTCGGCGCTGACCTTGCCGTAGACGTTGTTGCAGGAGTGCTGCATGGCCACGTTGAGCGAGGCGTTCCGGCACGGCGCGGTGGGGCTGTGGTTCGGCAGCACCCGGTTGGTGTCCGGCATGGTCCACGGGTCGGGGGACTCGGTCGGGGCGTCGATGTCGGTGTACCGCCCGTTCTCCAGGGCCGCCGCGGCGGTGATGACCTTGAAGGTGGAGCCGGGGGGATAGACCTCCTTCAGCGCCCGGTTGGTCATCGGCTTCCGCTTGTCCTTCTGCAGCCGGTCCCAGGCGGCGACGTCCTTGTCGGAGCTGCCCGCGAAGTCGGACGGGTCGTAGGAGGGGGTGGAGGCCAGCGCGAGGATCTTGCCGGTGTCCGGCTCGATGGCGACCACCGCGCCGGTCCGGTCGCCCAGCCCCTCGAACGCGGCCTTCTGCGCCTTGGGGTCGATGGTGGTGACCACGTCGCCGGCGCGCCGCTGCTCGCCGGTGAACATGTCCAGGGTGCGCTGCAGGAAGAGGCGGTCGTCGGTGCCGCTGAGCAGCTTCTCGTTCAGCTTCTCCAGGTGGTTCGAGCCGTAGGTCTGCGAGGAGTAGCCGGTGATCGGGGCGTACATCGGCCCCTCCTTGAAGACCCGCTTGTACGCGAAGTTCACCCCGCCGGTCTCCACCGAGCCGGTGACCGGCCGCCCGCCCACGATGATGTTGCCGCGCGGATGGGCGTACGCCTCGATCTTGACCCGGTCGTTCTCCTCGTGGGTCGACAGTTCCTCGGAGCGCTGGAACTGGAGCCAGGTGGTGCGCAGCAGCAGGGACAGCACGAGCAGACCGGTGAAGACGGCGATGTGGCGGATCGGTCTGTTCATCGGCGAGCGGCTCCCTGGTGCCTGGTCCGCTGCCGGATGGGGGCAGCTCTCCACGGAATGGGGATGGTGACGGTTCTGCGGAGAGGAAGAGGGGGAATCGGCCCGGCCGGTTCCCCGGCCGCCGGGGAGGGCGGCGGGGGAGGCCGCCGTCCGCCGGTGCCCGACCCGGCCCGGGGGCCGGCCCGGGTCAGGGGGCGCTCAGCAGCAGCAGGGAGATCAGTACGGCGACCGCCAGTACGGTGCCCGCCCGGCGGAGCCGCGCCTGTACCTGACGCAGTTCCTCCGGGGTTTCGTCTGACGGGTCGGACCACAGCATGGAGCGATCCTGCCGCCGGACGCGCCGTGGCGCCTGAGTACGCGTACTCAGGCGCCACGGTTCGCGGGACGCGCTCAGGCAGGCCAGTAGCTGGTGCGCCAGGCCGTCGGTCCGGGGTGGGGCACCCGGCTGCCGGGGATGGTGCGGGCCGGGTCGGCCCACTCGTCCGGCACGCGGTGCCCCGGCGCGGCGGCGGTGACGGCCGCCGCGCGGGCTTGGACCACCGCGAGTGCGGCGGCCAGCTCCTCGGGGGTGGGGTTGCCACGCAGAACCTTGATCATGGGAACAACCCTTTCTAGAGGGGGATGTTGCCGTGCTTCTTGGGCGGCAGCGCCTCCCGCTTGTTGCGCAGGGAGCGCAGCCCCCGCACGATGTGGCGCCGGGTGTCCGAGGGCATGACCACCGCGTCGATGTAGCCGCGCTCGGCCGCCACGTACGGGTTGAGCAGCGCGTCCTCGTACTCGGCGATCAGCCGGGCGCGGGTGGCCTCGGCGTCCTCGGCCTCGGCGATCGCCCGGCGGTGCAGGATGTTCACCGCGCCCTGGGCGCCCATCACCGCGATCTGCGCGGTGGGCCACGCCAGGTTGAGGTCCGCGCCCAGGTGCTTGGAGCCCATCACGTCGTAGGCGCCGCCGAACGCCTTGCGGGTGATCACGGTGATCAGCGGGACGGTGGCCTCGGCGTAGGCGTAGATCAGCTTGGCGCCGCGCCGGATGATGCCGTTGTACTCCTGGTCGGTGCCGGGCAGGAAGCCGGGCACGTCGACGAAGGTCAGCACCGGCACGTTGAACGCGTCGCAGGTGCGGACGAAGCGCGCGGCCTTCTCCGAGGCGTCGATGTCCAGGCAGCCGGCGAACTGCATCGGCTGGTTGGCGACGATGCCCACCGGGTGGCCCTCGACCCGCCCGAAGCCGGTGACGATGTTCGGCGCGAACAGCGGCTGGGTCTCCAGGAACTCGCCCTCGTCCAGCACATGCTCGATGATCTTGTGCATGTCGTAGGGCTGGTTCGCCGAGTCCGGGACGATCGTGTCCAGCTCGCGGTCCTCGTCCGTGACCTCCAGCTCCGCCTCCTCCGGGAACGCCGGGGGCTCGGAGAGGTTGTTGGAGGGCAGGTAGGACAACAGGGCCTTGACGTACTCTATGGCGTCCTTCTCGTCGCCGGCCATGTGGTGCGCGACGCCGGAGGTGGAGTTGTGGGTGCGGGCCCCGCCCAGCTCCTCGAAGCCCACGTCCTCCCCGGTCACCGTCTTGATCACGTCCGGTCCGGTGATGAACATGTGCGAGGTCTGGTCGACCATGACGGTGAAGTCGGTGATCGCCGGGGAGTAGACCGCGCCGCCCGCGCACGGGCCGACGACCAGGCTGATCTGCGGGATCACACCGGAGGCGTGGGTGTTGCGGCGGAAGATCTCGCCGTACATGCCCAGCGCGCTGACGCCCTCCTGGATGCGGGCGCCGCCGGAGTCGTTGATGCCGATGACCGGGCAGCCGGTCTTCAGCGCGAAGTCCATCACCTTGACGATCTTCTGGCCGAAGACCTCGCCGAGGGCGCCGCCGAAGACGGTGAAGTCCTGGGAGAAGACCGCGACCGGGCGGCCGTCGACCGTGCCGTAGCCGGTGACCACGCCGTCTCCGTAGGGCCGGCTCTTCTCGATGCCGAAGTTGGTGGAGCGGTGCCGGGCGAACTCGTCCAGCTCCGTGAACGACCCCTCGTCGAGGAGGAGGTCGATGCGCTCACGAGCGGTCAGCTTGCCCTTGGCGTGCTGCTTCTCCACCGCCCGGGCGGACCCGGCATGGGTCGCCTCGTCGATACGGCGCTGCAGATCCGCGAGCTTCCCCGCGGTGGTGTGGATGTCAATCTCCGGCTCGGACATCGGGATGCGGCTCCTGCTCGTCCTCGGGGCGGACTGGTTAGGGGGGACTGTTCAGGGGACTGCTGACGGGGCTGCTGAGGTCGGAGGGGAGCCCGGGTCAGGCGTTCCGGGGTTCGTCAGGTGCCCCGGCCCTTGCGGGGTGTCGGGACGTGTGGGGCGTTCGGGTGTTTCCGGGCGTTCCTGGCTCGGGCGTTCGGGGACCTCAAAAGCGTTCCAACAGTGGTCGTACGGGGTTTTCCGGGTGGGTCACCTCGGCTACCGGCTCGTAGCGTATCGGCGGTACTCCGCCGTGGCACTGCGTCGTTGGCCACACCTCCTGACCCTAGGCTGGCCCGTATGAGCGCTTCTGACACCCCCGGCGGCCGATGGACCGATCTGGACCGCCCCCCGCTGAACTCCGCGGCCCTCCGCAAGGCCCTGATCCGGCCCGGCGGCCTGTGGACGGCCCTCGACGTGGTGTCCGCCACCGGCTCCACCAACACCGATCTGGCGGCCGAGGCCGCCCGCGGAGCGGTGGAGGGCGCCGTGCTGGTCGCCGAGGAGCAGACCGCCGGGCGCGGCCGGCTGGACCGCAGCTGGACCGCGCCCGCCCGCTCCGGGCTGTTCTTCTCGGTGCTGCTGCGGCCCGGGGACCGGGTGCCCGCGACGCGCTGGGCGTGGCTGCCGCTGCTCGCCGGGGTGGCCACCGCCACCGCGCTGTCCCGGGCCGCCGGCGTGGACACGGCACTGAAATGGCCCAACGACCTGCTGCTGACCGTGGCCGGGGAGGAGCGGAAGTCCGGCGGCATCCTCGCCGAGCGCGCCGGGGAGGCCGTGGTGCTGGGCGTCGGGCTCAACGTCTCGCTCCGCGCGGACGAGCTGCCGGTGCCGACCGCGGGCTCGCTGGCCCTCGCGAACGCCGTCTCCCTCGACCGGGACCCGCTGCTGCGCGCGGTGCTCCGGTCGCTGGAGGAGTGGTACGGCCGGTGGCGGGACGCGGCGGGCGACCCCGCCGCCAGCGGACTCCAGGAGGCGTACGCGGCGGGCTGCGCCACGCTGGGCCGCACGGTGCGCGCGGAGCTGCCCGGCGGCCGCGAGGTGGTCGGCGAGGCGGTGGCCGTGGACGGCGACGGACGGCTGGTCATCGCCACCGCGGCCGGCGCGCGCGAACCGGTCGCCGCGGGGGACATCGTGCATCTGCGCGCTGCCTCCGCCGGAGAGTGAGCTACGGCACACCTGCCGTATCGTTGAGGCGGTGTCCGTCCAGCTCGGACGGCCGAGGGCGAGCCGTGACCGGTGGCCCGGGGCAAGCGGAAGAGGGAAGCGGAAGGGCAGTGCGCAGGACTCGGACAGGGGGCGGGCGGTGACCGTCGAAGGCGGCGCGGATCCGGACGCGGTGGACCCGGGTGCCACGGCGTCGGACGCCGCCGCCACCGGCGCCGCCGGCCCCGGCGACAGCGGTGACCCGGACGGTGCGGAGGCGGACCGGACCGGCGGCGAGGGTGCCGGGCCGGACGGCGCGGCCCGGGATGGTGCGGCCGCAGACGGCGCGGCCGGCCCTGACGGCTCCCCCGCCGCTCCCGGCGAGGGCGGTGCCGACGAGGAGCTGGACGAGGACTCCATCGCGCTCCGCCTGGAGCAGCTGATCCTGGGCGCCGAGCGGCGCTACACCCCCTTCCAGGCAGCGCGCAGCGCCGGTGTCTCGGTCGACCGGGCCACCCGCTTCTGGCACGCGATGGGCTTCGCCGACATCGGCCAGGCCAAGGCGCTCACCGAGGCGGACGTGCTGGCCCTGCGGCGGCTCGCCGGTCTGGTGGAGGCCGGGCTGCTCAGCGAGCCGATGGCCATCCAGGTGGCCCGGTCCACCGGCCAGACCACCGCCCGGCTGGCCGACTGGCAGATCGACTCCTTCCTGGAGGGGCTGACCGAGCCCCAGGAACCCGGCATGACGCGCACCGAGATCGCCTACCCGCTGGTCGAGCTGCTGCTGCCGGAGCTGGAGGAGTTCCTGGTCTACGTCTACCGGCGGCAGCTCGCCGCCGCGACCGGCCGGGTGATCCAGGCCCAGGACGACGCCGAGATGGTCGACCGGCGGCTGGCCGTCGGCTTCGCCGACCTGGTCGGCTTCACCCGGCTGACCCGGCGGCTGGAGGAGGAGGAGCTGGGCGAGCTCGTCGAGGCGTTCGAGACCACCGCCGCCGACCTGGTCGCCGCGCACGGCGGCCGGCTGATCAAGACCCTCGGCGACGAGGTGCTCTTCTCCGCCGACGACCCCGGTACCGCCGCCGAGATCGGGCTGCGGCTCATCGAGACCATGGCGAACGACGAGACCATGCCCGAGCTGCGGGTCGGCATCGCCTTCGGCACCGTCACGACCCGGATGGGCGACGTCTTCGGCACCACCGTGAACCTCGCCAGCCGGCTGACCTCGATAGCGCCGAAGGACGCGGTGCTGGTGGACGGGGCGCTGGCGGAGGAGCTGACCCGGACCGGGGAGGCCCCGGTCTCCGAGGCCGAGGCGGCGGAGGCGGCGGCCGAGGCGGAGAAGCAGGGCGAGGAGCCGCCCTCGTACCGCTTCGCGTTGCAGCCGATGTGGCAGCGGCCGGTGCGTGGTCTGGGCGTCGTCGAGCCCTGGCACCTCACCCGGCGCGGCTGAACCCCGCCCGGCGGCGGCACGCCCACCCGGCCACGTCCGGCACCCCGGTCACGTCCGGCACCCCCCGGTCACGTCCGGCACCCCCCTGGCGGTGGCCCGGCCCCGGCTGCGATGATCCGGTCAACGATCGTTAACACCGGCTCGGGAGGGCGCATGACGGAACAGCGGTTCGGCGAATGGGTGGGCGTGGCGCGGCACGGGCACGTGGCCGAGCTGGTACTCGACCGGCCCAAGGCGATGAACGCGGTCTCCACCGGCATGGCCCGCTCCATCGCCGCCGCCTGCGACGCCCTGGCGGCGGACGCCTCGGTGCGCGCCGTGGTGCTCACCTCCACCCACGACCGGGCCTTCTGCGTCGGCGCCGACCTGAAGGAGCGCAACGCGCTGACCGACGCCGAGCTGGGCCGGCAGCGCCCGCTGGCCCGCGCCGCCTACACCGGCGTACTGGAGCTCCCGGTGCCGACCGTCGCCGCGGTGCACGGCTACGCGCTGGGCGGCGGCTTCGAGCTGGCCCTCTCCTGCGACCTGATCGTCGCCGACCCGACGGCCGTGGTGGGCCTGCCCGAGGTGTCGGTCGGCGTCCTGCCCGGCGGCGGCGGCACCCAGCTGCTGCCCCGCCGGGTGGGCGCCGCCCGGGCCGCCGAGCTGATCTTCACGGCGCGCCGGGTGGCCGCCCCGGAGGCGCTGCGGCTGGGCCTGGTGGACCAGCTGGCCGCGGAGGGCCAGGACCGCGCCGAGGCGCTGGAGCTGGCCGGCCGGATCGCCGCCAACTCGCCGGTCGGGCTGCGCGCCGCGAAGAAGGCGCTGCGCCTGGGCCACGGCCTGGACCTGCGCACCGGCCTGGAGGTGGAGGACGCCGCCTGGCGCTCGGTCGCCTTCTCCGGGGACCGCGCGGAGGGCGTCGCCGCCTTCAACGAGAAGCGCACCCCGAACTGGCCCGGGGAGTAGCCGGGCGGGCCGCCGTCCCCGGCGGCCGCCGTCGCACCGGTCCGCGCCGGTGGGGGGCGGAACCGGCCGAACGTTCCTACGCTGGAGGACGCGGATGCGCGCCGTGAGCAGGGTCGCGCACGGCGACGGAATGCGAGGCGTGGTGACGACGGGTGAGGGCGAGACGCGGCTGAGGGCCGTGGTGGGGCTGGCGCAGGCCATAGCGGCGGCGCACACCCCGCAGGAGGCGGTGCGCTCCGCCGCGGTCGGCGCGCGCAGCGCCCTCGGCGGGAACTTCGCGGCGGTCTCCGTCTGGGAGCGGGAGCGGGGACGGCTGCGGGTGCTGGTCAACGTGGGGGAACTGGCCGAGGGCGAGGAGGAGTTCCCGGAGAGCGAGTGGTATCCGGTGAGCGAGTTCCCGGAGATCACCGAGTTCCTGCACGAGCGGTGGGCGCGCGGCGGTGAGCCGCACGCCTGGGTGGAGGTGGCCGAGGGCCCGTGCCCCGATGCGGGTCCCGGCGGGGCGTACCGGGCGTACTGCCGGGAGGGCCCGCCCAGCGACAGCTGGGGGAGGGTGGCCGCGCTGCGGCGCCGCGGCCGGGGCAGCTGCGTGGTGGCCCCGATCGTGCTGCGCGGGCGGGCCTGGGGCGAGCTGTACGTGGCGCGGGCGGCGGACCGGCCGGCGTTCGGGCGGGCGGACGCGGATTTCGCGACCGTGCTCGCGGCCATGACGGCGGCCGGCATCGCCCAGACGGAGCGGCTGGAGGAGGCCCGCCGGCTGGCCTTCACCGATCCGCTGACCGGGCTCGGCAACCGGCGGGCGGTGGACATGCGGCTGGACGAGGCGCTGGAGGCGCACCGTACCGAGGGGGCCGTGGTGAGCCTGGTGGTGTGCGACCTCAACGGGCTGAAGACGGTCAACGACACCCAGGGGCACGCGGTCGGCGACCGGCTGCTGGAACGGTTCGGCTCGGTGCTGTCGCGCTGTGGTGCCATGCTCCCCGGCGCGCTGGTGGCCCGGCTGGGCGGGGACGAGTTCTGCCTGCTGGAGGTCGGCTCGGAGGCGGACGAGGTGGTCCGGGTGGCCGACGAACTCTGCCGCCGGGCGGCCGAGTTGGAGCTGGGTGAGGGGGTGGCCTGCGGGGTCGCCTCGACCGGTGACCCGATCGGGCCGGTGCGCTCCGCCCGCCGGCTCTTCCGGCTCGCCGACGCGGCCCAGTACCGGGCGAAGGCGGCCCGGGCGAGCAAGCCGGTGGTCGCCGGCCGGGACGGCGGCCCGGACGACCCGGTGGTCAGGCTCGCCGACTCCCCGCCGCGGACCCCGCCGGCCGAACGCCGCCGGTTCCGCGGCCGCCAGTCCCCGCTGGGGGAGGCCCCGTGACACCGGCCGGTCCCGCGGCCGGCCCGCCCGGGCCGGGGTGCGGTGCGCCCCGGAAACCGGGTGGTGACAGTTTGCGATTCAGTCTCTAGGGTTCCTGAATATGGATATGCACACTGTGGTGGTGGGGTCGTCCGGGACGACCGCCGACGATGTCATCGCCGTGGCCCGCGGCGCCGCTCGGATCGAGCTGTCCGCCGACGCGCTGGCCGCCGTCGCCGCCGCCCGGCGGGTCGTCGACGACCTGGCCGCCAAGCCCGACCCGGTCTACGGCGTCTCCACCGGGTTCGGCGCCCTCGCGGTCCGGCACATCAGCCCGGAGCTCCGGGCCCAGCTGCAGCGCAACATCGTCCGCTCGCACGCCGCGGGGATGGGCCCGCGGGTGGAGCGCGAGGTGGTGCGCGCGCTGATGTTCCTGCGGCTCAAGACCCTCGCCTCGGGCCGTACCGGGGTGCGCCCGCTGGTCGTCGAGACCATGGCCGCGGTGCTGAACGCCGGCATCACCCCGGTGGTGCACGAGTACGGCTCGCTGGGCTGCTCCGGCGACCTGGCCCCGCTGTCGCACTGCGCCCTGACCCTGATGGGCGAAGGCGACGCGGAGGGCCCCGACGGCCGGGTCCGTCCCGCCGCCGAACTGCTCGCCGAGCACGGCATCGCCCCCGTCGAGCTCCGCGAGAAGGAGGGGCTGGCGCTGCTCAACGGCACCGACGGCATGCTCGGCATGCTGGTGATGGCCTGTGCCGACCTGGCCCGCCTCCACACCTCCGCCGACATCACCGCGGCGCTCTCGCTGGAGGCCCTGCTCGGCACCGACAAGGTCCTCGCCCCCGAGCTGCACGCCATCCGGCCGCACCCCGGACAGGCCGCCAGCGCCGACAACATGCGGCGGGTGCTGGCCGGCTCCGGGCTCACCGGACACCACCAGGACGACGCCCCGCGGGTCCAGGACGCCTACTCCATCCGCTGCGCCCCGCAGGTGGCCGGCGCCGGCCGGGACACCCTGGCGCACGCCCGGCTGGTCGCCGACCGCGAGCTCGCCGCGGCCGTCGACAACCCCGTGGTGCTGCTGGGCGACGGCGACGCGGAGGGCCGGGTGGAGTCCAACGGCAACTTCCACGGCGCGCCCGTCGGCTATGTGCTGGACTTCCTGGCGATCGCCGCGGCGGACCTGGCCTCCATCGCCGAACGGCGCACCGACCGGCTGCTGGACAAGAACCGCTCGCACGGGCTGCCGCCGTTCCTCGCGGCCGACGCGGGCGTGGACTCCGGTCTGATGATCGCCCAGTACACGCAGGCGGCACTGGTCAGCGAGATGAAGCGGCTCGCCGTGCCGGCCTCGGTGGACTCCATCCCGTCCTCCGCCATGCAGGAGGACCACGTCTCGATGGGCTGGTCGGCGGCGCGCAAGCTCCGGTCCGCGGTGGACAACCTGGCCCGGGTGATCGCCGTCGAGCTGATGGCGGCGACCCGGGCGATCGAGCTGCGCACCGGGCTGGCCCCGGCGCCGGCCACCCGGGCGGTGCTGGCCGCGGTGCGTGAGGCCGGGGTGCGCGGGCCGGGCGAGGACCGCTTCCTGGCGCCCGACCTGGCGGCGGCGGACGCCTTCGTCCGCTCCGGCGGGCTGGTCGCCGCGGTGGAGCCGGTGACCGGGCCGCTCGCCTGAGCCGCGCCGCTGGTGGGCGACCGGGCCGCCCGCCCGAGCCGCCGCCGCGGCGCGGTCCTGCGTCCGCCGGTGTCCGGGCTCCGGTGTCTGGTGTTCGGAGTCCGGCGCCTGGCACCGGGGCGCCGGGCCATGGCGGGCCGGGCCGGCCCGGCGGCGTCCCGGCGGGCCCGGCGCGGCGGGGTGCCGGGGCGGGTCACAGGGGGCGCCGCCCGGCCGGCGGCCGCGGCGAGTGGGCGGCGGTGCGGCCCGGTCGTCAAGGCGCCGGTGCGGCCGCGGTCGTCAGGTGGCGGTGCGGGCGCGGTCAGTAGGCGGGAGTGCGGGCGCGGCGCACCGAGGCGGTGACCATCGCCACCCCGAGGCCCAGGAAACCCGTCCCGCCGACCAGGTACGGGGTGATGTCCACGCTGCCGGAGTCGGCGAGGTCCGGCCCGTCCGGCGCCCCGGGTCCGGCCACCGAGTGGGAGCCGCCCGGCCGGGCGGGGCCCTCCCCGGCGCGGTCGGGGGTCGCGCCGGCGGACGGCACGAACCACAGGGCGCACAGCATCGATGCCGCCGCGGCGGCGGTGAGCAGCGGTCGGCGTGCGGTCACCGGTATGCATCCCCCTTGAGGCTGCGGCGAATTGGCCCCCGAGTGCGTCCGATCGTAGTGACAACCGCGGGTCGCACGGAAGCGAGACGGCCGGGAGCGGCCCGGCGCTCTACCCTCCGTCCATGGACGCTACGGAAACATCCCGGTATGTACGTATCCACGTCGAACTGGTGCTGGAGGTGTCCGACAGTGCGGTGCTGACCAGTGCCGCGGTCGAGCGCATCGACGGCGACGAGTTCATGCCGGACGAGGAGCGCGGTCAGGCGCGGGAATCGGTACGGGCGGACGAGGCGGAGGCCATGGCCTACCTGGTGGATCCGGTGGACCTGGTGGCGGAGATCCCCGGCGCCGAGCTGGTCCAGGCGTCCTGGAGCAGCGAGCGGGCCGCCTTCGATCCGGATAGCGCCGACTGGGAGCTGGGCGACGACATCGACTGACCGCGGCCCGCAGTGGGTAGGCGTGGCACCGAAGGGCTTGCGGCACCGGTCGGGCCCCGGCCTGACCGGTGCTTTTTGCTAAGTGGCATCGCCCACAGTTTTACTGAAGGGGGAACCGGTCCACAGGCGCAGGCGTTCTTCACGGAGTGCCCGGAGCCCTTGTGTCAGGCAAGCGTTCCGGTTCCGGTTTTCGGGGTCCAGTAGCAATGGAGATACCTGTGATGACGGACGGTAAGCGCCGCAAGGGCATAGCGGTGGCGGCCGCGGTGCTCAGCGGTGTGCTCACCCTGGCTGCGTGTGGCGGGGACGACGACAACAACGACGAAGGCAGCCAGGGGCACGGCAAGTCCGCGGCACAGGTCGACGAGGCGGCGGCCGCCAAGGCATCCGACGCCAAGATCAAGATCACGCCGAAGAACGGCGCCACCAACGCCGGCCTCAACCGCGACGCCAAGGTCACCGTCAGCGGCGGCAAGCTCACCAGCGTGGTGATGACCGCGCCGGCCACCGGCGCCACCGTCGAGGGCACCATCTCCCCGGACGGCACCAGCTGGGAGCCGACCGCACAGCTGGACCGTTCCACGCAGTACAAGATCGTCGCCGAGGCGAAGGACGACGAGGGGCGGAAGGCCACCGAGAACTCGTCCTTCACCACGGTCTCCCCGGCGCACAGCTTCATCGGCAACTTCACGCCCGAGGACGGCTCCACCGTCGGCGTCGGCATGCCGGTGTCGATCAACTTCGACAAGCCGGTGACCAACAAGAAGGACGTCCAGTCCCACATCACGGTCACCTCCAGCAGCGGCCAGCAGGTCGTCGGCCACTGGTTCAGCCAAACCCGCCTGGACTTCCGCCCGCAGGAGTACTGGAAGCCGAACTCCACGGTCACCATGAAGCTCAACCTCGACGGCGTCGAGGCGTCCAACGGCGTCACCGGCGTCCAGGACAAGAGCGTCACCTTCAGGATCGGCCACTCGCAGGTCAGCACCGTCGACGTGAAGAACAAGACGATGACCGTCGTGCGGGACGGCAAGACGGCCAAGACCATCAAGATCTCGGCCGGCAGCGCGGAAAACCCGACCTACAACGGTCAGATGGTGATCTCCGAGAAGTTCAAGGAGACCCGGATGAACGGCGCCACGGTCGGCTTCACCGACGACGACGGCAAGGGCGAGTACGACATCAAGGACGTGCCGCACGCCATGCGGCTGTCCACCTCGGGCACCTTCATCCACGGCAACTACTGGGGCTCGGACGCCATCTTCGGCGGCGCG
Source organism: Streptomyces sp. NPDC018031 (assembly GCF_044327625.1). Lineage (NCBI taxonomy): Bacteria > Bacillati > Actinomycetota > Actinomycetes > Kitasatosporales > Streptomycetaceae > Streptomyces > Streptomyces sp. NPDC018031. The sequence continues at coordinate 14,760 of NZ_JBIRFT010000018.1, forward strand.
AACACCAGCCACGGCTGCGTCGGCCTGAACGACGTCAAGGGTGGGGGCGACCCGAACCAGGACGGTGCCTGGTTCTACAAGAACTCGCAGATCGGTGACGTCGTCGTGGTCACCGGGTCGCCGGACAAGACCATCCAGCCGGACAACGGCCTCAACGGCTGGAACATGAGCTGGGACGAGTGGGTCGGGGGCAGCGCCACCGGCGCCTGATCCCCGGGTCCCGGACCGGACCCCTGACGACCACCGCCGGGGGGGGGGGGGGCCGGGCCGGCCCCCCCCCCCCCCCCGCCCCCCGGGGCCCCCCCCCGGGGCCCCCCCCCCGCCCCCCCCCCCCCCGCGCACCCCCCCCGGCCCCCCCCGC
>NZ_JBIRFT010000018.1:15129-52766 GCF_044327625.1 Streptomyces sp. NPDC018031
GGGGGGGGGGGGGGGGGGGGCCCCCCCCCCGGGGCGGCGCCCCGGGGGCCCCGGCCCCCCCCCCCCCCCCCCCCGGGGGGGGGGGGCCCCCCCCGCCCCCCCCCCCCGCCCGGCGCCTTTCCCGGGGCCCTTCCTCTCGTGCCGCCTCCGGCGCCTCCCCGGCGCCGGAGAACGGCAGCGGGCCCCCGTTCAGCCGGCCCGGCCCGCCCCGCGCAGATCCTTGCTCCGCACGATGCGCAGACCGCAGCCGTCGTCGTACGGATCGCCGTCGCCGCCCACCAGAGCCAGCACCGGCTGCATCGGCAGCCAGGTCAGCCCCAGCAGCCAGCGCCGCACGCTCTGCCAGAACCGCGGCCGGCCCGCGTCCGCCTCCCGCACCACCCGGGCGAAGAACAGGAACTTGCCCACCGTGGTGCGGAACAGCACACTGCCCAGCACATGGTGCGCGAAGGACACCCCGACGACGCACACGACCACCGCGAACACCGAGACGCGGGAGCCGCTGGTGGTGATCATCCCCGCCGGAACGCCGAGGTCCGTCCCGTCCGGCAGCCGCAGCGCCAGCACGCTGCCGCCGAGCAGGGTGAGGAAGCCGTCGACGGTGGCGGCGCCCTGCCGGCGCAGGTCGCCCACCCCCTCCGGGACCGGACGGCCCGGCCCGCCGCCCGGGTGGGGGTGCGGGTACGGCGGTGCGGGGGAAGGCGCGTACGGGTGCGGGCGGGGCTGATGGGTCTGAGGCTCGTTCACAGACCGCCATCCTGCCCGGTCCCTGTGACGGTTCGTTCTCAGGTTGATGGCCGCCCGGCATCGAACCGCCGCTCGGCCGGCACCCCGCCGAAGGGATGGTCGATCACATAGCGCCAGCGGCCGTCCGGCCCGCGCCGGGCCACATCGGTGGCCGTGGCGGCGACCCGCACCGGCTCCCCGTCCGGCCCGGTGCCCTCGATCTCCCAGTCGACCACCAGCAGCGCCAGGCCGTCGTCGGTGACATGGACGTCACGCGGCCGGACGGAGATCGGCAGCCCCAGCCCCAGGAAGGCGGCGTTGGCCCGGCCGATCGCGGCCGGGGTACGGGCCGGCTCCCCGGCGGGCGGCACGAACACCGCGCCCGGCTCGTAGAGTTCTTGTACCGCGCGCGCGTCTCCGGTGTTGAAACGGGCGGCGAACTCGGCGGGCAGCTCCTCGGCGGCGAGGGGAAGACCTCCGGGACTGGACGGCATGGCGGGCTCCTTCCGTTGGGCGCTCGGTGCCGGCGCGGACCCCACGCTAGGAGGTGCCGTCGTGGCTCACCCAACGGTTCGTCACGGACTGCCGGACGACCCGCGGGCGGACGTGTCCGAACCCCGCCCGGACTGCCCGGTCGAGGTCGCCCTCGCCGCGCTGCGCGGCCGCTGGACCACCCTGGTCGTCCGGGAACTGCTGCGCGGCGGCCACAGCTACAGCGAACTGTCCGCCGCGCTCCCCCGGCTCTCCGACAAGGTGCTCACCGACCGGCTGGACCGGCTCACCGCCGCCGGGGTGGTGCACCGCACCCGCACCGCCGGCTGGCCGCCGACCGTGCGGTACGAGCTCACCCCGCACGGGCGGCTGCTGGGGCCGGTGCTCCAGGCCCTGTGGGACTGGGGGGCCCACCGGCCCCGGTGAACCCCGGCCCGGCAGGGGCCGGGGACAATGGGGGCGGACGACGGCGGAACGGGCGGCGGAGAGGCGGGCGGCGGCGCCATGGCGGAGCGCGACGAGCGGCGGCGCGGGCAGCAGGCCCGGCGGGACGAGCAGACCCGGCAGACCGCCGACCTGGTCGAGAGCGTGCTCGGCGCGGTACTGACCGCCCCCGAGGACCGGCTCGACGACGCCCTGGACACCGGTGCCTCGCTGCTCACCGCGGCCCCCGGCGGCCCGGAGGCGGTGAGCCGGGCACTGCTGCGGGCCGCCGAACGGACGGTACGGCGGTGCTGGGACCGCGGCTGGCAGCCGGCCGACCTGGTGCGGATCGTCCGGCGGGACCGCGGCGACACGGACCGGGCGCGGTTCCTGATCGACATGATCGCCGCCGAGGCCCGGCAGGCCCCCCGGCCCACCACGGGCGGCGGGGCCGGGGCGCCGGACGAGCGGTGGGCCGGGCAGCTCCGGGAACTGGACGCCCGGGTGTGGTGGGACGGCGACGGGCGGTACCTGGAGCAGCTGGCGGGCCGGGAGCGCGGCAGCCGCTTCGAGACCGCCGCCGGGCTGCTGGACGCGCTGCGGCTGATCGGCCGGCTGCCCGCGATCCCGCCCCTGGACCGGCCGGCCGGCCGCCCGGGGGGCGCCGCGGAGCCCCGGATGCCCGCGCGGATCCGGGCGCTGCTCGCCAAGGCCGAGTCCAGCACCTTTCCGGCGGAGGCCGAGGCGCTCACCGCCAAGGCGCAGGAGCTGATGGCCCGCTACAGCATCGACGAGGCGCTGCTGGGTGCCGGGGCACCGGACCCGCAGGCGCCCGGTGCCTGCCGGATCGGGGTCGACGCGCCCTACGAACCGGCCAAGGCGCTGCTGCTGGACGCGGTGGCCGAGGCCAACCGCTGCCAGGCGGTGTGGTCCGGCGAACTGGGTTTCTCCACGGTGATCGGCTTCCCGGCCGACCTGGAACTCGTCGAGCTGCTGTACACCTCGCTGCTGCTGCAGGCCACCACCGCGATGAACCGGGCCGCCGACCACCACCACGCCCGCGGCCGGTCCCGCCGCACCCGGGACTTCCGGGAGTCCTTCCTGATCGCCTACGCGGGCCGGATCCGCGACCGGCTCACCGAGGCCACCCGCACCGCGACCGATGCCGCCGCCCGTGCGGCGGGCACCGCCGGGGCGGACGGCACCGAGGTGCTGCCGGTGCTCGCGGCGCGGGAAGTGGCGGTGGGGGAGGAGGCCGAGCGGATGTTCCCGGACACCACCGCGCACCGCCTCAAGGGGCGCGACGCGGAGGGGTGGGCCCGTGGCACCGCGGCCGCGGACCGGGCTGAACTCGGCTGAACTCGGCTGAACTCAGCTGATCCGCCCGCGGCCCGCCCGCCGGACACGGCGGGGCCGACGGAACCGGCGGGTCTCCGGTCCGGCGCTGCCGGACCGGCAGTGCCCGCCCCCCGCCGCCGTCAGCCCGCGGGCCTCAGAGTCCGAACGCGGACGGGTCGTCGGCCAGCGCCCGCAGGTAGTCCCGCGGGTCCGGGACGAGCTTGCGCTCGGACAGGTCCAACATGCCCGCGACGCTGGATATCTCGGCGGAGAGCGTGCCGTCGGCCTTGTGGACGGTCTGCTCGATGGTGAACGTCTTGCCGGTGCCGAAGCGCAGCTCGCAGGTGACGTCGACCTCGTCGCCGGCCCGCAGCTCACGGCGGTACTTGACGGTGGTCTCCAGGTTGACCGGCCCCACGCCCTTGCCCAGCAGGCCCTCCTGGGTGATGCCGGCCTTGCGGAACAGCTCCCAGCGGGCGTGCTCGGCGTACTGCGTGTACACGCTCATGTTGAGGTGGCCCTGCGCGTCGGTCTCGTACCCGCGGACCGTGATCCGCACGGAGAACGGCTCTGTCACCGTGGTCCTTCCCGTTCGAGGACGTGGACGTCCCCCGCCATGCCGACGTGCCGGTATTCCGCGTCGGGGTGCAACTGCCGGGCGTAGTCGGTCACCTGCTCCGCGGTTCGCCCCGCGTCTTCCTTCAACGCGATGTAGTCCGGTTCGATTCCCCGGGTGTCGCCCACCCAGAAGACCCGGCAGCGGCCGGTGAGCCGGCTGATCGGCCCCACGTTCGCCTCCACCGAGGCGTCGTCGGGGATGGTGCCGAGCAGCCGGTCGGCGGCGGCCACCGAACCGGGCTTGCGGTAGGTGTCCGGCACGGTCAGCCCGTACAGCGGGAGGGAACTGGTGAGGGCGACCGACGCCGCGGCCACCGCGACCGGCATCTGCCGGGCGTACCCGCCGAGCCAGCCGCGCGGGCTGCGCCGGCTCCGCTCCACCGCGTCCACCAGGGCGAGGAAGACGATCGGCATGAGCACCGCGTTGTAGTGCCAGTCGGTGCCCCAGTAGTGCTCCTCGTGGGAGACGAACCGCCAGCCCAGGGTGGGCAGCACCGCCAGCAGCAGCGGCGAACGCAGCGCCAGCAGACCGGTGGTGGGCAGCAGCACCCAGGCCAGTGTGCGCAGCGCGGTGTCCAGCGGGATGGTGGCGGCGGCGTCGCCGCTGTCCATCTTCTCCCAGTAGGCGTAGTCGCCACCGCCGTTGAAACCCGGGATGATCACGCCCAGCGCCAGTGCCGAGGCGATCACCCCGAACGCGGCCAGGCCGATGGCGTACAGCAGCACCCTGGTGTCGGCCCGCCGCCGGCAGCGGATCAGGATGACGACCCCGATGACCGCCACCGTGGCGCCCAGGTCCTCCTTGACGAGGACCAGCGGGGCGGACCACAGCATCGCCGCGTACCAGCGCTCCCGGATCACCGCCTCCAGGGCGAAGGCGAGCAGCGGCATGGCGAAGGCGATCTCGTGGAAGTCGAAGTCGACGGCGCGCTGGACGCCCCACGACAGTCCGTACGCGACGCCCATCAGCAGGCCCCGGCCCCGCCCGAAGAGGTGCGCGGCGACCCGGGTCACCGGGATCACCGAGACCGCGAACAGCAGGGCCTGGGCGACCAGCAGCGTCACCGGTCCGGGGAAGACCCGGTAGAAGGGCGCGAGCAGCGCGGTGACCGGGCTGAAGTGGTCGCCGAGTATGTTGGCGCCCGGGCCCTTGAGGTCGGCGACCGGGGCCTGGAGATGCGCGTAGGAGCGTATGGCCTGTTCGAAGATGCCCAGGTCCCAGGACATGTTCTCCATACGGCGGTGCCGGGACACCGACACCGCGGTGTACAGCGCGAACAGCACCAGGGCCAGCCAGTACGGATCCAGCGCCGGTCTGCGCAGCGCGGCGGCCCGGGTTCCGGACGCGGGGACCGGGGAAGCGCCGCGGTCAGCAGTGGGGCCGGGTGGTGCCGTGGCGGCCGTGTCCATCCAGGGTCCTTATCGTGTGGGCGTCTGTGCGAAAAGATACGCGAAGGGGGGTCCGGGGTGCGGGGACGGTTTCCGGGGCAGGACGGGGTGCCGGGTGCGCGGCGCGCGGGCGCGGACCGGCGCACCGGCGCGAGCCGGGTGGCGGCCGCGGTGCTCGCCGCGGTGCTCGCGGCCGGCGGGTGCTCGGCCGGTCCGGCGGACGGGCGCGGGGAGCCGGGCCGGACGGGCGGCGGGCCGGCAGCGGGCGGCTCCGCGCTGACGGCGGTCGGTGACCTCACGGTGAAGGGCCGGGCGCCGCGCACCGGTTACGAGCGGGCGGAGTTCGGCAGCTCCTGGGTGGACACCGACCGCAACCGCTGCGGGACCCGGGACGACATCCTCAAGCGGGACCTCACCGACGTGTCCTTCCGGGACGGCGACTGCGTGGTGGTCACCGGCACGCTCACCGACGACCCGTACACCGGGCGCACGGTGCGGTTCGTGCGCGGGCGCAGCAAGGTGGACATCGACCACGTGGTGGCGCTCTCCGACGCCTGGCAGAAGGGCGCCCGGGGCTGGGACCGGAAGCGGCGGGTGGCGTTCGCCAACGACCCGCTCAACCTGATCGCGGTGGACGCGTCGGCGAACCGGCGCAAGGGCGACGGGGACACGGCGACCTGGCTGCCGCCGAACCGCGCCTACCGCTGCGCCTACGTCGCCCGGCAGGTGGCGGTGAAGCGGAAGTACGGGGTGTGGGTGACCCGCGCGGAGAAGGACGCGATGGTCCGGGTGCTCGACGGCTGCCCCGGCACGCCGCTGCCCGGCGGGGCCTGATCGGTCAGGCCCGCGCCGGGCGGCGGGGGCGGGCGGGGCGGCGGGGAGCCGGCCGCCCGGTGCGGTGGTCCGGACCGGTCCGGGTCCGGGTCCGGGGCGGGGGAGGGCAGGTGCGGGGACGGCAGGTGCCGGCGGCGGGCGCGGCGGCGGGACGGCGGGCGCGGGGGCTGGTGGCGGTCCGGGTGCCGGGGCGGTGACGTCCCCGGCGGGCGGGGCGGGGGCGGCGCGGAGCCGGTTCCGGCCGTGAAGCGGGCGGGGCCGGTGCCCTCGCCGCGGCGCCGGTGGTCCGGGCGGCGGTCACCGGGGGACTCGGCCACCCGGCGCGGCGGGACCTCCGGGTCCCGGCGGGCGCCTCGTGCGGGCGGTGCCGCCGGCCGGGTGCGCCGGGCGGGCTCGGCGAGGCCGGTGGGGCCGCGGTGTTCCCGTGAGGAAACCGGTGGGGAATCCGGCGGGGAGACCGGCGCCGGGGCCGGCCGGGGGGCCGCCGCGGCCGGGGTTCCGCCGGGCGGGCTTCGCCGCCGGGCCGCCGCCGCGGGGGCGGGGCGGTCGCGGCCCGCCGAGCGGCCGGCGCGGCGCGGGGCGCATCAGCCCGTCTTCTTCCAGTCGTTGCAGTCGTTGGTCTTGAAGTAGGCGTCGCCGGGGGCGATGGTCACCACGCCGGCGCCGTTGACGTTCTCGTTGGCGGCGATGGACTCCAGGCCGTGCAGGGCGTCCTTGTCCCGCTCCCAGTAGCAGCCCGCGTCCTCGGTGTTGCCGGCGGACTTGTAGGTGCCGGGGGCGATGTCGGTGCCGACCCGGAACATGCCGCCCTTGCCCGAGAACTCGGTCTTGGCCGAGCCGGTGGCGGTGGCCTTGGCGGGGACCGCCTCCCAGTCGTTGCAGCCGTTCGACTTGAAGATCTTGTCGGTGGCCTTGACCGTCACGTAGGAGGCGCCGGTGACGTTGTCGTTGGCGATGATCGACTCCATCTCGCCGCTGGAGTCCTTGGCCCGCTCCCAGTAGCAGCCGTCGAGGGCGTCGTTGCCGCTGGTGCGGTAGGTGCCGGGCTTGATGTCGGAGCCGACCTGGAAGGTGCCGTCCCCGGCGAACGCCGGCTCCTGCTCCTTCTTCTCCTCGCCGCTCCCGCCGGAGGACTTGCCCGGGTCCTGGTCGGCCGACGAGGAGCTCTTGGCCTTGGTGTCCTTGTCGTCGTCACCGCCGCCGCCGGCCGCCACGCCGCCGATCGCGGCAATCGCGATCACCGCGCCGACGCCGGTGAGGAGCTTGTGCCGGGCGAACCAGTTCTGCTGCTTGTGCGAACGCTGGGACTGAGACATCACGCGCACCTTTCGGCGGTGGGAGTTGCGAGGGTTCCGGGGATTCCCGGGGCGTCTTTCGACGTGGTCAATAAGAGCATGACCTGTGAACCGAGTCAACACGGTTCACAGGGTTGGACTGGTTCACGACGTGAAGGGGTCTCTGCGCGCTGCGCGGGTATGCTCGGCGACACAGCAGCGATGCACGGCAAGGCGACGGGCGGTCCGGCGGCGGCACCCGGACCGACGAGAGACGTGACGGGTGACGATGTGACAGGCGGCAACGACGTGATGGGCAACGACACCGGTTCGACCGCGCCCGGGACGCCCCCGGGACGGAACCCGGGCAGCGGCGGTACCGCACCCCGGCCCCCGGGCGGCACCGCCGACGGCGCCACCGAGGTGACCGCCGCCGGCATCGCCCGGCTCGCCGGGGTCGGCCGGGCCGCCGTCAGCAACTGGCGCCGCCGGCACGCCGACTTCCCGCGGCCCGTCGGCGGCACCGAGACCAGCCCGACCTTCGCCCTCGACGACGTCGAGCACTGGCTGCGCAGCCAGGGCAAGCTGGCCGAGGTGCCGCTGCGGGAGCGGGTCTGGCAGCTGCTCGCCGGGCACCCGGCCGGCGCCGCCGTCGCGCTGCGGCACGCCGGAGCCGTGCTGCTGCTCGTCCGGCACCGGCCCACCGCCTGGGACGAACTCCGGACCGCGGCCGACGCCCAGCTCGCCGAGTGGCTGCCCACCGCGCTCGCCCCGGTGCTGACCGCGCGGCTCGGCGAACGGCACCCGGTGCCCGTGCCCGACGCCGGCACCCTGCGGACCGACGCCGCCCTGGTGCGCGGCGCCGCCGAACTCGCCACCGAACTCGGCCCCCGCCAGGCGTACGAGTTCCTGCTCGGCCGCTACCTCGACGCCAACCCGCGCCAGTACACCCTCACCCCGCCCGGCCCGGCCGAGCTGATGGCCGACCTCGCCGGTGTCACCACGGCCACCGCCCGGCCCGCTCCCGCCCAGGGGGCCGGCCCGGACGGGTGCGCCGAACCCGGCGCCGGCTGCGGCGCGGACGACGGGCTCACCGTCCTCGACCCCGCCTCCGGCACCGGCGGACTGCTGTGCGCCGCCACCGCCGCCCGCCACCGCCACGCCCAGGAAGCCGACCCCGACCTGGCCGCGCTGGCCGCGCTGCGGCTGGCCCTGGACTCCGAGGCGCCGGTGCGGGTGGGCGCCGGCGACACCCTGCGCGCCGACGCCTTCCCGCGGCTCGCCGCCGACGCCGTGGTCTGCCACCCGCCGTTCAACGAGCGCAACTGGGGCCACGACGAACTCGCCTACGACCCGCGCTGGGAGTACGGCTTCCCGGCCCGCACCGAATCCGAACTGGCCTGGGTACAGCACGCCCTGGCCCGGCTCCGGGACGGCGGCACCGCCGTACTGCTGATGCCGCCCGCCGCCGCCTCCCGCCGTTCCGGCCGCCGGATCCGGGCCGACCTGCTGCGCCGGGGTGCGCTGCGGGCCGTGGTGGCACTGCCGGCCGGCGCCGCCCCGCCGTACGGCATCCCGCTCCACCTGTGGGTGCTGCGCCGCCCCGGCGCCGGCCAGCCCACCGCCCCCCACCTGCTCCTCGTCGACGCCGCCGAACTCCCCGGCCCCGGCGGCGCGGGCGGCGCCCCCGGCCGGGACAAGCTCGACTGGCGGACCGTGCACCACACCGTGCGCACCGCCTGGCAGGACTTCGACCGGGACGGCACGGTCACCGAGGAACCCGGCGTCCGCCGGGCGGTGCCGGTCATCGAACTCCTCGACGACGACGTCGACCTCGCCCCGGCCCGCCATCTGCCGCCGCCCGCCGCGGGCGGCGGCGCGGCCGAACTCGCCGCCGTCCGCGAACGACTGGCCGACACCCTGGTCCGCACCACCGAACTCACCCCCGGCACCCCCGGCCTGCCCGGCCCGGACGCCGCGGCGGCGCAGTCGCCCACCGGCGGCCGCTGGCCCATGACCACCGTCGGGGAACTCGCCCGGGCCGGCGCCCTGCGGCTGCGCAACGGCGGGGCCGCGCCGCCGGCCGGGCCCGGCTCCGGCGCGCTGCGCGTGCTCACCGAACACGACGTGCTCGCCGGCACCGCGCCCTCCGGCACCCTGCCGCCCGCCGCCCGCGGCGAACGGCCCGCCGCCGAGGAACCGGTGCTCACCGAGGCCGGCGACGTGGTCGTCCCGGTGCTCGGCGGCGGCGCCGTCGCCCGGGTCGTCGACGAGGCCACCGCCGGGGCGGTGCTCGCCCGCAACCTGTGCCTGCTGCGCCCCGATCCGGCGGCCCTGGACCCCTGGTTCGTGGCCGGATACCTGCGCGGCAGCGCCAACCAGCGGCAGGCCAGCAGCTACGCCTCCACGGCCACCCGGCTGGACGTGCGGCGGCTGCAACTGCCCCGGCTGCCGCTCGCCGAACAGCGCCGCTACGGCGACCGCTACCGCGCCCTCGCCGCGTTCGAGGAGGCCCTGCGGCTGGCCGGACGGCTCGGCGAACAGCTCGTCCAGGGCCTGTACGACGGCCTGGCGGACGGGAGCGTCCCGCCGCAGTGATCCGCCGGTGACCGCACCGTGATCGAGTCGACGTCCCGAACCGTACAACCGGGGCCCCGCCCCCGACGTCGGTGTATACGCTCAGGCCAACGTCGCACCCCAGGAGCATCGATGAACGGCCCAGGCCAAGGCCCCGGCTACCCGCCGCACCGCCCCGCCGCCACCCGGTCGGGGCCGGTGCTGTTCCGTGTGCTCTTCGTGGCCGTCACGGTGTGCTCGGTGGGCATCCTGTGCTGGGTCCCGCTGCTGCGGCTGGCCATCGTGCGGCGGCGCACCGCGGACTGGGCGCTCTTCTGGTCGGTGCTCGTCCTCACCCTGGCCGCCCTGTGGTTCCTCCGCGAGTCGAACGCGGACCACATATCGTCCGACATCGCCATGGCGGTGCTGCTGGCCATGGGGGCCGGGGCGATCGGGTACTACCTGAGGGCCGACATCCGCCACCACCGCGCGGTGGCGGCCGCCGCCGCGGGGTCCGCACCGTCCACCGTGCCGGGCCCCTACGGGCCGTTCGCCGGCCCCGGTGCCGCGCCGGTCCCGGCGCCCGGACCGGCCGCGCACGGCTACGGCTACCCGCCGCCGCACCCCTACCCGCACGTGCCGGGCCCGTCGCCCGCGCCGCACGCCCCGGCCGGGCCCGGGCACGGCCCGGCGCCCGCCGCGCCCGCCGGCTACCACCCGGCCCCGGACCCGTCCCCGGGCGGGCACCGGCCGCCCGCCCCGGTCCAGCCGCACCACACGCCGCAGCCGCACCACGCACCGCAGGTCTCGCAGCCGAGTCACGCACCCCAGACGCCGCAGCCGCACCACACGCCGCAGCCGTCGCAGCGCATCGGTCAGGTCCGTGCCGAACTCGACGAGCTCAGCGACCTCCTCCGCAGGGAGCAGAACCGTTGAACGGACGCCTCATCGCGGACCGCTACGAGCTGGCCACGCTGATCGGCCAGGGCGGCATGGGCCAGGTCTGGACCGCCTACGACCGACGGCTGGACCGCCGCGTCGCCGTCAAGCTGCTCCGGCCGGACCGGATGGCCCAGCCGGCCGGTGACGGCACCGAGGGCGCCGCCGAGGAGCTGCGCCGCCGCTTCGTCCGGGAGTGCCGGGTCACCGCCCAGGTCGACCACCGGGGCCTGGTCACCGTCCACGACGCGGGCAGCGACAGTGCGGACCTCTACCTGGTGATGAGCCTGGTCGAAGGCGCGGACCTCGCCGACCACCTCGCCGAACACGACCCGTACCCGTGGCGGTGGGCGGTCGGTGTCGCCGCCCAGCTGTGCGCGGTGCTCTCCGCGGTGCACGCGGTGCCCATCGTCCACCGCGACCTCAAGCCCCGGAACGTGATGGTCCGCCAGGACGGCACGATCACCGTGCTCGACCTCGGCGTGGCCGCCGTGCTGGACACCGACACCACCCGGCTCACCCACACCGGCTCGCCCATCGGCAGCCCCGCCTACATGGCGCCCGAGCAGGCGATGGGCGGCGCCGTCGGCCCGTACACCGACCTGTACGCGCTGGGGGTGCTGCTGCACGAGCTGCTCGTCGGCACCGTCCCGTTCGCCGGTTCGACCGCGCTCGGGGTGCTCCACCGCCATCTGTACGAGCCGCCGGTGCCGGTGCGCCAGGTCCGTCCCGAGGTGCCCGAGCCGCTGGAGGAGCTGGTGCTGCGGCTGCTCGCCAAGGACCCGCAGGCCCGGCCCGCCGACGCGCACGAGGTGTACCAGGCGCTGGCGCCCCTGCTGCCGGTGCCGGGGCAGGGCACCGGCCCCACCGGCCCCATGGACCCCACCCGGCCCTTCCTCCGCCCGCACGCCCCCTGGCCCGACCGGGTCGCGGCCCCCGCCCCGCCGTCCGCGCAGCCCGTGCCGCCGCCGGCCGCCCCGGCGGACATCGCCGGCGCCGTCGACGAGGTCAAGCGGCTGCTGGACCAGGGCCGGATCACCCAGGCGGTGGACATCCTCGGCGGCGTGCTGCCGGTCGCCGCCGCCCAGCACGGCGAGCACTCCGCCGTCGTACGGTCGCTGCGCAGGCAGTACGCGGCCACCCTGCTGGACGACGGGCAGTACCGCCGCGCCCTGCCCGAGCTGCGGCGGCTCGCCGACGAGCACGCCGGGGAGTCCGGGCCGGCCGCGTTCCGCCAGTCGCTGCGGTTCCGCTACGAGGCCGCCCAGTGCCTGGAACAGCTCGGGGAGGCCGCCGCGGCGCTCGTCGAATACCGCGCCCTGCTGCCGTACTTCGAGAGCCACGCGGCCACCGACCCGGCCGAGCCGCTGGAGATCCGCCGCCGCATCGGACATCTGCTGCTCGCCGTCGGGGACCGCCCGGCGGCCCGGGACACCCTGGCCCGGCTGCTCTACGACGCGGAGCTGGTGCACGGACCGCACCACCCGCTCCCGGCCGAGGTCCGCCGCACCCTGCACTGGCTCGGCCAGGTCCACTCCTGACCGGCCCGGGCCGCCGCCCCGGCGGCCCCGGCCCCGGACTCCCGGCCAGGGCGCGGCCCTGACCTGAGGCGGCCAGGACCCGCCCCGGCCCGAGGCGGCTGGGGCCTGGGCCACCGCCCGGCCGGGGCCCAGCCCCACCGCCCGGCCCGGGCGGGACGCATCGGCAGCCCCGGCCCGAGCGGGCCGGCGCCGGGCCGCGGCGCGTTCGCGCGCCCGCCGGTGGCCGCCGTCCGCCGTCCGCCGCGGCCCCGGCCCGGCCGCGCGCGCTACCCAACTCCTCACGAATCGTTGGTCCCAGCGGTAGCTACCGGGGCTGCGACTCCATACCATCGATCAACGCCAGATCAAAGCTCGTCGCCCGACCACCGCCCAAGCCGGGAGGCTCACTGATGATCCGCCGCCGCACAGCGCTCTCCGTCTCCGCCTGCGCACTGCTCCTCGCGACCCCACTCCTCACCGCCTGCGGCAGCGACGCGCACCCCGGGGCGGCCGCGGTGGTGGACGGCGAGCGCATCACCGTCGCGCAGTTGCAGGGACACGTGCGGGTCGTCCGGGACGCCCAGCGCGAATCCCCCCAGGCCCGCCAGCTGGTCGCCGCGTCCGGCCGGCTCAACCAGGACGTGCTGGCCCGGCTGATCAAGTACCAGGTGATCGAGCGCGCGGCCCGGGACAGCGGGGTCGGGGTCACCCGGCGCGAGGTGCAGCAGGCCCGGCGGTCGATCGAGACGCGGGAGGGCGGGGCGGACGTGGTCCGCGCGCTCTACCTCCAGCAGGGGGTCGCGCCCGAGCAGATCGACCAGGAGGTCCGGATGCTCGTCACCCGCGACAAGCTGGACCGCAAGCTCGGCGACGAGGGCGCCAACGCGCTCTTCGTGCGCACCTCGAAGGCGCTGGACATCGACGTCAACCCGCGGTACGGGTCCTGGGACGACGCCCAGGGCATGGCCGTGCAGGCCGGCGATCCGTGGCTGCGGCCCGCGGAGACCGACCGGCAGCCGGCGTAGCGGCCCCCCGGCGGGTGCCCGGCCGGTGGCCCGGGCGGCGCGCCCGCCGCTACCGCTCCTCGGGCCGCCCGGCCCACAGGGAGCGGACGTGCCCCAGATGGCGGCGGATGCACCGCTCGGTGCCCGCGGTGTCCCCGGCGATCATCAGGTCCAGGAGCTCCAGGTGCTCCTCGGCGGACGCGATCAGCCGCCCGGTGCGGTCCAGTTCGGCCAGGCCGAAGAGGCGGGAGCGCTTGCGCAGGTCGCCGACCACCTCCACCAGCCGCTCGTTGCCGGCCATGGCGAGGAGATCCAGGTGGAACCTGCGGTCCGCGTCCAGGTAGCCGACCAGGTCGTGCCGGCGCGCGGCGGCCACGATCTCCTCCGCGAGCGGACGCAGCTCCGCCAGCCGCTCGGCGGCGGCGGTCCGGGCGACCCGGACGGTGGTGGGCACCTCGATGAGTTCCCGCAGCTCCAGGAACTCGTCCAGGTCGCGGTCGGAAACCTCGGTGATCCGGAAACCCTTGTTCCGTACCGGTTCCACCAGGCCCTCCCGGGCCAGGGTGAGCATGGCATCGCGGACCGGGGTGGCGGAGACCCCCATCTCCGCGGCGAGGGTGGGGGCGGAGTAGACCGTGCCGGGCAGCAGTTCCCCGGAGCCGATGGCGGCGCGCAGTACGTCGGTGACCTGGTCCCGAAGCCGTTCCTGCACCACGATGAGGTTGTATTGCCGCAGGTCGGCCACGGGGTCCCGCCTTTCTGAAACCGGTCCGCGGGTATAATTTCACATCGCACTATCCGGTTTCCGGAAAAGCGCTCCGCCGCCCCCGGGCCGGGGGCGGCGGAGCGGATCACCGGGTGCCCCGGTGGGGCACCCGGCCGGGTCCGCGGGGTCAGGCCGCCTTGCAGGCCCCCGCCGCGCAGTCGATCAGCCACTGGTCGAACTCGGCGTCGTAGGCTCCGCCGATGGACCGGGTCAGGAAGTCGCGGGCGGACTGCCACTCCCCGGCGCGGTAGTAGCGCAGCAGGCTGTCGACCTCACCCGGGTGCCGCTCCACCATGAAGCGGACCGCCAGGTAGCCCCAGCGGTAGATCCGGTTGGTGTCGCTGTTGGCGTAGGTGGTGTCGAACAGCGTGCTCAGCCGGTAGGTGCGCTTGCCGGCCTCGGCGATCGCCGCGTCGTAGGTCTCGTCGCGGTAGGAGTAGCTGACGTACTCGGCCAGGCCCTCGACCCACCAGACGGTCGGGGTGGTCATCCCGTCCTCGAAGTCGCCGTGCATGTCGAACCGGCCGTCGAGGTAGTGGGTGTACTCGTGGTTGAGGTTCCAGATCGCGAACTCGGGCTTCAGCCAGTCCGCCTCGTAGGCGATGAACCGCGGCTGGTTGCCCTCGGCGGCCGGGTCGCCCTCCAGGTACATGCCGCCGTTGTTGGTGTCGATGCCGAAGATGACCCCGGCGTAGGTCCGGTAGTCGGAGCTGGAGTCGAAGGCGTTGACCTCGATGGTCTCGTTGCGGTCGTCCGGCACCGGCCCGTTGTCCCGGGCGACGTTGTGGAAGAAGGCGTTCTGCCCGCTCAGGCTGGAGCAGACCCCGGCCAGCTGCTCGGTGGTGATCTCCTGGGCCCGGATGGTGATGCCGCCGCCGCAGTCGTGCCGGACCGGCAGCGCCGCCTCGGTCAGCCGGTTCTTCAGGTCGCAGGTGCCGTACTCGGCGCACCGCTCCTTGTCGTAGGCGTCGGTCATCTCGGCGACGCCGACCCACAGCGGAGCGGTGGGCCCGCTGATGCTGGTCTTGGCGAGCAGCCCCTTGGCCAGCGGGCTGACCTTGTCGCGCAGGCCGCCCTCGTGCTGGAGGAAGCGGCCCAGCTCGCGTCCGGCGTTGTAGACCAGGAAGGTCTGTTCGCCGCCGAGCAGGTCGATGTGGTCGGAGGCGAACTTCGCGACGGTGTCCAGCACGCTCGGGTCCTGCTCCACCGCGGTGAGGAACTCCGGCACCTGGTGGCCGCGGAAGAGCACCGTGAAGACGCCGTTGACCGCGTTGACCATCCAGTAGGAGTCGTTGTAGCTCTCGTCGTAGTCGGTCAGCAGCCGCTTGACGACGGACAGGTAGCGGGCGTTCTCCTGGGCGCTGTCGATCAGGATGACCGCCTCGGAGAGCGTCGCGCCGTTGGCGTCGGTGACGTCGTGCGCGTGCGGGGCGGCGAAGAAGGCGTCCAGGCCGCCCTGGATCGCGGACTTCAGGGTGGCGCCGTACTCGCCCACGTCCTCCGGGTGGTACCACTGCACGTAGTAGCCGGCCCGCAGGAACAGCACCAGCTGCGGCATCCCGGTGGAGTCGTCGCCGGGGTAGTCGGCCGAGCCGGCCCGCAGCGCCTGGGCCGCGCTGACCATCTGCTCCTCGCGGAACGCCCCCCGCGCGTCGCCGCCGGTGAGGGTGAACAGCGTGTTGACGCAGTCGGTGGTGGACTCCTTGATCTTCCGCACCAGGGCGTCGCCGGTGTTCTGGGTGAAGTCGCTGATCCGGCACTCGGCGGCGCGGGCCCGGGGCTTCCGCGGGCTCTTCGTGGGGCGGGGGTGCGCGAGGGCCTTGCCGGTCCGCGGCTGGTCGTAGTCCATGCGCTGGGCGGATTCGTCGGCCGTGAGCGGCGGCCGGTCGTCGACGGCGGGGGCGCGCCGGTCGGAGTGCGCGTCCGCGGCGGGTACCGCGTCCAGCGAGGCGCGCGGGCCGTCCGGGTCGCTGACCGGCGGTTGGCCCGGGACCGCGGTCGCGGCGGCGCCCGCCGGCCCGGAGGACGCGGCGGGCGCCGCCGCGGCCTGGCCGGGTGCGGCGAGCAGTCCGCCGCCCAGGGTCAGCGCCAGGGCCAGGGCGGCGAGCGGGCCGCCGTGCCGCCGGGCCTGGCGCGCGTAGCGGCGTGCTGAGGGTATTCGCATGTTCGCTCTCCCGTGGGGGGTGAGACGGAGCAGGGCCGGGTCGGCCACTCCTTGGCATGCACATGTGTGGCATGTGAGATGTAAAATTTCACATGCCACACTGCATGGGAACCCCTCGTGCGCCGGAAATTCACCGGACGGGCCCGCGGCCGCAGCCGCCCCCTGGTCATCGGGCACCCCGATAGGAGCCGCCCGGCGGCTGCGTTACGTTCAAGGGGTGAACCCTGCCCACCACAGCGGCCCCGGCCGCCTGGTCCTGCTCACCACCAGCCACCGCGTCGCCCCCGGCCTGCTGTCCTGGCCGGCCTGGCAGGCGCTGCGCGGCGCCGACCGCGTCCTGTGCGCCGACCTCGACCACCCCCAGCTGCCCTATCTGCGGGAAGCCGGGATCGAGGTGGAGCGGGCCGACCCCGACGCCCGGGAACTCGTCGGCTACTGCGTCGAAGGCGGCCGTACCGCGGTGGTGCTCACCACCGCCGACGGCGGGACCGCGCTCACCGACGGACTGGCCCGGATGGCCGGATCCGGGCGGGAGCGGATGCCCGACCTGGAACTGCTGCCCGGCTCCTACGACCTGCCGGGGGCGCGCCTGATCGACCTGGTGCAGGTCATGGACCGGATCCGCGGCGAGTGCCCGTGGAGCGGCACCCGCACCAGCGAGGAACTGGTGAAGTACGGGATCGAGGAGGCGTACGAACTCGTCGAGGCCATCGAGGAAGGGGACCGGGAGGCGCTGCGCGAGGAACTCGGCGACGTGCTGCTCCAGGTCGTCTTCCACTCCCGGATCGCCCAGGACGACCCGGAGGCGCCGTTCTCCATCGACGACGTGGCGGGCGGCATCGTCGACAAGCTGATCCACCGCCACCCGCACGTCTTCGGCGACGAGACGGCCGAGACGCCGGAGGAGGTCAAGGCGCACTGGCTGCGCACCAAGGCGGTGGAGAAGGGGCGCAGCTCGGTCACCGAGGGCGTGCCGCTCGGCCAGCCCGCCCTCGCACTGGCGGCCAAGCTGGCCTCCCGGGCCCGTACCGCCGGGCTGGAGGTGTCCGTTCCGTCGGGGACGGGGCTCGGCTACGAACTGCTGGCGCTCGCGGTGCGCGCCGAGGCGGAGGGCGTGGAGCCGGAGACCGCGCTGCGGGCCGCGGCCCGCGCCTACCGGGACGCGATCCGCGCGGCCGAAGGCGAGCGCCCGGCGGGCTGAGCGCCCGCCGGTGCCCCGCGCGGCACCGGCGGGGAGGGGTGCCGCACCGGCCCCGCGCCGGACCGGCGTCGTCGCGCGGGCCCGGCCGCCGGCCACGGGACGGCGGCCGGGCCCGCGGCCCGCGGGTGTCCCGGCCGGTCCCGTGCGTTCCGGCTGATCCCGTGCCTCCCAGTCGATCCCGGGTGCCCCGGCGGGGACCGGGATGACGGCCGCGGGGCGGGGTAGGCGGGGCCTGAGGCCGGAGTCGCGTCGGCCGTCGCCCCCGCATCAACCGCCCCAAAAGGGGTACTAGTGGTATATGAGTACATACGCCAGCGTTTCGCTAGCCGCCCGTGACCACCTGGTGGGCATCGCCCCGCTGGTGGCGGGGGTCGGCATCGTCATCGTGCTCATCGCGGCCGTCTGGTGGGGGATCCGGGTGAGCGCGAGGGAGCGGCGTCCCACCGAACCGCAGCCACGCGCCGGAGCCTGGGAGACCGCCGAGGAGCACCGGAGCGGCCGGCTGACCTCGGACGACCACGGGCCGGGGTACCAGGAATCCGAACGCCACCACGAGCAGTACGGCCGCAAGCCCACGGAAGTGCCGCGGGACGGGGTCCGGCACATGCCGTACGAGTTCGGCAACTTCGGCAGCGAGGAGGACCCCGACAAGAAACCCACCAAGTGGACTCCCGGCCACAGCGGCTCCTGGGGCACCGGCTGACCCGGGCCGCCGCGCCGGACGGGGCGCGCCGCCGGTCACGGCCATCGCCGACCGGCGGCGCGCCCGACGTCGTCCGCCCCGCGATACGGTCGAACCGTGCCCGACCAGCCCGACCTGCCCCACCCGCCCGAGTGCCCGGCCCACCGGCCTGACCGGCCCGTCCCTCCGCGGCCGCCCGGTCCCGCGGAGCCCGCGCCACCCGGCTGCCCCGCGACGGCCGGTCCCGCGCCGCACACCCCGGCGGACCCCGGGCCGGACTCCGCCGGTACCGCGCCGCACGCCGCGGTAGCCGGTCCCGCGCCGCACACCCCGGCGGCGCCAGGAGATCCCACTCCCGCCGACGGGGGCCGCATACCCGACCTGTTCGGCTGGGAGTTCGCGAGCGACCCCTACCCCGCGTACCACCGGCTCCGGGAGCACGCCCCGGTGTACCGGACCACCCTGCCCAGCGGCGTCGAAGCCTGGCTGGTCACCCGCTACGCCGACGCCCGGCAGGCGCTCGCCGACCCCCGGCTCTCCAAGAACCCCCTGCGCCACCGCGGGCACGCGCACGGCAAGGGCAAGGTCGGCATCCCGGGGGAGCGCAGCGCCGGGCTCATGACCCACCTGCTCAACATCGACCCCCCGGACCACACCCGGCTGCGGCGGCTGGTGTCCAAGGCGTTCACCCCGCGCCGGGTCGCCGCGTTCGCCCCCCGGGTGCAGCAGCTCACCGACCGGCTGATCGACGGCTTCGCCGGGCGCGGCGAGGCCGACCTCATCCACGAGTTCGCCTTCCCGCTCCCCATCTACGCGATCTGCGACATGCTCGGCGTCCCGCCGGAGGACCAGGACGACTTCCGGGACTGGGCCGGGATGATGATCCGGCACGACCTGCCCGACGGCCGGCGCACCCCGCGCGGCGGGGTCGCCCGCGCGGTGAAGCGCATGCGGACCTACCTGGCCGAGCTGATCCACCGCAAACGGGAGACGCTGGGCGGCGACGGCGAGGCCGACGACCTGATCTCCGGCCTGATCCGGGCCAGTGACCACGGTGAGCACCTCACCGAGAACGAGGCCGCCGCGATGGCCTTCATCCTGCTGTTCGCGGGCTTCGAGACGACCGTCAACCTGATCGGCAACGGCACCTACGCCCTGCTGCGCCACCCGGAGCAGCGGGCCCGCTTCCAGCGGGCCGCCGAGGCCGGCGACCAGCCGCTGCTCGCCGGGGCGGTGGAGGAGCTGCTGCGGTACGACGGCCCGGTGGAGATCGCGACCTGGCGCTTCGCGACCGAGCCGGTCACCCTCGGCGGGCAGTGGATCGCCGAGGGGGACCCGGTGCTGGTGGTGCTCGCCGCCGCCGACCGGGACCCCGCCCGGTTCGACCGGCCCGACGTGCTCGACCTCACCCGCCGTGACAACCAGCATCTGGGGTACGGCCACGGCATCCACTACTGCCTCGGCGCGCCGCTCGCCCGGCTGGAGGCGCAGACCGCGCTCGTCACGCTGCTGCGCCGGCTGCCCGACCTCCGGCTTGCGGTGGATCCGGATGATTTGCGCTGGCGTGGCGGGCTCATCATGCGTGGACTCCGCACCCTGCCGGTGGAGTTCACCGCGGAGCCCCCCGCCGCGGCCGGGTGACCGTCCCCACGTGCGGAAGTGACGGAGAGTCAGTACGTGATCTCCGCGTGACCTCGGCTACATCGGCTTGTGACTCGCGGGCGCCCCGATTATCTTCATGCGACAACTCAGCTGCCACACGAGAGGCAACCGCATGCGTTCCGGCAACGGTCGGCATCGCCGTCCCCGTCAGGCTCCTGCCATCGTCGTCGCGGCGGGGGTGACCGGCGCAAGCATCGCGCTTCCGCTGCTGGGCGCGTCCGGCGCGCACGCCGCCGACTCCGAGACCTGGGACCGGGTCGCGGAGTGCGAGAGCGGCGGCATGTGGAGTGCCAACTCCGGCAACGGCTTCTACGGCGGCCTGCAGCTGACCCTGGACATGTGGAAGACCTACGGCGGCACGGCCTACGCCCCGCGCCCCGACCTGGCCAGCCGCTCGCAGCAGATGTCGGTGGCCGAGACCATGCTGCGCGACCGCGGCCCGCGGGCCTGGCCCGCCTGCGCGCTCGACGCCGGGCTGACCGACGGCGGCCGGGCACCCGAGGTGAACCCCGGCCGCACCGACGCGCCCACCCCGCCGGGGCCGGAGAACGGGACCACCCCGGAGGACCGGGAGGCCGGGGACGACCGGCCGGAGGGGGACGACCGCTCGAAGGGGGACGACCGGGACACCGCCCCGGAGACCGGCGCCGAGGACCGGGACCGGGCCGAGCCCGGCGCCGACCCGGCCGGGGACCCGGACCGCGCGGACGACCGGGACCGGGCCGACGACCGCGCCGAGGACCGTGGCGACGACCGGGCCGACGACCGCGGCGAGGACCGTGGCGATGACCGTGCCGACGACCGCGCCGAGGACCGCGCCGAGGACCGCACCGGCGGCGCCGGCGACCGCGCGGACGGCGACGAGGGCACCGACCCGGCCGGCGGGCACGACGCCGACCGGGACACCGAGCCCGCCCCCGGCACCGGCAAGCACCGCGGCCGGCCCGACGACCGGGCCCCGGAGGACGGCGAGCGCCGCGGCGGGCGGCACGCCGACCGCGGCGACCGGGACGGCGTCGAGAGCCCCGAGGGCGCGGACCGCTACACCGTCCGCGCCGGTGACAACCTGTCGGTCATCGCCGAGGACCTGGAGGTGCCCGGCGGCTGGCCCGCGCTCTACGGCGCCAACGAGGACGTGATCGGTGCGGACCCGGACCTGATCCACCCCGGGCAGGCGCTCGTGGTCGAGGGTGACCGGAGCTAGCGACGGGCCGGGGCGCACCCGGAGCGGAAGCGGGTCCTGACGGATGGTCGGGGCGCGCTTCCGCCTGCCCGCGCGCACCGCTTCGACCGCATCCGCCCGGTTTGCTGAAAGTGAGACATGGATCTCGTGTCCGTCCCGCTCCGTCACCCTTGCCCGGCCTCGGGGCATCCGTGCTGACCTGCACCGATGACGGTTCCTCAGCGGCAAACGGGCGTGAGTTCCACGGATGTTGGGGTTTGAGCTCCCCGGGGTGATGTGCTTACCGTCTTTTCCGCCCGCCACCGCGGGCACCGCCGACCGGCACGCCGAGTCCTGCCACCGGCCGGGGGGTTGTCGACGCGCAAGCGCCGAAGGCAGGAGCGGGGGACCCAGGATTCACGCCGGTCTCCCCGGCTCGGGGTTAAGCCGCGTGCGGGCACCGCACGCGGCCGGGCACCTCACATGGCCCGCACCCGACAGCTCACCTCGCAGGCGTCGGTGTGAGGAAACCCAACCACGATGTTCAAGTCCAAGGGCAAGCACCGCCGTCCGTCCAAGGCCACCCGCATCGCCACCCTCGCCGGGGTCACCGGCGCCGCGGTCGCCGTGCCGCTGCTGGGGGCCGCCGGGCAGGCGTCCGCCGCGACCGTGTCGCAGTGGGACGAGGTCGCCCAGTGCGAGTCGGGCGGCAACTGGTCGATCAACACCGGCAACGGCTACTACGGCGGCCTGCAGTTCTCGGCCTCCACCTGGGCCGCGTACGGCGGCACCGCGTTCGCCCCGACCGCCGACAAGGCGTCCAAGAGCCAGCAGATCCAGATAGCCCAGAAGGTCCTCGCGGGCCAGGGCAAGGGCGCCTGGCCGCACTGCGGCGTGAACCTGACCAGCGGCGGCTCGGCCGGCTCCGGCACCGGTTCCGGCAGCACCGCCGAGCAGGCCCCGCGGAAGTCCACCCCGCAGCCGCAGTCCGCCCCCCGGTCGCAGCAGCCCGCCCAGCAGCAGGCGGCGCCGCGGGCGGACCGCTCCGCCGAGCCCGCGCCGACCACCCGGTCCCAGGAGCGCACCGCGCCCAGGACCGTACAGAAGGGCGACGGCGAGTACGCCGTCAAGGCCGGGGACACCCTCTCCACCATCGCCCGCGCGCACCACGTGGACGGCGGCTGGCAGGAACTGCACGAGCTGAACCAGGACGTCGTCCAGGACGCCGACCTGATCTACGTCGGCCAGCGGCTCCACCTGAGCTGAGCCCCGCGGCAGGCCCCGGCCCGCCCGGTGGGGCCTGCCGCCTCCTTCCGCCCCGGCCTCCCCCGGCGCCGCCGGGGCCCGAGCCGCTCCGGGCGCCCCCGGCCGTCCCCCCGGGGGCGCCCGCCCGGGTCCGCCCCGCCCCGCCGGCGGGGCCGGCCCGGCCCGCCCGGCGGACCCGTTCCCGGCCGGCGGCCCCGGCCCCCCCGAACACCCCCAGGTACGCCGCACCGGGGCCATACCGGGCGCGTACCGTCTCGTACGCCGGGCGTCGGGCGGGATCGGCCCCCGGGTCCGGTTAGGCTCATGCTGCAGACGCAGACCCACACGAAGGAGATCCTCGTGCCGTCCATCGACGTCGTCGTAGCTCGCGAGATCCTCGACTCGCGAGGCAACCCCACGGTCGAGGTCGAGGTCGGCCTCGACGACGGCAGCACCGGCCGTGCTGCCGTGCCGTCCGGCGCCTCGACCGGTGCCTTCGAGGCCCTCGAACTGCGCGACGGCGACAAGAACCGCTACGGCGGCAAGGGCGTCGAGAAGGCCGTCCTCGCCGTGATCGAGCAGATCGGCCCGGAGCTCGTCGGCTACGACGCCACCGAGCAGCGCCTCATCGACCAGGCCATGTTCGACCTGGACGCCACCCCCGACAAGTCCTCGCTGGGCGCCAACGCCATCCTCGGCGTGTCGCTCGCCGTGGCGCACGCCGCCTCCGAGGCGTCCGACCTCCCGCTCTTCCGGTACCTGGGCGGACCCAACGCCCACCTGCTGCCGGTCCCGATGATGAACATCCTCAACGGCGGTTCGCACGCGGACTCCAACGTCGACATCCAGGAGTTCATGATCGCGCCGATCGGCGCCGAGTCCTTCTCCGAGGCCCTGCGCTGGGGCACCGAGGTCTACCACACCCTCAAGGCGGTGCTGAAGGAGCGCGGCCTGTCCACCGGCCTGGGCGACGAGGGCGGTTTCGCGCCGAACCTCGACTCCAACCGCGAGGCGCTGGACCTCATCCTGGAGGCCATCCAGAAGGCCGGCTACACCCCCGGCCAGGACGTGGCGCTGGCGCTGGACGTCGCCGCCTCCGAGTTCTACAAGGACGGCAAGTACGTCTTCGAGGGCCAGGAGCGCACCGCCGCCGAGATGACCTCGTACTACGAGGAGCTGGTGGCCGCGTACCCGCTGGTCTCCATCGAGGACCCGCTGTTCGAGGACGACTGGGACGGCTGGAAGACCATCACCGCCAAGCTCGGCGACAAGGTCCAGCTCGTCGGTGACGACCTGTTCGTCACCAACCCCGAGCGGCTGGGCCGCGGCATCGAGGAGAACGCCGCCAACGCCCTGCTGGTCAAGGTCAACCAGATCGGCTCGCTCACCGAGACGCTGGACGCGGTCGAGCTGGCCCAGCGCAACGGCTTCAAGTGCATGATGTCGCACCGCTCCGGCGAGACCGAGGACGTCACCATCGCCGACCTCGCCGTCGCCACCAACTGCGGCCAGATCAAGACCGGCGCCCCGGCCCGCTCCGAGCGCGTCGCCAAGTACAACCAGCTGCTGCGCATCGAGGAGATCCTCGACGACGCCGCGGTGTACGCGGGCCGCTCCGCGTTCCCCCGCTTCAAGGGCTGACCCCGCCCGGGGCGCCCGCCCCGTCTGCGTCCGTCCCCGCGCCCCGGTCCCGTACCGTGGGCGGGGACGGACGCAACGGACGAGGCAGGGAGGCGACATGGGCGCGGACCGGGACCGGTTCTCCACCGCGACCAGGCTCAAGGCGCTCGGCGAGCACGCCGCGGCGCGGGTCTACCGGGCCCGCGGCCGCCGCAACCGCCTGACCGGCCGGGCCGCACTGCTGGCGCTGGTCGTCTGCTCCCTGGTGGTGGCCCTCGCCTACCCGATACGGCAGTACGTCTCCCAGCGCTCGGACATCGCCGAGCAGCGGCGGCAGGCCGAGCTGGCGGCCCAGGAGAGCGAGCGGCTGCGCGCCGAGAAGGCCCGGCTCCAGGACCCCGCCTACGTCGAGCGGCTGGCCCGCGAACACCTGCACTACGTCCGGCCCGGCGAGACCGGGTTCAGCATGACCGGGGGCGACCCGGACGCCGACCGGGCCGAGGACCAGGCCGCCGCCGCGCGGCCCTGGTACCGCAACCTGCTGGCGGGCCTGGACACCGCGGACGCCCGGCCGCACGGCCCCGACCGCCCCTGACCGCCGGCCGCCCCGGCCGCCCGACGCCCCTCCCGTCCCTCGCGCCCGTCTCGTCCCGCCCGTCCCATTCCGCTTTCCGCGCCGACACCGAAGAGACCCGCCACCCATGGACACGCCCCCTCCGCAGACGGAGCCCACCCCGCCCACCGACGCGGACGTCGCAGCCTTCCAGGAGCAGCTGGGCCGCCCGCCGCGCGGCCTGCGCGCCATCGCCCACCGCTGCCCCTGCGGCAACCCCGACGTCGTGGAGACGGCGCCCCGGCTGGAGGACGGCACGCCGTTCCCGACGCTGTACTACCTGACCTGCCCGCGCGCCGCGTCCGCCATCGGCACCCTGGAGGCCGAGGGCGTGATGAAGGAGATGAACGAGCGGCTCGCCACCGACCCGGAACTGGCCGCCGCCTACCGCGCCGCGCACGAGGACTACATCGCCCGCCGCGACGCCATCGAGGTGCTGGAGGGCTTCCCCAGCGCCGGCGGCATGCCGGACCGGGTCAAGTGCCTGCACGTGCTGGTCGGCCACTCGCTGGCGGCCGGCCCGGGGGTGAACCCGCTGGGCGACGAGGCCATCGCGATGCTGCCCGAGTGGTGGCGCAAGGGCCCGTGCGTCACCCCGGGGACCGGCGGCGGCGCGGAGGACGGCCGGTGACGCGCGTCGCGGCCGTCGACTGCGGCACCAACTCCATCCGGCTGCTGATCGCCGACGCCGACCCGGCCACCGGTGAGCTGCGGGAGCTGGACCGGCGGATGCGGATCGTCCGGCTCGGCCAGGGCGTGGACCGCACCGGCCGGCTCGCCCCCGAGGCGCTGGAGCGGACCTTCGCGGCCTGCCGCGAGTACGCCGACGCCATCGCCGCGCACGGGGGAGTGGAACGCGTCCGCTTCGTGGCCACCTCGGCCTCCCGGGACGCGGAGAACCGCGCGGACTTCGTCCGCGGCGTGGTCGACATCCTGGGCGTCGAACCCGAGGTGATCACCGGTGACCAGGAGGCCGAGTTCTCCTTCGTCGGGGCCACCAGGGAACTGGCGGGCGCCGTGCACGTCGAGCCGCCCTACCTGGTGGTGGACATCGGCGGCGGGTCCACCGAGTTCGTCGTCGGCGACGGCCGGGTACGGGCCGCGCGCAGCGTGGACATCGGCTGCGTCCGGATGACCGAGCGTCACCTCGCGGTGGACGGACACGTCACCGAGGTCCCGAGCGCCGACCAGGTCGCGGCCATAGAGATGGACGTCGCCGCCGCGCTGGACCTGGCCGGGCGGACGGTGCCGCTCACCGAGGCGCGCACCCTGGTCGGGCTGGCCGGCTCGGTCACCACCGTCGCCGCCATCGCGCTGGGACTGCCGGAGTACGACTCCGCCGCCGTCCACCACTCGCGGATCACGCTGGAGCAGGTCCGCGAGGTCACCGGCGCGCTGCTGACCTCGACGCACGCCGAACGCGCGGCGATCCCGGTGATCCACCCGGGCCGGGTGGACGTGATCGCGGCCGGCGCCCTGGTGCTGCTGAAGATCATGGAGCGGATCGGCGCCGAGGAGGTCGTGGTCAGCGAGCACGACATCCTGGACGGCATCGCCTGGCACGCGGCGACCGGCGGCGCCTGAGGCCCGCCGGCGGGCGCCCCGGCTCCCGCCGGGCGCCTGGGCGGTGCCGCGGCGGGCCCCGGCCGGGGCCCGCCCGGAGCGGACGAACCACGGACCAACGAGGGGTGGAACGGGACGATGTGGCCGCGGGTGAACGGTATGCGGGCGCTGGAACTGGGGACGCCGGGCGCCATGCGGGAACGGCTCAACTCCCTTGTGCTGGCGGGGGAGAAGCGGGCCACCACCGGCCTGCTCGCCGAGTACGCCGAGGAGACCGAGGGGCTGGAGTACGCGGGCGAGCGCCTGGCGCTGCTGGACGACGACGGCCGTCCGGTGGCCACCGTGGAGATCACGGCGGTCGAGACGACCTCGTTCGCGGCGGTGACCTGGGAGCACGCCCGGGCCGAGGGTGAGGGCGACGCCTCGCTGGAGGAGTGGCGGGCCGGGCACCGCCGGTTCTGGGAGGAGGCGGGCGCCCCGGTGCGGGACGACACCCCCGTGGTCTGCCCGGCCTTCCGGGTCGTGGCGCCGGGCTGATCCGCCGCCCGCCGTGCCCCGCCGCACGCCGCCGGCGACCGCGCCGGGCGGGGCACGGCGGGGAGCCCGGAACCGGCCCGGGGAGGCGCCGGAACGGCCCCGCGGAGGGCCCTGGAGGCGGCTGTGACACCCGCTCCGCGGAAAAGTTCGTGAAATCCTTCACATAGAAAATCGGTCCGGGGGCCACATCCTGAGGCCGGGAGCCCCGTTTTCTTGCGTGGGGAAGGCCCGTTGGCCGCTTTCCGTGGTGTTTCCCAGGGATGACGGGGATCCGGGCCGATGCGCCGGTTCGCCGCCTCCGACTGCCGCAAGCGCAGATCAACAGGGGTGAACAACGTCCCTGGCGGGGGTCTGGTTCCCTCCCGCGGGTATGGCGTGGGTCACGGTGGCGGCGGAGTGTAGCAGATGCCTTCCGGCTGCTTGTGAAGGGGCTCACGAGCACCCCCCCAACGGGTGCTGGATACTCGAATCATGAGCACCACGGAGCGTCCCAGGATCCTCGTAGTAGGCGGTGGGTACGTAGGCCTGTACGCGGCGCGCCGCATTCTCAAGAAGATGCGGTACGGCGAGGCGACCGTCACGGTCGTCGACCCGCGTTCGTACATGACGTACCAGCCCTTCCTCCCCGAAGCTGCTGCCGGCAGCATCTCCCCGCGCCACGTCGTGGTCCCGCTGCGGCGTGTGCTCCCGAAGGCGGAGGTCCTCACCGGCCGCGTCACCACCATCGACCAGGACCGCAAGGTCGCCACCGTCCAGCCGCTCGTCGGCCAGGCGTACGAGCTGCCCTTCGACTACCTGGTCGTCGCGCTCGGCGCGGTCTCCCGCACCTTCCCGATCCCCGGCCTGGCCGAGAACGGCAT
The DNA here is from genome assembly GCF_044327625.1 of Streptomyces sp. NPDC018031. Lineage (NCBI taxonomy): Bacteria > Bacillati > Actinomycetota > Actinomycetes > Kitasatosporales > Streptomycetaceae > Streptomyces > Streptomyces sp. NPDC018031. The sequence continues at coordinate 42,318 of NZ_JBIRFT010000018.1, forward strand.
CGGCATGAAGGGCATCGAGGAGGCCATCGGCCTGCGCAACCACGTCCTCGAGCAGCTCGACAAGGCCGACTCGACCACCGACGAGGAGATCCGCCGCAAGGCGCTCACCTTCGTCTTCGTCGGTGGCGGCTTCGCGGGTGCGGAGACCATCGGCGAGGTCGAGGACATGGCGCGCGACGCCGCCAAGTACTACCCGAGCATCAAGCGCGAGGACATGCGGTTCATCCTCGTCGACGCCGCCGACAAGATCCTTCCCGAGGTCGGCCCGAAGCTCGGCCAGTGGGGCCTGGAGCACCTCCAGAAGCGCGGCGTCGAGGTCTACCTCAAGACCTCGATGGAGTCCTGCGTCGACGGCCACGTGGTCCTCAAGAACGGCCTGGAGGTCGACTCCAGCACCATCGTGTGGACCGCCGGCGTCAAGCCCAACCCGGCGCTGGCCCGCTTCGGCCTGCCGCTCGGCCCGCGCGGCCACGTCGACACCGCCGCCACGCTCCAGGTGCAGGGCACCGACTACATATGGGCCGCGGGCGACAACGCGCAGGTGCCGGACCTCGCCGTCGGCGAGGGCGCCTGGTGCCCGCCGAACGCCCAGCACGCGCTGCGTCAGGCCAAGGTCCTCGGCGACAACGTGATCTCGGGCATGCGGGGCTTCCCGCAGCGCGAGTACAAGCACGCCAACAAGGGCGCCGTGGCCGGCCTGGGCCTGCACAAGGGCGTCGCGATGCTCGTCTTCGGCAAGATGAAGATCAAGCTGAAGGGCCGGCTGGCCTGGTACATGCACCGTGGCTACCACGGCATGGCGATGCCGACCTTCAACCGCAAGATCCGCGTGCTCGCCGACTGGACGCTGGGCGTCTTCCTCAAGCGCGAGGTGGTCTCCCTCGGCGCCATCGAGAACCCCCGCGAGGAGTTCTACGAGGCCGCCGCTCCGGTCAGCGCCGCCGCCGCGGCGAAGAAGGCCGACGCCCCGGTCGAAGGGGCCAAGGCCTCCTGACCCGGCGCGGGACCGCGTCCGGCACTCCGCCGGACCGGCCGCCCGCAGCGCACCAAGACGCCGAAGGGCGCTCGCCAATCCGTGGGGCGAGCGCCCTTCGGCGTGTCCGCGCGGCGCGCGGCGCACCGGCGCCGCGGAGCGCCCGGAGCCGTTCGGCCGAATCCCTCCTTTACCGATTCCGGACCGTCCCCCGGGACTGGACTCCGCGCCCGGCGGCGTTTACGTGGTGGGTGAACCCTTCCCTGACTCACCATCACGGAGGTGCGACATGGCCGACGCCGCTGGGCGGCTCACCGCGCTCGCCGAGGAGATGCTGGGAGCCCCGCTCCCGGTGCGCGTCCGGGCCTGGGACGGCAGCGAGGCCGGGCCCCCGGCCGCTACCGGCGACGGCACGGCAGGCGTCCCGACCCTGGTGCTGCGCCGCCGCCGGGCACTGCAGCGGATCCTGTTCAGGCCCGGCGAACTCGGCCTGGCCCGCGCCTGGGTGGCCGGCGACCTCGACATCGAGGGCGACCTGTACGAGGCGCTGGACCGGCTCGCCGGGCTCCTCTGGGAGCGCGGCCCGCGGCCCGCGCCGACGCGCCTGCCGGGCGCCCTGCGCGACCCCCGGCTGCGCTCCGCGGCCCGTGAACTGCTCGCCCTCGCCCGGCCGTCGCTGCCGCCGCGTCCGCCCGCCGAGGAGGCCCGGCCCCGGCGCGGCCCGCTGCACACGCTCCGCCGCGACAAGGCCGCCATCAGCCACCACTACGACGTCGGGAACGACTTCTACGAGCTGGTGCTGGGCCCCTCCATGGTCTACTCCTGCGCCTACTGGGAGGCCCCCGGCGCATCCCCCGGGGACAACGGCCCCACCCTGGAGGAGGCCCAGCGCGCCAAACTGGACCTGGTCTGCCGCAAGCTCGACCTGCGCCCCGGCCGGCGCCTGCTGGACGTGGGCTGCGGCTGGGGCTCGATGGTGCTGCACGCGGCCCGCGAGTACGGCGTCCACGCCGTCGGTATCACCCTCTCCGAGGAGCAGGCCGCCTACGCCCGCAAGCGCGTCGCGGACGCCGGGCTCACCGATCGCGTCGAGATCCGGGTCCAGGACTACCGGCAGGTGCCGGACCGGCCGTTCGACGCCATCTCCTCCATCGGCATGGCCGAGCACGTCGGCTCCGCCCAGTACGCGCGGTACGCCGCGGACCTCCACCGGCTGCTGCGGCCCGGCGGCCGGCTGCTCAACCACCAGATCGCGCGCCGCCCCGAGCCGGACGAGGAGGCGTACCGGGTCGACCGGTTCATCGACCGGTACGTCTTCCCCGACGGCGAACTCGCGCCGCTCGGCCGCACCGTGTCCCAGCTGGAGGACGCCGGGTTCGAGGTGCGGGACGTGGAGGCGCTGCGCGAGCACTACGCGCTCACGCTGCGCTCCTGGGTGGCCAACCTGGAGGCCCACTGGACGCGGGCGGTGCGCGCCACCTCGCCCGGCCGGGCCCGGGTGTGGCGGCTGTACATGGCGGCGTGCGCGCTGTCCTTCGAACGCAACCGGATCGGCGTCAACCAGGTCCTCGCGGTCCGTACCCCGGACTCCGGGGCCCCCGGCCTGCCGCTGCGGGCCCGGGAGTGGCGCGGCCGGTGACGGGTGGCCGGCGGCGAGCGGGGGCCGGCCGGGCCCGGACGGCGGCAGGGGCCCCGGGACGTGGCGTCCCGGGGCCCCTGCCGTGCTGCGGCGCGCCGTCCTACTCGGACTTGATGGCCGCCAGCATGTTGAGCTTCGCGGCACGGCGGGCCGGCCAGAGTGCGGCGAGCACACCGACCAGCGCGGCCAGCGCCAGGAAGATCGCGATCCGGCCCCAGGGCAGCACCAGGGTGTAGGTGGACAGGCCGCTGGCGATCAGCTCACCGGCCGCCCAGCCGAAGAACAGACCCAGCCCGATGCCCAGCACCCCGCCGAAGAGCGAGATGACCAGCGACTCCAGCCGGACCATGCGCTTGATGCTGCGCCGGTCCAGACCGATCGCCCGCAGCATCCCGATCTCCTGCGACCGCTCGAAGACCGACATCGCCAGGGTGTTGATGACACCGAGCACCGCGACGATCACCGCCATGCCGAGCAGGCCGTAGAGCATGTTCAGCATCAGGTTGAAGAACGAGGCGATGTCGTTGGAGACGTCGTCCATGGTCTGCACCCTGATCGCGGGGTTGTCGCCGAGCGCCTTCTCCAGCTTGTCGGTGGTCGCGTCGGACGGGCCGCCCTTGGTCTTCAGCATCAGCTGGAAGTCGTTGACGCGGTCGATGTGCGGGGTGAGCGTGGCATTGTCGATCATGATCCCGCGGATCATCTCGTTGCCCTTGTAGAGGGCGCCGACCGTGAGTTCGTCCTGACGGCGGTCCTCGAAGGTCACGTCGAGGGTGGTGCCGACCTTCCAGCCCTTGTCCTCGGCCATGTCCTCGTCGACGACGACGGTCTTCCCACCGAGCGCGGCGAACGAGCCCTTGGGGAAGTCGAGGTCGACCAGCTCCCGGATCTCCTTGCCGTTGACACCCATGATCGTCTCGTCGTCCTTGCCGATGAGCGTCTGGGACATCCGCAGCGGGCTGGAGACCGTGACCACGTCCAGCTCGGAGAGCTTCTTGCCCACCTCCGGGGAGAGCGGGGTGCTGGAGTCCATGTCGCCCATGGACACGTAGTAGTCGGCCGACAGCGAGTCGCGCGCCATCTTGTCTATGCTCTTCTGCACGCTGCCCGCGATCACGGTCAGACCGGTGATCAGGGTGAGGCCGATCATCAGCGCGGAGGCGGTGGCGGCGGTGCGGCGCGGGTTGCGGACCGCGTTCTGCCGGGCGAGCTTGCCGGAGATCCCGAAGCCGCGGAGCAGCGGGGCGACGGCGGCGATCATCGGCCGGGACAGCAGCGGCGTGAGGATGAACACGCCGATCAGCAGCACCACGGCGCCCAGGCCCATGGCCTGCTTGCCGTCGTCCATGCTGGTGCCGCTGATCACCAGCAGCGCGCCGATGGCCGCGAAGACGGCACCGATGGAGTTCCGCACCACCAGGCTGCGGGTGGTGGCGACCGCGTGGACGCTGCTCATCGCGGCGACCGGCGGGATCTTGGCGGCGCGGCGGCCGGGCAGCCAGGCGGCGAGCACGGTGACCACGACGCCGACCACCAGCGCGGTGATCACGGTGTCGGGCGAGATGACCAGCGGGCCGTCCGGGACGGTGGCGCCGGTGGAGTTGAGCAGCGAGCGCAGCCCGGCGCCGATGCCGACACCGGCGAGCAGACCGGCGACGGAGGCCACCAGACCGACCACGGTCGCCTCGATCAGCACCGAACGGGTCACCTGGCGGCGGCTGGCGCCGACCGCCCGCATCAGGGCGAGCTCCTTGGTGCGCTGGGCGACCAGCATGGTGAAGGTGTTGGCGATGATGAAGATGCCGACGAAGAGCGCGATGCCGGCGAAGACCAGCATGATGGTGCGCAGCACGCTGCTGCTGTCCTCGATGGCCTTGGCCTGGTCGTCGGAGAGCTTCTCGCCGGTGAAGGACTCGGCCTTGCCCTTGGTGAGGATCTTGTCGACCTCGGCCTTCAGGGCGTCCTGCGAGGTGCCGGGGGCGGCCTTGAGGTCGATCTGGCTGAACGCGCCGGGCTCGGCGAACAGCTTCTGGGCGGTGGCGGTGTCGAACAGGGCGAGGGTGCCGCCGGCCGCGACGTTGCCGTCGTCGGTGGTGAAGATGCCGGTGATCTTCTGCTTGAGCACCGGGCCGTCGACGGAGACCCGGACGGTGTCGCCGACCCGGTAGCCGCCCTTGTCGGCGCTCTTGGCGTCCAGCGCGACCTCACCGGGGGCCCGGGGCGCGTGGCCGTTCTTCATCGGGTACCGGGCGTCCTTGCCGTCCTTGCCCGGGTAGTAGTTGGCGCCGGTGGTGCTGAAGCCGCCGCCGAGCAGGTCGCCGTCCTTGTCGGCCACCGCGGTGAAGCCGGAGACCGAGGCGGTGGCGTAGTCGACACCCGGCAGCTTCGCGGCCCGGTCCAGCAGCCGCTGGCTCAGTTCGGGGGCGTCACCGGGCTTGTCCTTGTCGTCGTCGTCGGTCTCCGGCTTGATGGCGACGTCGACGTGGCTGAACCCCTTCTCGGAGCTCTTCTGGTAGGCGTCGGAGATGGTGTTGGTGAAGACCAGGGTGCCGGCGACGAAGGCCACGCCGAGGAACACGGCGAGCACGGTCATCAGCAGCCTGGCCTTGTGCGCGAGCACGTTGCGCAAGGCGGTACGGAACATGGGTCAGGTCAGTCCTGGGAAGAGCCCCGGTGCGGGACGGAGGGGCGGCGGTCGGGTGACGGGCGGGCGGAGCCCTCGTGCGGGGCGGCGGTCGCGCCGCCTGCCGGAGCGGGCCCGGAGGGGGCGGCCGGCCGGCGTGGGAGCAGCGCGCGGGGCGCCGGCGCCCGGTGCGGGGCGGGCGAGCGCGTGCTCAGTGGTCCGGTCGGCTCAGCTGACCCGGCCCTTGGCGTCGAAGCGCTTCATGCGGTCGAGCACCGACTCCGCGGTGGGCTCCCGCAGCTCGTCGACGATCCGGCCGTCGGCGAGGAAGACGACGCGGTCGGCGTAGGAGGCGGCGACCGGGTCGTGGGTGACCATGACGACGGTCTGGCCCAGCTCGCGCACCGAGTTGCGGAGGAAGCCCAGCACCTCGGCGCCGGAGCGGGAGTCGAGGTTTCCGGTCGGCTCGTCGGCGAAGATGATCTCGGGCTTGCCGGCCAGCGCGCGGGCCACGGCGACCCGCTGCTGCTGGCCGCCGGAGAGCTGGTTCGGGCGGTGCTTCAGGCGCCCGGAGAGACCGACGGTGGCCACCACCTGGTCCAGCCACGCCTTGTCCGCCTTACGGCCCGCGATGTCCATCGGCAGGGTGATGTTCTCCAGCGCGTTCAGCGTCGGCAGCAGGTTGAAGGCCTGGAAGATGAAGCCGATCTTGTCGCGGCGGAGCTGGGTGAGCTTCTTGTCCTTGAGGGTGGTCAGCTCCACGTCACCGATCCGCGCGGACCCCTTGGAGATCGAGTCCAGACCGGCCATGCAGTGCATCAGGGTGGACTTGCCGGAACCGGAGGGGCCCATGATCGCGGTGAACTCGCCCTGCTGGAACGAGACGGAGACGGCATCCAGGGCGACCACCTGGGTCTCGCCCTGGCCGTAGACCTTGGTGAGGTCCGTGGCGTGCGCCGCGGCCGCGGTGTGGCGGGGGGCGGCCTGGACGCCGGAGGGGATGGTGGTCACGGGAAGCGCTCCTGTCGGATCGGAGATCGGGCGGTCGTGGGTCGGAACTTTTCGATCTGACTCCATGGTCCCCGCCCGGGCGGCTCCGCGGATCAGCCCGTGTGCCCGTTCCTGGAGCGACCAGGGAGGTACTCCGGAGGAGGGGGTCTCATCCTTGGGTAGGAGGGCCGGCCCCCGGGCGTCGGCGGCGGGCTCCGGAGGGGTGTCCCCGAGCCGCGCGGCCGACTGCGGCGTCGAAATTCCGTCATTCACTGTCACGATTGCACCGCACCCGGTGACCAGCACGGGTGGGCCTCTGGCATGTGCCAGTGGCCCTTCCTTACTGCTGATGGACCCTCAAGTTGCCAATAAAATAAGACAACCTCGGTTCGTCGTTCCGCTGTTCGGGGTGGGCTCCCCGGATAGGCTCGTCCTGCTCTCCCTCGGTGCGGGTCGTGTGCGCGCGGCCTGAGAGCCCTGCCCGGATGGTGGAATGCAGACACGGCGAGCTTAAACCTCGCTGGCCTTCGGGCCGTGCCGGTTCAAGTCCGGCTCCGGGCACAGCCAGGCCTTCGGGGCGCACGCTCCGTACGGGATCAGTCGCCCACCGTTCCCCCGACCCCGCCGGGAAGGCCGCATCCGCCGGGAATACCGGCGCGCTTCCCGGCAAAGATCCTCTTAAGATCCTTCCTGAGCACTAGGGTGCTTCTTTTGCTTACCCATTACTCTTGAGTCAAGGTCGCGCAGGGCGGCCATGGAGGAGTGAGATGAGGAGCAGCAACCCGGTCTTCTCGCGACGTGGGTACGGCCGCGAAGGCGGCAATGCGGGCTTCGGCACTGCGCCGCAGGCCGGGGGCCCCGCCGCAGTCCAGGGAAACCCGTACGCGCAGCCGCAGGCGGGCCACGCCCAGCCCCAGGCGCCCACCAACCCGTACGCGCTGGGTGACCAGCACAACCTGACCCCCGACCAGCTGCAGCAGATGTACGGCGCCCCGCCGGCCGGACCGCTGCAGACCGGCCGCATGACGATGGACGACGTCGTCATGCGCACCGGGATGACCCTGGGCACCGTGATCGTCGCAGCGGCGGTCGCGTGGGCCGCCCAGCTGCCGATCGGCGCCGGTGTCGGCGCCGCCCTGGTGGCGATGGTGCTCGGCCTGGTCCAGTCGTTCAAGAGCAAGGCGAGCCCGGCGCTGATCCTCGGGTACGCCGTCTTCGAGGGCCTGTTCCTCGGCGTCATCAGCCAGTACTTCAACGAGCGCTGGTCCGGCATCCCGATGCAGGCCGTGCTGGGCACCATGGCGGTCTTCGTCGGTGTGCTGGTGGCGTACAAGACCCGGCTGGTCCGGGTCGACGCCCGGTTCATGCGCTTCGTGCTGGCGGCCTCCATCGGCTTCGTGCTGCTGATGGCGGTCAACCTGCTGTTCGCGGCCATCGGCGGCGGTGACGGCCTCGGCTTCCGCAGCGGTGGCCTCGGCGTCGTCTTCGGCATCATCGGTGTCCTGCTCGGCGCGGCCTTCCTCGCCATGGACTTCAAGCAGGTCGAGGACGGCGTGCGGTACGGCGCCCCGCGCGAGGAGTCGTGGATGGCCGCCTTCGGCCTGACCCTCTCGCTGGTGTGGATCTACCTGGAGCTGCTGCGACTGATCGCCATCCTCCGGGAGTTGTGACCGGCACGACGGCGAAAGCCGGCAGCCGAAGGGCCCGCGGCGTACTCGCCGCGGGCCCTTGGCGTATCCGCTCCCGGGCGGGGGGCCGGGCAGGGGGCCGGCCGGTCCCGGCTCCGCCCGCTGTCCGGCCCGTCCCCGCCGCGCTCCGTGCGGTGCCGGCGTCATCCGCGCACCGCGGCGGCGTCAGCCGAACTTGCGGGCCGCTCTGCGCAGGTCGTGCTCGTGGATGATGGCCTTCGCGTGCCCGTAGGCGAGCTCGTGCGCACCGCGCAGCCAGCTCACCTTCTCCTCGAAGCGGACGAGAGCGGGTCCTTCGTCCACCGTGCGCATCCAGTCGGCGATGTCACGCCCGGTGCAGCGCGGGATTCGGGAGAGCATGTTCCGGTGGGTTTCTTCGGAGAAGACATGGGACATCGGCGCCTCCGGCAGGGTCCGGTCACTGTTCCACAACGTGGCCCAGGTGGTTCCACTTCAGCTCACCGTGCCCGAGTGTTGGCGCGTTGGCAACAGCCCGTTGGCAGCGCATAGGCTCCTGCCGTGACCGATGTGACCCCGCTGCTGACCGCCGTCGACCGCTTCGCCGACCGGCTGCGCGCCCTGCCCCAGTCCGCTCTGACCAGGGGCGCGGCGGCCGAAGGGCTCGCCCTGGCGCGGGAGTTGGCAGCCCGTGCACAACGGCTGGAAGAACCCGGTGGCCGCCCGCGCACCGTGCCGGACGCCGGGGTGTTCGCGGTGGGGGACCAGGTGGCCGTCACGGGGCACGACCTCGCGGAAGCGCTCCGGCGCACGCCGGAGGGAGCGCGGGAGCTGGCGGACGCGCTGGCGCTGGTCGAGGCGGCGGCCCGCGGGACCGGACCGGCCGCGGGCTGATTCCGGCGGGCGGGGCGGCGAGCCCCGGCCCCGGCCGGACACGGGCGGCGGGCCCGACCGGTCAAGCGGTGGGCTAGAGCGAGGCGATGACCCGGTCGGCCAGCACGTACACGTTCTCCTCGCCGCAGCCGAAGGTCAGGGCGTACGCGCCGGAGACGCCGGAGCTGCCGAGCAGCACCGGGGGCGGACCCGCGCGCAGCGCGTCGGCGAGCCGGTCCGCGGTCTCCCGGTGGCCGGGCGTCATGCAGATCGTGGTGCCGTCGGCGAAGACGTACACGTCGAGGGTGCCGAGCGGGCCCGGACGCACATCGGTCAGCGGGACCCCGGCGTCGGCGAGTTCGGCGAGCCGGCCCACGGTGCGCTCATGGTCGGTGATCACCGGGGCGGGCGAGAAGTCGGGGTGCGACGGGTGGCGGCGGCGGGCGGCGGCCAGCTCCGCCGACTCCACCGGGTCCGCGCCGTGTTCGGCCTCGGCGGTGTCGGCGATCCCGGACAGGTCCGGGGTGCCCGCCGCCTCGGAGACCCGGGCCAGGTCGGCGGTCTCGGCGGCCGGGTCGAAAGCGTCCTGGCCGGCCGGCGCGGCCTCGGGGTCGCCCAGGGACGGCTCCAGACCCGCGAAGTCCGCCTGCCGCGGCACATAGAGCTGGAAGTCGGCGCGGTGGTCGTCCAGCAGGGCGTCCAGGGAGTCGTCACCGAGACCGGAGAGACCGCCCAGCAGCGAGTGGGCGTCCGCGGCCGCCGTGGCGCCGGTCACATCCCGGGCCTCCTGCGCGGCCCAGAACGCGCGGGCCTCGGCCAGCTCACGCTCCCGCTCCTCGGCGAGCGCGTCGGCCACCGCGGCACGTATCTCGGCGGCCGGGGTGGGCCGGGCACCGGGCACCGTGGCCGCCCGCTCCCGGCCGGGCACGGCGAGGCCGGCCAGTTCGGCTCGGAGGCCGGCGATCTGCCGGCGCAGGCCGCGAGCGGTGTGCAGGGCGGCGGTGCCCATGGCCGTGGCCGCGGCCGCGGCCAGCAGGAGGGCAAGGGTCATGACGCTCACTGACGTACTCCCGGTTGCGGTTGATCCCCCGAATTCCTACCCCAGCTTGGCCCGCCCCGGAGAGGGTTGTCAGTGCATAACGTCACCAAAAGGGCAGGTATTTTGTCCCAGGTGGACGGTCGGCACTGCGCTGACCTGCAAAGACGCCGAACCCCCAGGGCGTAGGTCACATCCTGGGGGAGATTCGGTCACAACTGAGCGCTTCGCCGGAACCCGGCGGGAATCGAGCTGTCACCGATCGTGCCACGACCGGTCGTCGACCGACGGCCCGCGTCGAGCGCTCGCGCCGAGCGGCGCGCGCCGTGCGGGCCGAGCCGTGCCTCGCCTCGGCCGAGGGTGGGGCCGCCTCGTTCCTCGGCGGCCCCACCCTCCGCTCCGCTCAGCTCAGCCGCACGCGCTGATGGTCGCGCTGCGCTTCGCTTCCGCTGCGGGCGGACCACCTCGTTCCTCGGCGGCCCCACCCTCCGCTCAGCTCAGCTCAGCCGCACACACCCATGGTCGCGCTGAGCCTCGCTTCCGCTGCGGGCGGACCACCTCGTTCCTCGGCGGCCCACCCTCCGCTCAGCTCAGCTCAGCCGCACACACCCATGGTCGCGCTGAGCCTCGCTTCCGCTGCGGGCGGACCACCTCGTTCCTCGGCGGCCC
>NZ_JBIRFT010000018.1:52865-124301 GCF_044327625.1 Streptomyces sp. NPDC018031
CACCCTCCGCTCAGCTCAGCTCAGCCGCTCGATGACCATCGCCATGCCCTGGCCGCCGCCCACGCACATCGTCTCCAGGCCGAACTGCTTGTCGTGGAACTGCAGGGAGTTGATCAGCGTGCCGGTGATGCGGGCGCCCGTCATGCCGAAGGGGTGGCCGACCGCGATCGCGCCGCCGTTCACGTTCAGCTTGTCGATGTCGATGCCCAGGTCCCGGTACGAGGGGATGACCTGCGCGGCGAACGCCTCGTTGATCTCGACCAGGTCGATGTCGTCGATGGTCAGACCGGCGCGGGACAGCGCCTGCCGGGACGCCTCGACCGGGCCGTAGCCCATGATCTCGGGCGACAGCCCGGAGACGCCGGTGGAGACGATGCGGGCCAGCGGGGTGAGACCCAGCTCACGCGCCTTGGTGTCGGACATGATCACCAGGGCCGCGGCGCCGTCGTTGAGCGGGCAGCAGTTGCCCGCCGTCACCAGGCCGTCCGGGCGGAAGACGGGCTTGAGGCCCTGGACGCCCTCCAGCGTGGTGCCCGCGCGCGGGCCGTCGTCCTGCGTCACCACGGTGCCGTCGGGCGTGGTGACCGGGGTGATCTCCCGCTCCCAGAAGCCCTTCTTGATGGCTTCCTCGGCGAGGTTCTGGGACCGGACGCCGAACTCGTCCATCTCCTGGCGGGTGATGCCCTTGAGCCGGGCGAGGTTCTCCGCGGTCTGGCCCATCGCGATGTACGCGTCGGGGATCAGGCCGTCCTCGCGCGGGTCGTGCCAGTCCGTGCCCTCCTGCCCGGCGCGCTCCGCGGTACGGGCCTCGGCGTCGGCGAAGAGCGGGTTGTGGGTGTCCGGCAGCCCGTCCGAGGTGCCCTTCACGCCGCGCGAGACCATCTCCACGCCCGCCGAGATGAAGACGTCGCCCTCGCCGGCCTTGATCGCGTGCAGCGCCATCCGGGAGGTCTGCAGCGAGGAGGAACAGTAACGGGTGATGGTGCAGCCCGGCAGGTGGTCCATGCCCATCTGCACCGCGACGATCCGGCCCAGGTTGTGGCCCTGCTCGCCGCCCGGCAGGCCGCAGCCCAGCATCAGGTCGTCGATCTCGCGCGGGTCCAGCTCCGGCACCTTGGCCAGCGCGGCCTGGATGATCTCGGCGGTCAGGTCGTCCGGGCGCAGGTCCTTCAGGGAGCCCTTGAAGGCGCGACCGATGGGGGAGCGGGCGGCAGAGACGATCACGGCTTCGGGCATCACGGCTCCATGAGGGGAGAAGGCTGGACTGAAGGGGAAGTTACCCGGACGTATAGCGGTGGTCACGGTTTGCGGGCTGTGATGCCGGACTCTTTTCTAAGCGGCCGCTCAGCGAGCTGGGTCCGGTGGGCGCGGCGGAGTCGGGCACCGCGGCGGAGACGGGCCGCGGCACCCGCCCGGCACCCTGCCCGGCACCTGCCCGGCGCCCGGCCCGCCACCTGCCCGGCGCCCCGCCCGGCACCTGCCCGGCGGACCCGCCGCGCGGCCCTGCGGCGACGGCGCGCTCCGCCGCCACCCGGCCGCGCGGCGCCCGCCCGGACCCGAGGGCAGCCGGCTTCCCCGAGCCGGCCGAGGGCGCCCCGGCGCGCCGCCGGTCAGTTCGGCACCGACGGCTCGGCCGCGGACGTCCCCGCCCCGCCGGACACCCCCGGCGCGCCGGCCGCCTCGGCCACCGCCTGCGCCGCCGGAGGCAGCCGCCGGCGGCGACGCCGCAGCAGCAGCGCCCAGGGGCCGCGGGCCGGGGTGACCTCCGTACCGCCCTCGGCCGCCGCCTCCGCGGCGGCCCGCGCCACCGGCAGGTACCCCTCCTGGCGGGCCGGTTCGGGGGTCTCGGCCTGCGGCCACAGCCCGAGCGAGGCGCACAGCGTGGGCAGCACCGCCATCGCGGCGGTCGCGTACCCCTCCGCCGACGGGTGGTACGAGTCCGGGCCGAACAGTTCCCGGGGCCGGGCCGCGAACTCGGGACCGAGCAGGTCGCCCAGCGACACCGTGCGGCCGCCGTGCCCGACCACCGCGATGGTCTGCGCGGCGGCCAGCTGACGGCTCAGGCGGCGGGCGATCCAGCGCAGCGGCTGGTAGACCGGCTCGATGGTGCCCAGGTCGGGGCAGGTGCCCACCACCACCTGGCAGTCGGCCTCGCGCAGCCGGCGCACCGCGTCGGCCAGCAGCCGCACCGACCGGGCGGGCGGCACCCGGTGCGTGACGTCGTTGGCCCCGATCATGATCACGCAGACGTCCGGGAGGCGGTCCGGGTCCGCCAGCAGCAGGTCGACCTGGAACCGGAGGTCCTCCGACCGGGCCCCCGGCCGGGCCACGTTGCGCAGGTCGACGGGGCGCTCGGCCACTGCGGCCAGGCCGGACGCCAGCAGCGCGCCGGGGGTCTGACTGGGCCGGTGCACCCCCTGCCCGGCGGCGGTGGAGTCGCCCAGGAACGCCAGCCGCAGCGGTGTCCGGCCGTTGCGCAGCGCGAACGCGAAGCCGTACCGGCCGTCCGCGGACGGCGGCGACGCCCCGGAATCGCCGATGACCCGCTTGGCCAGCGACACCTCGGTCAGCAGCAGGCCCGCGGCCATCCCGCCGACCAGCCCGACCCCGCCACCGCCGTAGGCCGCCGCGGCGGCGATCCGCCGGGCCACCCTCGCCCTCGACATCGACATCGACGCAGCACCTCCGCTCGCACATGCGGTCAATGTCTTGTTGCCCCGCGTGACCGCTCGTGCAACGCGCCAGGTGGGCGGCGTCGGCGGATTAGGCTGGCAGCACGGGCCGCGACGGCCCACCCCTTGACCGCGGGACGGCGCTCCACCACGAGTGGCGGCTCCCGCACAACCAGGAGTAGGGCGTGCAGTACTACGAATCGATGATCGAGCTGGTCGGCAACACCCCGCTGGTGAAGCTCAACAACGTCACCGAGGGCCTCCAGGCGACAGTGCTCGCCAAGGTCGAGTACTTCAACCCCGGCGGGTCCGTGAAGGACCGGATCGCCGTGCGGATGATCGAGGCGGCGGAGCGCTCCGGCGAACTCAAGCCCGGCGGCACCATCGTCGAGCCGACCTCCGGCAACACCGGTGTGGGTCTGGCCATGGTCGCCCAGCGCAAGGGTTACAAGTGCATCTTCGTCTGCCCGGACAAGGTGTCCACGGACAAGATCAACGTGCTCCGGGCGTACGGCGCCGAGGTCGTGGTCTGCCCGACCGCGGTGGACCCCGAGCACCCGGACTCGTACTACAACGTCTCCGACCGCCTGGTGCGGGAGACCCCGGGGGCCTGGAAGCCGGACCAGTACAGCAACCCCAACAACCCGCGCTCGCACTACGAGAGCACCGGCCCGGAGCTGTGGGAGCAGACCGAGGGGAGGATCACCCACTTCGTGGCGGGCGTCGGCACCGGCGGCACCATCAGCGGCACCGGCCGCTACCTGAAGGACGCCAGCGACGGCAAGGTCAGGGTGATCGGCGCCGACCCGGAGGGCTCGGTGTACTCCGGCGGCTCCGGCCGCCCGTACCTCATCGAGGGCGTCGGCGAGGACTTCTGGCCGACCGCCTATGACCAGACCGTCGCCGACGAGATCGTCGCGGTCTCCGACAAGGACGCCTTCCAGATGACCCGGCGGCTGGCCAAGGAGGAGGGCCTGCTGGTGGGCGGCTCCTGCGGCATGGCCGTGGTCGCCGCGCTCCGCGTCGCCGAGGGCCTCGGCCCGGACGACACCGTCGTGGTGCTGCTGCCGGACAGCGGCCGCGGCTACCTGTCGAAGATCTTCAACGACGACTGGATGGCCGACTACGGCTTCCTGGAGGAGGCCGGCCCGGCGGTCCGCGTCGGCGACGTGCTGCAGGGCAAGGAGGGCGGTCTGCCGTCGCTCGTCCACATGCACCCCGACGAGACCGTCGGCGAGGCGATCGAGGTGCTGCGCGAGTACGGCGTGTCGCAGATGCCGATCGTCAAGCCGGGTGCCGGGCACCCGGACGTGATGGCCGCCGAGGTCGTCGGCTCGGTGGTGGAACGCGAGCTGCTGGACGCGCTGTTCACCCAGCGCGCCTCCCTCGACGACCCGCTGGAGAAGCACATGAGCCCGCCGCTGCCGCAGGTCGGCTCCGGCGAGCCGGTGGAGGACCTGATGGCGGCGCTGGGCGACGCCGACGCCGCCATTGTGCTGATCGAGGGCAAGCCCAAGGGTGTGGTGAGCCGTCAGGACCTGCTCGCCTACCTGGCGAAGAGCAGCCGGTGACGGCCGGAGGGGCCGCCACCGACTGACACCCGTACGGCGGCGGTCGCCCCGGCGGCCGCCGCCGAATGAACGTCAAGAGGACGTCAGGGAAAGGGCTGTCGGCACGGACGGGCGTCAACGGTACGTATGCGTCACGCGCCCGCAGCACGCGCTTAACACTGGTACGGCACATTGGTGGGCGTCGGCAGAAGGACGGCACCGACACCCAGATGCGGCGACACGGACCTCCGGAGCGGCTCCCGGACCTCCCTGGTCGCCCGGACGTGGCAGCCCGGCCCTGACCCCGGCCCCGCGTCCCGCGCGGGGACCGCCGTCGTCCCGCCCTCGGTGCTCACACCGGGGTGCGGTGGTCCCCGCGCCTCATCCCCGCCCCGGGCCTCGTCGCCGCCCTCGCAGCCCTCGCCGTCCGGCCGTCACCGCGGTCATCGCGCCGTCACCACGGTTCTCGGGCCCGGCCGTCGCCGTCCTCACGCCCCGCCGCCACCGCCGGCGTGACGCGGCCGGAAAGGCCGGGGAGCGGCCGCCCGGCTCCGGGCGCCGCACCGCGCCGGACCGGCTCAGTCCCGCTCGCCCTGGCCCTCGCCCTCGCGGTCGCTGCGCCCGCCCCGGCGCAGCAGGGCGAACCCGCCGAACGCGTGCACCGCGTTGACCCCGAAGATGCCGGACCAGGCGATGAGCAGCCCGGGCAGCCCCTCGTTCGCCACGGCGATGGCGGTCAGCGGGATGGCCAGGACCAGCGACACCGCGACGAACCCGAACCGTTCGCCCAGTCCCATGGCGTCGCCCGGTCCGGGCCGGTCCGCGGGCTGCGGGCGGGCGCCGCGCGCGGCGGCCATCTGCTGCTCGGCCAGGTGCCGGCGGACCTGCCGGTCCGCGGTGTCGGCGTACCGCTGCTCGACCTTCTCCAGGAAGGATTCGACCAGTTCGGACTCGTACTCCTCACCCAGCTCCTTGCGGGTCTGGAGGGTCGCGTCGAGTTCTCGTCTCAGCTCGGGGTCGCGGGCGTTCATGATTCCGACGGTACGGTCACCGCGGGGCGGTTGTAAGTAGGGGTAGCCCCCGGAAGTGGGGCGGGGTTCACCCCTCCCGGCCGCGGGGCGGCCCGTCGCCCCGTCGCGCACGCCCCACAGTTGTCCACGGTTGTCGAAGGAGCTGTCCATGGCCGCACCACTGCTGACCTCGCTCACCGAACCGGGTGGCGACCGCCCCGACGCGCTCGTGGTCGCCGGGCGCCCCTGTTCCCGGGAGGACCTGCTGGGCGCCGCGGGCGCGGTGGCCGCCCGCATCGCGGGCGCACCGGTCGTGGCGGTGCGGGCCACCCCCACCCTGGAGACGGTCACCGCCGTGGTGGGCGCTGTGCTGGCCGGGGTGCCGGTGGTGCCCGTGCCGCCGGACTCCGGCCCCGCCGAACGCGACCACATCCTCCGCGACTCGGGCGCCGCGCTGCTCCTCGGCGGCACCGGCGACGACGCGGACGGCCCGGCCGAAGCGGTCCCGGTGGACCCGGCCGAGCGCTCCGGCTGGTCGGAGCCCGAGCCGGAGCCGGACTCCACGGCCTTCATCCTCTACACCTCCGGGACCACCGGCGCCCCCAAGGGCGCGCTGATCTCCCGCCGGGCGGTCGCCGCCGACCTCGACGGCCTGGCCGACGCCTGGGCGTGGACCGCCGAGGACACCCTGGTGCACGGTCTGCCGCTGTTCCATGTGCACGGCCTGGTGCTGGGCGTGCTGGGCGCGCTGCGCACCGGCAGCCGGCTGGTGCACACCGGGCGGCCCACCCCGGAGGCGTACGCGGCGGCGGGCGGCAGCCTGTACTTCGGCGTGCCCACCGTCTGGGGCCGGGTGGTGCGGGACGAGGCCGCGGCCCGGGCCCTGAGCGGTGCCCGGCTGCTGGTCTCCGGCAGCGCGCCGCTGCCCGCGCCGGTCTTCCGGGGGCTGGCGGAGCTGACCGGGCAGCTTCCGGTCGAGCGCTACGGCATGACGGAGACGCTGATCACCGTCTCCACGCGGGCCGACGGCGAGCGCCGCCCGGGGTACGTGGGCCTCCCGCTGCCCGGCATCGCCACCCGGGTGGTGGCCGAGGACGGCGCCGACATCGGGGAGCTGGAGGTGTCCGGCCCGACGCTGTTCGACGGCTACCTCAACCGGCCGGACGCCACCACCGCGTCCTACGCGGCGGACGGCTGGTTCCGCACCGGGGACATCGCCGCGATCGAACCGGACGGCAGCCACCGCATCGTCGGCCGGGCCTCCACCGACATGATCAAGTCGGGCGGCTACCGGATCGGCGCCGGGGAGGTGGAGAACGCGCTGCTGGACCACCCGGCGGTCAGCGAGGCCGCGGTCGTCGGCGCCCCGCACGAGGACCTGGGGCAGGAGATCGTCGCCTATGTGGTCGCCGACGGGGTCGGCGAGCAGGACCTGATCGACTTCGTGGCCGGCCGGCTGTCCGTCCACAAGCGGCCGCGGAAGGTGCGGTTCCTGGACGCGCTGCCGCGCAACGCGATGGGGAAGCCGCAGAAGAAGCTGCTGCCCCCCGCCTGACCCGGCCGGGGGTCCGGCCCGGGCCCGCCGTTTCCGCACCCCTCCCATCGGAGGGGTGCGGAAACGGCCTGGCGGCTGATGCGGCGCGCCGGGCGCCCGGCGTACGTTGGGCGGACCGGGGCCCGAGGGCCCAGCTGTGTGGTGAAGGAGTGGCATGCTCGGCTTCGGTGACCAGGGCCTCAACGTGCTCGTGCTGCGGGACGCGGACGAGCTGGGGCACACCCTGCGGCAGGCGCTGGCCGCCGCGGACGAGGCCGAACGCCCGGGACTGGAACGCGCCCTGGCGCTGATCGGCGAGCACTCGGCGCTGAGCGACGCCGACCTCCGGGTCCGCTGGGTGCGCCGGGCGCTGACCGGCTCCGGCGTCGACGAGCAGACCGACCAGGTGTCGGTGGTGCGGGCGCTGCGCAAGGCGGAACCGGCTCTCGGACTGGCGAGCGCGGTCCGGCTGGCGCACGAGGCGTACGGCCGCAAGGACTGACCGGAGGCCCGGTGCGCCCCCACCGCGGACGCCGTCCGGCTCCCCCTCGCATATGGTTATGCATTCCCTGGGTGTGTGAATGGGGCGGAGGGACGTACGCCATGGGCGCGGGCACCGGAGAAGACCGCGGCGAGCGGCATGCCGCACAGCGCGGCGAACCGCCCTACGGGGGGCGCGGCGGCCGGGACGGGAAGGCGGCGGGCGGCCCGCCCGGCGGCCCGGCATCCCCGGACCCGGCGGAGAGCGGCGGCCCCGGACCCGGCGCGGCCCGGCTGCAGAAGCTCTTCGAGGGGCACCGGCTGACCCCGACCCAGCGGCGCATCGCGCACTGCATGGTGCGCCGGGCCGCGGACGCGCCGTTCCTGTCCAGCGTGGAGCTGGCCGAGCTGGCCGGGGTGAGCCAGCCGTCGGTCACCCGGTTCGCGGTGGCCCTCGGCTTCGACGGCTACCCCGCGCTCCGCAAGCACCTGCGGGACGTCACCCCGGCGCCGGCCGCGCCCGGCGGCGCCTACAACGAGTACCAGCAGGCGGTGCAGGAGGAGATCGAGAACCTGCGCCACCTCGCCGCGCAGCTCGCCGACCCCTCCCCGGTGATCCGGGCCGGCCGGCTGCTCGCCGGTTCCCGGCCGCTGCCGGTCCTCGGGCTGCGCGCGGCGTCCGCGCAGGCCCACGGCTTCGCCTACTTCGCGCGCAAGGTCCACCCCGACGTCCGGCTGCTCGACGAGGGCGGCACCATGCTCGCCGACCGGATCGACGCGGCGGTCCGCGCGGGCGCCGGCGCGCTGCTCTGCTTCGCGCTGCCGCGCCATCCGCGCGAGGTGGTCCAGGCGCTGGAGTACGCGCGCGCGGCCGGCCTGACCGTGGTGACGGTGGCGGACAGTGCGTTCGCCCCGGTGGCCCGGCACAGCGACCTGCTGCTGCCCGCCGCGGTCGGCACCGGGCTGGCCTTCGACACCGCCTGCTCCCCGATGCTGCTGGGGCGGGTGCTGCTGGAGGCCATGTGCGACGCGCTGCCGGACGCCCAGGCGCGGCTGGAGGAGTTCGACGCCGGGGCCGCCGCCCGGGGTCTGTTCATGGAGTGATCCCGCGGCGGGGGGCCGCCGGGCGGCCCGCCCCGCCGGGCGGGCCCGGTCGTGGCTCCCGGACGGCCCGGGACCGCGCCCTTCGGCACGGGTGCCCGGGCGGCGCCGCCCGCGGCCGGGCCCCGGGCCGCCGGCACCGCTCAGTCCAGGCCGGTGAGCGCCCCGGGGTGGGCGCCGCCGCTCTCCGCGACGATCTCCTCGACGCTCTGCGGGCTCCGCACGGTCGCGAAGCGGACCGGGCCGTCCCCGGGCGCCGCGAAGCCGTAGACGCCGGGCCGGGGCAGGCTGTTGTAGGCGAAGTGGTTGGAGAAGTAGTACGCCCCGGTGTCCAGCAGCGCGGCGAGGTCGCCGGAGGCCAGCGGGGGCAGCGGGCGGGCCACCGCCAGCAGGTCGCCGGCGAAGCAGCAGGGTCCGGCGACGTCCTGGGAGACCAGCGGGTCCGCGGGCTTGGGGTGCCCGTCGGGCCCGTACGCGGCGACCCGCAGCGGCCAGGACTCGGGGGCGTACACGGTGCGGACCGCGAGCTGGGCGCCGGCGTGGGTGACCGCGATGGGCCGCCCGCCCGCCGTCTTGGCGTACTCCACCCGGGCGAGCACCGTGCCGTACTTCGCGACCAGGGACCGTCCGAACTCCGTGACCAGGCCGTACCGCCCGTCGAACAGCCCGGGCGCGGCCGTCCGCAGGGCGCCGGCGTAGTCCCCGAAGCCCGGCAGCACGTCGTCGGAGGCGAAGTTGACGGGCAGTCCGCCGCCGATGTCCAGGGTGTCCACCTGCTGCCGGCCGGCGGCCCGGTTGATGTCCTCCGCCAGTTCGTACGCGGCCCGGACGCCCTGGGCCATCAGCTCCAGCGGAACTCCCTGGGAGCCGGTGTGGGTGTGCAGCCGGGTCAGCCACGGCCGGTCCAGGTAGGCGCGCACCACCCAGTCGCGGGCTCCTTCGTCGCGCAGCGCCACCCCGAACTTCGAGGTGGCGGTGGCGGTGCTGAGGGCCTCGATGGTGCCCCCGCCGACCTGGGGGTTGACCCGCATGCCCAGCGGGGAGGCGGTGCGGCCGGCGGCGAGGAGCGCGTCCAGGCGGTTCAGCTCGTCGGGGTTGTCGGCGTTGACGGCGATCCCGGCGGCGAGGGCCTCGCGCAGCTCGGCGGGCGTCTTGGCCGGCGAGTCGAGGACGGTGCGCTCCGGGGGCACGTCCGCCGCGCGGGCCAGCGCCAGCTCGCCCGGGCTGGCCACCTCGCAGCCCATTCCCTCCTCGGCGAGCAGCCGCAGCACCGGAACCAGCGCGGCGGCCTTGACCGCGAAGGTGTGCAGCACCGCGGTGCCGGGTGGGGTGATTCCGGCGAAGGCGGTGCGCAGCGCGGTGGCGGCGGACCGGATGCCGGTGACGTCCAGCAGGCCGATGACCGGCCGGTCGGCGTCGATCAGCCGGTGCGCGACGGCGGCCCGGACCGCGCGGTCGCGTCGTGCGGCGAGCCGGGCGGCGGGTTCCGCGGGCGCCGCGTCGGGGTGGTTCCGGTGCGAGTCGGTCGTCATGCGCTCCAGCCAACCACCGGGCGGGGGCCCGGCGCGCCGGGCCCGAACCTGTTGACTAGAGGTATTCAGTGCAGACAAGATGTGAATATCTTGATCCAGGTCATTCCGAGTCGACACGCCGCGGCGACACGCCAGGCCGATGAGAGGGAGGCACCTCCCATGTCAGGACCGCGCCCCGTACGGGCCCCGCGAGGTACCGAAACGAGCGCTCTGGGCTGGCAGCAGGAAGCCGCCCTCCGGATGCTCCAGAACAACCTCGACCCCGAGGTCGCCGAGCACCCGGACAAGCTCGTCGTCTACGGCGGCACCGGCAAGGCCGCCCGCGACTGGCGCTCCTTCGACGCCATGGTCCGCACCCTGCGCACCCTCAAGCAGGACGAGACGATGCTGGTCCAGTCCGGCCGTCCGGTGGGCGTGATGCAGACCCACGAGTGGGCGCCGCGGGTGCTGATCGCCAACTCCAACCTCGTCGGCGACTGGGCGAACTGGGAGGAGTTCCGCCGTCTGGAGCAGCTCGGCCTGACCATGTACGGCCAGATGACCGCCGGCTCCTGGATCTACATCGGCACCCAGGGCATCCTCCAGGGCACCTACGAGACCTTCGCGGCCGTCGCGGCGAAGAAGTTCGGCGGCACCCTCGCCGGGACCATCACCCTCACCGCCGGGCTCGGCGGCATGGGCGGCGCCCAGCCGCTCGCCGTCACCATGAACGACGGCGTCGCCATCTGCATCGACTGCGACCCGCGCGCCATCGAGCGCCGGATCGAGCACCGCTACCTCGACGTGCGGGCCGACAGCCTCCAGCACGCCCTCCAGCTGGCAACCGAGGCCCGCGACCAGCGCAAGCCGCTGTCCATCGGCGTGCTCGGCAACGCCGCCGAGCTGGTGCCGCAGCTGCTGGAGATGAACGCGCCGATCGACATCGTCACCGACCAGACCTCGGCCCACGACCCGCTGGCCTACCTGCCGCTGGGCGTGCCGTTCGAGGAGATGGCCACCCTGGCAGCCGAGAAGCCGGCCGACTTCACCCAGCGGGCCCGGGAGTCCATGGCGCGGCACGTGGCGGCCATGGTCGGCTTCATGGACGCCGGCGCCGAGGTCTTCGACTACGGCAACTCCATCCGGGGCGAGGCCAAACTGGCCGGCTTCGAACGGGCCTTCGACTTCCCCGGCTTCGTGCCCGCCTACATCCGCCCGCTGTTCTGCGAGGGCAAGGGCCCGTTCCGCTGGGCCGCGCTCTCCGGTGACGCCAAGGACATCGCGGCCACCGACAAGGCCATCCTCGACCTCTTCCCGGAGAACGAGTCGCTGGCCCGCTGGATCCGGCTGGCCGGGGAGCGGGTCCACTTCCAGGGGCTGCCCGCGCGGATCTGCTGGCTCGGCTACGGCGAGCGGGAGAAGGCCGGCGAGCGCTTCAACGACATGGTCGCCGACGGGACGCTCCAGGCCCCGCTGGCCATCGGCCGGGACCACCTGGACTGCGGCTCGGTCGCCTCCCCGTACCGGGAGACCGAGGCCATGCTCGACGGATCCGACGCCATCGCCGACTGGCCGCTGCTGAACGCCATGGTCAACGTCGCCTCCGGCGCCTCCTGGGTCTCCCTGCACCACGGCGGCGGCGTCGGCATGGGCCGGTCCATCCACGCCGGCCAGGTCACCGTCGCCGACGGCACCGCGCTGGGCGGCGAGAAGATCCGCCGGGTGCTCACCAACGACCCGGGCATGGGCGTCATCCGGCACGTCGACGCCGGGTACGACCGGGCCGACGAGGTCGCCACCGAGCGCGGCGTCCGCATCCCCATGCGGGAGGGTGACGAGCGGTGACCCGCCACGACCCGGCCGGACCCGCCACCCCGGGTCCGGCCCCCGGGCCCGCCGCCGCGGCACCCGCCGGGCGGGCCGGCGCCTCCTTCCACGCGATGTGGCGCGACCTGCTGCCGGTGGGCCGCGACGCGGACAGCGGCGGGTACCGCCGGTACGCCTGGACCGCCGCCGACACCGACTGCCGCGCCTGGTTCCAGGACCAGGCACGGTCCCGCGGCCTCGACTACGAGGTGGACCGCAACGGCAACCAGTGGGCCTGGCTGGGCGACCGGGCCGCCGGGGACGCCGTCGTCACCGGCTCGCACCTCGACTCGGTGCCCGACGGCGGCGCGTTCGACGGCCCGCTCGGCGTGGTCTCCTCCTTCGCCGCCCTCGACGAGCTCCGGGCCCGCGGCGCCCGCCCCGTCCGCCCGGTCGCCGTCGTCAACTTCGGCGACGAGGAGGGCGCCCGGTTCGGCCTCGCCTGCGTCGGCTCCCGGCTCGCCGCCGGGCAGCTCACCGTCCCGGCCGCGCACCGGCTGCGGGACGCCGACGGGGTGACCCTGCCCCAGGCGATGGAGCGCGCCGGGTACGACCCCGACGCGATCGGCCCCGACCCGGAACGGCTCGCCCGCATCGGCGCCTTCGTGGAACTCCACGTGGAACAGGGCCGCGCCCTGGACATCTCCGGCGACCGGGTCGGCCTCGCCTCGGCGATCTGGCCGCACGGCCGCTGGCGCTTCGACTTCCACGGCGAGGCCAACCATGCCGGCACCACCCGGCTGGAGGACCGGCGCGACCCGATGCTCACCTACGCCAACACCGTGCTCGCCGCCCGCAAGAAGGCGCGGCTCGCCGGGGCGCTGGCGACCTTCGGGAAGGTCGCCGTCGAACCCAACGGCGTCAACGCCATCCCCTCCCTGGTCCGCGGCTGGCTGGACTCCCGCGCCGCCGACCAGGAGACCCTGGACGCCGTCGTCCGGGAGATCGAGGAGGCCGCGCGGGAGCGCGGCGGGCGCGACGGGGTCGAGGTGCGGGTGACCCGCGAATCCTTCACCCCGGTGGTGGAGTTCGGGCACGCGCTGCGCGACCGGCTGGCCGCGCTCCTGGGCGAGGTGCCGGTGCTGCCCACCGGGGCGGGCCACGACGCGGGTATTTTGTCGGCATCCGTCCCCACCGCCATGCTGTTCGTACGGAACCCCACCGGCGTGTCGCACTCGCCCGCCGAACACGCGGCCGAGGACGACTGCGTCGCCGGGGTGACCGCACTCGCCGACGTACTGGAGGGCCTCGCGTGTCGCTGACAGCGCAGACCTACTGGGCCGAGCACGCACTGCCGGCCCCGGGCCCCGGGACCGGCCCCGGCAGCGGGGTCGAGGCGGGCGTGGTCGTCGAGACCGCCGCCGACGGCCGGATCACCGCCGTCACCACCGGCGTCGCCGCCCCGCCGACCGGCGCCGTCACCCTGCGCGGGCTCACCCTGCCCGGCCTGGCGAACGCCCACTCGCACGCCTTCCACCGCGCCCTGCGCGGTACCGTCCAGGTCGGCTCCGGGACGTTCTGGACCTGGCGGGACGTCATGTACCAGGTCGCCGCCCGCCTCACCCCGGACACCTACTTCGCGCTCGCCCGGGCGGTCTACGCCGAGATGGCCCTGGCCGGCATCACCTGCGTGGGCGAGTTCCACTACCTCCACCACGCCCCCGGCGGCACCCGCTACGCCGACCCCAACGCGATGGGCGAGGCCCTGATCGCGGCCGCCGCCGAGGCGGGCATCCGCATCACCCTCCTCGACACCGCCTACCTCTCCGCCGGGTTCGGCGAGCCCCCCACCGAACCGCAGCTGCGCTTCAGCGACGGCACCGCCGACGCCTGGGCCGAGCGCGCCGGAGCGCTCACCGACCGCCCGCACGCCCGGATCGGCGCCGCCGTCCACTCGGTCCGCGCGGTACCCGCCGACCAGCTCGCCACCGTCGCCCGCTGGACCGCCGCCCGGAGCGCCCCGCTCCATGTGCACCTGTCGGAGCAGACCGCCGAGAACGACGCCTGCCTCGCCGCCCACGGCCGCACCCCCACCCGGCTCCTCGCCGACCACGGCGTGCTCGGCCCGCGCACCACCGCGGTGCACGCCACCCACCTCACCGACGAGGACATCCGGCTGCTCGGCGAGAGCGGCACCGGGGTGTGCATGTGCCCCACCACCGAACGCGACCTCGCCGACGGCATCGGGCCCGCCGTCCGGGTCCAGGCCGCGGGCAGCCCGCTGAGCCTGGGCAGCGACAGCCACGCCGTGATCGACCTGTTCGAAGAGGCCCGTGCGATGGAACTCGACGAGCGGCTGCGCACCCGGACCCGCGGCCACTGGACCGCCGCCCAGCTGCTGCGCGCCGCCACCGCGGACGGCCACGCGGCACTCGGCTGGGACGCCGCGGGGCGCATCGAACCCGGGGCGCTCGCCGACTTCACCACCATCGGCCTGGACTCGGTGCGCACCGCGGGCCCACCGCCCCGGCTGGGGGCCGAAACGGCGGTGTTCGCGGCCACCGGCGCGGATGTCCGCCACACCGTGGTCGGCGGCCGCCATATCGTGCGTGACGGGAGGCACCAGCTGGTGCCGGACGTCCCACGCGCCCTGTCCGAGACCATCGACGCGCTGCGCGGCTGAGCGGAGCGCGGCCGGCGTGGGCGGACGGGAGATCACCGACGGCCGACCGACCCGCCCCGCCGGAGCACCCGGACCGAGTCCGACGGACCCCACGCCCGGCGTCCGATGAAGGAGAGCACCCCGCGATGACCCCCCAGCCCCACCCGCACACGCACACCCCGCTGGGCGCGGCGGCCGCCCCCACCGGCCCCGCACCCCGGCACACCACCGCCGTCACCAACATCTCCGGCCTGGTCACCAACGACCCCGCGCTCGGCGCGGGCCCCCTCGGCCTGGTCCGGGACGCGGCGGTCGTCATCGAAGGCGACCGGATCGCCTGGGTCGGCCCCTCGGACCGGGCACCCGCCACCGACAACCGGGTGGACGCCCAGGGCCGGGCGGTCATCCCGGGCTTCGTCGACTCGCACTCCCACCTGGTGTTCGCGGGCGACCGCACCGAGGAGTTCAACGCCCGGATGTCCGGCCGCGGTTACACCGCCGGCGGCATCCGCACCACCGTGGCCGCCACCCGCGCCGCCTCCAACAACGTGCTGGCCGCCACCGTCACCCGCCATGTGCGCGAGGCGCGCCGCCAGG
Organism: Streptomyces sp. NPDC018031; assembly: GCF_044327625.1. Classification (NCBI taxonomy): domain Bacteria; kingdom Bacillati; phylum Actinomycetota; class Actinomycetes; order Kitasatosporales; family Streptomycetaceae; genus Streptomyces; species Streptomyces sp. NPDC018031. The sequence continues at coordinate 67,789 of NZ_JBIRFT010000018.1, forward strand.
GCACCACCACCATCGAGATCAAGTCCGGCTACGGCCTCACCACCGAGGACGAGGCGCGCTCGCTGGACATCGCCGCCGCGCACACCGACGAGGTCACCTACCTCGGGGCGCACATCGTCGCGCCGGAGTTCGCCGACCGCCCCGAGGCGTACGTCGAGCTGGTCACCGGCCCGATGCTGGACGCCTGCGCGCCGCGTGCCCGGTGGGTCGACGTGTTCTGCGAGCAGGGCGCGTTCGACGGCGACCAGGCGCGGGCGATCCTCACCGCCGGAGCCGCCCGCGGCCTGGTTCCCCGGGTGCACGCCAACCAGCTCTCCTACGGGCCGGGCGTGCAGCTCGCGGTGGAGCTGGGCGCCGCCTCCGCCGACCACTGCACCCATCTGACCGACGCGGACGTCGACGCGCTGGCGAACGGCACCACGGTCGCCACGCTGCTGCCCGGCGCGGAGTTCTCGACCCGGGCCACCTACCCCGACGCCCGCCGGCTGCTGGACGCGGGCGTCACGGTCGCGCTGTCGCCGGACTGCAACCCCGGCTCGTCGTACACCAGTTCGATGCCGTTCTGTGTGGCGCTCGCGGTGCGGGAGATGCGGATGACCCCGGACGAGGCGGTCTGGGCGGCCACCGCGGGCGGCGCCGCCGCCCTGCGGCGCACCGATGTGGGGCGGATCACCCCTGGTGCCCGCGCCGACCTCGCGCTGCTCGACGCGCCCTCCCATGTGCACCTGGCCTACCGCCCGGGCGTGCCCCTGGTGACCGCGGTCTGGAAGGACGGCGTACTGGCCACGGACGCCGTCTGAGGCCGTCCCGGCCGGCACACGGCTCCCGGCCGGCTCCCGGCGGACGGGGCCGGCCGTGGCCTCCCGGCGGATGGCCGACGGCCTCCCGGCGGACGGCGGACCGGCGGACGGCCGACGGCGGACCGGCGGGCGCGGCGGCGGTGCCGGAACGCGGGTGAGGGCCCGTCCCGGGACACCCGGGGCAGGCCCTCACCCGTCCGTACCGGGACGGCGGTCCGGCTACTCCTCGACCAGCAGGCCGCGGCGGAGCCGGACCAGGGTCCGGGAGAGCAGCCGGGACACGTGCATCTGGGAGATGCCCAGTTCCTCGCCGATCTCGGACTGCGTCATGTTCGCCACGAACCGCAGGGACAGGATCTCGCGGTCACGCGGCGCGAGGCCGGCGATCAGCGGCTTGAGCGACTCGACGTACTCGATGCCTTCGAGCCCGTGGTCCTCGTAGCCGATGCGGTCCGCCAGCGCGCCTTCGCCGTCGTCCTCCTCGGGCTGGGCGTCCAGCGAGCTCGCGGTGTACGCGTTGCTCGCGGCCATCCCCTCCACGACCTCGTCGGGCGAGATGTCGAGCCGCTCCGCCAGCTCGCCGACGGTCGGCGCCCGGTCCAGCCGCTGGGCCAGCTCGTCCCCGGCCTTCGCCAGGTCGAGCCGCAGCTCCTGGAGCCGGCGCGGGACGCGCACGGACCAACTGGTGTCCCGGAAGAAGCGCTTGATCTCGCCGATGATCGTCGGCATCGCGAAGGTGGGGAACTCGACGCCCCGGCTGAGCTCGAAGCGGTCGATGGCCTTGATCAGGCCGATGGTGCCCACCTGGACGATGTCCTCCATCGGTTCGCTGCGGGAGCGGAACCGGGAGGCGGCGAACTTCACCAGCGCCAGATTGAGTTCGACCAGCGTGTTGCGGACATACGAATACTCGTGTGTCCCTTCCTCCAGCGCCGCCAGGCGCTCGAAGAGAGTCTTTGACAGTGCCCTCGCATCCACCGCTCCCACCTCGTCGTACGGCGGGATCTCGGGCAGGTCCTCCAGCGGACCGGTGTGCCCGGACAGGGTGGTCTCCTCATGCGAGGCGGCCGACGAGGCGGCGTCCCGGGTGTGGGTACGCGATTCGTCGAGCTGGGGTGACATGGCGTCTCCTCCATCATTCTCGGCATATGGCAGCCGAAGCCATAAGTGATCCTGCGGTGAGCGGCGCCTCCAAAGCCGGCCGGGTCGGGTGTGTCTTTACTACGCCTACCGGTATCGGACCGGCGATGGCAAGTCCATGATGTCCGCCTTTGGCGATGTATGAGAATTGTTCGGCTACCGAAGGGCGTGGTGAAGGCGTAATGTTCAACGCGCGCAATCGAAAGCTACGAGACGCCAGAAGAGGTGCGCACATGGACCGCGGGATGGTCGGCAGCACGAGCAAAGGCCGGCTCCAGGTCGACGTTCGGCACCACGGGGCGAGCACCGTCGTGACCCCGGTGGGTGAGCTCGACCACCACACCGCCGAGGTGTTGCGGGAGCCGCTCGAAAAGAGCGTGGAGGAGGGCAGGACCCGCCTGGTCGTGGACTGTTCCGGGCTGGACTTCTGCGACTCCACCGGACTCAACGTGCTGCTCGGTGCCCGCCTCAAGGCGGAAGCCGAAGGGGGCGCGGTCCATCTGGCCGCCATGCAGCCGGTCGTCGCCCGGGTCTTCGAGATCACGGGGGCGGAAGCCGTCTTCACCGTGCACGACGACCTCGACGCCGCGCTCGACGAGAAGGCGTGACCATTTCCACCGGTTGTCTCCGTCACATGACCCGTACGAAGAAGTGGGTGTTCTCACGCCGGGTACGGGCAGGAGACAGCTGTACCCGTTGAGCACAAAACTCAGCAGTCCAGATGTTCGTCTTCTTGAATCGGTGAATCGGTGAGGTGAAGCGCTGATGAGCACCACGCGGCCGTACCCACCGGGCGACCTCGGCCCGGAGTCGGACGGCGCAGCCGCGGGCCCGTCCGCGCCCCCGTCCGGCCAGGCCCGCACGCTCCGCCTGACCGGCGCCAGCGGCGTGGTCCCCAGCGCCCGCGACTTCACGCGGGAGGCCCTGCGGGAGTGGGGCTGGCTGCCGGCCGCCAGCGCCGACCAGCGGGCCGCCGCGGAGGACGTGCTGCTCGTGGTCTCCGAGCTGGTCACCAACGCCTGTCTGCATGCGGAGGGCCCGGAGGAGCTCCGGGTCAGCCGGCACGGCAAGGTGCTCCGGCTGGAGGTCGCCGACCTCGGGGCCGGGAACCCCGCGCCCCGCACCCCGCACCGCGCCGGGCGTCCCGGTGGGCACGGCATGTTCATCGTGCAGCGGCTCTGCCTGGACTGGGGCGTGGTCCGCAACGCGCAGGGAGCCGGCAAGACGGTCTGGGCGGAGCTGGCCGCCCCTTCCTGACCGCGGCCCGCCCGCGCACCGCGACGTTCCCACCCGCACGCACCGCGCCATCCCCGCCCGCGCATCGCGGCACCCCCGCCCGCGCACCGCGCCATCCCCGCCCGCGCATCGCGGCACCCCCGCCCCCGGCAGCCGCCCGGTCCCCCGGCCGGCACCTGCCCTCCGGGCCTCCGGACCTCCCGCGTGAACCGCGTGGCACCCCCATCCGCCCCTCCGCCCGGCCCATGCCTGCCCTCCCCGGCTGCCCGGCCCGTGACGCCCGCCGGGTGCCCGTCAGCTCCTCGGCCGCCCCGCCTCCCGCTCTCGCTGCCCGGCCCGTGACGTCCGCCGGGTGCCCGTCAGCTCCTCGGCCGCCCCGCCTCCGCTTCGGTACGCGCGCCCCCTCTGGCCCTCCGGCCCGTGACGCCCGGCGCGCACCCTCCCGCTCCCCGTCCCGGCCGCGCTGCCCGGCCTCCGGCGCGAGCCCGCCCGTTCCCCGCTCCCGCTCCCCGTCCCGCCCGGCACCCGTCCGGCATCCCCCGTCGCCGCGAGTTCCCCCGCGGGAGCGTCCGCCCACCCCGCGGGAACGCCGGAAGGGCCCGGCGCGGTGTTCCCGCGCCGGGCCCTTCCGGCTCATCGGCGATGTGCCGCGTGCCGCGGCCGCCTCAGTGGTCGTGGCCCAGCAGCTGCACCATCTTCTTGCGGTACATCCACACCGCGACGCCGGCCAGCACCGCGAGCGTGGCCTCCAGGGCGATCACGCCCTGCCCGCTCAGGTCGACGCCCGCGATGGTGAGCAGACCCGTGGTGCAGTCACCGGCGGTGACGGCGAGGAACCAGACACCCATCATCTGGCTGGCGTACTTGGCCGGCGCCATCTTGGTGGTCACCGACAGGCCCACCGGGGAGAGGCACAGCTCACCGATCGTCTGGACCATGTAGATGGAGACCAGCCACATCGGGCTGACCGTGTCGCCGTCCGAGGCCATCCCCATCGGCACCACGAAGATGAAGAACGAGGCGCCGATCAGGACCAGGGCCATGGCGAACTTCACCGTGGTGCTGGGCTCGCGGTTGCGCCGCGCCAGCGCCAGCCACATCGACGCGAAGACCGGGGCCAGCGCCATCACCCAGAGCGGGTTGACGGACTGGAACCAGGACGCCGGGAAGTTGATGCCGAAGAGGCTGTCCGAGGTCTTGGAGTCGGCGAACGACGACATCGTCGAGCCGCCCTGGTCGTAGATCATCCAGAACACGGCGGCGGCCACGAAGAACCAGATGTAGCCGGTCATCTTCGTCTGCTCGGTCGCCGACAGGTCCTTGTCCCGCTTGATGCGGATCAGCACACCCGCCGGGATGATCAGGCCCGCCACGGTGATCGGGACCATCGCCCAGTTGAGCGTGAAGTGGCCGGTCGCCACCACGATCGTGTAGAAGACCGCGGCGACGGCGAGCCAGATCAGGCCCTTGCGCAGCCAGGTGTTGCGCTCCTCGAGGGTCAGCGGGGTCGGGACCTCGCTGGAGCGGGGGGACAGGTGGCGGGTGCCGATCAGGAACTGGATCAGACCCAGCGCCATGCCCACGGCGGCGAGCGCGAAGCCCAGGTGCCAGTTGACCTTCTCACCGACCGTGCCGATGATCAGCGGCGCGGCGAAGGCACCGATGTTGATGCCCATGTAGAAGACGGTGAAGCCACCGTCCCGGCGCGGGTCGTCCGGCCCCTCGTAGAGGTGGCCGACCATCGTGGAGATGTTGGCCTTCAGCAGGCCGGAACCGAGCGCCACCAGCGCCAGGCCGGCGAAGAACATCGCCTCGCCGGGCACGGCCAGCGCCAGGTGGCCGGCCATGATGATGCCCGCCGCGACCGCGACGGTCTTCCGCGGTCCCCACACCCGGTCACCGAACCACCCACCGGGCAGGGCGAGCAGGTACACCATGGCGAGGTAGACCGAGTAGATGCCGATGGCACTCGCCTCGTCCATCGCCAGGCCGCCGCCCTGGCTCCCCTCGCCCGCGTCCGGGCCGCCGGAGATCAGATACAGGACGAGCAGGGCCCGCATGCCGTAGAAGCTGAAGCGCTCCCACATCTCGGTCATGAAGAGAGTGGCCAGTCCGCGGGGGTGGCCGAAGAAGGTCGTGGTGCCGGCCGGGGGGTTGCCCCGGCCCGCGCCGTCCTTCGTCAGGCTGGACGCCATGGATGTTTCCTTCGATTCAGTCGCTCTGCAGCCACCCGGAGGTGGTTCCAGCACGGCTCCTGACACAGCGAAGACCTCCGGCGCGTCGTGCGAGCCAAAGGTCCCCGGAAAGTGCTACTACAGACGTACCGTCACGATAAGCCACGGCATCGCCCGGATTGGGTTTGTTGAGAGATACGTCACGGGTGTTCCGTGCAACTGTTCACGCTCCGTGACGAGCGGAGTGCGGCCTCCGGGCGTATACCCGGCGGGACTACCATCACTCCATGACCCGAGTACTGCTCGCCGAGGATGACGCATCCATCTCGGAGCCACTCGCCCGCGCCCTGCGCCGCGAGGGGTACGAGGTCGAGGTGCGGGAGGACGGACCCACCGCGCTCGACGCCGGCCTGCAGGGCGGGGTCGACCTGCTCGTCCTCGACCTGGGTCTGCCCGGGATGGACGGCCTGGAGGTCTGCCGCCGGCTGCGGAACGAGGGCCACGGCTTCCCGGTGCTGGTGCTCACCGCCCGTGCCGACGAGGTTGACACCGTTGTCGGACTCGACGCCGGAGCCGACGATTACGTCACCAAGCCGTTCCGGCTCGCGGAGCTGCTCGCCCGCGTCCGGGCCCTGCTGCGGCGCGGCGCCGTGGAGACCCAGCAGCAGCCCACCACCCACGGCGTCCGGATCGACGTGGAGTCGCACCGGGCCTGGATGGGGGACGAGGAGCTCCAGCTGACCGCCAAGGAGTTCGACCTGCTGCGCGTGCTGGTGCGCGACGCCGGGCGGGTGGTCACCCGCGACCAGCTGATGCGCGAGGTGTGGGACACCACCTGGTGGTCCTCCACCAAGACCCTCGACATGCACATCTCCTGGCTGCGGAAGAAGCTCGGCGACGACGCGGCCAACCCGCGCTACATCGCCACCGTCCGCGGTGTCGGCTTCCGATTCGAGAAAAGCTGACCCCGCCTGACACGGTAGGGCCATGCGCCGTCGCCTGATCAATTCCACGCTCGCCGTGGTGCTCGTCGTCATCGCCGTCTTCGGCGTGTCCCTGGTGATCGTCGAGACCCGCACCATCGAGAACAGCGCCCAGGAGAGCGTGGACTCCGACGCGGTGCGGCTGGTCAGCATCGTCGACAGCCGGCTGATCGGCGGCGAGGGCATCACCCCCGACGTACTGCGGGACCAGATCGAGGAGGGCCGGTACGCCCGGATCGAGATGCCCGGCGAGAAGCCGGTGGAGGTCGGCGACCGGCCCTCGGGCCGTGTGATCTCCGCCGAGCGGGACGGCGCCCAGGGCGAGACGGTGACCGTCGAGGCGTCCCGCTCCACGGTGAGCAAGGAGGTCGGCCGCACCCTGCTGATCATCCTCGCGGTGGCGCTGCTCGCCGTCCTCGCCGCGGTGCTGCTCGCGGTGCGCCAGGCCCACCGGCTGTCCGCGCCGCTCACCGACCTCGCGGAGACCGCCGAGCGCCTCGGCTCGGGCGACCCGCGCCCGCGCCACCGCCGCTACGGGGTGCCGGAGCTGGACCGGGTCGCCGATGTGCTGGACGCCAGCGCGGAACGCATCGCCCGGATGCTCACCGCCGAGCGGCGGCTGGCCGCCGACGCCTCCCACCAGCTGCGCACCCCGCTGACCGCGCTGTCCATGCGGCTGGAGGAGATCACCCTCACCGACGACCTGGACACGGTGAAGGAAGAGGCGACGGTCGCCCTCACCCAGGTGGAGCGGCTCACCGACGTGGTGCAGCGACTGCTGACCAACTCGCGCGACCCGCGCACCGGCTCCGCGGTCGCCTTCGACCTCGACGAGGTCGTCAAGCAGCAGATCGAGGAGTGGCGGCCGGCCTCCCGCAGCGAGGGCCGGGCCATCGTCCGCTCCGGCAAGCCGGGGCTGCGGGCCGTCGGCACCCCCGGCGCGGTCGCCCAGGTGCTCGCCACCCTCATCGAGAACTCGCTGATGCACGGGGACGGCACGGTCGCCATCCGCACCCGGGTCACCGGGAACCAGGCGGTGGTGGAGGTCACCGACGAGGGGCCGGGTGTGGCGCCCGACCTGGGCGCCCGGGTCTTCGAGCGGAGCGTCAGCGGCCGCAACTCCACCGGGCTGGGGCTCGCCGTGGCCCGCGACCTGGCGGAGGCGGACGGCGGGCGGCTGGAACTCCTCCAGCTGCACCCCCCGGTCTTCGCGCTCTTCCTCAGCCGGTCCGGGGACCAGCGGGACCAGCCGTCCGACGACGCCTGACCCCGGGCGGGGCCGCTACTTCTCGTCGGTCAGTCCGGCCCGGGCCGGGCGGCGGCCCGGCCGCCCGTCCTCGGCGAGGAAGGACTCGGCCGTCTCCACGGCCTCCCGGGCGGGCAGTGTCCGGAACACCCAGGTCCGGTAGGACCAGAAGCGGAAGAGGGTGGCCACGCCGATGCCGAGGAACTTGAAGATGTTGCTCTGCAGCTGGCTGTCCCACCCGAAGCCGTAGGTCGTGGTGTAGAGCAGCCCGTTCTCGATCACCAGGCCGACCCCGCTGAACAGCAGGAACAGCGTGAGTTCCTTGGTGCGCCCGCCCTTGTCGCGGTCCCGGTAGGTGAAGTAGCGGAAGCCCAGGTAGTTGAAGGCGATGGCGACGGCCGTCGCGACGATGCCCGCGCGGACCATCGGCAGCTCGGTGTTGTGCCGCACCAGGTTGAAGACGCCGAGATTGACCAGGACCCCGAGGCCGCCGACCGCACCGAATTTCGCGATCTCGCGGGTGAGCTGCTCCACCTGCGCGCGCAGTGTGCGCCGTTCACTCATGGTGACGCTCAGCCCCGTCCGATCGGCATTGACAACTCGGACCATGCTAACCAGCCGCCACCCTCGCCGCCCTTGCGGCATGGGCATCCGGGGGTACTTCCGGGCCCTTCGGCCGGCCCGCTGCTCGGACGATCCTCCAAGGCCGAGGCGGAGCCCGTTCGCCGGGCGTTTACTCTGGGGGGGTGACTTTCCCGGTGGTCGGCATGGTCGGCGGTGGCCAGCTCGCTCGTATGACCCACGAGGCGGGCATCCCGCTCGGCATCAAATTCAAGCTGCTCAGTGACACTCCGCAGGATTCCGCGGCCCAGGTGGTGAGCGACGTCGTCATCGGCGACTACCGCGACCTGGACACCCTTCGTGCTTTCGCACAAGGCTGTGACGTGATCACCTTCGATCACGAGCACGTGCCCACCGAGCACCTGCGGGCCCTGGAGGCCGACGGCATCGCCGTGCGGCCCGGGCCCGACGCGCTGGTGCACGCCCAGGACAAGGGTGTGATGCGGGCCCGGCTCAGCGAGATCGGTGTGCCGTGCCCCCGGCACCGCATCGTGGCCGACCCGGCCGACGTGGCCGCCTTCGCCGCCGAGGGCACCGGTTTCCCGGTGATCCTCAAGACCGTGCGCGGCGGCTACGACGGCAAGGGCGTCTGGGTGGTCCGCACCGAGCAGGAGGCCGCCGAGCCCTTCCGGGCCGGGGTGCCGGTGCTCGCCGAGGAGAAGGTCGACTTCGTACGCGAGCTGGCCGCCAACGTCGTCCGGTCCCCGCACGGCCAGGCCGTCGCGTACCCGGTGGTGGAGTCCGTGCAGACCGACGGGGTGTGCGACACGGTGATCGCCCCCGCCCCCGGGCTCACCGAGGAGCTGTCCGCCCGCGCCCAGCAGCTCGCCCTGCGGATCGCCAAGGAACTCGGCGTGGTGGGGCACCTCGCGGTCGAGCTGTTCGAGACCCGCGACGCCGACGGGACCCCCGGCATCCTCGTCAACGAGCTGGCGATGCGCCCGCACAACTCCGGGCACTGGACCCAGGACGGCGCCGTCACCTCCCAGTTCGCCAACCATGTGCGGGCCGTGCTGGACCTGCCGCTCGGCGACCCGCGGCCGCGTGCGAAGTGGGCCGTGATGGCCAATGTGCTGGGCGGTGACTACCCGGACATGTACCAGGCCTATCTGCACTGCATGGCCCGGGACCCCGGATTGAAGATCCACATGTATGGCAAGGATGTGAAGCCGGGTCGTAAGGTCGGCCATGTCAACACCTACGGCGACGACCTGGCGCAGGTGCGCGAGCGCGCCCGGCACGCCGCCGACTACCTCCGAGGGACCATCACCGAATGAGCAACTCCTCCACCGGGGCCGTCCCGGGCCCCGTCGTCGGCATCGTCATGGGCTCCGACTCCGACTGGCCGGTCATGGAGGCCGCGGCCAAGGCGCTCGACGAGTTCGAGATCCGGTACGAGGTCGACGTGGTCTCCGCGCACCGGATGCCGCGCGAGATGATCGCCTACGGGGAGAGCGCCGCCGTCCGCGGGCTGAAGGCCGTCATCGCCGGGGCGGGCGGCGCCGCCCACCTGCCCGGCATGCTCGCCTCGGTCACCCCGCTGCCGGTGATCGGGGTCCCCGTCCCGCTGAAGTACCTGGACGGCATGGACTCGCTGCTGTCGATCGTGCAGATGCCCGCCGGCGTGCCGGTGGCCACGGTCTCCGTCGGCGGCGCCCGCAACGCCGGTCTGCTGGCCGCCCGCATCCTCGCCGCGCACGACGCCGAACTGCTGGAGCGGATGCGGCACTTCCAGGACGAGCTGAACGAGCAGGCCACCGAGAAGGGCAAGCGGCTGCGCTCGAAGGTGGAGGGCGCGGGCCGCTTCGGCTTCGCCCACTGATCCGCGGTCCGGCCGCCCGCCGCGGGCCGCGTCCCGGCGGGCGCCCCCGCGGCGGGTGCTCCGGGCAGTCCGCGGGGCGTGACTTCGCCGGTGGCCCGTACGAGGATGGGGCGATGACCGATCTTCTCGCGCAGGCCCGCGAACTGCTGGCGGCCCACCCCGTCGTCGACGGCCACAACGACCTCCCGTGGGCGCTGCGCGAGCAGGTCCGCTACGACCTCGACCGGCTCGACATCGCGGCCGACCAGACCGGCCGGCTGCACACCGACATCCCCCGGCTGCGGGCGGGCGGGGTCGGCGCCCAGTTCTGGTCCGTCTACGTACGGTCGGACATGGCCGGGGACGACGCGGTGAGCGCCACCCTGGAACAGATCGACGTGGTCCGGCGGCTGGCCGACCGCCACCCGGACGACCTGCGGCTCGCCTTCACCGCCGACGACATGGAGGCGGCCCGCGCCGAGGGCCGGATCGCGTCCCTGATGGGCGCCGAGGGCGGGCACAGCATCAACTGCTCGCTCGCCACCCTGCGCGCCCTGTACGACCTGGGCGTGCGCTACATGACGCTCACCCACAACGACAACGTCCCGTGGGCGGACTCCGCCACCGACGAACCGCGTGCCGGCGGGCTCACCCAGTTCGGCGAGGAGGTCGTCCGGGAGATGAACCGGCTCGGCATGCTGGTCGACCTGTCGCACGTGGCGGACGGCACCATGCGCGACGCGCTGCGGGTGTCCGCGGCGCCCGTGGTGTTCTCGCACTCCTCGGCGCGCGCCGTCTGCGACCACCCGCGGAACATCCCGGACGACGTGCTGGCCCAGCTGCCCGCCAACGGCGGGGTGGCGATGGCCACCTTCGTGCCCAAGTTCGTGCTCCCCGCGGCGGTGGCCTGGACGCACGCCGCGGACGAGAACATGCGGGCGCACGGGCTGCACCACCTGGACACCACCCCGGAGGCGATGGCCGTGCACCGGGCCTTCGAGGAGTCCCACCCGCGCCCGGTGGCGACCGCGGCGACCATCGCCGACCACCTGGACCACATGCGCGAGGTCGCGGGCGTGGACCACATCGGCATCGGCGGCGACTACGACGGCACCGCCTTCACCCCGGCCGACCTCGCCGACGTCGCCGGGTACCCGCGGCTCGTCGCCGAACTGCTGGACCGCAAGTGGTCGACCGCCGACCTGGCCAAGCTCACCTGGCAGAACGCGGTACGGACGCTGCGCGCCGCCGAGGACGTGTCGCGCGAGCTGCGGTCGGCCGCCCGGCCGTCCATCGCCACCATCGACCGGCTCGACGGCTGAGGCCGGGCACCGGACCGCGGCCTCGGCCGGCGGCCCGGTGCCCGCCGGTCAGCAGACGCAGAGGCAGAACGGGTGACCCACCGGGTCGAGGTAGACCCGGAAGTCCCGCTTCCCGCCGTCGTCACCCTGCGCCAGGGTCGCCCCGAGCGCGAGCACCTCGCGCTCGGCGGCGTCCATCCGCTCCCGCTCCACGTCGAAGTCCAGGTGGAGCTGCTGGGAGTGCTCCTCGCTCGGCCACCGCGGCGGTACGTACCCCGGCACCCGCTGGAAGGCGAGCACCCGCCCGCGGCGTCCGCCGGGCGACAGGTGCACCTCGACCCAGTCCTCCCGGTCGCCCTCGACCGTGCCGCCCAGCACCTGGGCGTAGAAGTCGGCGAGCTTCCGCGGCTCGGGGCAGTCCAGAACCGTGACGCCCAACGTGGCGATGGCCATGTCTTCCTCCCTCGGTCGCGTTACCGGTGACCCTTGTCTACCGGTAACCGTTACCTCATCATCCCGCCTTGCCGGTAACCCGGCAACCGTGAAACGCGGCACCGCCGCGCCGCTCGCCGCCCCCGGCCCGGGAAAGGGCCGGGGAGGGACCGAGGACACCCGGCCCCGGACCGGGGGGACGGGACGGCGGGGCGGGCCCGAGCGGTTCCGGGACGGGCCCGGCTCGGGGCGGGACGGGGGCCGCGTACCCGGAGCCGACGGCCGCACACCGCCGGCGCACCCGGTGACCGCATCGCGGCTCGTGCCGGTAACGGCTCCGGTAGCCTGGCGAAGGTGCAGCAACCAGGCCACCGGAGCCCCGCCCCCGCCCCCCTCGACCTCGTCCAGGACCTCGTGAACACCCTGGACGTCGAATCCGGCCGGGACGCGCTGGCCACCGCCGAGGGACTCGCGGGGTTCCTGGCCGCGCGATGGCCGGCGGGCCCCGGCCTGGGACCGGCGGACGTCCCGGCGCTCCAGCGGCTGCGGGAGGCGCTGCGCGCCGCCTGCCTCGCCCACACCGGAACCGACGCCCCGCCGGACGCCACCGCGACCCTGGACCGGCTGCTCGCCGAGGCCCCGCTGGTGCTCACCGTCGACGCGGCCGGCGGCACCGCACTGCGCCCCGCCGCCGGACTCACCGGGGTGCCCGCGCTGACCGCCCGGATCGCCGCCGCGATCGCCACCGCGGCCGCCGACGGCAGCTGGCCGCGGCTGAAGGCGTGCGCGGCCGACCGGTGCCGCTGGGTGTACTACGACCGCAGTCCGGCCGGCCGCAGCCGCTGGTGCAGCATGGCGGTCTGCGGCAGCCGGGCGAAGATGCGGGCCTACCGCGCCGGGCGCGCCCGGCGGAGCTCCTGAGTTCCATCCCCGGGGGCAGGGGGCAGGGGGCAGGGGGCAGGGGCCAGGCGGTGGGCGGTCGGCGGCGGGCGACAACCGCGGCAAAAGTGAAAAAATGCGACATATGGATGTGTTGCGCAGGAACCACGTGGTCGTGACCGGCCGGGAGGGCGGCCCCGTGGTGATGCTCGCCCACGGATTCGGCTGCGATCAGAATTTGTGGCGCCTGGTGGTGCCCCCGCTCGCGGCGCGGTTCCGGGTGGTCCTCTTCGACCACGTCGGCGCCGGTTCGGCCGACCCGGCGGCCTGGGACGAGCAGCGGTACTCCACGCTGGACGGGTACACCACCGACGTCCTGGAGATCTGCCGGGCCCTCGGCCTCGGCCCGCTGACCTTCGTCGGGCACTCCGTGAGCGCCATGATCGGCGTCCTGGCGGTGGCCAGGCAGCCGGAGCACTTCGAAGGGCTGGTCCTGCTCACCCCCTCCCCCTGCTACATCGACGACGAGGACTACCGGGGCGGATTCAGCGCGGAGGACATCGACGAACTCCTGGAGTCCCTGGACAGCAACTACCTGGGCTGGTCCGCGACGATGGCTCCGGTGATCATGGGCAACCCCGGCCGTCCGGAACTGGGGGAGGAGCTGACCAACAGTTTCTGCCGCACCGACCCGGCCATGGCGCGCGTCTTCGCCCGCACGACCTTCCTGTCCGACAACCGTTCCGACCTGAGCCGGGTGACCGTGCCCACCCTGGTGGCACAGTGCGCGCGGGACGCCATCGCGCCGCCGGAGGTCGGCGACTTCGTGCACGCGCGGATCCCGGGCAGCCGGCTGGTCACCCTGGAGGCCACCGGGCACTGCCCCCAGCTGAGTGCCCCCGAGACCACCGCCGCCGCGATCACCGCATTCGTCGCGGACCTGCGGTGACCTCCGGCGACGACCACCGGCTCCCCGGCCCCGACCCCGGGGCCGACCCCGCGGTGCTCGACGCCCTGGCGGCGGAGAGCGCCGAGGACCTGTACGAGAACGCGCCGTGCGGCTACCTATCCACCCTGCCGGACGGGCGGATCATCAAGGTCAACGCCACCCTGCTGGGCTGGCTGGGCTACCGGCGCGGCGAACTCGTGGGACGCAGGCGGTTCTCGGACCTGCTCACGGCGGGCGGCAAGCTCTACCACGAGACGCACTTCGCGCCGCTGCTGCGGATGCAGAACGAGGTGCGGGCGATCGCCCTGGAGCTCAAGGCGGCCGACGGCAGCCGGCTGCCGGTCCTCGCCAACTCGGCCGTCCGGACCGACGACGCCGGAGAGCCCAGGCTCATCCGCACCACCGTCTTCGACGCCCGCGACCGCCGGGACTACGAAAGGGAACTCCTCCGCGCCCGCCGCGAGGCCGAACGGGAACGCCGGCGCCTGGAACGGGTGTCGGCCACCCTCCAGCGCACCCTGCTGCCGCCGGCCCTCGAACCGGTGCCCGGGCTCGACGTGGCCGCCCACTACCACATCGCCTCGGCGGACGAGGTGGGCGGCGACTTCTACGACCTCTTCCCCCGGGTGGAAGGCGTCTGGGCCCTGTTCCTCGGCGACGTACGCGGCAAGGGGGCCGAGGCCGCGGTGGTGACCTCACGCGCCCGGTACACCCTCCGCTCGGGGATCGCCTACGACCCCGACCCCGTCGCGGCGCTCCGCCACCTCAACGACGTCCTCACCGCCGAGTACGCCGACCGGGAGCCGTACTTCCTCACCGTCATCCTGGGCATCCTCGTCCCCGACCCGGACCCCGACTCCGGCGGCTTCCGCCTCACGCTGGCGGGCGGCGGGCACCCTCCGGCCCTGCTCCTGCGCGCGGACGCCACCGTGGACCGCCTGGAGACCCCCGGCGGACAACTCCTCGGCGTGGTGCCGGACGCGGACGTGGCCGAGACCACCGTGCACCTCGCCCCCGGCGACACCCTGCTGCTGTACACCGACGGGCTCACCGAGGCCCGGGTCCCGGAGACCGGGGAACGGTTCGGTGACGAGGCCCTGCTGGACTTCGCCCGGGGCCTGGCACCGACCACCGCGGAGGACGCCGTCGCCGCGGTCCGCCGGCTGCTGGACGGCTTCGGCGAGGGTCTCGACGACGACGCCGCGGTGCTCACGATTGGCGTGCCGGCCGCGGGCCGCGACGGCTCACCCCGCTGAGCGGCGCGCCCGGCGGCCCGTCCGTCAGGCGCGCGGGCGGCCCATCGCGCGGAAGTCCCAGCCGGCCTCGCGCCACTGCAACGGGTCCAGTGCGTTGCGCCCGTCCAGCAGGCGGCGCTCCGCGACCACCTCGCCCAGCGCCGCCGCGTCCAGCTTCCGGAACTCGCTCCACTCCGTCAGGTGCAGCACCGCGTGCGCGCCGCGCGCCGCTTCCAGGGCGCTCGGGGCGTACGCCAGGGTGGGGAAGAGGGCCCGCGCGTTGTCCATGCCCTTGGGGTCGAACACCGTCACCTGGGCGCCCTGGAGGTGGATCTGCCCGGCGACGTTGAGCGCGGGGGAGTCCCGCACGTCGTCGGAGTCCGGCTTGAAGGTGGCGCCGAGCACCGCGACCCGCTTGCCGAGGAAGCTGCCGCCCACCGCCTCCCGGGCGAGCTCCACCATGTGCCCGCGGCGCCGCATGTTGATCGAGTCGACCTCGCGCAGGAAGGTCAGCGCCTGGTCCGCGCCCAGCTCGCCGGCGCGTGCCATGAAGGCCCGGATGTCCTTGGGCAGGCAGCCGCCGCCGAAGCCGATCCCGGCGCGCAGGAACTTCCGGCCGATCCGCTCGTCGTGCCCGATCGCCTCGGCCAGCTTCGCCACGTCGCCGTCCGCCGCCTCGCAGACCTCGGCCATGGCGTTGATGAAGGAGATCTTGGTGGCCAGGAAGGAGTTCGCGGCCGTCTTGACCAGCTCGGCGGTCGGGAAGTCGGTCACCACGAACGGCGAGCCCTCGGAGACCGGGGTGGCGTACACCTCACGCAGCAGCTTCTCGGCCCGCTCGCTGACGACGCCCACCACGATCCGGTCCGGGTGCAGGGTGTCCTGTACCGCGAAGCCCTCCCGGAGGAACTCCGGGTTCCAGGCCAGCTCCGGCTCCACGTCCGGCGGGGACAGTTCCGCCAGCCGGGCGGCGAGCCGGACCGCGCTGCCCACCGGCACCGTCGACTTGCCCACCACCAGCGCCGAACTGCGCAGCCGGGGGGCGAGCGACTCCAGCGCCGCGTCCACGTAGCTCATGTCGCAGGCGTACTCGCCGCGCTTCTGCGGTGTGTTCACGCAGATGAAGTGGACGTCGCCGAACTCGCCGGCCTCCTCGTAGGAGGTGGTGAAGCGCAGCCGGCCGGTCGAGCCCTCGATGCCCGCCACGTGCCGCTGCAGCAGTTCCTCCAGCCCCGGCTCGTACATCGGCACCTTCGCCGCCGCGAGCATCTCGATCTTCTCGGGGACGACGTCCAGGCCCAGCACCTCGAAGCCCAGCTCGGCCATGGCGGCGGCGTGCGTGGCGCCGAGGTAGCCGGTGCCGATCACGGTGATCTTCAAGGCCATGCGGGACTCCATGGTGGGACGGGCGGTGATGCGCTGCCTGAGCATAGTCGGGGCGGCACCGGGGCAGTGCCGCCCCGGTGCCGCCCCGCCCGCCGGAGCCGCCCGGGACCGAAGCCGGGCGGCGGTCCGTCCGTCACTTGTCCGAGACGGTGACCTTCTCGTCGTTGTTCAGCTGCTGGACCAGCTGCTTGACCTTGTTCGAGTCCCAGACCAGGTTGCCGCCGATGCTGCCCGAGATCGGCATGTTCATCGACTTGCCGTCGCCGCCGGTGATGCCCTTCATCGCCCAGAACATCTCCGCCAGGTCGAACAGGCTCATGTCCTTGTCCACCACCAGGGTGTCCAGTCCGGCGCCCAGCGTCGGGTAGAGCTTGAACGGGTTGAGGATGGTGGACGGCGTCGCCGTCTGGTTCGCCAGCGCGGCCAGGAACTTCTGCTGGTTCTTGGTGCGCTCCAGGTCGCTGCCGAAGGCGTACCGGGTACGGACGAAGGCCAGCGCCTCCTTGCCGTCGAGGGTCTGCTTGCCCGCCTCGAAGTCGGCCCCGGACTTCTTGTCCTTGAACGCCTTGGGAATGTCGATCTCGACGCCGCCGACGGAGTCCACGATCTCCGCGAAGCCGCCGAAGCCGATCTCCGCGTAGTGGTCGATGCGCAGCCCGGTGTTGTACTCCACGGTGCGCACCAGCAGCTGCGGGCCGTCGATGGAGTAGGCGGCGTTGAGCTTGTTCTCGCCCAGCGGGCCCTTGACCTTGCCGGACTCCGAGCCCTGGAACGTGGGTATCTTCACATTCGAGTCACGGGGCAGCGAGATCATGGTGTTCCCGTTGTCGCCGACGTGCAGGATCATCATCGAGTCGGTCCGCTTGCCCTCGGCCGACCCGGTGTGCAGCTCCTTCTTGTCCTCGTCGGACATGCCCTCGCGGCTGTCGGAACCCACGATCAGGTAGTTGGTGCCCGAGCCGCCCTCCGGCCGGTCGATGACCTTGCTCAGGTCGACGTCGCGGTTGAGCTTGGCGTCCGCCCAGAAGTAGGTGGCGATCGAGGCCACCAGCAGGAAGGCGACGAACGACACCAGGCCGATGGTGATCCGCTTCTTCCAGTTCTTCGGCCGCGGGGGGCCCGCCGGACGGCGGCCGCCGCGGCCCGGCCCGTCGCCGGGGCCACCGGGGCCGCCGGCGCCACCCGGGCCGTTCGAGGTGCCGTGGCCGTAGACCTGGCCGGTGTTGTAGCCGTCGTCGTGACCGCCGTAGCCGTCCTGCCGCAGCGGCGAGCCGTCGCGCTGCTGCGGGACGCCGTGGGGCGAGAGCTCGGGGGGCAGTGGCGGCTCGGCCGGGCGTCGCCGAGCGCCGGGCGGGGTGTCCCGCCGTACATAAGGCATGGCGCGGGCACTCTCCGGCTCGGCGCTGCCGCTGCCTCGCCCGTACCTCTCTCCGCCGTCGCTGGTCCGCCCCTCGGGCCAATCGTTCATGGGAGGAGTGTGCCCGCTGCGCGCGAGCGCCCACAGGGCGGGTGCCGGATAGCGCCGGGGCTGTTGCAGACCTGATGCAAACGCGCCTGGACTGTGGCTTTTGCCGCTATCGCCCCGCATGTGCTGAGCAGCGTCCCGACCCGCATACAGTGGACACATGATCGAGCAGCCTGCCCCCGAGACTCCGCCCGGGAAGCCCACCGCCGCGTCCCGCACCACGCTCAGCCACATCATGACGGCGAGCGACACCAACCTCCTGGGCACCGTCCACGGTGGTGTGATCATGAAGCTGGTGGACGACGCGGCCGGGGCGGTCGCCGGGCGGCACTCCGGCGGCCCGGCGGTGACCGCCTCGATGGACGAGATGGCGTTCCTGGAGCCGGTCCGGGTGGGCGACCTGGTCCATGTGCACGCCCAGGTCAACTGGACCGGGCGGTCCTCCATGGAGGTCGGCGTCCGGGTACTGGCCGAGAGGTGGAACGAGTCCACCCCCGCCACCCAGGTCGGCAGCGCCTACCTGGTCTTCGCCGCGGTCGACGAGGAGGGCAAGCCCCGGCCCGTACCGCCGGTGATCCCCGAGACCGAACGGGACAAGCGGCGCTACCAGGAGGCCCAGATCCGCCGCACCCACCGGCTGGCCCGGCGCCGCGCCATCAAGGAGCTGCGCGCCAAGCGGGCCGCGGAGGGCATCGACGACTGAGCGGCCCCGGCCGCCCGGCCCCGCCCCGCCCTGGCCGCCCGGCCCCGCCCCGGCCGCCCGGCCCCGCCCGGCGACCCCCGCCGGCCCCGTGATCAGGGGCAGTCGACCTGGTCGCCGGTGACCGCCCCCTGGCTGCCGTCGGCCCGCGCGAGCGGCGTGTCGACCCGCACCGGCCGTACCTCGCGGTGCCCGGCGCCCACCGTCACCCGCATCACCGGGCCCCGCCCCGGCACCGCCTCCAGCCGCGCCCCCGGCAGCGCCGCCCGCAGTGAGCGCGCCGAGCGGTCCCAGCCCGGGTCGTACTCGATCACGGTGTGCTGCGCGTCCCGCACCGCGGCGTTGGCCGGCGCCCGGGTGGTGGCGAAGCCGGCGGCCCGCAGCTCGCGGTCGACCCGGGCGCCCAGCCCCTCGGCCGGGGTGCCGTTGAGCACCTGGACGCGGATCCGCGCGGGCGCCACCTCGACCAGCGCGGGCGGTGCCGTACGCCGCTCGGCGTGCGGGGCGAGCGGGCGGTCCAGGCGTACCGATTCGAACAGCCGCCGGGCCTTCGCCGGGTCCCAGGTGACCGTCGAGCCGACCCCCGGCACCTGGTGGCTGAGGTCGCCGAGCGGCACGGAGGTGAACTCCGAGGACGCCGGGTCCAGCCCGCGCATCGCCCGGCCCAGCGCCACCAGCTCGGCACTGCCGAACCCGTGGTCGGCGCGCACCGAGCCGAGCAGCCCGGAGGCAACCCGGCTGAACCGCACCGGGTTGAGCAGCACCCCGCTGTCCGTCGCCTTGCGCAGCAGGGCGGCGAGGAACTGCTGCTGGCGGCTCATCCGGCCCAGGTCCGAGTCGCCGTCCACATGCCGGGAGCGCACGTACCGCAGCGCCTCCCCGCCGCTGAGGTCGTGCGAGCCGGCCGCCAGATCCAGGCCGGTGTGGGTGTCCCGCAGCGGGCGCGGGGTGCAGATCCGCACCCCGCCGACCACGTCCACGGTCTTCATGAAGCTGGTGAAGTCGACTTCCAGGTAGTGGTCGACGTGCACCCCGGTCAGGTGCTCCACGGTGCGCACGGTCAGGCTGGGGCCGCCCTCCGCGTACGCCGCGTTCAGCTTCTGCGGGTGCGCCGGGCGGTGCGTGCCGGTCAGCGGATCGGTGTGGGCCGGGATGTCCGCGTAGGAGTCCCGCGGCAGGCTGATCACGCTGGCCCGGTCCCGGTCCGCCGACAGGTGCACCAGCATGATGGTGTCGGTGCAGTGGCAGGGCGCGCCGCCCAGCCGGTAGCGCGTCTTCTCCTCCTCGGTGATCTTGTCCCGGCCGTCGGTGCCGACCACCAGGATGTTCATCCCGTCACTGCTGCGCGGCCGGTCGTTCAGGCCGCTGAAGGCGTCCACCCGCTCGATGCTCGACTCCAGGCCGGTGAGCATC
This sequence comes from Streptomyces sp. NPDC018031, assembly GCF_044327625.1. Lineage (NCBI taxonomy): Bacteria > Bacillati > Actinomycetota > Actinomycetes > Kitasatosporales > Streptomycetaceae > Streptomyces > Streptomyces sp. NPDC018031. The sequence goes on from NZ_JBIRFT010000018.1 coordinate 87,550, forward strand.
GCGTGCCCGACCCCCGCGGTGGCGAGCACCACCACCGCGGCCGCGGTGGTCAGGCGCAGGCCCCAGCGGCGGCGGCGGCGCGGTGCGGGGTCGGGGTGCGGGGGGCGGGCCGGTGCGGTCACGGGGGAGACCTCCGCATGCGGAAGAGGGACGGCGGGGCGTAGCGACCGTAGGCCCATACGATGAGCGCCGCGGACCCCCACGCCGCCCGCGGGGCCCACTGCCACCCGGGCGGGGCGTTCCGGTGTCCCCCATTAGCGGTAACGTGGGCGCGATACTTGCAGTCACCCTTCAGGCGCTGCCGCTCTTGGCGGCTGCCGCCACGTGGCCGACCCCCGAGGAACGATGTCTGAGCAGCAGCCTCCGGCCGTCTCCGTGATCATGCCGGTGCTCAATGAGGAACGCCATCTCCGCAACTCCGTGCGGCACATCCTGGCGCAGGAGTACGCCGGCGAGATGGAGGTGGTGATCGCGCTCGGCCCGTCCACGGACCGCACCGACGAGATCGCCGCCGAGCTGGTGCGGGAGGACCCGCGCGTGCACACGGTGCCCAATCCCACCGGCCGCACCCCGGCCGCGCTGAACGCCGCGATCAAGGCGTCCCGCCACCCGGTCGTGGTGCGGGTCGACGGCCACGGCATGCTTTCGCCGAACTACATCGCCACCGCCGTCCGGCTCCTGGAGGAGACCGGCGCGCAGAACGTCGGCGGGATCATGCACGCCGAGGGCGAGAACGACTGGGAGCACGCCGTCGCGGCGGCCATGACCTCCAAGATCGGCGTCGGGAACGCAGCCTTCCACACCGGTGGCGACGCGGCCCCGGCGGAAACCGTGTATCTGGGCGTCTTCCGGCGCGAGGCGCTGGAGCGGCAGGGCGGCTACAACGAGGAGTTCATCCGCGCCCAGGACTGGGAGCTGAACTTCCGGATCCGCGAGGCCGGCGGGCTGATCTGGTTCTCGCCCGAGCTGAAGGTCTCCTACCGGCCGCGGCCGAGCGTGAAGGCGCTCGCCAAGCAGTACAAGGACTACGGCCGCTGGCGGCACGTGGTCGCCCGCTACCACCAGGGCTCCATCAACCTGCGCTACCTCGCCCCGCCGACCGCCGTGGTGGCGATCGCCGCGGGCGCGGTCACCGGCGCCCTGCTCACCCCGTGGGGCTTCGTGGTGCCGGCCGGCTACCTGGCGGCGATCGCCGCGGGCTCCGTCCCGGCGGGCAAGGGGCTGCCGGTCAAGGCGCGGCTCCGGATCCCGGTGGCGCTGGCCACCATGCACATGTCGTGGGGCTGGGGCTTCCTGACCAGCCCGCGCTCCCTGGCGAAGAAGGTCATCGCCAGCCGCCGCCCGGCGGTCCTCACCGACTGAGGCGGGGGCCGCGGCCGCCCGGTGCGGGACGGCCCGTGCCGGGCACCGGCGAGCAGACGGCGGAGGGCCGGACCACCGATGGTGGTCCGGCCCTCCGCCGTGCTCGTCCCGCCCGCTCCCGGTACGGGTCAGAAGGTGTGCCCGGCGTCGACCGGCATGCAGGCGCCCTTGTCGTCACCGTTGAGCAGGTCGGCGGTCTTCGGGGTCTTGCCGTCCTCCTCGTCCTTCCCGTCGCCGTTCGCCTTCGGGTAGACGGAGCCGTCGCGCCAGTCGGAGCCGATCACCAGCGTCACCTGGGTGACCGTGGCGGAGTGCTTGACCGCGCTCTTCGGCAGGCCGAGCTTCTTGGCCACCGCCAGCGCGTCCCCGTGCAGCTTCTCGTTCGGGTAGGTGACGGTGGTGTCCGCCTGCGACTTGGGCGTCGCGTCGGCCTCCGCCCTGGCGTAGCCGCCCTGCACCAGCAGGTCGGCGACGACCGCCGCGCGCTGCGGGACCGGGCCCAGCGTGGTGGTCCTGGTGCCGTTCTGCACGGTGACCGGAAGCTCGTTGACCGCCATCGACGGCTTCGGGGCCGGCTTCTTCTTCGGCTTCTTCTTGTCCTTGCCGTCCAGCGCGACGTCGTTGCGGACCAGCGAGAACAGCTTCTCGGCGTCCTCCGGGTCCGGGATCACGTGCGCCCTGGGGTCCAGCGGGTCGGGGACCCACGGCATCGTCGTCATGGTGATCCGCTTGGTCGGCACCCGCTTGAGGTCGTTCCCCAGGTCGTACAGCTTCTTCACGGTGCCCAGGCCGTGGTCGACGGTGAGCGCGTTGGTGGCGGCCTCCGCCAGGTCCATCAGCTTGCCGGGGTCGGACAGCTTGGCGTTCTTCTTCAGCTGCCGGACCATCGAGTTCATGTACATGTGCTGGGCCTTGGCCCGGGCGATGTCGCTCTGGCCCTCGAACCCGTGCCGGGTCCGCAGCCACTGGAGTGCCTGCTCGCCCTTGACGTAGGTCTCGCCCTCCTCCAGTCGCAGGCCGGAGGACTTGTCGTAGACGTTGTCCCGGACACACACCGGGACACCGCCGACGGCGTCGGCCATGTCCACCACACCGGAGAACTCGATCTTCATGAAGTGGTCGATCGGGATGCCGGTGAGCTCCTCCCAGGTGGCCACCGTGCACCCCGGACCGCCGTGCTGCATGCTGGCGTTGATGATCTTCTTCTCGGTCTCCGGGAAGGTCTCGTCGGTGTCCTCGTCGTAGCACTCCGGGATCTTCACCCGGGTGTCGCGCGGGATGCTGATCACCGACATGTTGCTGCGGTCGGCCGAGACGTGCAGCAGCATCTGCACATCGGCGCGCGGCTTCTCACCGACCGTGTCGCGGGCGCCGCCGAGCTTCAGGTTCTCCTTGGAGTTCCGGCTGTCCGAGCCCAGCAGCAGGATGTTCAGCGGCGTCTGGCCGTCCGCGTTCGGCGCCGCCTTGTCGAGCCGGTTCTTGCCGAGGTTGAGGTCGTCCTTGCGCAGGTTGTTGTTGAGGTGCTGGTAGTACAGGTAGCCGGCGCCGGCCGCACCGAGGATGAGCACCGCGAGGCCCAGCGCGGACCACTTGAGTATTCGCACGCCCTTGCCGCGCTTCTTGCGCGGGGCGCGCCGCCGCCGGCGTCCGCCGTCCCGCGGGCCCGGCGCGGCCGCCGGCCCGGAGCCGGACCCGGCACCATCACCGGCACCGGACGCGCCCGCGGCCGGGGACCTCGCGGGGTCGCCGGCCGGGTCCGGCGAGGTGCCACCGGCCGGGCCCGCCGCGTCCTGGCCCTCGTACAGGCTGTCGTCCCAGCCGAGTTCGCCGGCTTCGGGCGCCCGTCGGCGGCGGCCCTCCCCCCGCACACTTCTCTCCTGCCCCATCGGGCCTCCCCGTCGTCAGGCGGTGCCTCCGGCCCGATGGGCGGGCGTGCTCCGGTCCGTCGTCGTCTCACCGCGGCGACATGGCGCCGCGGTCCTTGCTGGCGTTGCTGCTGGGGCCGGCCCGGCCGGCGTCCATGATGGTACGGGCGTTACCCGGCGCAGAGGTTCTTGTCGTCGGCCCCGACCCGCTGAAGGTCCTTGGGAGCCTTCTTCGGGGCGGCGATGGGCGTACCCGCGCCCTTGAAGTCGGCACCCAGCACGAGCGTCATCTCGGCCATCGGCTCGGCGTCCGCCTTGCCGGGCTTGAGGGCCGAGCCCGGCAGCCCCATGCTGGCGGCCAGCCGGCGGGCCTGATCGGCCTGGTTGGGGGCGTACTCGAGCGTCGTCTTCTGCTGCTCTGCCGGGGCGTTCCCACCGTTGCCGGAGCGGATCATGCCTTCGGTGTTCTGCATCCACTCGACCGTGTCCTGGGCGGCGCCGAACCGGCCGCTACCGTTCAGTACTCTGACTCGGACGTCGGCCGGGTCGGCCTTGGTTCCCTTGAGCCGGGCGTCCGCCGCGGCCTTGGCGGCCTTCTCCTTCTTCTTCACCTCGGTCAGCGACACGTCGTCACGGACCATCGCGAACAGCGGCTCGGCCTTCGCCTTGTCCAGCAGCACGGTGGCGCCGTCGGTGTTGTCGACGACCGGGACGGTGGCGAAGGTGACGTGCTTGAGGTCGACCTTGCTCATGTTGGTCGCCAGGTCCTTGAGCTTGCCGACACTGCCTATGCCGTCGTCCACGGTGAGCGCCTTGGTCGCGGCGTTCGACAGTTTCCACAGCTTCTTCGGGCTGGTCAGGGTCCCGCCCGACTTCATCTTCCGCATCATCGAGCCGAGGAACTGCTGCTGGAGCTTGATCCGGTCCAGGTCGCTCTCGAAGCCCACGCTGTGCCGGGTGCGGACGAAGGCCAGCGCGTCCTCGCCCGAGATGGTGTGCCGCCCCTCGCTCAGCTTCAGGTGGGACTTGGGGTCGTCTATGTCGTGGGCCAGGCAGACCTCGACCCCGCCGACCGCGGACGAGAGCGTCTTGACCGCGTTGAAGTCGGCCATCATGAAGTGGTGCACGTCCAGACCGGTGAGCTTCTCCACCGTCTTCCAGGTGCACCCGGGGTCGCGCCCGTTCTGCCCGAGGCTGGTGTTGAACCGGACCCCCTGCTCGCCGGGGATCACCTTCTCCGAGCCGTCCTCCTGGACGGTGGGGCAGTTCGGGATGTCGGTGATCATGTCGCGCGGGATGCTCAGCGCGGTGGCGTTGGAGCGGTCCTCGGAGACGTGGAACAGGATGGTGGTGTCGGCGTGACCGACGCTGCCCTCGTCGCCGTACCCCTCGTTGCCCTTGCCGTCGCGCTTGTCGGTGCCGATGACGAGGATGTTCATCGGGCCGTCGATCACCGCGGCGTTGTCCTCACCGGGCACCCGGACCTTGGTGATGTTGCCGTTGAGGTGCTGGTAGATCAGGTAGGCCGCGACCGAGGTGCCCAGCAGCAGGAACGCCAGCGTGCCGCCGCCCCAGTACAGGGCCTTCTTCGCCTTGGACTTCTTCGGCTTCTTCTTGCGGCGGCTCACCGGGCCGGAGGATTTGTCGGGTTCGTCGGAACCACCCTGTTTGCCCGGGGAGTTCTTTCCGGCCGCCCGGCGGCGACCGCCGCGCGACTCCGGGGCGGGGCGCTGCTCGGGGACCGGGCGCCTGCGGCGGCCACCGGATCTACCGGGCACCGGACCGTCGGAGGTGGGCGCCGGATCTCCGGCAGGGTCCAGTCGCAGCTCATAGCTGCCGGTGTTCGGGTCGAACACCCACTGATCGGCGGGGTCGATGCCGTCGCCCTGCCCACGGCCTTGCGCGTCCACGGTCGCCTGTGTCCTCCGTCGGTGCCACGCGGCGCCTCCCCCTCAAGGCGCTCGGTAAATCAACTGTTCAGTGCGCGGCGAGCTGGTCGAGCGCGCCGGGATCGCTCACACTATCCGCCCAGTTCAGCGTCAAGCGACGCCGGTGACAAATTCCACTCCCATACAACTGGGCAATCTGCCCAATCCTTTCGAGATCGCTTCGAGATCCCGTCGACATCGATTGCCGTTCCTCATGTACGTCTCCGTCCCTCTCATCCACATATTCCGTGAGGGGTTGTGGCGAGTGTCTCCAGCGACGAGTGCTCGGGGCCCGGCTCTTGTGGTGACTTCGGGGACTTCCGGGGCGCGGGCGCCCCGGCGGTCCGCGGCGCCTCCGGTGACCGTGCGGTCCGTGCCGACCCCGGGGTTTCCGGTGTCCCCGGTGTCCCCGGCGTCCCCGGCGTCTTCGGTGATGAAGACGGTGAGTCGGGGCCGAGGGTTTCACCGTCCTCCCCGCCGGTCGCCGGGGACACCTCCAGGTCCAGCCGCAGCTGCCGGAAGAGGCGGTCCGCATCGGGCTGTACCAGCTCGTCCCGGTTGGGGTTGAGCGCATACGGCTGGCGCGGCACCGTCATGAACCGGATCCGGTCCTCCGGGACGTCACGGATGTCCTGGGTCAGCGAGTACAGCTTCCGCAGCGAACCGAGTCCCGGGTCGGTGGTCAGCGACGAGGTCGCCGCGTCGAGCACCGGATACAGACGGGTCGGGTTGAACAGGACCCCGTTGCTCCGCACCTTCTTCAGCAGCGACCCCAGGAACTCCTGCTGCCGCGCCATCCGGGAGGTGTCGCTCCCGTCGCCCATGCTGTAGCGGGCCCGGACGTACCCCAGTGCGTCCTCCCCGTCCAGCGTCTGCCGGCCGGCCGGCAGCCGCAGATGGGCCTCCGCGTCGTCGACCGGCTCGTCCAGGCAGACCTCGACGCCGTCCACCGCGTCCACCATCCGCTTGAAGCCGCTGAAGTCGACGATCATGTGGTGGTCGATCCGGATGCCGGTGAGCTTCTCCACCGTCCGGATGGTGCACGCCGCGCCCCCGAACTGGTACGCCCAGTTGAACTGCGCCTGCTGCGCCTTGCCCTCGGTGCCGGTCGTCGAGCGGCAGGCCGGGATGTCCACCATCAGGTCGCGCGGGATGCTCACCGCGGTCGCGCTCTCCCGGTCCGCCGCCAGGTGCAGCAGGATCGTGGTGTCCGAACGCTGGGTGCCCGAGTCCTGGCCGTACTTGCCGTTGCCCGTGCCGCCGCGCGAGTCGGAGCCGATGAGGAGGATGTTCCGGGCGTCGCGCACCACCGATACCGGACGCTCCGCCTCGTGCTTCGCGAGCTCCTTCGCGGTCGCCACGTCGGTCCGTATGTTGGCGTCCAGACGCTGGTACAGCCACCAGCCGGTGCCCGCGGTGGCCAGCACCAGCAGCGCCGCCGCCAGTGCCAGCAGGCGCAGCCGGCGACGCCTGCGCTTCGGGCGCGGGCCGGGGGTGGCGGCGTCGGCAGGTGAGGCGTCGGTGTCGGCGGTGTCGGTGTCGGCGGTGGCGGTGGTCGCGGCGTCGGCCGGTTCGGGGTCGGCGGGCGCGGCGGCCCGTTCCGCGGCGGTGGCGTCTGCCGGTTCGGTGGTGGCGTCGGTCGCCTCGGGGGTGCCGGGTGCGGCGGTGGCGGGGTCGGCGGGGCCTGCCTGGCTCTCCGGGTCGTCCGCGCCGTCGCCGGTGTCCGCGGCGTCGCTGTCGCCGTCGTCCGGGGCGCCGGTTCCGCGCCCGCCGCCGGGGCGGGCGGCCCGGGTGGCCCCGGTGTCCGGTCCGCCGGCCCCGGTGCCGGCGGTCGCGCCGGGGCCATCGGCGGCGCCGGAGCCGTCACGTGTCACGTCGGGGTCCCCTTCGCCGGTCACGTCCGGATCCTCCTCGACCATCAGGACCGGCCCCACGGGCGGTTCCGTCCGCAGACGCCTCCTGGGGCGTCGATTACAGGACCAGACAGACGAACCTCCCGCATGGTTGTACGGGTTCGGATCATCTGTACGGATGGTGGAGCGAGGGTCGGATCCGGCGGGGGAGCGGCCCGGGAGCGGTGTCACCACCGGCTCCCGGCCCGTCACCGGCGGCGCTCAGAGGGCGACGGCGGTGACCCGCTCGCTCTCCCGGCGCTTGTCGAGCCCTTCGGTGTCCAGCCGTTCCACATGGCGGCAGAGCACCACCGAGCCGCCGCCGGCCAGCGGAGCGAACAGCCCGGCGGACACGCCCTCCCAGCTGTCGTACGGCAGGCCGGACAGCAGCCGGGAGCCGGGGCCGAGTCCGCGCCGCTCGGCGTCGGCCCGCGCGCGGTCCACGAGCTGCGCCCCGGTCAGTTCCACGCCGCCGACCGCGAGCGCGGGCGCGTCCGGGTCCACCGGCGCATACGGGGTGAACCGGTCGCCCTGGCCGGGTACCTCCACCGCGTAGTCGGTGAAGCCCGGAGGCGGCTGCGGGAACCGTCCGCCGAGCGGACGCAGGGCCAGCGCCATCCGCTCACCCGGGCAGGTGAGCGCCTCCTGGAGGGTGTCCGGCCCGCTGACCACGAGGTCGGCCGCCGCCGGGTCCCCGCCGAGGTCGGCGACGACGCCGGTCGAGGAACAGGCCAGCAGCCAGACCGCGGTCTGCCAGTGCGCGGGCAGCAGCAGGGCCAGCCGGTCGCCCGGTTCGGCGGCCAGGTCTCCCTGGAGCAGGTTGGCGGTCTTCGCCACCCAATTGGCGAGGGTGGCCACGGAGAGTTCGACGCGCTCGCCGGTGGCGTCGTCGTAGAAGGTGACAAGCGGACGGCCCGGGTCCGCGGTGAGCGCGGATCGCAGCAGGTCGGCAGGGGTGCGGTCGGTGGCGTTCATCGCCGCCAGGGTACGCGCCGGGTGCCTGCCGCCGGGCCGGTCGCGGGGGCCGCCGGACCGGCGTCGGCGACGCGTCCGAAGTGTCCGAGAATGGACAGAAGTGTGACGATGTGTTCACCATTCACTACATGCGTGCATTCCTGGCATCCTCCATCGGCGTGGTCTGTGCGACCGCTCTCGCCCTCCCGCTCACGGCGCATGCTTCACCGGCCGAGGCCCCCGCCCCGGTCTCCGCCCGACCACCCGCCGACCTGTCCGGCAGTACCCAGTCGCTGCCGATGACCGCGGTCGGCGGCGGAACGCTGCGCCGGCAGTCCGCGCCCGGCCCGGAACGGGGCGTCGCCGCACGCGACGTACGGCCCTTCTCGCTCGTGGGAGTGGTGTGGGACGACCCCGCGACCCACTTCCACGGCCGGGTACAGGTCCGCACCCGCGCCGCCGGCACCGGGGCCTGGTCCGCCTGGCGGGACCTGCAGACCCACAGCGACGCCCCTGACGCCGGATCATCCGAACGCCGGACCGGCCGGGTCCGCGGCGGCACCGCCCCGCTGTGGGTGGGTGCCTCCGACGGCGTGCAGGCGCGGGTACGGACCGGGGCGGGCGCCACCGCGCCGCTCCCCACCGGGCTCCGCCTGGAACTGGTCGACCCCGGACCGCCGCCCACCGGCCGGGCGCTGACCCCCGGCCCGCCGGGCACCGGCCCGACCGACCCCTCGCCGCCGGAGACCGACCCCGACGACTCCGTCTTCCCGGACATCGGTTTCCCCGAGATCGAACTCCCCTCCTCCGTCGAGACGCCCGGCCCCGAACCCGCCGCCCTGGAGCCGGCGGTGCTGGAGGAGGAAGCCGTGCTGCCCGGCGCCGCGCCCCACGCCGCGCCCCGGCCGCGCATCTACACCCGGGCCGGCTGGGGCGCCGACGAAGGGCTGCGCGAAAGCAAATTCAGCTACACCAGAACCGTCAAGGCCGCGTTCGTCCACCACAGCGCCACCGGCAACGACTACACCTGCGCCCAGGTCCCCTCGGTACTGCGGGCCATCTACCGCTACCACGTCAAGAGCAGCGGCTGGCGCGACTTCGGCTACAACTTCGCCGTCGACAAGTGCGGCAACATCTACGAGGGCCGGGCCGGCGGGGTCGCCCGAGCGGTCATGGGCGCCCACACCCTGGGCTTCAACACCAACACCATGGGCGTCGTCGTCCTCGGCAGCTACGGCTCCTCGTCCCCCTCCAAGGCCGCCACGAGAGGACTGGCGCAGCTCACGGCCTGGAAACTGGGCCTGTTCGGCCGCAACCCGAAGGCCACCACCACCCTGGTGTCGGCGGGCAGCAACAAGTACCGCAAGGGCGCCAAGGTCAGGCTCAAGGTGATCTCCGGGCACCGGGACGGCTTCGTCACCAGCTGCCCCGGCGACCGTCTCTACAGCAAACTCGGCACCGTCCGGGCGACCGCCGCCCGGCTCCAGGGCCGCTGACCGAGGCCGGCCGGGCGGCTGCATACACTGACGCGGGCGCGGCGCCCGGCCGGCGGCGGCATCACCAGCAGTACGAAAGCACCAGCAGGAAGCAGAGACGACACGTGGCATTCCCGTCGAACCCGCCGGAAGCGATCCTGCTGGTCGGTGGCAAGGGCACCCGGCTGCGCCCGCTCACGGTGCGCACCCCCAAGCCGATGGTCCCCGCGGCCGGGGTCCCGTTCCTCACCCACCAACTGGCCCGCGCCCGGGCCGCCGGCATCGAGCACATAGTGCTGGCCACCTCCTACCTCGCCGAGGTCTTCGAGCCGTACTTCGGTGACGGCTCCGCCTTCGGTCTCCACCTGGAGTACGTCACGGAGGAGGAGCCCCTCGGTACGGGCGGGGCCATCCGCAACGTCGCCTCCCGGCTGCACTCCGGCCCGCACGACCCGGTCCTGGTGTTCAACGGCGACATCCTCACCGGCCTCGACATCCGCGCCCTGGTCGACACCCACCGCACCAGCGGCGCCGACGTCTCCCTGCACCTGACGCGGGTCACCGACCCGCGTGCCTTCGGGCTGGTGCCGACCGACGGGACCGGGCGGGTGACGGCCTTCCTGGAGAAGCCGCAGACCCCCGAAGAGATCGTCACCGACCAGATCAACGCCGGGGCGTACGTCTTCGACCGGGCGCTGATCGACACCATCCCGGCCGGGCGGCCGGTCTCGGTGGAGCGCGAGACCTTCCCCGGCCTGCTGGCGGCCGGCGCGCACCTGCAGGGGATGGTGGACTCCACGTACTGGCTCGACCTCGGCACCCCGCAGGCGTTCGTCCGCGGCTCCGCCGACCTGGTGCTGGGCCGGGCCCCGTCGCCCGCGGTGCCCGGGCGCCGCGGTGACCGCCTGGTACTGGCCGGCGCGCAGGTCGCCCCGGACGCCAAGATCACCGGCGGCACGGTCATCGGGGCGGGGGCCCGGATCGGGGCCGGCGCCCGGATCGACGGCAGCGCGGTGCTGGACGGCGCGGTCGTGGAGGACGGCGCGCGGCTCCACGACACCCTGGTCGGGGCGGGGGCGCGGATCGGCGCCCGGACGGTGCTGGAGGGCGTGGTCGTCGGCGACGGCGCGCTGGTCGGCGCGGACAACGAGCTGCGGGACGGGGCTCGGGTGTGGTGCGACGCGGACATTCCGGCGGGGGCGGTGCGGTTCTCCTCGGACGTGTGACCGCGGCGACGGCGCGACTCCGCTGGTGGTGTGACCACCGAGGCCGACAGAAGCCGTCACCCATCGCGCCGGCGACGCCACGCGAACCCACCAGCCGGCGGGCGACGGCACGCGAACCCCCGCGACCAGCGACGGCACGCGAACCCACCGGCCGGAGGGCGACGCCACGCAAACCCACCAGCCGGACGGCGACGCCACACGAACCCACCGTCGGCACCGCCGGGGGCGACGCCACGCGAACCCACCGTCGGCACCGCCGGGGGCGACGCCACGCGAACCCACCGTCGGCACCGCCGGGGGCGACAGCTCGCGAACGCACAGGCCGTGGGGGACAGCTCGCGGACCCACCGGCCGGAGGGCGACGGGCCGCAGGGACGGGGCGGCCCTGGACGCTTTCGTATATTTGTGGCGTAATCACGCAGATTCGTACGTCGCCGGGCAACTCGCCGTAAATATACGGTCCAGGGCTCCCCGATCCCGGAGGCCCGGCGCCCGCCCCCACAGACACACCACCAGCGGAACCCCGGTGCGGGTCCGCCTGGCGTCGACCGTCCGGGGTGTGCGGGTGTCACATGGCGCGGAAGTCGCGCACCGAGAAGCGGGGGGCGCGGCGGGGCGGGACCCGGCCGGAGAGCAGCACCAGCCGCGCCGCCCGGTGCCGCTGACCCGCGTACGGCGCGAGCAGTTCCAGCATGGTCGCGTCGTCCGCGCCGCGCTGCCCGGTCAGGGCGTAGCCGACGATGCGGGGCAGGTGCAGGTCCCCGACGGTGATCGCGTCCGGGCAGCCGTTGCTGCGCTGCAGGGTCTCGGCGGCGGTCCACGGGCCGATCCCCGGGATCGCCTGCAGCCGCGTCGAGGCCGCCGCGAGCTCCATGGCCGCGGCCTCCTCCAGCCGCCGGGCGGCGCGGGCCGCCCGGACGATGGTCGCCGAGCGTTTGGCGTCGACCCCGGCCCGGTGCCACTCCCAGGACGGGACCAGCGCCCAGCCGCGGGCGTCGGGCATCACCCGGAGCCGGTCGTTCGGCCCGGGGGCGGGCTCGCCGAAGCGTTGCAGCAGCAGCCGCCAGCCGCGGTACGCCTCGTCGCTGGTGACCTTCTGTTCCAGGATCGAGGGGATCAGCGACTCCAGCACCAGCCGGGTACGGGCCAGCCGCAGGCCCGGGTTCCGGCGGTGCGCCTCGTGCACCAGGCGGTGGCGCGGTGCGAAGACGGAGACGTCGTCGTCGGCGCCGAGCAGGGTGGGCAGACCGTCCAGCAGCCAGCTGCCGCCCGGTCCCCAGGCTTCGGCGACGACCTCTCCGCCGCTGCGCGCGATGCGTAGCGTGCCGGGCCCGGCCGGTGTCCGGCTGGCGCGCCACACCGAGCCGTCCGCCTCCACCCGGAACGCCGGGTCGCCCGGGCCCCGGCGCAGCGGCCCCAGGGTCAGTCCCAGGTCCAGCGGGCCTTCCGGGGTCCACCGCCGCCCCCGCTCCGGGGCGGGGGCGGGGCGGGCGCCGGGCACGGCGACCCGGCCGCCGCGTACGGCGGTGCGGGTGACCGGTCTGTTCTCCACGGAGCCTTCCTGCCCTGGTGCGTCGGTTACGAGGGTAAACCGCAGGGCGGGCGGCTAGCGCACGGTGAGGAAGGCGTCGGCGACCCGGGCCGGGCGGGGCCTGGCGGGTGCCGCCGGGTGGCCGACGGCCACCGCGCCCATCGGGTCCCAGTCGCCGGGCAGCTCCAGTACCTCGCGCACCACGTCCCGGCAGAACATCGTCGACGAGACCCAGGCCGACCCCAGACCCTCGCCCGCGAGCGCGACCAGCAGGTTCTGTACCCCGGCGCCGGCGGCCACGACGAACATCTCCCGTTCGGCCGCCGCGCGCCGCTCGTCCGGGTAGGTGTGCGCCCCGTCGGCGACCAGGCACGGCACCACCAGATAGGGGGCGTTGCGCAGGACGTCCCCGCGCCGTACCCGCTTGGCGATGCTCTGCTCGCCGAACCCGTCCCGCCGCAGGTCGGCGATCCACGCGTCCCGCATCGCGTCGAGCAGCCGCAGGCGTGCGTCCGGGGTCTCCAGCAGGACGAACCGCCAGGGGGTGGTGTGGTGCGGGGCGGGCGCGGTCACCGCGGCCGCGACGGCGCGCCGTACCGCACCGCCGTCCACCGGTTCCCCGGTGAACTCGCGCACCGTGCGGCGGAGCGTGACGGCCTCGCGTACCGCCTCCGAGGTCCCCAGCCGGAACATGTCGGACGCCGGGTCGCGGATCAGCGCCCGGGCTCCCTCGGCGGTGTCGCCGGGCGCCGTCCGCTCCGCCACCACATGGGGCAGGCCGCGTACCACCGCGACCGGCAGACCCTCGGCCTTGCCCTTGACCAGGTCGCCGGCGGCGGCGAGTTCGTCAGCGGTGGCCACCACGGTGGCGTTGAGCGGGTTGCCGTGCGCGTCGGTGCCGCCGCGCAGGTCGTCCAGCACCCGTACCCCGGCGGCGCCGATGGCGACATCGGTCAGCCCGGCGCGCCAGGGGCGCCCGAAGGTGTCGGTGAGGACGACGCCGACCGTCACCCCGAGCGTGTCGCGCAGCCCGTCCCGGATCCGGCGCGCGGACGCGTCGGGGTCCTCGGGGAGCAGCAGGATGGTGCCGGCCGGGGTGTTGGAGGCGTCGACCCCGGCGGCGGCCATCACGAATCCGTGGCGGGACTCCACGATGCGGAGGGTTCCCCGGCGGGCCACCACCCGGGCCGTCTCGGCGTCGATGGCGGCCTCCCGGTCGTCGCCGGGGACGCTCCGCCCCTCGGCCTTGCTGACGATCTTGGAGGTGACGAGGAGCACATCGCCGTCGGCGAGGCCGGGCAGCCCCTCGGCGGTCGCGGCGTCGGCGATCAGCTTGGCGAGGTTGTCGCCGGGGCGCACCTCGGGCAGGCCGGGCAGCGCCCACACCCGGTAGGAGGGGGCCGGGCCGGTGCCGGGGGCGCTCATCCCCGCACCTCCTCGGCGAGGGCGAGCGCGTCGGCGGCCATCCGGGCGGTGGCCGCCGGGTCGGTCATCATCAGCGGCACGGCGCGGCAGCGGATCCCGGCCCGTTCCACTTCCTCGACCGCTCCGGCGTCCACGGTGTCCACCAGCCAGCCGTCCAGCAGGCCGGAACCGTAGTGCCGGGCCACCGCGGCGGCGGTGGACTCCACGCCCACGGCCGCGAGCACCTTGTCCGCCATGCCGCGGACCGGGGCGTCGCCGACGATCGGGGACAGCCCGATCACCGGCACGCCCGCCTCCGCGACGGCCTCCCGGATGCCGGGCACGGCCAGGATGGTGCCGATGCTGACGACCGGGTTGGACGGCGGGAAGAGGATGAGGTCGGCTTCGGCGATGGCCTCCAGGACGCCGGGCGCCGGCTTGGCCTGGTCGGCGCCGACCGGGATGATCGCGTGCGCGGGTACCCCGGCGCGCAGCCGCACCCAGTACTCCTGGAAGTGCACGGCCTTCCGGGCCGGTGTGCCGTCGGGGCCCTCGCCGGAGGCGTCGGGGTCGTCGACGAGTACATGGGTCTCGACCCGGTCGTCGGACATCGGCAGCAGCCGGACGCCCGGCTGCCAGCGGGCGCACAGCGCCTCGGTGACGGCGCTCAGCGGGTAGCCGGCGGCGATCATCTGGGTGCGGACGATGTGGGTGGCGAAGTCGCGGTCGCCCAGCCCGAACCAGTCGGGCCCCACACCGTAGGCCGCCAGCTCCTCCTTGACCGAGAAGGACTCGTCGGCACGCCCCCATCCCTGTTCCTCGTGGATGCCGCCGCCGAGCGTGTACATCACGGTGTCGAGGTCCGGACAGACCTTGAGCCCGAAGAGGTGGATGTCGTCGCCGGTGTTCCCGATGACGGTGATGTCGGCGTCCGGGGCCGCCGAGAGGAGACCGCGAAGGAAACGGGCGCCACCGATACCGCCCGCGAGAACCACAATGCGCATGAGGCGATTGTGTCAGCCGGTCGCGGGGGCCGGCCGATGACGGGGGGTCAGCCGAGCGCCGACCGGGCCGCGGCCCGCTCCTGCGTGGGGTGCATCGGCATGTCGGTCAGGCCGGGGTAGTAGATGTGCAGGCTGACGGCCGGTTCCAGGGCGTCGTTGGCGATGTCGTGGACGTAGCCGGGGGCGAAGACCCGCTGGGTGCCGGCGGTCAGCGTGTGCCGGACGGCCCGCGCGCCGGTGCCGGCGCGTTCGGTGAGCCGGCCCTGCAGCACGGTGAGGACGCCGGAGGACGCGCCGTGGTCGTGCGCCCCGGTGCCCTGGCCGGGCACCCAGCTCAGCAGCCAGACCTCGTAGCCGGGGCCGGTGCGCAGCCGGTGGTACCAGCGGGTGGTGGCGTCGTACCGGACCAGCGGGGCCCAGCTGTCGCGGTCCTCCGCGATCCGGCGGGCCAGGCCGGCGAAGGCGGCGACGGTGGACGGGTGGGCCGGGACGGGCGGCAGCAGGTGCGGGACGGCGAGCGGGTCGCCTGCGATCTGGACGTCGCTGTTCATGTGAGGGGTTCCTCGGCTGGCAATGCAGCGAAAGCTGGAAGCGGAAGATCAGAGGATCGGGCACTCAGAAGCTGGAGCTCGGGGGCATCAACAGCTGGAACAGCGACAGCGAGCCTGCACAGCGCAGCGGAACCCGTGGGTACGGGCCGGCTGGGGCATGTGGGTCACTGGCATGCGGTCAAGGAGAGCGGGTTCGGGGAGCGTCTGTCAACTCGGCGCCCGGTTTGAGGCCAATGTTTCACCTCATCCGGTTACCAGGGTCGCAGAAAGGTTTGTGCAACGAAGAATGGGGAGAGGTGGCGCACAACCGGCGGCCGGCCGCAACGCGGCTGGTCCCAGCGGCGTCTTCAAGCCATGCGGGGGCGCTGCGGAGGCAGCCCGGGGCGGTGTCTGATTTAGGTATATTTGAACACTTTCCGCGCTTCCTTGGTTCCGCAGAGTGAATAAGGGGCTCAATAGCAGATCTCGGCTTGACTGGCCTGGATCGGCACACTTGTAATTTCACTCGTGTCGTTCGACGGGCAACCTTCCTGCTGCGGCACGGGGACGTAAAAACAGACGAGGGGCGCACATGACCGAGTTGTTCCAGCAACTGCTGGTCGAAGAGGCGGATGAAGAGCTCGGTTGGCAGGAGCGCGCACTGTGCGCCCAGACCGATCCCGAGTCGTTCTTCCCGGAAAAAGGTGGATCTACGCGTGAGGCGAAAAAAGTCTGCCTCGCCTGTGAGGTCCGTTCCGAATGCCTCGAGTACGCCCTCGCCAACGACGAACGGTTCGGCATCTGGGGCGGCCTGTCGGAGCGTGAGCGCCGCCGCCTGAAGAAGGCCGCGGTCTGAGGCCCTGGTCCGACCCGGTCCGGCCCGCCCGCGCGACCGGGACATCCGTACAGCTCGCCGCACACCGCACGGTCCGCCTCCCGCGCCCATCGCGCAGGGAGGCGGACCGCTGTTGTGCTCAGCCGTTAGTGTGGGGTCCCCCTGGCCTGGCCCAGGGCCCGAAGCGGCGCGCCGGCGGTCCCCGCCGGACCGCGCGCGTCCACGCAGTCCAGCACCGCAGTCTCCCGGGGGCTCCGGCCACACAGCGGCTCCGCCGCGGGCCCCCGCACCCCCGTCGGAGGGCCCGTACCTCGATGTCCGTGCACAACCAACCGGCAGCCCGCTACCCGGCAGACGCCGCGGCCGTCCCCGAGCGGACGCCCGAGTTCCCCCGGCACGTCGTCACCGCAGTGCTCGTCGCCCACGACGGAGCCCGCTGGCTGCCCGACGCCCTGGCCGGACTGGTCGGCCAGGAACGCCCGGTGCAGAACATCGTCGCCGCCGACACCGGCAGCGCCGACGACTCCGCACAACTGCTCGCCGACGCCCTCGGCCCCGAGCGGGTCCTCCACCTCGCGCGCCGGGCCGGCTTCGGCACCGCCGTCGACGAGGCGGTCCGCACCGCCCCGGTGCTCGGCCCCGACCAGCTGCCCTACCTCAAGCGGCCCAGCGCCTGGGACCCGGCCACCCGCACCTGGCGCGACGACGCCTACGACCAGCCCGAACTCCCGCACGGCGAACCCGTCCAGTGGCTGTGGCTGCTCCACGACGACTGCGCCCCCGCCCCGGACGCCCTCGCCGAACTGCTCCGGGTCGCCGACGGCAGCCCCCACACCGCGATCGTCGGGCCCAAACTGCGCAGCTGGTACGACCGCCGCCAGCTCCTCGAAGTGGGCGTCAGCATCGCCCGCAGCGGCCGCCGTTGGACCGGCCTGGAGCGCCGCGAGCAGGACCAGGGTCAGCACGACCAGGTCCGCCCGGTACTCGCCGTCTCCACCGCCGGCATGCTCGTCCGCCGCGACGTCTACGAAGCCCTCGGCGGCTTCGACCCCCGCCTGCCGCTGATGCGCGACGACATCGACCTGTGCTGGCGCGCCCAGGCCGCCGGCCACCAGGTGCTGGTCGCCCCCGACGCGGTACTGCGGCACGCCGAGGCGTCCGCCCGCGAACGGCGCCCCATCGACTGCGTGGGCCGCTCCGCCTCCCGGCCGGCCGCGGACGGCTCCGCGGCCAAGCGGTTCGCCTCCCACGGCACCTCCCCGCACCGGGTCGACAAGGCCGGCGCCGTCTACACCCTGCTCGTCAACACCCGCGGCGCCCTGCTGCCCTACGTCCTGCTGCGGCTGGTCCTCAGCACCCTGCTGCGCACCGTCGCCTACCTGGTCGGCAAGGTGCCCCGGCAGGCCCTCGACGAACTCGCCGGCCTCTTCGGCACCCTGCTGCGGCCGGAGAAGATCCTCGCCGCCCGGCGGCAGCGCGGGAAGTCGCTCATCGACGCCGCCGAACTCCGCCCCCTCTTCCCGCCGCCCGGCGCGACCGTCCGGGCCACCGTGGAGCAGATCGCCGGCAACATCGGCGGCCGGTCCGAACCCGAACTCTCCGCCGGCGGACGGCACGGGGCGGTCGAATCCGGCCCCGGCGACGACGACGCGGACTTCCTGCAGATCGAGCAGTTCGCCCGGCTCAAGCGGATCGCCCGCAAGCCCGGGCCGATGCTCTTCGCCGTCCTGCTGCTGGTCTCCTTCATCGCCTGCCGCGACCTGATCGGCGGCGGATCGCTGGCCGGCGGCGCCCTGCTGCCGACCCCCTCGGACCTGTGGGACCTGTGGGCCCGCTACACCGACGGCTGGCACCCGGTCGGCACCGGCGGCACCGAGCCCGCACCGCCCTACCTGGCGGTGTTCGCCGGACTCAGCACCGTGCTCCTCGGCAGCACCGGCTTCACCCTCACCCTGCTGCTCGTCTGCTCGGTGCCGCTGGCCGGCATCACCGCCTACTTCGCCTCCCGGCCGCTGGTCGAGTCCCGGCTGCTGCGCGCCTGGGGCAGCGTCGCCTACGCCTTCCTGCCCGCCGCCACCGGCGCCCTCGCCGGCGGCCGGATCGGCACCGCCGCCCTCGCCGTCCTGCTGCCGCTGATGGCCCGCGCCGCCGTCGCGGCCGGCGGCTTCACCGGCTCCGCCGCACAGGCCCGGCCCAGCTGGCGCGCGGCCTGGGCGTACGCGCTGCTGCTCACCTTCACCATGGCCTTCACCCCCGTGGTGTGGCCGCTCGCGCTCGCCCTGGGCCTCGGTGTCCTGGCGTTCCACTTCTCCCGGACCCGCACCGCGCACCTGGCCGCCCACGGACTGCGGCTGCTCGCCGTGCTGGCCACCCCGCTGCTGATCCTGGCCCCCTGGTCGCTTCCGCTGCTGGTCCACCCCGGCCGCTTCCTGGACGAGGCCGGGCTCAGCGACGGCTACGGAGCCGCCTCCGCACTCGACCTGCTCGCCCTCAGCCCCGGCGGGCCCAAGGGCGGCGGCTCGCTCCTCCTGCTCGGTTTCGTGCTGGCCGCCCTGGGCGCGCTGCTCCGCGGCGAACGGCAGCTCGCGGTCCGCACCGCCTGGGTGGTGGCGCTCACCGGCCTGCTGTTCGCGGCGGTCAGCAACCGCTCCGGCTGGGCCGGCCCGGCGACCCTGGTCTACGGGCTGGCGCTGCTGAGCGCCGCCGTGGTCGGAGCCGAAGGCGCCCGGGAACGCGTCGCCGCCCAGAGCTTCGGCTGGCGGCAGCCCGCCGCGCTGCTGGTGGCCGCGGCCTCCGCCGCCGCCCCGCTGCTCGCCGCCCTCAGCTGGATGGCGGGCGGGGCCGACGGCCCGGTGGAGCGGCGCGACCCGGTGCAGGTCCCCGCGTTCGTGGCCGCCGAGGCCGGCAACCGCGACCAGGCCCGCACCCTGGTCCTGGACGGTGACCGGACCGAGGTCGACTACGTCCTGGTACGCGGTGCCGGCGCCCGGCTCGGCGACGCCGAACTCGCCGTCCAGGCAGGCAGCGACCCGCGTCTGGACAAGGTCGTCGCCAACCTGGTCGCGGGCTCCGGCGCCGACCACACCCGCCAGCTCAGCGGCTACGCCGTGCGCTACGTCCTGGTGCGGCCGGGCGCGCCCCGGCAACTGGTCAAGGTGCTGGAGACCACCCCCGGGCTGACCCGGCTCAGCCAGGAGGACGGCACCACCCTGCTCCGCCTGGACCAGCGGGTCTCCCGGGTCTCCGTGGTGCCCGGCCCGGCCGGCGACCGGTCCGCGGCCGGCGCCGGTGACCGGGACGCTCCCGTCCCGGTCGCCTCCGGCCCGGTCGAGTCGCACACCGAGATCCCCGACGGCCCGGCCGGACGCGTCCTGCGCATCGCGGACAAGGCCGCGCCCGGCTGGCAGGCGACGCTGGACGGCAAGCCGCTCAAGTCCACCGAGGTGGACGGCTGGGCGCAGGGCTTCGAACTGCCCGCGGGCGGGGGACGGCTGGACCTCACCTACGAGACGCCGCTCGCCCGCACCGCCTGGGTGTGGGCCCAGGGGCTGCTCGCGGTGGTGCTGCTGGTGCTCGCGCTGCCCGGCCGTCGCCGGGACGTCGACGACGATCTGCCGGAGACGGAGGTCGCGGCAGCCGCCGCGGCCGCCGCGGCGGCGATGGAGGGCGACGGCCGGCGAGCCCGCCGGCTGCGCGCCGCGGCCGAGGCGGCGGGCCAGGCCGACCAGGCCGGGCGGGCTCCGGCGGCACCGGGCGCCCCGGCACCGGGCATCCCCGGACCGCGCTCGGGCGCGGCCCCGGCCGGCCTCCGCACCGGTGCCGGCGCGGGCGCGGCCCCCGGCTCCGGGACGGCTCCCGGCACCGGTACGCCGGGCGCCCCGGGCGGCGCCGCGGACCTGACCGGCAGCGCGGCGCCGGGCGGCTTCCCGGCCCCCGGGACCGGGGCGGGCATCCCGGGCGACCCCACCGGGGGAGCCGTGCCGGCCCCGCCGGTCACCGCCCCCCGGACCCCGTCGGGCGGACCGGCCGTACCGCCGGTGCCACCCGCTCCGCCCGCCGCCCCGGCCCCGTACGCCGCGGGTCCGGCCGGTGCAGGGCACGCCACCGGCCCGGACGCCGGCGGCGCGCCGGCCGGCGGTCCCCACCAGGCCCCGGACGGATCCGGGCAGCCCTACGGCGACTGGCAGGCCCAGCCCTATCCGCCCGCCGGTCACGGCGGCTATCCCGGCGGGCCGTACCAGGCCGCGACCCCGCCGGCCGACGGCGGCTACGCCGCGGACGGCGGCCCGGGGGCGCAGCAGCAGTCCCCGGTGGGCCACGACGGCGGCCCGTATGCGCCCGGCCCCTACGGGAACGGCGGCGGATCCGCCGACGGCGGGTACGGCACCGGCGGGTACGGCACTGATGGGTACGCCGGCAGCGGGTACGCCGGCGGCTACGGCTACGGCGACGGTGGGTACGGCGACGGTGGGTACGGCGGCGACGCCTACCCGGCCGCCGGCTACCCGGTGGAACAGCCGTACCAGCAGGCAGCGCCCTACCCCGCCGCCGGCGGATACCCGCCCCACCACCCGGACGGCGGCCACCCGGCGCCCGGAGACACCCCCTACGACGGCGGCGACGGCGAGCCGCACCGCGACGGGAGCGACCAGCAGCGATGAACCGCACCACCATGTCCCTGATCGCCACCGTCGTGGCGCTCGCCGCGGTCACCGGCGTCGCCACCCTGACCGATCCCGCAGGCTCCTCCGACGGGCCCGCCGCGGCGGCCGTCCGCCTCCCGGTGGACCGGTCGACCGTGCTCTGCCCGGCCCCGAGCTCCTCCGACCTCGCCGAGACCACCTACACCGCCTACACCCCGGAGGGCACGGACGGGCCGGACGGCCCGGGCGCCGGGGGGAAGGGCGCCGCGGCGGCGGCCAAGGAGAAGGACGGCACCGCCGAACTGCTGCCCGCCGCCTCCGCGGCGGCCGAGGACGGAACCACCGGCGAGGAGGACGACGCCGGGGAGGACCGGGAGGCGTCCGCGGCGGACGAACCGGTCGCGCCGCTGAAGAAGCCCGGCACCCCGGTCACCGCCACCACCGACGACTCGGAGGCCCCCGCGCTGATCGGCGAGGCCGGCGGCCGACTGGCCCCCGGCTGGAGCGTCCAGCAGACCACCACCGTCGACGCGGGCGTAGGCCGCGGACTGCTCGGCAGCTCGTGTGCCGCGCCCGACACCGACTTCTGGTTCCCGGCCGTCAGCACCGCCAGCGACCGCCAGGACTACATCCACCTCACCAACCCCGACAGCCGCTCGGCCGTGGTCGACCTGGAGATGTTCGGCGCGGAGGGCGAGGTGGGGGACGAGGACGGCGAGGCGATCAAGGTGCCCGGCCGGTCCACCGTCCCGGTACTGCTCTCCACCCTGACCGAGCAGCCGGAGATCAACGTGACCCTGCACGTCACGGTCCGCTCCGGCCGGGTCGGGGCAGCCGTGCAGGCGTCCGACACCAACCTCGGCGGCGACTGGCTGCCCGCCTCCGCCGCCCCCGCGCCGAGCCTGGTGTTCCCCGGCATCCCCAAGGACGCCACGGCGGTGCGCCTGGTCGCCTACGCACCCGGCGAGGACGCCGACCTCCGAGTCCGGCTGGCCGGCCCGACCGGCTCCATCACCCCGGCCGGAAACGCCTCACTGCACGTCAAGGGCCGGATGACGGCGGCGCTGGACCTCGGTGACATCACCAAGGGCGAGCCCGGTTCGCTGGTGCTCACCCCGGAGAGCCCGGCGAGCGGCAAGCCGGTGGTGGCCGCGCTGCGGGTCACCCGCGGCAAGGGGGACAAGCAGGAGACCGCGTTCATCCCCGCCACCTCGGCCATCGACGAGCGCGGCACCGTGGCGGACAACCGGGCCAAGGGCAGCACGCTCTCCCTGGTCGCCCCGGAAGGGACCGCGAAGGTGCGCGTCACCGCCTCGGCCACCACCGAGGGCGGCGCCGCGGTGCGGAAGACCTACACCGTCAAGGGCGGGACGACGATGGCGGTGGACGGTCTGCGGCCGGCCGGCGACAAGGGCACGTACGGGCTGAGCGTGGAACACCTCTCCGGCGGGCCGGTGCACGCCGCCCGGATCCTCGCCCTGCCGCGGGACGGCGTCCCGATGTTCACCGTGCAGACGCTCCCGGACGACGGCGGCACGGTCGAGGTCCCGGAGGCCGAACAGGACCTGTCGCTGCTCAACCACTGACCGCGCCGGGCCCCGCGCGCATCGCGCTACCGCGGGGCGGGGCCCGCCGCGGCCCGGTCACTGCTGCCCGCAGCGCGGGTCGACGGTCTGCGGGGGAGGCGGGTCACTCCTGTCCGTAGCGCGGGTCGACCGACTCCGGGGCGAGGCGGGTCACTCCTGTCCGCAGCGCGGGTCGACGGTCTGCGAGGGGAGGCCGGTCACTCCTGTCCGTAGCGCGGGTCGACCGACTCCGGGGCGAGCCCGAGCAGTTCGGCGACCTGCTCCACGACCACCTCGTGGATGAGCGACGCCCGCTCGTCACGGCTCTTGGAACGGATCTCCACCGGGCGCCGGTAGACCACGATGCGGTCCCGGCCGTCCCCGTGGCCGGCGACGTACCGGCCCAGCGGCACCGATTCGCCGTCCCAGGGCGGCCCGCCGTCCGGCCCTGATCCGTCATGGCCGAAAACCGGCACCTCCAGAACCGTGAACTCCACCGAGGACAGCTGCGGCCAGCGCCGCTCCAGCCGCTCCGCCGAGTCGTGCACCAGGTCCAGGAAGGACTCAGCGCGACTGACCGAGAGCGGCACCTGTGGGGGAGCGAGGGGCCCGCGCATACCGCGGCCGTGCCGGTCGCGGCGGCGCGGACGCGGGTCGGACGGAGGGGGTGGCGGTACGGACCTGGTCATCACTGACGAGAGTAGCCGTCGAGGGCCGCCGGGCAGGCGCCTTCGGTGAGCGCAAGCCGGTCACCGCATCAACATTCCGGCCATCGGTGGGTGTGAATACGGCCGTCTCCAGAAAGGCCGATCTTGCTCTACCCACCCGCCGCCGCGGTGTGCGGTGCGCGGGCCGGCATGTCCGGTCATCCCGGTCGGACAGGATGCGATGCAGGTCAGAAGGTGTGTTCGCGTATCGGACGGGACGGGCGAACCGGGACGACACGGTGGAGTGAGCTGAGGGAGAGTCGTCGCGGCCCGCTCAAGAGTGCGGTACCGTCCAACGTCGTGAGCCCTGTACGTCGCTGTTCGCGCACCGCGTGCGGCCGCCCCGCCGTCGCGACGCTGACGTACGTCTACGCGGATTCGACCGCCGTTCTCGGACCGCTCGCCACCTATGCCGAGCCGCACTGCTACGACCTGTGTTCGGAGCACTCCGAGCGGCTGACCGCGCCGCGCGGCTGGGAGGTCGTGCGCCTCGCCGTCGACGCCGGACCGGCGCGGCCCACCGGTGACGATCTGGAAGCCCTGGCCAACGCCGTACGCGAGGCCGCCCGCCCGCAGGAGCGCGCGGCCGGTGCGGGCGGTGGCGCGGGCCCCGGAGCCGACGGCCGGGAGGCCGACGCCCGGGGTGTCGCCCGCCGCGGCCACCTGCGCGTACTCCGCTCGCCCGACTCCTCCTGACGGCCCCTCGCCCTCCACGGGTGCCCCGGCCACCGTGCCCCCGGGCCGCCGATGCCGTTCTCCTGACCCGTCCCGCGTGGACTCCCCGGCCCGTCCCGCGTGGACTCCCTGGCCCGTCCCGCGCGGACGTGGCGTGGCGCACGCCCGGCGGATCATTCCCGATCATGTCCGGCGGGTAGGTTTGAGGTCCCGTAGAGACCTCCAGAAGGGGTTGGCCGTGCCCGACTTGTCGCAGATCGTGAAGGCGTACGACGTACGCGGAGTGGTCCCGGACCAGTGGGACGAGTCACTCGCCGAACTGTTCGGCGCCGCCTTCGCCCGGGTCACGGGCGCGGCGGCGATCGTCGTCGGCCACGACATGCGCCCCTCCTCGCCCGGCCTGTCGGGCGCCTTCGCCCGCGGCGCGGCGACGCTCGGGGTCGACGTCACCGAGATCGGCCTGTGCTCCACCGACCAGCTGTACTTCGCCAGCGGGCAGCTCGGCCTGCCCGGCGCGATGTTCACCGCCAGCCACAACCCGGCCCAGTACAACGGCATCAAGATGTGCCGGGCCGGCGCCGCCCCGGTCGGCCAGGACACCGGCCTGGCCGAGATCCGGACCCTGGTGGAGGAGTGGTCCGCCACCGGCGCCCCCGCCCCCGCCCCGACCCCCGGCACCGTCAGCCGGCGGGACGTCCTCACCGACTACGCCGCGCACCTGCGGTCCCTGGTGGACCTGACCGCCATCCGGCCGCTGAAGGTGGTGGTGGACGCGGGCAACGGCATGGGCGGACACACCGTCCCCACGGTCTTCGAGGGCCTGCCGCTGGACCTGGTACCGATGTACTTCGAGCTCGACGGCACCTTCCCCAACCACGAGGCCAACCCGCTCGACCCGAAGAACATCGTCGATCTCCAGGCACGCGTCCGGGAGACCGGCGCCGACATCGGCCTCGCCTTCGACGGCGACGCCGACCGCTGCTTCGTCGTCGACGAGCGCGGCGAGCCCGTCTCCCCGTCCGCCATCACCGCACTGGTCGCCGCCCGCGAGCTGGCCAAGCACCCCGGCGGCACGGTCATCCACAACTGCATCACCTCCTGGTCGGTCCCGGAGGTCGTCAAGGAGAACGACGGCACCCCGGTCCGCACCCGGGTGGGCCACTCCTTCATCAAGGCGGAGATGGCCCGCACCGGCGCGATCTTCGGCGGCGAGCACTCCGCGCACTACTACTTCCGCGACTTCTGGAACGCCGACACCGGCATGCTGGCCGCCCTCCACGTGCTCGCCGCGCTCGGCGGCCAGCAGGGCCCCCTGTCGGAGCTGGTCGCCGCGTACGACCGGTACGCCGCCTCCGGCGAGATCAACAGCACCGTCGCCGACCAGGCGGGACGCGCGGCCGCGGTGCGGGCCGCCTTCGCCGACCGGGACGACACCGAGCTCGACGAACTCGACGGACTGACCGTCACCACCCCCGACTGGTGGTTCAACCTCCGCCCCTCCAACACCGAGCCGCTGCTCCGCCTCAACGTGGAGGCCCGCGACGCGGAGACGGTCGCCCGGGTCCGGGACGAGGTCCTGGCCATCGTCCGCGCCTAGCCCCGCCCACACCGGCACGGCCACGACGAGCCGGAGCGCCGGGCCCGGCCCACCGCGGGCCCGGTGCTCCGCGGCTTGCGTTCTGCCGGATGCTCCGCGGCCCGCGTTCTGCCCGGTACTCCGGAGCCGGTGATTCTGCCGGGTGCTCCGGGGCCTCCGTTCTCCTTGATGTCCTCGGGCCGGCGCCGCGATTCCGGGGGCGGGGCGCCTGCCTCGGTTCCGGGGACGGGCGCCTGCCTCGGGTCCGGGGGCCGGGCTGGGAACGTGCCCGGGGGCGAGCGCGCCGGCACCCATCCCACCCTGAGCGCGTTCTGCGGCTGCGGGAGCCGGGCCGGGCAGGACACGCGTCGGCGTCGGGCGCGATCGGCCTCGGGCGCCAACGGCACCACCTCGCCCTGAGCGCGTCACGCGACTGCGGGGATCGGCCAGGACACCCTTCGGCGTCGGCCCGCCCGGCACCACCCACCGAAGCCGGGAACGCCTCGCACCCTCGGCCCCTGGCGCGTCCGCTCCTGCGGCCCGAGCGCATCCGGCACCTTCGGCCGTCAGCGCGCGCCCGCGCCACCACCCGGCCCTGAGCGCGCCCCCCGCAGTTCTGGGGGCCGAAGCGGGACACGTCACCCGGAGCCGGGGCGTGCGCGTGCCCCAGACCGCCGGAGCATCCCCGTACCGCCGGCTCCGAGCGCGCCCCGCGCCCGGCCGGGGTGACGGGCCCCGCGCTCGGGCCCTGGACGAACCGCGTGCGAACCCGGCGGTAGGCTGACCGGACCACGTCCATCCCCGAAGGGAACCCCCCGATGCCGCTCGAAGCCGGTCTGCTGGAGATTCTCGCCTGCCCGGCGTGCCACGCCCCGCTGCGCGAGGAGACGGGCCCGGAGACCCCCGAGCTGGTCTGCACCAGCTCGGACTGCGGCCTCGCCTACCCGGTGCGGGACGACATCCCGGTCCTCCTCGTCGACGAGGCCCGCCGGCCGGCCTGAGCCACGCCGGGTGCGCGCCGCCGCCGCGCGCACCCACGGCAGTCGTCCCCCGCCCCAGGGCCGCGGGCATCCACGCCCCGGGACTCGCACCCCGGCAGGCACCCCTCCGCCCGGGCGTGGGTGGACCGGACGCCACCGGACCGCGGTGCTCGGCACCACACAGCCGTGCCGACCGGCGCGCCGCCCGTCCGTCCCTGCACCCCGCCCCTCCGTGCGGCGGCACCTCACGCCTCGTACCGCTGCTCGCCACCCGCGCGGGTCGGCCGTTTCCCCGCCGTGCGACCTGCCGACGCCCCGGGGCCTGCGCCGCACAGCCACCGCACGGGTCCGTAACCGGTCCTCTCGCGCACCCGCCGCTCCGGGCGGCCCGTCCACCCCGCCCAGCGCACGTCAGACAGCGCATGCCAGCCGGCGCACCTCGGCCAGCCGACTGCAGGCAACGCACCACGGCCAGCCGACTGCAGGCAGCGCACCTCGGCCAGCCGACTTCGGACAGACCAGGTCGGACAGCCCGGTGCTGCCGGCCCGCCCGGTTCGGCCGGACAGCCCGCTCCGGGCGGCCCGCCGGGCCGAGACCCCGCCCAGCCCCCAGCCGCGCCGCCCGCCCACCCCCGCTCCGCCGCGTGGCGCACCCGGCGGCCCGCCCGGCGGCCCGGCGGCCTGATGTCGTCCTGCCCGACCGGTCACCACGCGGAGAATCCGCGCGGCGGGGTACTCGGGGACACAGCGGCACCGCCCGAGGTACGTTCTGGATCACAGGACAATCAGCGAGCAAGCACCCCGCGCCCCGCCGGTACCCCGGGAGCCCGCGCCGACCGCACCCGGCCGGCGCGGCGGCACCGCCCGCCGTTCACCCGGTGCGGGAAGCAACCGGAGCGGCCGGCGCGGTGGTGCCGACCGCACCCGAGGAACAACCCAACCGCACCGCCCACGGCGATCGGAGGCCCTAGCCCGATGCTCGACGAATCTCTCCTCGATGCCCCGGAGGCCCTCGCCCGCGCCGATATCCGCGGGCTGCTGCGCGGGGCCGCCGAATCCGGTGCCCGGGTACGCACGGCCGCCCGGCACGCCGCCGAGGCCGGCATCCACGACCTCAGGCCGGACGGCCGCCCCCGCGCGGTGCTGGTCGCCGGCCCGGGCGCGGCCGGCAGCTGCACCGCGGATCTGCTGGCCGCGTGGACCGGGGGCAGCTGCCCGGTCAGCCTCATCACGCCGAGCGGTGTCGCTCCCGCCCCCGGCGCCCTCCGCTGGACCCTGCCGGGCTGGGCGAGCTCGGCGGACCTGCTGCTGATCGCCACCCCGGACGGCGCCGAACCCGGTCTCCCCGAACTCGTGGAACAGGCCTACCGCAGGGGCTGCTCGATCGCCGCGGTCGCGCCCGAGCGGTCCCCCCTCACCGACGCGGTCGCCCAGGCACGGGGGCTCGCGGTCCCGCTGGCAGCCGCCGGCTACCTCGGCGCGCCCTACGCCACCGCTCCGTACGACGACACGGCGGAAGTCCGCGAGGACCTGCCCCCGGACGCGGCCGCCTTCGACCCCGAGGCGGCCGGGGAACCGGGGAGCGGCCCCGCCGCCGAGGGCACCCGGCACCCGGCCCCCGCCGGTGCCGGCCACGCCGCGGACCCGCCCGGCACCGCGCCCGACGAGAGCACCGGACGCGCCCTCCCCGGCACCCTCTGGGCGCTGCTCACCCCGCTGCTCGCGCTGGTCGACCGGATCGGACTGGTGGAGGCGCCCCCCTCCGCCCTGGCGCAGGTCGCCGATCGCCTGGACCGGGTCGCCGAACGCTGCGGCCCCGCCATCGCCACCTACACCAACCCGGCCAAGACCCTCGCCGCCGAGCTGGCCGGGGCACTCCCGCTGGTGTGGACCGAGGGGCCGGTGGCCGGTGCTGCGGGGCGCCGCTTCGCGGGACTGCTCGCCGCGCTGGCGGGCCGGCCGGCCCTCGCTGCCGAACTGCCCGGCGCGCTCGCCGCCCACGGTGCGCTGCTGACCGGGGCGTTCGCGGGCGGCGCGAACCCGGACGACTTCTTCCGGGACCGGGTGGAGGACCCGGAGGCCCTGCACGCCCGCATCGTTCTCTTCCGCGACCAGCAGGGGCCCGCCAACTCGGCCGTGCCGACCGCCCGAGAACTGGCGCTCGCCCACGACACCGCCATCAGCGAGCTCGAACCGGCCGAGGGCACCCCACTGGAAAGCGCTGCTGAACTTCTCGCCATCGCGGATTTCGCCGCCGTTTACCTCACGCTCGCCTCGGCAGAGAGATCATGACTACCGGTGGTGGACGGGCCGCGCCGGCGTGAGCGCGGCGCCGGCCGTGACCGGTCCGCCGTGACCGGTCCGCCGTGACCGGTCCGCCGTGACCGGTCCGCCGTGAGCGACCGGTCCGCCGTGCGCCCGGACCGGGGGCCGGCCCGAACGACCGCGGCGGCCGCCTGACATCCGACGGGTGTGCCGCGCCCCGGCACCGGGGGCGCACGTGGTGGACGGGCACCCGCCGTACGAGACACCCGGCCGCACCGAACCGTGCGGCCGTACGAACAGTGAGGAACAGAGACCATGGACCGCCTCGCGAACACCGTGCGCCCCTACGCCTGGGGTTCCACCACCGCCATCCCCCGGTTCCTGGGCCAGGAGCCGAGCGGCGAGCCGCAGGCCGAGCTGTGGATGGGGGCGCACCCCGGAGCGCCGTCCCGGATCGACCGCGGCAGCGGGCCGACCGCCCTCCACGAGGTCATCGCCGCCGACCCGGAGGGCGAACTCGGTACGGCGGCGGCCCGCCGCTTCGGCCCCACCCTGCCGTTCATGGTGAAGCTGCTCGCCGCGGCCGCCCCGCTGTCGCTCCAGGTCCACCCGGACCTGGAGCAGGCCCGGACCGGCTTCGCGGACGAAGAGGCGCGCGGCGTCCCGCTCGACGCCCCGCACCGCACCTACAAGGACGCCAACCACAAGCCCGAGATGATCTGCGCCCTCACGCCGTTCGAAGGGTTCTGCGGCTTCCGCGACCCCGAGGTCACCGCCGAGGCCATGGCCGCCCTGGACGTCGACTCCCTCAAGCCCTACGTCGACATCCTGCACGCGCACCCCGAGGCGGACGCGCTCCGGGAACTCCTCACCGCCGTGCTGACCGCCGACCGGGACGCCATGGCCGAGACCGTGGAGGAGGCCGCCCGGGCCGCCGAACGGCTCGCCGCGCTCGGCGGCCCGCACGCCCCGGCCTACGCCGCGTACGCCTTCACCGCCCGGCACTTCCCCGGCGACCCGGGCGTGATCGCCGCGATGCTGCTCAACCACGTCCGGCTGCAGCCCGGTGAGGCGCTCTACCTCGGGGCCGGTGTGCCGCACGCCTACCTCGACGGGTTCGGCGTCGAGATCATGGCCACCTCGGACAACGTGCTGCGCTGCGGGCTGACCCCCAAGCACGTCGACGTGCCCGAGCTGCTGCGGATCGTCCGCTTCGAGAGCGCCCCGCCCGCGATCCTGCGCCCGGAGGCCGAACCGGACGGTGAGGAGCTGTACGCCACCCCGATCGACGACTTCAGGCTCTCCCGCCACGTCCTGGCCGACGGCGCCGCCCCCCGCGGGCTCCCTGCCGACACTCCGCAGATCCTGCTCTGCACCGCCGGCACGGTGCGGCTGCGGTCGGCCGGCGACCCGGCCGAACTCACTCTCCAGCAGGGCGAGACCGCCTTCGTCCCGGCCGGCGAGCGCGTCGAGGCGGCCGGCGACGGCACCCTGTTCCGCGCCACGGTGACCGTCTGACCCGGCGGCCTCGCGCGGTGCTGCAACAATGTCCCGCCGTGAAGCGCTGAAGCGTCACCAAAGCTGCCGAAAGGCGGAAGGGACATCCAGCACATATGAGTGCATCAGGCGGAACCAAGGCGATCGTCGCCGCGCTGGGCGCCAACCTGGCCATCGCCGTGGCCAAGTTCGTGGCGGCGGCGGTCAGCGGCTCGGCGTCGATGCTCGCCGAAGGCGTGCACTCGCTCGCCGACTCGGGCAACCAGGGGCTGCTGCTCCTCGGCGGAAAGAAGGCCAAGCGCGAGGCCACCCCGGAGCACCCCTTCGGCTACGGCCGCGAGCGGTACATCTACGCCTTCCTCGTCTCCATCGTCCTTTTCGCCCTCGGCGGCGCCTTCGCCCTGTACGAGGGCTACGAGAAGATCAAGCACCCGCACGAGATCGAGCACTGGTACTGGCCCGTCGGCGTGCTCGTCTTCGCGATCATCGCGGAGACCTTCTCCTTCCGGACCGCCATCAAGGAGTCCAACCACGTCCGGGGCGGGCTCACCTGGCGCCAGTTCGTCCGCCGCGCCAAGGCACCCGAACTCCCCGTCGTCCTCCTCGAAGACCTCGGCGCGCTGGTCGGCCTCTTCCTGGCCCTCGGCGGCGTCGGCCTCGCGCTGCTCACCGGCGACGGCGTCTGGGACGGCATCGGCACGGTGTGCATCGGCGCCCTGCTGGTGCTGATCGCGCTGGTCCTCGCCGTGGAGACCAAGTCGCTGCTGCTCGGTGAGGCGGCCGACATCGACCAGGTCGAGAGGATCCGCGACGCGGTGGTGGACGGCGAGACCGTCACCGGCCTCATCCACATGCGCACCCTGCACCTCGGCCCGGAGGAACTGCTGGTCGCCGCCAAGATCGCGGTGGAGCACGACCACACCGCCCAGATGGTCGCCCGCGCCATCGACGCCGCCGAGGCACGCATCCGGGAGGCGGTACCCATCGCCCGGGTGATCTACCTGGAACCGGACATCTACAGCTCGGAAGCCGCCGCGTCCGGCGCCACCGTGGCTCCGGGCACCCCGCCCTCCGCTCACTGACCCGGCCCCCGAAGCGCACCGGGCCCCTCCCCGGGGCCGGTGCACCCGGTCGCCCCACCGGTCCGGCTCGGTCCGGCCCGGCCCCCGCGGGCCCCGCGTCCTCCCGGCGCGGGGCCCGCGCCGTCTCCGCCCGCCCCCTCCCCGCCGCCCGCCCTCCCGGCCACCTGCCCCTCTGCCCCCTGCCCTTCCGGTCACCTCGCTCACCCGCCCTCCCGTCTCTCGGTCTCGCGGCCATCTGGTCCCGGCAGGTAGGTGCACCATCGCCGCCGGACACGTGCGGTCGGCAGCCGCTCCCGGAACCCGGTGGCCTCCACCGGCAACCTGCTGCCGTAGCCCCTACTCCATGCGCCTCCAATGCGCCTCCATGACCTTCCATGACCCTTCATGAGCGGTCCCGCCGTCCCGCAGCACCCGCTCGCCGCCCTCGCGGGTGCACCGGCCACAGGGCCTGTCGACCCGCCGGAACCCCCACCGGCACCTCGCGCAGAGCGGCCCGGCGCGGCCGAAGTGCGCCCCCTCGGACTGGGGCGTACCACCCGGGCCGGTGTAGATTCGGGATCAGAGCCAGACGTCGCTGCTGATGGCGGTCGGGTGGTCCGCTCGCGGACCGTCCGAGGGAGAGAGGGCCTTCGACGGACTGCGCCTGTGAGTGGCGGACGCGCACTCCGCGTTTCCGTGTGCGCGCACGGTCCGCCGCCGCATGCCCAGCCGAGACCACTCTCGCTCGAACCCGATGGAGGACAACCTCATGACCACCGCTGCCAACGGTCAGGACTTCAAGGTCGCCGACCTGTCGCTGGCCGCCTTCGGCCGCAAGGAGATCGCTCTCGCCGAGCACGAGATGCCCGGCCTGATGGCGATCCGCGCCGAGTACGCCGAAGCCCAGCCGCTCGCCGGTGCCCGCGTCACCGGGTCGCTGCACATGACCGTCCAGACCGCCGTGCTCATCGAGACGCTGGTAGCGCTCGGTGCCCGGGTGCGCTGGGCCTCGTGCAACATCTTCTCCACCCAGGACCACGCCGCCGCCGCCGTTGCGGTCGGCCCCGACGGCACCCCTGAGAACCCGCAGGGTGTGCCGGTCTTCGCCTGGAAGGGCGAGACCCTGGAGGAGTACTGGTGGTGCACCGAGCAGGCCCTGACCTGGCCGGACGCCGAGACCGGCGGCCCGAACATGATCCTGGACGACGGTGGTGACGCCACCCTCCTCGTCCACAACGGCGTGGAGTACGAGAAGGCCGGTGCCGCTCCCTCGGTGGACACCGCCGAGAACGACGAGCACCGGGTCATCCTGGAACTGCTCAACCGCACCCTGGCCGAGAACCCGCAGAAGTGGACCCGCCTGGCCTCCGAGATCCGGGGCGTCACCGAGGAGACCACCACCGGCGTCCACCGCCTGTACGAGATGCACCGCAACGGTTCGCTGCTCTTCCCGGCCATCAACGTCAACGACTCGGTGACCAAGTCGAAGTTCGACAACAAGTACGGCTGCCGGCACTCGCTGATCGACGGCATCAACCGCGCCACCGACGTCCTGATCGGCGGCAAGGTCGCGGTCGTCTGCGGCTACGGCGACGTGGGCAAGGGCTGCGCGGAGTCCCTGCGCGGCCAGGGCGCACGCGTGGTGGTCACCGAGATCGACCCGATCTGCGCGCTCCAGGCGGCCATGGACGGTTACCAGGTGGCCACCCTCGAGGACGTCGTCGAGACCGCCGACATCTTCATCACCACCACGGGCAACAAGGACATCATCATGGCCGGCGACATGGCCAGGATGAAGCACCAGGCCATCGTCGGGAACATCGGCCACTTCGACAACGAGATCGACATGGCCGGCCTGGCCGCCGTCCCGGGCATCGTGAAGGACGAGGTCAAGCCGCAGGTCCACACCTGGACCTTCCCCGACGGCAAGGTGATCATCGTGCTGTCCGAGGGACGCCTGCTCAACCTGGGCAACGCGACCGGTCACCCGTCGTTCGTAATGTCCAACTCGTTCGCCAACCAGACCATCGCGCAGATCGAGCTGTTCACCAAGCCCGAGTCGTACCCGACCGACGTCTACGTGATCCCCAAGCACCTGGACGAGAAGGTGGCCCGCCTCCACCTGGACGCGCTCGGCGCCAAGCTGACCACGCTCCGCCCGGAGCAGGCCGCCTACATCGGCGTCCCGGTCGAGGGCCCGTACAAGTCCGACCACTACCGCTACTGAGCCCCGGCGCCGCTGACCTGATCCGTCAGCCGCGCTGACCAGTCGGTATCAGGCCCCCGCCCCCGCCGGCGGGGGCCTGTCCCGTCTGCACCGTCAAGGACCCACCATGCCCCGCGGCCGCTATTCGCTTCACGATCCGCACGATCACACCTCCCTCGGAGAAGAGCACTTCCACTGCGCCATCGGCCCCTCCGGCTGGCGCTACGTCTCCCAGCTCACCACCCCCTCCGGCAGCGCGCCGGGCGCGGATCCCCACGGCGCCACCGCCGGCTCCGTCGACCTGACCCTGGACGAGCTCGGCCGCCCGATCCGTCTCGAACTCCACGCGGCCGACTGGCAGGTCCGCGGCGCGGCCCTCGACGGAGTCACCTGGGTGCGCACCGATCCCACCGGCGATCACGCCACCGAGGGCAATGTCGCCGCGCACGCCTTCACCGGCGCGTCACCCGCGTTTCTGGTCGCCACGTCACGGCTGCTCCGCCTGGAGCCGGGCGATCCCGCCACCCGTGTACGCCTCGTGGCCTTCACCGCTCCCGTTCTCGCACCACGCACCTTGGACCAGTCCTGGGCCCTGATCGGCAGAACGCCGCACGGCACCGGCAACAGCCCGCTGATCGTGGACGAATACCAGGTCAGCGCGTTGGACACGGGGGAGCAGTACAGCGTGCACATCGCGGGGGACGTGGTTCTGTCCGCGCCTGGTATCGAGCTCGATGACCTTGACACACCGCCCTCGACTTTCGCTTGAGCCTCCTGGAAGGCCCTAGCGCGGGGGTGCAAATCCAGTCACCTTCGCCGGCGGAGCCGCCGACATGGCCTCCGCCCCGGGTTCGGCCCTGCCCGCTGCGCCCACGGTCCCGGGAGCTTCGTCCGGAACGCCGTCCACCGGCGCGTCCTCACCCGGCCCCCCGCCCGCCACCGCACCCGGTCCGACCCAGCCACTCCCGCCCGGTCCACTCCCGCCCGGTCCGGTCTTGACCGGTCCACTCCCGCCGGGGCCATTTCCGGCCGGTCCGATCTCCACCGGTCCGGCCTCGCCGCACCCGCTCGCGGCCGGCACGGTCCCACCAAGTCGTCCTTCTGCCGCCGGCCCACCCGCGTCCACCCCGCCCGCCGCGGCACCGTGTCCGGTCATCACTCCGCTTCCGAGTACCTGCCCCGCACCCGGAATCCCACCGGTAACCGGCGCCCCGCCCACCCCGCCCGCCGCAGGCCCCAGCAACCGCCGCGCGTCGCGCGACTGCCGCTCCGCTGTCACGGCGGCCAGATACGCCGCCGCGGGAGTCCCCTCCGGCCGGGGCCGTCCGACACACGCCGCGACCTCGTCCGCCAGTCGCTCGGCCAGCGTCGCCCCCACCTCCGGATCGAGCTGGCGCATACGCGTCAGGTACTGGCGGACCGCGAGCCACAACCCGTCCGGCACCCCGGACAGATCGGCTCCGGCGAACCGGTCGGCGAGCCAGGGCGGAGGAGCCGGCGGCAGCACCGGCCGGCCGGTGGGGACCCGTTCCCGGACGACCAGGGTTCCGGCGAACACGTCTCCGACGCGCCGTCCCCGGTCCGAGACCAGGGAGGCGATGCAGGCGATGGTGCCCAGCGACGCCAGGATCTCGATCACCCCGACCGCGCCCCTGACCAGCGCGTGGCGGAATCGGATCGGCCCGCCGTCCTCCCGGACCACGCGCAGCCCGCACACCAGCTTCCCCAGCGACCGGCCATGGCTCAGCGTCTCGACCGCGATCGGCACCCCCACCAGCACCAGCACGAAGAGCGCCACCGCCACGGCCGCTGCGGCCGCGTCGTCCAGCGATCCCGTTCCCGCCACCACCGCAACGGACACCGCGAGGTAGACGAGCCAGGCCGCCACCAGGTCGATCAGCACCGCCAGGGCGCGGCTCGGCAGACGGGCCGGGCGCAGTCCCAGGACCACCGCGTCACCGGTGACCAGCTCGCTCATGCCTCGCCCACCCGCCTCTCCACCACCGGGTCCAGCCGCACGAGTAGCCGCGCGAGCCGGCGCGTATCACCAGTCTGCCGCCGCCCCGCGGCCGACCGCCAAGCCTCCGCGGGGTCCGCCGCGGCCGCTCGGGCCGCTCCCCCTCACCCCACCGGAGCATCCATAGGGGTGGCCGAGGCCCGATCTGCCAAGCTGGCGGTGCTTGCCCCCATCGCGAGGAGCAGCCGTCATGGATCTCGATGTCTTCGTCGCGGCCCACCGGGCCGAATGGGAACGGCTGGACACCCTGGTGCGCCGGCGCCACCTCACCGGAGCGGAGGTGGACGAACTCGTCGCCCTCTACCGGCGCGCCGGCACCCACCTGTCGCTGATCCGGACGATCGCCCCCGACACCCACCCGGCCGGAGCGCTGACCTCCCTCGTCGCACGGGCGCGCTCTGCGGTGACCGGGGCGAGGAAGGCGAGCTGGCGGGATGCCGCGGCCTTCTTCGCGGCGGGGTTCCCGGCGGCGGTGTACCGCACCCGCCACTGGTGGATTCCCACGGCGGTGCTCTCGCTGACGGTCGCGGCCCTCATCGGCTGGTGGATCGGTACCCACGCCGAGGTACAGGCGTCCATCGCGGCACCGGAGCGGCTGCGCGACCTGACCCGGCCCGGCGGGGAGTACGAGACGTACTACTCCAGCCACCCCGCCACGTCCTTCGCCGCCCAGGTGTGGACGAACAACGCCCAGGCGGTGGCCCTCTGCCTGGTACTGGGCGCCTTCCTCGGTCTGCCTGTGGTGGCCGTCCTGCTGGCGAACATGTTCAACCTGGGTATCGGGATCGGACTGATGGGAGCAGCGGGCCGACTGGACACCTTCCTCGGGCTGGTGATCCCGCACGGCCTGCTCGAACTCACCGCGGTCTTCATCGCCGCGGGTACCGGGCTGCGCCTGGGCTGGACCGTGATCGACCCGGGTCCGCGCCCGCGCCGTACCGCCCTCGCCCGGGAAGGACGGGCCGCGCTCGGTATGGCGATGGGCCTGGCGGCGGTGCTGCTGGTGGCCGGTCTCATTGAGGCGTTCGTGACGCCGTCCGGTCTGCACACCAGCGCCCGGATCGCCATCGGAGCCGTCGCTGAGCTGCTCTTTCTCCTGTACGTCTTCAGGGTGGGCGCCCGGGCGGCGGAACGCGGGGAGTACGGGGACGTCGCGGCGGCCGACCGTGGCTCCGCCCCGCCCACGGCGGCGTGATGTGCGTCGGGCCCCGTTGAGCTGCTAGTCTCCTCTTCGCCCCAAGACACCTGTTGACACGGGTGTGGTGGGGAGGTAGATTTTAACGGTTGCGAGAGGGACTGGACAGGTCCCCGGGTCAACGGTTAGCGTCTACGAACGCTCCGCTGGAACGAGATTCCGGCGGGCACCTTCGAATCAGTTGGAACACAAACGCCGATTAGGTCGGCGGAAGTGATTCTGATAAAGTCGAAACAGCCGGAAGGCGCGGAAACAAAAATCCGCCCGAAAGGCAAACCCCCTCCAACGGGGACCGGAAATGAAATCCGAACCGGGAACGGAACGGAAAACGGATCTGGTAAGGTTGGAAACACCGAAGG
>NZ_JBIRFT010000019.1:0-122983 GCF_044327625.1 Streptomyces sp. NPDC018031
TCCGCGGGGCACCGGGCCCGACCCCGGCGCCCCCCCCCCCGGCCCGCCCGGGGGCCCCCCCCCCGCGGGGGGGGGGGGCCCCCCGGGGCCCCCCCGCCCCCGGGGGGCCCCCCCGGGGCCCGGCTCGACTCCCCTTCTGCTCGTCGGGTGCGGGGACGGGGGTCAGGCGGGTAGTCCGACGGCGCGTTCCCCGCTGCGGCGCTGCTGGATGACCAAGGCGGCCACCAGCAGGGCGCCCTGGGCGACGTTCTGCCAGAAGGTGTTGATGCCCTCGACCGTCAGGCCGTTCTCCAGCGCACCGAGCAGTGCCACGGCCAGCAGCGTGCCGCCGATGCCGCCCTTGTAGCCCTTGAGGGCGCAGCCGCCGAGGGCGTCGGCGGTGATCGCCTTGAGCTCCAGGCCTTCGCTGTCGGAGTCGGGCTGCCCGGATCCGGTGCGGGCGGTCAGCAGGATGCCGGCGATGGCGGCGACCACGCCGATCAGGGCGTAGACGGCCACCAGGTACTTGTTGACGGAGACGCCCGCCAGTCGTGCCGCGGTGTCGTTGCCGCCCATCGCGTAGAGGTTGCGGCCGATGTCGGTGTGCTTGAGCAGCACGTGCACCGCCAGCGCGACCACGATCAGGATCCAGGTCATCACCGGCAGGCCGGCGATCTTGCCGCGGGCGAGGAAGATGAAGACCGGCTCGTTGAGGACGTAGCCCTGCGCCCGGCCGTCGGAGACGAGTTGGGCGACGCCCTTGTACCGGCGAGGGTGGCGCGGGGCAGGCTCGGTCGTCCGCGCGCCTTGACGCTGCCGGTCGCTGGTGCCAGCATCGCACCAGCTGATGTTTACGCAAACATTACGTCGCCGGATGTTCGGCGTCATCGGTGTTTCGTATGCGCGCCGCTCTTCCCTCTCCCTTGCCCCCATGAGATGGGGCCGCGCCGGGCGCCGCCCGGCGCGGCGCGACGGCGGCGCATATCCCGATCACAGGCTCGTCACGCATCCCCCCAAGGAGCCCTCTCCATGGCAAGAACCTCGCGCCGCAGGCGCGTTGCGGTTGCGGCCGGTGCGCTGGGCGCACTGCTCGCCGGCACCCTCGCCACCTCGCCTCCGGTATCGGCGGGCCCGTCCGCCACCGATGAGTCGATCACCATCACGCCCGACCCCTCCTACGCGGGCGAGCCGTTCCAGGGCTGGGGCACCAGCCTCGTCTGGTTCGCCAACGCCACCGGCGGCTACCCGGAGCAGATCCGCCAACGCCTCGCCGACCTCGTCTTCGGGGACCAGGGACTGGCACTCAATATCGCCCGGTACAACATCGGCGGTGGCAACGCCCCTGATGTGCGCGACTATCTGCGCGCCGGGGGCGCCGTCCCGGGATGGTGGAAGGCCCCGGCCGGCACCACGCGGGAGGACACCGACTGGTGGTCACCGGACGACCCCGAGCTGTGGAACCCGGAGGCGGACCGTGCTCAGCGGTGGTGGGTGGACCGCGTCAAATCGCAGGTGGACCACTGGGAGGCGTTCAGCAACTCCCCGCCATGGTTCATGACCACCAGCGGCTATGTCTCGGGCGGCTTCGACCCCCAGGCCGACCAGCTGAAGCCGGACTCCGTCACGGACTACACCCGGTACCTGATCGGCGTCGTGGAGCGAGTCGAGCGTGCGCACGGCATCGACATCGCCACCCTCGACCCTTTCAACGAGCCGAACGGCACCTGGAGGACCACCCTCGGCCCCGACGGGGAACCGACCGGTGGTCGTCAGGAGGGCACCCACATGAGCCCCGAGCTGCAGCGGTCGGTGCTCCGCGCGCTCCACGAGGAGCTCCGCACGGCAGCGGTGGACCCGCGGATATCGGCGATGGACGAGAGCACCCCGGAGGGGTTCGCCGGCAACTGGCGGGCGTACACCACGAGCGAACGGGACATGGTCGGCCGGCTGAACGTGCACACCTACGGCACCGGCGGCCGCACCACCGTCCGCGACCTGGCCAAAGCCGCGGACAAGCCGTTGTGGATGAGCGAGGTGGACGGCGACTGGGGCCAGGGGCAGAGTTTCACGGACATGGGCCCTGGTCTCGGCCTGGCCCGTCACATCGTCGGGGACCTGCGGGAACTGGAGCCGACTGCCTGGCTGTTCTGGCAACCCGTCGAGGACTACAACAACATGAAGCCGGGCGGGGAGTCGGCCCAGGGCGGCAACTGGGGCACCATCCAGGTGCCCTTCGACTGCAAGGCCGGCGACACCCTGCGGACCTGCCCGGTCCGCACCAACACCAAGTTCAACACCGCGCGGAACTTCACGCACTACATCAAGCCCGGCGACCGGCTGGTGCGCACCGAGGACCCCGCGAGCGTCGCGGCGGTCTCCGAGGGAGGCCAGAAGGCCACCGTCGTCCATGTCAACGACAGTGACGCGGCTCGGAATGTCACCCTGGATCTGTCCAAGTTCGCTCAAGTGAACCCGGACGCCACGGTGACACCGGTGGTGACCGGCGCCGGTGAAGTCCTCCAGTCCCGTGAACCGGTGCGGGTCTCCGGAGACCGCGCCACGATCTCCGTCCCGGCGCGTACGGTCACCACGTTCCTCGTCTCCGGCGTCTCCGGCGTCGCGGACGGTGCAGGAATCCAGGACGGGCACGCCTACCGACTCACCGGCGAGGGCAGCGGGAAGTCGCTCACCGTCGCGGACGACGGGCGCGGCGTCGCCATCCGGGACGACCGCTCCGACGGTGCCGGCCAGCGGTGGACCTTCGAACGGATCACCCCGGGACACGGCAACCGCGGACGCTATGTGATCAGGGAGGCGGAGAGCGGGCGCGCGCTCGCGGCCCAGGACGGCGCCGCCGTGCTGGCGGACGAGGGATCGACGGTGTCACAGCAAGCGCAGTGGGTCCTGTCGACCACCGGCGACGGACGGTGGACCTTCGTCAACGCCGGGAGCGGGCAACTGCTCGACGTGGCGGGCGCCGCCACGCATGACGGGGCCACGGTGGCGGTGTGGGAGCCGAACTCCGGCAGCAACCAGCTCTGGACGCTGGGGGAGAGCGGGGCATAGCCGTACCGGGGGGTGCGCCGGGGCGCCACGCCGGCCCGACGCACCCCCCGCGTCGGAGGGCGTGGGGGCGGGCGCCGAGCGGTCGCCCCCACGCCGACCGTTCCACCGGGCCGGCGGAGCGCGAGATCCTGCCGCGCAGGCGCACGGGCTCCCGCCACACCGTGGGGGCTGTTCAGCCGGCGCCGGCCGGGGGCGGGGCGGTGCTCTTCCGGACCACCATCCGGGTCGGTACCAGTGTGGTGCCGTGCTCCTCCTGCTCGGTACGGATCTGCCGCAGCGCGCTCTCCACACAGCGCCGGCCGACCTCCGCGAAGTCCTGGTGGACCGTGGTGAGCGGCGGGATGAAGGAGCCCGCGTCCGGGATGTCGTCGAACCCCACCACGCTGACCTGGTCCGGCACCTTACGGCCGCTGTCGTGCAGGGCGCGCAGCACGCCCAGCGCCATCTGGTCGTTCGCCGCGAAGACGGCGGTGCAGCCGGGTTCCCGGGCCAGCCGCAGCCCCGCCTGGTACCCGGACTCGGCCGACCAGTCGCCCCGCAGCGGCGGCGGCACCTCCCG
This sequence comes from Streptomyces sp. NPDC018031, assembly GCF_044327625.1. Taxonomy (NCBI): domain Bacteria; kingdom Bacillati; phylum Actinomycetota; class Actinomycetes; order Kitasatosporales; family Streptomycetaceae; genus Streptomyces; species Streptomyces sp. NPDC018031. The sequence continues at coordinate 3,605 of NZ_JBIRFT010000019.1, forward strand.
ACCGGCCCGCTCCAGCTCCGCCCGCCAGGCGTCGGTCCGGCGCTGCGCGGCGTAGGACTCCTGCGGTCCGGCCACGTGCCACACGGTGGCGTGCCCCAGGTCGAGCAGGTGCCGTACCGCTTCGGTGGCGCCGCCCATCTGGTCGGTGTCCACCACGCTGTACCGGTCGCCGGCGTCGGAGTCCGCCACGACCACGCCGACGTTGGGCGGCAGCGAGACCGTGGCGGCGTCCAGCAGGTGCACCTCCATGATCACGATGATCGCGTCCACCGCCAGCTCTCCCAACCGGGTGAAGGCGCCGCGCACCTCGTCCTGGGTCGGTACGGCGACGGGCAGCAAGGTGGTGGCGTAACCCTCCCGGGCCGCCGAGGTGGCGATGGCCTCCAGCGTCCGGACGTTGCCGGTCGTGGAGAGCGTGAACAGAATGATGCCGATGGTGCGGAACTCGCCCCGCTTCAGGGCCCGGGCTGCGCTGTTGGGCCGGTAGCCCAGTTCCTTCATGGCGGCCAGGACCTGCTGCCGGGTCGCCTCGACGACACCCGGGTGACCGTTCGACACACGGGACACGGTCTGTGAGGAGACTCCGGCCCGCCGGGCCACGTCCGCCATGGAGACCCGGCGCTGCTGCCCCGGCCTGCCGGCCGCCTCCCGGGACCGTTTCCGGCCTCCCGTGTTCGCGTCGTCCATGACGCCGTCCACCTGCACTCCCGGCCTCCCGTCAGTCAGGGCCAAATCAGTACCGCACGAATGTTGACGCCCCCGAGGGCTCAATGTAAGCATCTCATCAGCGCGATGTTTACGTAAACATCTCTGTAACGCCCGGCCCGCCTCCCGTGCGCTGACGGCTTCCGTATTCCCCTCCGCCGGGCATCCCGTACGACACGCGAGGAATTCAGCCATGACGACATTGCCAGCACCCTCTGCCGTGGGGCGGTCCGCCCCACGGCAGAGGTTCCGCCGCCGGCGAGCGTGGATCGGGTGGGGCTTCATCGGCCCCTTCATGGCGGTCTTCGCCCTGGTGTTCCTCGCGCCGATCGCCTACTCGATCCATCTCAGCCTCTTCCAGGACCGGCTGGTGGGAGGCACCTCGTTCGTCGGCCTCGACAACTACCAGCGCGCCTTCGAGGACCCGCAGTTCTGGTCCGCGCTGGGCCGGGTGAGCCTGTTCCTCGCCGTCCAGGTGCCCGTCATGCTCGGGATCGCGCTGCTGGTGGCGCTGGCGATCGACAGCGGACGGCTCTACGGCCGGAACTTCTTCCGAGTGGCGATCTTCCTGCCCTACGCCGTCCCCGCAGTGGTGGCCACCCTCATGTGGGGCTTCATGTACGGGACGCGCTTCGGCCTGGTGGGCAACATCAACGACACCTTCGGCGTGTCGATGCCCGAACCGCTCTCCGCCGACCTGGTCCTCGCCTCCATCGGCAACATCGTGACCTGGGAGTTCATGGGCTACAACATGCTCATCTTCTACTCGGCCCTGCGCGTGATCCCGCACTCGCTCTACGAGGCCGCGGAGATCGACGGGGCCGGCCAGTGGCGCGTCATCACCGCGATCAAAATCCCCGCCATCCGCGGCGCGCTGGTCATCGCCACCATCTTCTCCATCATCGGCAGCTTCCAGCTGTTCAACGAGCCCAGCATCCTGCAGGACATCGCCCCGAACGCGATCACCACGCACTTCACGCCCAACCTGTACACCTACTCGCTGGCCTTCGACGGGCAGCAGCACAACTACGCGGCCACGGTGGCGATCGTCATGGGAATCCTCACCATGATCATCGCCTATGTCGTGCAGCTGCGCGGCATGCGGAAGGAGAAGTGACGATGGGAGCCACCGCACCGGCCGCCACCCCGCCGAGCACCAAGCACCGCCGACCCCGCCCCGCCCCCGTACCGCGCCCGCCCGCCCGCCGGACACAGCGACGCGACCGCCCCCGCCGCAGCATCGCGCTCACCCTCCTCACCGGCCTGGTGGTGATCTACACCCTGCTGCCCCTGGCCTGGCTGCTGATGAGCGCCACCAAGACCCAGAGCGGCCTGCAGAGCTCCTTCGGCCTGTGGCTCGACGGCGACTTCGCCCTGTGGAGCAACATCACCGAGACCCTCACCTACCATGACGGCGTCTACCTGCGCTGGCTGCTGAACACCCTGCTGTACGTGGTGGCCGGCGCGGGCGGCGCGACCTTCCTCGCCGTACTCGGCGGCTACGCCCTGGCCCGCTTCGATTTCCCCGGCAAGCGCGGCGTCTTCGCCGTCGTCATCGGAGCGGTCGCCGTCCCCGGGACGGCGCTGGCCATCCCCACCTTCCTGATGTTCAGCAAGATGGGGCTGACCGACACACCGTGGGCGGTGATCATCCCGTCCCTGATCTCGCCCTTCGGGCTCTATCTGATGTGGGTCTTCGCCTCCGAAGCCATCCCCACCGAACTGATGGAGGCCGCGCGCATCGACGGAGCCGGGGAACTGCGCACCTTCTTCCAGGTGTGCCTGCCTCTGCTGGCACCGGGCATCGTCACGGTGCTGCTGTTCAGCGTGGTAGCCACCTGGAACAACTACTTCCTGCCGCTGATCATGCTCAAGGATCCGGACTGGTATCCGCTCACCCTGGGCCTGGACGCCTGGAACGCACAGGCCTCCACCGCCGGTGGTGAAGCCGTTCCCCATCTGGTGCTCACCGGCTCCCTGCTCACCATCGTGCCGCTCATCGCCGCCTTCCTGCTGCTCCAGCGGTACTGGCAGTCGGGACTCGCCGCCGGAAGCGTCAAGGAGTGACCCGGCCGCACCCCCTGCCCACGGCCGCGTGACCCCGGCACCCGTACCGACGTACCGAACCACATGAAGTGAGATGACTGACCATGACCAACAGACCGCGACGAGCGCTGCGCCGGACGGGACTGGCCTGTGCGGTCGCCCTCGCGCTGACCCTGACCGCCTGCGGCTCCTCCGATGATGACGGCGGCGGCAGCGCCGGCGGCTCCCCGTCCGACATCAAGGCGGCGCTGGAGAAGGGCGGCACCATCAAGGTGTGGGCCTGGGAGCCCACCTTGAAGAAGGTCGCCGAGGACTTCGAGGACAAGTACCCCAAGGTGAAGGTGGAGCTGGTCAACTCCGGTACCAACACCGACGCCTACACCGCACTGCAGAACGCGATCTCCGCCGGCTCCGGCGTACCGGACGTCGCGCAGATCGAGTACTACGCACTCGGCCAGTTCGCACTGAGCGAGTCACTCACCGACCTGTCCGGCTTCGGCGCCGATGAGCTGGACGACACCTACTCGCCCGGCCCCTGGAACGCGGTCTCCTACGACGACGGCATCTTCGCCCTGCCGATGGACGCCGGCCCGATGGCGCTCTTCTACAACAAGAAGGTCTTCGACAAGCACGGCGTACCGGTACCCAGGACCTGGGACGAGTACGTCACCGCGGCGAAGAAGCTCCACGAGGCCGACCCGGACGTGTACATCACCAACGACATCGGCGAGGCCGGCTTCACCACCAGCATGATCTGGCAGGCCGGCGGACGCCCCTACAAGGTGGACGGCACCAAGGTGTCCATCGACTTCACCGACGAGGGCAGCACCGCCTACGCCAGGACCTGGCAGAAGCTCATCGACGACGACCTGGTGGCACCCGTTCCCTCCTGGAGCGAGGAGTGGTACAAGGGCCTGTCCGACGGAAACATCGCCACCCTGGCCATCGGCGCCTGGATGCCCGCCAACCTGACCTCCGGGGCACCGGGCGCCTCGGGAGACTGGCGGGTCGCCCCACTGCCGCAGTGGAAGCCCGGCGCCTCGGTGAGCGCCGAGAACGGCGGCAGCTCACTGGCGATCCCTCGGAAGAGCGGCAACAAGGCACTCGCCTACGCCTTCGTGGAGTACGCCAACGCCGGTGACGGCGTGAAGAGCCGGGTCGCCGAGGGCGCCTTCCCGGCCACCACGGCGATCTTGAAATCCAAGGACTTCCTGGACCGGAAGTACGAGTACTTCGGCGGCCAGCAGGCCAACAAGATCCTCGCCCAGTCGGCCGGCGACGTCCCGGACGACTGGTCCTACCTGCCCTTCCAGGTGTACGCCAACTCCATCTTCAACGACAAGGCCGGCAAGGCGTACAGCACCGGCACCCCTCTGGAGCAGGGCCTGGCCGACTGGCAGGAAGCCTCCCTCAAGTACGGCAAGGAACAGGGCTTCACCATCGAGTAGCCCGCCGGCCCCGCCGCCCCGGGCGGCCGACGGTATGACCCAGACCCCCGTACCGAGGCCGCCCGGCCCTGGCCCCGGCCCCGCGCACCGGCCCTCCGAGGCAGTGCCGCGGGGCCGGTCCCACCCACGGACCGGGCACCGCGACCGCCCGCGTACCCGACCTAGCGGGCGGCGTCCCGCGGCGTCCCCGCCGCCTGCCGGTCCGCGCCCGCCCTGACGATCCGGCGCGGACCGGCAGCGACCCCGGAACCCCAGCGCCGCTCGGCGCGACGACCGCAGCGGTGCACCGCCGCTGTCCGCCATCACTCAGCCGGACCAGCGTTCCGGCCACGGAGCAGCCGACATGCCCATCCTGAAGACCGACGACACGCGATTCCTCCTGGACGGACGCCCGTTCCGGATCCTCTCCGGGGGACTGCACTACTTCCGCGTCCACCCCGAGCAGTGGGGCGACCGCCTGCGCAAGGCACGGGCGCTGGGCCTGAACACCGTCGAGACCTACGTCCCCTGGAACCTCCATCAGCCCGTCGCGGGCGGCGAGCTGGTCCTGGACGGACTGCTGGACCTGCCCCGCTTCCTGGAACTCGCGGCGGCCGAGGGCCTGCACGTCCTGCTGCGTCCGGGCCCCTACATCTGTGCGGAGTTCGAAGGCGGCGGCCTGCCCTCCTGGCTGCTGGCCCACGACGGGATGCGGCTGCGCTCGACGGACCCGCGCTTCCTCGCCGCCGTCGACGAGTACTTCGACCGACTGCTGCCCGCCGTCGCGCCGTACCTGGGGACGCGGGGCGGCCCGGTGATCGCGGTGCAGGTCGAGAACGAGTACGGCGCCTACGGCGACGACGTCGCCTACCTGCGGCACCTGGCCGACACCATGACCCGTCACCTGGGTGAGACTCTGCTGTTCACCTGCGACCAGCCGCAGGACCTCGTCCGCGGCGGCCTGCCCGGCGTCCTGAAGACCGTCAACTTCGGCAGCCGGGTCGGCGAGGGCCTGGCCGCGCTGCGCGAGGTCCAACCGTCCGGGCCGCTGATGTGCACCGAGTTCTGGATCGGCTGGTTCGACCGCTGGGGAGGCATCCACGTCGTCCGGGACGCACAGCACGCCGCGGACGCGCTGGACGAACTGCTGGCGGCCGGTGCCTCGGTCAACCTCTACATGCTGCACGGCGGCACCAGTTTCGGCTTCACCAACGGCGCCAACGACAAGCACACCTACCGCCCCACCGTGACCTCCTACGACTATGACGCCCCGCTGGACGAAGCCGGCGACCCCGCCGCGAAGTTCCACGCCTTCCGCGAGGTCATCTCCCGCCACGCCCCGGTGCCGGACACCCCGGTGCCCCCGCCGTCGAAGAAGATCTGCCAGCTGGACATCGAGCTGACCGCCGCCGCCCCGCTCTTCGAGAACCTGGACGGCCTCGGGGAGGCAGTGGTCTCCGAGCGGCCCCGCACCATGGAGGAGCTCGGGCAGGCCTTCGGGTTCGTGCTCTACGAGGCGACGCTCACGGAGCCCGGCCCGGCACTGCTGGAGATCGAGGCCGTCCGCGACCGCGCCCAGGTCTTCGTGGACGGCCAGCCCGTGGGCGTCCTGGAGCGCGAACGGCACGAACACACCGTGGCGTTCACCGTGCCCCGGGCGGGTGCCGTGCTCCGGATCCTGGTGGAGAACCAGGGCCGGGTCAACTACGGTCCGGCCCTCCACGACCGCAAGGGGCTGGTCGGCCCGGTGGCCCTCGACGGCGCCCCGCTGACCGGCTGGGCGAGCCGCGCCCTGCCCCTCACCTCCCTCGACTCCCTCGGGTTCGCCACCCCCGCCGCACCGTCGGCCGGCCCGGTCTTCCGGCGGGGCACCGTGGACATCGAGGAGCCGGCCGACACCTTCCTCGACACCACCGGCTGGACCAAGGGGAACGCCTGGATCAACGGCTTCGCGCTGGGCCGGTACTGGTCCCGCGGCCCGCAGTCTTCGCTGTACGTCCCCGCCCCGGTGCTTCGGCCCGGCCGCAACGAGATCGTCCTCCTGGAACTCCATGCCCCCCGCTCCTCGGCCGCCGTCGACCTGCGGGACGTTCCGGCCCTCGGGCCCGAGGAGGAGTAGGCCCGGTACCGGGGTCGGTCTGCGGAAGTACTCCTACGTGCCGGCCATCCGGGCGCACGGCGGCAACGTGCCTGGCGTCGAGCCGGCCGGGGGGAGTCCGGACGTCGGCCGACGTCCCCGTGAAGCCCCACAGCCGCCGCCGCACCTCCTTCTGGCCCGCGGACGCGCAGGTCGGAAGGGTGCGGCGGCACCCGTCGGTCAGATGCGGTCGTAGTGGTGCCGCTCCTCGACGACCGGTGCGGCGGGCGACGGTGCCTGGGTGCGCCGACGCTTGAAGACGCTGATGTACGCGGACAGTCCGAGGATGCCGACACCCATCAGGATCAGCCCCGCCAGGGGTGTGTCGATTCCGTTCAGATCCACGTCCACCGCGAAGGTGAGGATCGCCCCGAGGGCGATCATGGCAATGCATCCACCCATGCCCATGAGTCATGCCTCCGTACACGCTTGGCTGTTCCGGGCTGGTCCCTGATCGGGTACCCCGGCCGGTAGCCGGCATTCCGCGTGCCCGGCGATCGATGGCGGCGGCCCGGGGGCGACGGGCGGCCGGCGCTCAGCGGGTGGCGACCGGTTCGGTGGCGGGGGAGGAGTCGATCACGGCCCAGAGCCGGCGGCCGCCGCCCGCCGCGTCCGACCCGCAGTCACCGACCCCCAGTCGCGCGACGCGGCGCAGCACGGCCCCGTCCGCCGGGTTCGGGCCGCGCCGGTGACTGAGTACCAGGACCAGGATCCGCCGGTCGCGGTCGGTCAGATGCAGGCTGACCCGGGTGCCGCCGTCCCGCACGGCGTCGCCGACCAGCAGTGTGGTGACCGCGCGGACGGTGGTACCGGCGGCCGGGTGGCCCCACCGCTCGACCTGGCGGGCCGCCCGGCGGGACGCGCGGTGGGCGGCCCAGGGCGAGGACTCCAGGAGCCAGTGGGCGCCCCGGCGGTTGCGCATGGTCACCGCGCCGCGGTCGTGCGCCGCGTCGCCCCGGGGATCCGGCGGGAAGGGGCTGGGGGGTTTCTTCGGCGGGGGCGGGGTCCTGGGCGGATAGTCGGGCCGATGGCCGTATTCCGCCTGCGGCATCGGTGTCACGGCAGCCTCCGGAGCGGGAACGGAAAGGGCGGACACGGACCGCCCCACCCATGGTAGGCGCCCGGATCGGCGGGCGTCCGGGGCTTCCGCGGCCGCCCCAGCCGGGCCCGAGCCGGCCTGTAGCCGTGGGTCCGGGGCGTGTCCGCCGCGGGCCGGGCTGCCGCGGCGGCGGGCCCGCCCCGGTGGTAAGGGGGCCGCGCTCCCGGCCGCTTGACCGGGTCCCTCCCTCGGCCGCACGATCTTGTCATGCACGGGAGTGCCGGGCGGGCGGCCGCGGGAGCCGCCGCGACCGCGGCACCGGAACCACCGCCGGAACCGTCCCAACCTCTTCCGAAGGGCCGTTGATGGAGCAGAGAGTCTCGGAGTCGACCGTGATCGCCGTGGAGCCGGGCGTGGCCTACGACGCGGTGGCGAACGTGTCCGCCATGGGCCGGTGGAGCCCCGAGTGCACCGGGGCGGACGTCAAGGGCGCCGCGGGCGGGGAGGTTCGGGTCGGCACCCGCTTCACCGGCCGCAACACCGCCGCCAGGGGCCGGTCCTGGTCGACCGACTGCGAGGTCACGGCAGCGGAGCGCGGGCAGCGGTTCGCCTTCCGGGTACGGGCGGTCGGCCTGAGCGTCGCCGAGTGGAGCTACGCCTTCGAGCCCGTGGAATCCGGTACCGCCACCAAGGTCACCGAGAGCTGGGTCGACCAGCGCGGGCGGCTGATGCGGTTCATCAGCTCCTTCGTCACCGGGGTGCGGGACCGCGCGGAGGCGAACCGCCGGAACATGGAGGTCACCCTGCGGCGTCTGAAGGAGGAGCTGGAGGGGCGGCGCGAGCCTGCCTGACCGTCCGGCGCGGCACCCGGCCCGCCGCGGTAGGCCCGCCGGCCGGCGGGCGGGAGCGGACCCGGGTGCCGGAGTCGCCCCGCGGGGGGCGTCACCCTCGGCCGGGCGAATACCTCTCACGGTCGGTGCGCTGCCCCCGGCCGCCGGGGCCGGGAACCTGCCGACCGCTCGGTGCGGCTGCCAACGGCGGTTTACGGCAGTGCAGTTGACGGCCGATGACCGGGGTCCGCCGGTCCCGACGGGCGACTCACCTCACTTGTGGTCGGGTTGTCATACGGAATGGGGATTACCCCCAAGGGGTGGTGAAATTCAGACCTTCGACGGGCGACTCCACAATGGGCGGCCACCGGTCGGTCCGTCGCCGGGGCGGCCGGGTCCGTCCGCTGTCACGCCTCCTGGGAGATGCCGTTGCCCGGTCATGTCATGCCCGCATCGCCGAAGCCGGACATCAGGAGCTATGCCGCTCCTTCGCTCGGATACGCCCTCTTCGCCACCCGCTGGCTCCAGGCCCCGCTGTACTTCGGTCTGGTGGCCGCGCAGGGGGTCTACGTCTACAAGTTCTTCAACGAGTTGTGGCGTCTGATCCAGCATGTGATCAGCGGCCACGCGGACGAGACCCATGTCATGCTCGCGGTCCTCAAGCTCGTGGACGTGGTCATGATTGCCAACTTGCTGATCATGGTGATCGTCGGCGGGTACGAGACCTTCGTCTCGCGCATCGGCCTCCAGGGTCACCGCGACCAGCCCGAGTGGCTGTCCCACGTCAACTCCAACGTGCTCAAGGTGAAACTCGCCACCGCCATCGTGGGCATCTCCTCGGTGCACCTGCTGCAGATGTTCGTCGACGTCGACCACACCGCGCAGCACTCGCTGCTGTGGGGGACGGTGATCCACATGGCCTTCATCTTCTCCGCGGCGATCCTCGCCTACATGTCCGGCCCGATGGCCGCGCGGGCCCACCGCTCGCACGGCGAGGGCGGGTCGGGCGGCCACGGCCCCAGTCCCGCGCAGGTCGTCGCCTCCCTGATCCCGGCCCAGCAGACCGCGCCGCGGGTCAACGCCGCGGAACAGGCCGCGGCGGCCGGGGCCGGCGCTCCGGGCGCCGGGGCGCGGGGGTCCGGTGAGAGCCCCGTCGTCCGTGACGCCGCCGGTGCCCAGTCCCGGATCCGTGCCGCGCGGTTCCCTTCGGCCAAGACCCTGGAGGAGTTCGACCGCGGGCACCAGTCCTCGCTCGACTGGGAGACCGTGGCCCGCCTGGAGAAGCAGGACTACGTCACCGCGCGGGAGAACCTGGTCCTGGTCGGCCCGCCGGGAACCGGCAAGACCCACCTGGCCGGCGCGCTCGGTCTGCGTGCCTGCCAGGCGGGCCACGACGTGCTGTTCGCCACCGCGGCGGAGTGGGCGGCCCGGCTGGGCGACGCACAGGCGGCCGGCCGGCTGACCGAGGAACTCACCGGGCTGGACGGCTATGCCGTCCTCATCGTCGACGAGGTCGGCTACATCCCCTTCGACGCGCAGGCGGCCGGCCTGTTCTTCCGGCTGGTCTCCCACCGCTACGAGCGGGGCTCGCTCATCGTCACCACCGACAAGCCCTTCGCCCGCTGGCCGGAGGTCTTCGGGGACAACACCGTCACCTCCGCCATGATCGACCGTCTCGCCCACCACGCCGAGATCATCGAGTTCAAGGGCGAGAGCTACCGGACCCGCCGCCGGGACCACTCCTTCCTCCCGGCCGACGGGCACGGTCTTTGACCAGGCGCACGGGAGGCCGCCCCGGGGCGCGGCCCCCCGTGCGCAAAAAGATGACAGATCCTCAAGAATGCGTGAACGGCACCTTGTCATCCGCCACCGCGGAGGACAGGATCGGCAGCTGCCGGAGAACCGCAGCGACCGGGACCGGGAGACCGCCATGCGCATGCCCCGCACCGTCACGACCCTCGCCCTCGCCACCGCCCTGCTGTGCGCCGCGCCGGTGCCCACCGCCCAGGCGCGCCCGGCCGACCCGCCGCGGCCCACCGCCCCGGACGCCGGCCGGTCCGTCGTCTCCGGCACGGTCACCTCTCCGGACGGGCGCACCCATCTGACCGACCGGCAGGGCCGGGTGCTGCGGCTGCGGGGGCTCAACCTGGGCAAGACCGACACCGTGACCGAGGAACGGATCGCCCGGGCCGCCCGCGACGGGTTCACCGTGCTGCGGCTCAACATCCAGTGGGAGCGGGTCGAGCCGCGGCGCGGTCACTACGACACCCGCTATCTGCGCTACCTCGACCGGGTGCTGGGCTGGGCCGACCGGCACCGGATCCAGGTCCTCGTCGACTGGCACCAGGACGTCTTCGGCCCGGCGTTCGGGCACAACGGCATCCCCGCGTGGGCCACCCGCACCGACGGCCTGCCCTTCGAACCCGACCCCGACGACTGGTTCGCCGGCTACTTCCAGCCCGCGGTCCAGGCCGCCTTCCGGCACCTGTACGACGACGCCGATCTGCGCGCCGCCCAGGCGGCCGCCTATGCCGAGGTCGCCGCGACCCTGCGCGGCCACCCGTCGCTGCTCGGCTACGACCTGTTCAACGAGCCGTTCGGGCCCATCGCGGGCGACCCGCTGGATCCGGAGGACCAGATCGCCGCGGCCGCGGAACTCGAACGCGGCCGGCTCGCCGCCATGTACCGGCGACTGATCGGCGCGGTGCGCACGGCGGACCCCGACGCCTGGCTGTTCCTGGAACCCACCGTGCTGGTCGGCCAGGGCGTGCCCACCAGCCTGCCCGCCTTCGACGACCCCCGCCACGGCGCGGACCGCCTCGGCTACGCGCCGCACTACTACGACACCGCCGTGGAATCGGGGGCCGACTGGGATCCGGCGGGCCGCTTCATCGAGAACTACGAAGCCGCCATCGGCGCCTATCCGGCCGCCCACCGGCTCCCGGTGCTGGTCGGCGAGTGGGGCCCGCCGAAGGCCACCACCCCCGGCAACGCGGAGCTGATACGCCGGCAGCTGACCTCCATGAACGGCTTCGCGGCGGGCTGGGCCATGTGGTACGACTGCCGGGCCGAGGACGGCGGCGGCTACTGCGTCCACGACTCCGACGGCACCCCGGCGCCGGGCAAGGAGCCGGCCTTCGCCCCCTTCGCCCAGGCCGTCGCGGGGATTCCCGGGGCGGAGGGCTACGATCCGGCCACCCGCACCTACAGCCTCACCTTCACCACCGGCCGTACCAGCGCCCGGGCCTGGACCACGATCACCCTGCCGGCCGGTGACTTCCCGCACGGCGGACGCGTCTCGGTGACCGGGGCGGGCACCGCGGTGGTCCGCGCCACCCCCGGCCGGGCCGCGATCCTGCTCCCGGCCGCCCGGCCGGGCACCACCGTCCGGGTCACGGTGACACCGGCCCGGTGACGGGGGCCGGTCCGCCACCACCCGCGGGGCGGCCGACCGGCACCGCCGACGGCAGCGGTCCGCACCCGGCGGGCCGGCCGTCCCGGCCCGGCTACGCGTCCGCGAAGCGCCGGACGTAGCGCCGCTGCCAGGGGGTCTCCACGGCGTGCCGGTCGTAGTGCTGCCGGACATACCCCACCGCCCGGTCGGCCGGGACCCCGTCCAGGACGGCCATGCAGGCCAGCGCCGTGCCGGTCCGCCCCCGGCCACCGCCGCAGGCGACCTCCACACGCTGGTCGGCGGCCCGGGACAGCGCCTCGCGGAACAGGTTCCGGGCCTCCTCGCGGTCCTTGGGCAGCAGGAAGTCGGGCCAGCGCAGCCACCGCGCCTCCCACTCGGTCGCCGGGGGCTGCTTGCCCAGCAGATAGACCGCGAAGGACGGTGTCTGCCCCGCGGGAAGGGGGTGACGCAGGCCCCGGCCGCGCACCATCACGCCGGACGGGAACCGCAGCACCCCGACGTCCGACGAACTCCAGTTCTCGGTCATGTGAACACCCTATAGACGCCTGGTGTCCGGCACGGTGGAATCGGTGATCACCCTGCCGCGGCGGTGACGTGCGGGAAGGTCCGGCGACCGGCGCGGCGAGGCAGCCGGGGCGGCCGGTCAGCCGGCGCCCTCCGGTTCCGGTGGGGCGTCGCCCGCCGTGGCCGTCCCGGTGCCGAGCCGGGACGCGATCAACCGGGCCAGCTCCGCGCTCTGCCGCGCGTCCAGCGCACCTGCCTGGGCGGCGGTCATCCGGACCTCGGTGCCGTCCGGGCCGGTGATGGTGATGGCGGGATCCCGGTTCCTGCGGGTCTGCAACCAGGAGACCAGGGCCTGCGCCAGCACGCTGACACCAGGAGGGGACAGCGACGACGCCAGCAGCGCGATCGCTTCCGCCGCGAGCTCCACCCCCGTCGCCCGGGACGGACCGGCCGCCCTGCGCAGGCGGCCGCGGAGCGCCGGCTCCTCTTCCAGCCACCGCTGCAGATCGTGCGCCTGATCGGCGGCGGCCCCCGGACCGCCCTCCACGGTGATGATCGTGGGACCGGCCGGTTCCGCCGCCGGTCGCTCCACGGCCCGGTCGCCCGGGAGCGGCGGCGAGGAGCCACCACTCCCGGCGCCGTCCACGATCAGCGTCCCGTTCACGGTGCAGCCCGTGAACGTGGCGGCCGCGTCGAAGCGGGCTCCGGCGTAAGAGGCGTCCCCGTGGACGGTGATGCGGTCGAAGCTCGCCGGGCCCTCGAACACGGCTTCCGAGCAGTCCAGGTCGTTGTGGATGGTGCTGTGGGCGGCGTCCATGGTGCCGCGGAACACCGCGCGGCGGAAGTCCGCCGGGCCGTGGCAGGTCGCGTGGGTCACCGTGAAGTGGTGCTGGAACACGGCGCGGCCGAAGTCGGTCGGCCCGTGGACGGTCATGTGGTCGAAGGCGGCCCTGTCCATGAACAGGGCCGCGTGGAAGGAGACGCCGCCGTGGAAGGTGGCGCCGCGCAGCCGCGCCGGGCCGAGGAAGGAAGCGCGGTCGAACCGGGTCGCCCCGTGGAAGGTGGCGCCGTCCATCGTGACGCTCCCGGAGAAGTGCGCACCGGAGAACCCCGCGCCCTCGAACACCGCCTCGGTGAAGTCCGCCGCACCGAACCGGGCCCAGCCGCCCGCCGGATCCCGGAGCGCGTGGAGCAACTCGGCCAGTACCCCGGCGGTGAGCTCGGTCCCGGAGACGTCGACGGCATCGCCCGGACCGAGGCCGGACAGATGCGCCGCCCGCTGGTCCGGGGTCAGGTGCGCCAGACACCGCGGGTGGCCGGGGACCCGGACCCCGCGGCAGCCGACCGGGTCCCGGTCGGAGGCGTCGAGTCCGCAGTGCGGCCACGGCGGGCCGTCGGGCACCCGCACCGGGTCGCCGGAGAGCGTCGCGGCGGCGTGCCGGAGCAGCCGGGGGTCGTCGTCGAAGACGTAGGCGGAGTCCCCGTGGTGCGGGCCGGTTCCGCCGACCGGCCGGAACGCCTCCGCCCGGAGCTCTTCGGACCGGCTCAGCAACACGGCGCGTACCGACCCGGAGACCGCCAGCACCAGCTCCGGGAAACCGCCGGGAGCGCGCAGCGCGTTCCGCATCCGGCGCAGCACCGGATCCAGCCGGACCATCCCGCGGGCCACCGCCTCGCCGGCGGCCGGTCCGAGCGCCAGGTCGGCGGCGGGCCCGGTGGCGAGCGCGACCCCCAGGACCACCCGGTGCTCACCGCGCGGATCGGAGTTCAGCGCGGCGAGGCGGTCCGCCAGCTCGGCCACGATCCCCAGCGCGTCCGCGGCGGGGTCCGGTGACCCGGCCGGCACCACCAGCAGGTCGGCCCCGTCATCGGGCGCGACGGGGGTGGTGACGACGCCGTCGACGGACCGGTCCCGCAGGATGCCGACGAGCATCCCCCGGATCCGCTGCTCCATGGCGAAGGCCGCCCGGGAGGCCCGCGCGGCGGCCGACGGGACCGGCGAACCGGGCGCCCGGCTGCCGGTCTTCACCTCCACCGCCATGCACCACGTGCTCGCCGCCGGTACCGCGACCCGCTCCGCCGACGGAGCCGGCCCCCGGTCGCGGCGGAGCTGCGCCAGGAACTCCTCGTCCCGCAGCAGCGGACCGATCGGCCGGACCCGCAGCCGGTCCGGCCGGCCGGGTTCGGCCCCGGTCACGCAGCCCAGCAGAACGTCCTGGTGCAGGACCGGGGCGCCCTGGAACTGCGAGGTGACGATCACCGGGGCGGAAGCCCCGGAGACGTCGAAGTACAGCCGGTCCTCCCGGCGCAGCAGCACGCCGCCGAGAGTGACCGGATCACCGGCCTCGGTGGGGCACCACACCCGGCAGCCGGTCAGTGAGGTCCCTGCGGTGATCTCGCCCCACGGCAGCCGGGCCGCCGGGCGGGCCCACTCCACCGGGTCGGTCAGTGCGGTCTCCGCCCGCATCAGCACGGCGTCGGACCCGTCGTCGTGGCGCGTCCACACCGGACGGCAGCGGACCCACCGGCCGCCGTCCCACACCACCGCACGCCGCTCGGCGTCGGCCGGCGAGGGGTGACCGCAGGTGAGGAACGTCCAGGGGGTCAGCGGCAGTCCGGCCGCCACCGGCCCGCCATCGTCGGCGAAGCGCCAGCCGACCGGACCGCCGCGCGGCGCCCGCGGTTCCCGGGCCGGGCCGGTCGCCGCCGCCGCTCCGGCATCCGGCCGCTCTGCGAACGGCAGCCGGCCGGCGCTCACCGTGCGGCTGCCCACGTCCGGGGCGCCGACCCGGGTCGCGCTGAACTCCGATCCGTCCCGCGGCAGCCGGTCGAGGTACCGCCAGACGGACTGCGGGACCAGCGCCTGCACATCGGCGATCCGGTGGCGCCGCTGCGAGCCGAGCAGGGCCTCCCGCACGCCGGGACGGAAGGCGAACTCCACCCGATCCGGGTCGAGTCCGGAGCCGTCGCCGGACCAGGGCTCCAGCAGACCGCTCAGCGCCACCTCCGCGAGGTGGCCGTGTTCGGACTCCGGCAGCATGGCGCGGCGTACCAGAGTCATGACCGGCAGGGTGAGCGGCACCGCGGCCAGGAACCCGGCCAGCCGCTGGGCGGTGGGCGAGGAGCCCTCCCGGAAACGCTCCAGCGCCTGCCGTGTGGAGGACGGCGGTTCCGGCACCGGGACAGGCGTCGTGCGCTGTTCCGGTGCCGGGCCGACCAGCAGGCACGTCATCCGCTGCCACGGGCTGCTGCCCGCCACCAGCCGGGCCAGCCGGCCGAGCCCCGCGGGGGAGGTGTCCACGACCGGGACGGCCGGCCCGGCCCGTGGCCCGGCCCGGCGCCGGGTACGCGGCCGGCCCGCTGCCGGGACGCGCTGCCAGGCGGTGTTGGGCGCCGCCGGGCCGGCCGAGCGCAGCAGCTGCGGGGCCGGCCGGGCCGCGCCACGGGTCCACAGCCGCTCGGGCAGCACGTTGAGCACGGCCACCGGGTTGTGCTGCGCCCACTGCCGCAGCACGCCGTGCAGCGCTCCGCCGCCCCAGCCCGCGCCGACGGTGTCGGTCACCACCAGCACCAGCCGGTGCCCCGACGGTGCGGCGATCTCCTGGGGCCGGTGCGGGGCCGCGCCAGGGCGGTGGGCCACCGACGGAACCTCACCGGCGCCGGTACCGCTCAGAAACCACAGCCGTACGTCGCGGAAGACCCCGGTCTGGACGATGACCCGGTGCAGTTCCGCCACCAGGTCGTGCCAGAGCAGCATCGACGGGTGGCTGTCCACCACCAGCGCCAGGTCCAGCCAGCGGCTCGGGACCGGCCGCAGCACCGGCGTCGGCAGCAGCTGCTCCACACTGCGGACGACGGTCAGCTCCTCGTCGAGTTCGAGTTCCGCCCCGCCGCGCGCCCGCCGTCCCACCGGCCGCAGCGAGCGCATGACGGCGAGCGGGTCCGCCAGGGACGAGGCCCGGGGGACCCGTACCGGAACGCCCCGCAACGGTTCGGGTCCGTCCCCCTCGGCGGCCGCCGGCTCCGCCGGGAACAGCCGTTCCGGCGGCTCGGCGACCACCGGGGCCGGGAGGGAGAGGAGCGGCGGCGGGGGAGCGCCGGGTGCTGCCCCGGCTTCCCCGGGGTCCGGGGCCGCCGGGCCGGCCGGCGGGCCGACCTGACGGGCCAGCCACAGGATGTCCGCCAGTTCCTCCGGACCGACGTCCGCCCCGGCCTCACCCAGCGCCGCGAGCAGCGCTTCGATCACGCGCGCCTCCCGGTCCTCAGGACGCCGGGCCGGTGAGCCGCTGCAGCACGGTGTCGAGGAAGCGTTCGCGGTCCTCCGGGCCGGTCCAGGCGTTGTTCAGCCGCAGGTGGATGGCGTTGAGCAGCTGGTCGGTGGCGAGGTCGCCGTCCGCGCCGCGGGTGAGGAAGTTCTGCACCAGGTCCTCGTAGTCCCCCTCCGAGCCGGGGGCGACCCGCAACCGTGACCGGATGATGCCCTCCAGCTTCTCCCGGCCGGGCGGCTCCATGTGCAGCCGGATGCAGCGGCGGAGGAACGGCGGCGGGAAGTCGCGTTCCCCGTTGCTGGTCAGCACCACGATGGGGAAGGACCGGCAGCGGACGTGTCCCCGCTCGACCCGGGCCAGGGTGTCCGGCGAGTCGTCGGTGGCGATGCGCACGGACGGCTGCCGCACCGCCAGCCGGGCCAGCTCCGGGATCTCGAAGCCGCCCTCCTCGAAGACGGTGAGCAGGTCGCCCGGGAGGTCGATGTCGCTCTTGTCGATCTCGTCCACCAGCAGGACCCGCGGCGTGTCCTGGGGGAGCAGGGCGGTGCCCAGCGGACCCAGCCGCAGGTAGGGGGTGATGGAGGCCCCGGGCGCGGGGTCGTCCTCGCCCCCGGCGGCGGTGCCGGCGTCCCCCGCGAGGTCCGGGACCGGCGCCGGCGCGGGGGCGCGCATCTGGTGCAGATTGGCGTCCTGCAGCCGGCCGATGGCGTCGTAGCGGTAGAGGCCGTCGCGGAGTGTGGTCCGACTGGTGACCGGCCAGTGCAGCACCGGACCCAGGCGCAGATCGGCGGCGATGCTGTGCGCGAGGGTCGACTTGCCCACCCCCGGCCTACCGGTGACCAGCAGCGGCCGGCGCAGGTAGAGGGCGGTGTTGACGACGTCCTTCTCCACCTCGTCCGGCACGTATCCGGAACCGCGCGTCCAGGTCCGGTCCCAGGCGCGGCCCCGCGTTCCCGGCGGGGTGTAGCCGGAGCCCGGCGCACCGGTGAACTCGCGCCAGGGCGGCGCCTCCAGGCCGGCGAGCCGGTCCCGCCGCACCTCCGGGTCACCCTCGCCGCAGTAGACCCACCAGTCCTTCACCACAACCCCCTCCCGCGTGCCGCGCGCTCCGGTCGGCTCATGACCACCCCTCAGCCGTCATGCCAGGGACCGGCATTGCGGCCGGCAGTCGGGATCGTCCCACAACAGCGCCAGGGGGTGGTGCCAGCCCTGCGGTCCCTCCGGCGCCCCGGTGTGCCGGAGCCGGAGGTCCCGCAGCCGCCGGGGGAGGTGCTGCACATCGACCCCGGTCCCGCCGGCGGACGCGTCCCGGTCGTCACCGGCCAGCGCGGAGACCAGGCCCTCGCCCGGCCCGGCCGCCCCCGGCGGACCGCCGCGCCGCCAGACGGCGATCGGCACCCCCGCGTCCAGCACGGCGTCGAGAGCGTCCTCCAGCCGCGCCCCGGACACCTCCGCCAGTACGCAGACCGGCGGGTGGTCGGCCTGCAGCCGGTCCCCGAGGGCGTGTGTCACCTCCTGCTCGGGGACCACGCGCACGGCCTCCGGGTGCCGGCCGCCGTGCGCCTGGTACCAGTCCCACTTGCGACGCCACAACTGCTCGGTGACACCGTCGCGTTCCTCCGGGCAGCGGACCGCCACCTGGTAGAGCAGCCCGAGCGCCCGGGGCCGCCCGGCCCGCCCGATCGGCAGCGGCCAGCACTCGAAGTCGTGGTCGAGCAGGGCGAACGGCACATGGAACTCCACGCGTTCCACCCCCATGACGGCGTCGGCCCCGGCGTGCCCGGCCCCGGCGGCCAGCAACTGCCTGCCCAGCTCACGCCGGACGTCGTCCAGCGGCAGCGGCGCGTCCTCCGACTCCCACACGGCCTCGAAGGACCCGCGGTGCAGCCACATCCGCGCCCAGTAGCGGCCTTCGGCCAGGGCCGGCTCCAGCCGCAGGTGGAGCACCGCCGGGCAGGCGGCGGCCGGCGGCACCGGGACCGGACCGACCGCCATCCGGGCGCAGGTGTCGGACACCCAGTCCGCGAGCTGCCGCGCCCAGCACGGATCGGCCGTCTGGGAACGCGCCGCGAGGTAGCGGACGAACGGCACGGCGAGCGGCACGTCCGGGCGCACCCCCTGGCGCTCGTCGAGGTCCTTGACCACCTCGGTGAGACCGCCCGGCGGCAGACCGTTCCCCACCGGGGGCACCGCGCCGGATATCTCGAACGCCCAGCGGTACGCCGCGTGGGTGTGCGCCGGCAGCGCCCGGTCGCCGAGGAGCGCGCCGAGCCGGTCCCACGCCGTCTGGTCCAGCCGGGGCGCGGCCTGTGGCGTGCCCGGGCCATGGAGGTGGAGTTCCTCGATGCTGAGCCGCTCGACGGTGAGGATCCCGGTGTTGGCCAGGCCGCCGTTGTCCGCCTGGGCGTCCCCCGTCTCCGAGACCTCGGTCTTCGGTTGTTTCCACCCCACTGCTGTCCTGTCCTCTGCTTCCTGCCCGCTCGTCGGGGGCGTCAGTGCAGCTGGACGCCGGTGCCGGCGGTGCCGCCGTCCGCCTCGGCGTCACCGGTGTCCTCGGCGACCGCGCCCGCCGGCGGTGCCGCCGCCGGGCCGCTGATCCCGGTGTTCGCCACACCTCCGCCGCGGGCGGTGGCCCTGCCGGTGCGGGTGGCGCGCAGTACCGGCGGTGCCTGCTGCCGGGGTCCGACCAGTCCGGCGGTCAGGCCGGCGACACCCACCACTCCCGCGATCACCGTGGCGACCTGGGCCGCGGTGTCGAGGTCGACCCACACCCACACCGCGACCATGGCCATGATCAGTACCGAGGAACCGGTGATCAGCGCCGTCTTCTTCCACCCCTGGAGCATCCCGCCATCATCCCTCCACCGCGCGGGGTCTGTCAGCTCGACGGCACGGTCCGGCCGGCCGCCTCCGAGGACCCGGCCGCGCCGCCGGCCGCGGTATCCGGGCCGATGCATTCCCGGCTCGTGGGTACACGGGCCGGTGTGAGCAATCTCGGCGACGGCGAAAGGAGAAGCGATGACCGACTCGGCGATGAGGGCCGTGGGCTGGGCCCGGTCCTTCCCGGTGTCCGGTGGGGTACGCGAGGGGCGCCGCTGGGCCCATGAGCACCTGAAGTCGCTCGGCTGGACCGAGTACGCGCCGGACACCGTGGACGACGTCCTGCTCACCGTCTCGGAGCTGGTCACCAACGCCCACGTGCATGCCCGCAGCACCGCGCACGTGGTCCTGACCTGGGACGACCGGTGCCTGCACGTGGGCGTCCACGACTCCGGCGGTGGCGTCCCCACCCGTCGGGTGCCGGACACCACGTCGCCGGGCGGCCGCGGCCTCGCCCTGGTGGACGCACTGTCCGATCACTGGCACGCGCACGCCCGGGAGGACGGCAAGACCATCGTGGCCTGCTTCACCCCGGCGCGCGGGCAGCCCGGTCAGGCGGACGCCCACGGCGCGCCGGCGGCCTCCCGGTGAGCGGTGCGGCGAACCGCGGTGCGGCGGCGGGGTGTGACACGGCGGTGGTCCGCGGTGCGGCGGAGGGGTGCGGCACGGCCGCGGTGGGCGGGGGCCGCCGCCGTCAGCGTGACCGGACCGGAGCGGTTCCCGCGGCGTCCGCCAGGTGGTCGGTGACGGTCGAGGCGATGGCCCTGCCGTACCGGAGCACGCCGGGGGAGGGCACCCCGCAGCCCCGCGAGGTCTGGGTGGTCGGCGCCAGGCAGTAGTGCAGCGGGTCGTCGTCCCGGTGCAGCCGGGTGACGCCGCCGTAGGACTGCGGCTCGGTGCAGTACTCGGGGTGGGCCCGCTCGTAGGCGTCACAGGGCAGGTACTGCGTCCATGCGTACCGGTCGCGGGGAAGGTTCTCGTAGGGGTAGGCGGCCATGCTCACGTGGTGGCCCGCGTCCGACACCAGATCGCCGGCGGCCGCAGCCTGGGCCGTGTAGAGGGCGTTGACCTGACGGACGCGGTCCGGGTTGAACGCGTCCGGGCCCTGCAGCACCCACACCAGCTTCGGCCGGGCGGCGCCGGCGGCCGCGGCGGCCTCGGTGATCTGGTCGGTCACGGCCCGGATGTCGGCCCGGTAGCGGGCGTAGTACTCGGACGAACCGGCCTCGGCCCCGTTCATACAGGGCGTGAAGCCCCAGGAGTGGCCCCAGAACTGCAGGATGACGACGTCCGGCCGGAGCGACCGGACCAGGGCCGCCGCCTTGTCCTGGGCGGGTACGAAGGACGACTCCGGGCGTCCCTCCAGATAGTCGCAGAGCGTCATCCCGGAGTGGGGCACGCTGTGGAACTCCGCGGGGCTCCCGGCCCGGACCCACTGCCCGACGGTGTCCTGGCTCTCCAGCGCGATGGAATCGCCGATGTAGAGCACCCGCGGGGCCTGGCGCGCGCCGGCCGGGCCGGCATCTGCGCCGGCCTTCGGAACCGGGGCGGCCGCGGCCCCGTGCCCGCCGCACACCACGATCCACAGCAGCCCCGTGAGCAGTGCCAGCGTTCTGCGTCCCGCCATGGCCGTGCGCCCCGTTTCCCCCGTGGTTGTCGGTCGGCACATCAGAGAAGCACACGGACGGCCCTTCCCGGAACAGGCCGTGTCCGAGAAGTGGACCCGCGCCCGGCGGGCGGTGACCGCGCCGCCCCCGGGTCAGGACGCGCCGTGGAAGCGGCGGTGCAGCGCGCGTACGGGTCCGGCCAGTTCGGGGACCGGGCCCTCGACCACCGCGCCCGGGACGACGGTCCGGATCGGCAGGGCCCGCACCGGTGGCGCGGGCACCCCCAACTCGGCGAGCCAGGACGCCAACTGCTCGGACGAGGCCGCGTACACGATGCGGCCCAGACCGACCCAGCCGTGCGCGGCGGCGCACATCGGACAGTGCTCACCGGAGGTGAACACGGTGGCCGCCGCACGTTCCTCCGGGCTCAGGTGCGCCGCCGCCCAGCGCGCCAGCTCGAACTCCGGGTGCCGGGTGCGGTCGCCGGAGGCCACGTGGTTGTGGTCCTCGGCGAGCACCGAGCCGTCCGCGCCGACGAGTACCGAGCCGAACGGTTCGTCGCCGGCCTCCAGTGCCTCGGTGGCCAGTTCCACGCAGCGACGCAGGTACCGCAGGTCGGCGTCGTTCACCATGGTGCCTCCAGAACGAGGGTGTCTCCGGAACGGGTCATGCGGACGGGCCCCGCCCCTGTGCCCACCGGGGCGCGGAGCGCGCCGGCCGAGCGTGGGCGGGCCGGCACCCGGTCGGGCTGACAGCGGCTCCGCCGGACGGAGCGGGCCGCAGTCTACTGGGCCCCGGGCACCTCCGGAGCGGACCCGGGAGTGTCCCGGGCCGGAGGACGGGGTGCCGGCCCCCGGGGGCGGGGGCCTGAGCCCTCCGCGCACCGGGGCGGAACCAGCGGCCGTGCCCGCCCCCGCCGGTGGCCCGTTCGGTCCCCGGCACCGCGTCCGTCCGGCGGAACCCGGGCCGTTCCCGGCACGTCGCGGCGGGCTGCGGGGTCCCGCCCGGCCATGGTGGGCCGACCAACGGACGGTCGCAACGATCGGAGTGCCGCGATGTCGGAATCGGGCCGGACGGTGAGCCGGCGCAGCCTGCTGGCCACCGGTGGGGCGGTGGTGTCCGCGGTGGCCGCCACGGGCCAGGCCGCCGCACACGACGATGGCGGCGCGGCGGCCCCCGCACCCGCGACCGGAGGCGACGCCGGCCGGGCCCGGATCGACATGCACCACCACTACGTCGCCCCGGCCTGGGTGGACTGGGCGGACCGGCAGGGCCTGGTGCGGCGCGAGGAACTGCCGTGGTGGGCCCGGTGGGACGTGGACGCCACGCTCACGCTGATGGACCGGGCCGGGATCGCCACCGCCGTCCTCAACCCCGCGACCCCCGGCCGGTACCGCTCCACCGCCCAGGCGCGGGAAGGGCTCACCATCGTCTTCCGGGCGCTGACGGAGCTGGTCGCCGCCCACCCGGGCCGCTTCGCCTTCCTCGTCCCCCTCTTCCCGGACGACCCCGGGCTGTCGTCCTGGGCCATCCGGAGCGGTCTGGACCGACTCGGCGCGGTGGGCGCGAGCGCCAAGGCCAACCAGGGCGGCGTGTACCTCGGCGACCCCTCCCACGACCGGCTGCTCGGCGAACTCGACGAGCGGGGCGCCGTACTGGTCACCCATCCGCTGGACCTGCCCGGCGGCCGGCCCGACGTGCCGACCGTCCCCGGTGTCCCCAACTTCATGTGCGACTTCCTGCTCGACACCACACGTGCCGCGGTGAACATGGTCCTGCACGGGACGCTGGACCGCTTCCCGCGCCTGTCGGTCGTCCTGCCGCACGCGGGCGGCTTCCTGCCGCACATCGCCACCCGGCTCCAGGCGTTCGGTGGCTTCCTCACCCCGCCGGTGGACCCCGCCCGGGTGCGGGACAGTCTGCGCCGCTTCCACTACGACACCGCGGGGCCGATGTCTCCGGCCGGCACCCTGCTGGCCGCGGCGGCGCCCGACCGGATCCTGTTCGGCACCGACTGGCCGGCCACCCCCGCGGACGTCGTCACGGAGGTGGCGATCCCGGCCCTGCGAGCCGATCCGGCGCTGACCGACCGGCACCGCCGGGGCATCAACCGCGACAACGCGCTCCGGCTGATGCCGGGGCTGCGCGCCGCCTCCCGCGGCTGACCTCCGGTCACCCGCACCGCCCGCGCTCCGGGCCCGGGGCCCGTACGCCGGCGGCGCGCCCGGCCGGCCGGGCGCCCGCACGGGCCGTCCGGCCGCCCCGGGCGCGGGCAGGCGGCCCGGCTCAGTGGCCGCCGGCGGGCGGGAGGTCCTGGTCCTCCCGCGGCAGCAGCGTCCCCAACGGCCCGAGGTCGAGGTTGAGGTCGCGCCGCCGCAGACCGTGCTCGGCGCACAGACGGTCCATCCGGTCCTCCAGCAGCATCAGCGTGCGGCCGACCCGCTCCTCCTGCTCCTCGGTGAGGTCCCCGGCGTCCGCGCGGCGCACCGCCTGCCGCTCCATCAGCTGCCGCAGCAGCTCCACCAGGGTCAGCACCAGCCGCATCAGATCGCGCTCCACGGTGTCCTGGTCCAGCTCCACCCGTCGGGTCACGCTTCCTCCCAGGGTGCGGGCACCGTGGCGCTCACCGAGCTGACCAGGGCGCGCAGGTCGATCCGGACCAGGTCCACGTCGGCGATCCGGAGGGTGACGTCCCCGGCGATGACCACACCGCCGGCGAGCAGCCGGTCCAGCAGGTCGACCAGGGCGATCCGCTGTCCGGGCAGATCGGGAGAGTTCATGGCGCGCCCTCGCCGTCCCCGGCAGCGCCGCCCTCGTCCCCGCCGGACAGGAAGGAGTACGGGGCCCAGGGCCCGGTCAGCTCCAGCCGGGCTCCGGGCAGGCCGGCACCCAGGTCCCGGACACGGGCCGCGAACGCCTCGCCGTCCGCCCGGTCCACCAGGAACGCGGCGTTCAGCAGGTTGGGTTCGGCGACCCCCGACAACCCGGTGTCCTGCGGGGGGTACCGCCGCACGGCCTCGGCGTACGGAGCGAGCGTTTCGAACACCCGGTGCGCGCCGAGCCGGGTGACCCGCCACCGCTCCTCGTCCGCCCGCCGTTCGGCGCTCCGCCGGCGCAGATAGTCCCGGCCGGCGCCCTGCCGGAGCCCGGCCCGGCCCGGCTCCGGACCCCCCGTGGACCGCCGGGCCTCCGGCCCGGCGGCGCCCGCCACGCCGGCGGACGCCGCCGGCACGGTCTCCGGGGAACCGCTGTGCGGGGGCGCCGCGTACATCTTCACGCCCCACTCGACCCGGCCCGCGAGCCGGTGGAGCGCGGTGGTGAAGCGCTCCCGGCCGACGTCCAGGAGCCGCCGCACCCCGGAATCGTCGCGGCAGACGGTGGCCAGGCGCAGCGGCACCACACACGGGGCGGTCCGGGCGGCCGCGTCCACCACCCGCTGGTGGGCGCGGGCCACCTCCTCCAGCCAGCGCAGGTCCTCCAGCCGCTCGCGCAGCGGCAGCTCGTCGAACTCCGCCGCCGGTACCGGGCCGGTGAGGGCGGCGAGTCCACCGTGCCGCACCGTGCGGACCGGTCCGCCGGCGATCCCCCGGAGGTGCCCCAGGGCCTCCTCCGGGGTGTCGTGGGCCGGGGCGACCGCGTAGACGTACCGCAGCTCGCCGCGGTGTTCGCCGGTGGTGCTCATCAGACCGTGTCCTCCTTGGTGCCCTCGGTGCCGCCGCCCGTCTCCAGTTCGGCGAGCCGGGCGCGCAGCCGTGCGTTCTCGGCGTCCAGCGCGCTGCGCCCGGCCCGGGAGGAGAGCGCCGGATCGTCCTCCCACCAGTCGATCCCCATCTCCTTCGCCTTGTCGACGGAGGCCACCACCAGCCGCAGCTTGATGGTGAGCAGCTCGATGTCGAGCAGGTTGACGCGGATGTCGCCCGCGATGACGACGCCCTTGTCCAGGACCCGTTCCAGGATGTCGGCGAGGTTGGCGGAGCCGTCCGGCGGCCCGTACCGGCCGGCCGGGGCCGGGGCGGTGAAGCCGCGCGGGGCCGGGGCGGTCAGCGGATTCCGTTCGTCCATGCGCGTGCCTCCTCCAGACGGTCGAGCAGTGCGTCCTCCTGCCGCTCGAACTCCTCCTCGTCGATCAGCCCGTCGTCCAGTTGCCGCTCCAGTTCCGCCAGTGCGTGCCGGATGCGCGCCGGGTCGTGGTATTCCCGCTCCGCCTGGGCCACGACCTGGCGCAGCACCCAGCCGACCAGCGAGATGATCACTGTTCGGCGAAGCTGTACGGCGGCAGCGGCCCGTTCAGCCGCAGGTCCAGCCGGGGGTGGGCCCGCCGGAGCGCGGTGGCTGCCTCCACCAGCCGGTCCGCTTCCTCCCGGGGGACGAGGAGGGAGAGGTTGAGGAACCAGCCGCCGCTCTCCGGGCCGTGCCGGTGTTCCTCGCCGAGCGGCGCCAGCGTCTCCTCGACCAGCCGGGCGTCCTGTTCCTCGCGGACCCGGACCGCCTGGGCCACCCGCTCGCCCATGCGCAGGCGGTCGTCGTACGTACCGCCGTCCGCCGACCGGTTCGCCGCCGCCATGTCCCGCAGCTCCGGCTGTTCGTCGAGCAGTTCGCGCAGCAGCACCTGCTCGTGGTGGACCGCCTTCAGGTTGTACTCGGCCCGGCCGTCCAGCCGGGCGAGGCGCTCCTGGTAGGCGCCGGCCTGCTCGGCGAGCACCCCGCGCACCGCCCCGTCGCCGGGGGCGACGCTGCCGAACCGCATCGGCAGCACCGCGCAGACCTCGCCGGCCTCGGACAGCACCCGCTGGTGGGCCATCAGGTCGCGGCGGCGGGGCTTGAGCCCTTCCGGGCAGTCGCTGACGATCGCCGTCAGCTCGCCCTCGCGGACCCCGCGCACCGGCCGGGGTGGATCACCGACCCCGGTGAGCCCGTCCAGGAGTTCGGGGCGGGCGCCCCGCGCGATCCCGTAGACATAGGTGGTCATGCGTCCTCCCCGGACTTCTTCGCGGTGCTCCGGCGGGTGCCCGAGCGGGCCGGAGCGGACTCCTCCTCCTGGTCCCCGCCCTTGCCGCGGAGCGTGTCGCTGAGGCCGCGGGCCGCCTGGGAGACCGCCTGGCCGGCACCGCTCAGCGCGCCCTTGGTCTTGTCCCGCGCGCCGTTCTCGGTCGCGTCGCTCACTATCTCGGGGAGCCCGGGTGACTTGTGCGGGCCGGACTCCAGGTCGAGCCGGTTGCAGGCTTCGGCGAACCGCAGGTAGGTGTCGACGCTCGCCACCACGACCCTGACATCGATCTTGAGGATTTCGATGCCGACCAGGGAGACGCGGATGAACGCGTCGATCACCAGGCCACGGTCGAGGACGAGTTCCAGCACGTCGTAGAGGCCGCTGCTGCCTCCTCCACCGCTGGTTCGCTCTGCCGGGACAACAGTCATGTCGATCTCTCATTCCTCTCGGGGGTCCGGCGCTCGGGCTCAGTGGCGGTCGCCGCGCGCCCGCTCGTACCGCCGCACGCGGCGGTATCCGGTGAGCAGCCCTTCCTGGTCGAGGGTGATCTCGTACAGGGCCAGCAGGCTCATCGTGTCGGGGACCCGGGCCACCTCCACCACTTCGGCTTCGAGCAGCCATCCGTCCTCGGACCGCTCGAAGCGGGTCACGGACTCGGGTTGCCGTCCGGTCAGCTCGGTGAGCTGTTCGCATCCCGCACGCAGCATGGCCGCGGGGGACGGGCCACCCGGCGCCGTCCTGTCGCCGGTCTGATCGTGTGTGTTTGTCATGAGTGCCTCGATGAGGCGCGTACCGCGAGAACCGATCCGCAAACGTGTACGGGCGCGCGGACCGTGCGACCCGGGTCGGTGGCGAGGCCCGCGACCCGCCCGGCAGCGGCCGGTCGCCCCCGCCCGGACGGGGTGTCAGCACTGTCGGTGCGGTGTGGCATCGTCGGTCGCATCAGCAACCTTCCGCCCGGCCCGTTGCGGCCGCGGCGGGACGGGTACGGCACGGAACGGAGTCGGGCATGGAGCGGACCGCGGACGGCGGGCGTGTGGTGGACGTGGCGCGACGGCTCAGGCGCGCGGACACCGGCGGCTGGGGCGAGACGGCGCTGCGCGCGGCGGTGACCGGCCTCGGCTGGGAGTGGCGGGACGGCGACGCCGGGCCGCGGCTGGTCACCGGTCTCGTACCGGACGGGTCCGGGGCGGGCGCGGCGCGGCTGCGCCCGGTCGGCCGCTTCGAGCGCGACTACGCCCGCGGCGGCCAGGAGTACGTCGGGCTCTATGTGCCGGTCGCGCTGCCGGACGGCGGGGCGGCGGCGAAGGCGGCGGCCTTCCGGGCCGCCGCCGAGGCGCTCACCGAGGAGTTCGGCCCCGCCTCCGTGATGGGCGTGTACGGCGACCCCGGCCCGTTCTACGACTCCGCCCCGTTCTGGGGCAGTCCGTTCCTGCGCTGGCGCGGCCGGGACGACACCCTGGAACTGCACCCGGGGCAGCACGGCCCCGAACTGCTGCTCCAGCCGACCGACCCGGTGGAGGACTGGTTCTGGCGGCAGGGGCACGGGGAGGCACACGCCGTCGGCGGGTTCTTCGGCAGCCGCCGTGATCCGGCCAACGCGGGCCTGGGTTTCCCCGGGCGCTGGCGCACCGGGGACTGGGACGTCTTCGCCGTCGCCCTCGGCGACTTCCTGCACACCCTGCCGGCCGAGACCAGCGCCCTGGGCATCAAGCTCGACTTCGGCCTCCACGCGCTGGTACCCGGCACACACGGCCCGGTGCTGTTCCATCTCGCCTGCGGCGAGCGGCTGGAAATCGCCTATGACACCGAGCCCCTGGGGCCGGGCGTCACCGATCCGGCCACCTTCGGCTGGATACCGGCGGCCTCCCGGCCGGCCGCCCTGGACCACTGGATCGACGTGCCCTACCACTCGGGGGACTTCGGCATCGGGGAGACCGACGGGGCCCGGCTCGCCGGCATGATGGTCGCGACCCTCCGTGACCTGGGCGTCGCCTCCCCGAAGGACCTGAGTCTGTCGGACCACGCCCAGCAGGTCGGGGACTACCACGTCTCCTACTACGGACTCACCCTGGAGGAGAACCCGTAGCGTCCCGGGCGCGCGGAACGGCCCGTCATCCGGGCCCCGGCGGGCACGGGGTTCGGGTTGCCGCCGGCGGCGTGCGCGGCCGGAGCCGGGGCAGCCGTTCGGCGGCTCGCGGTCACGGCCCGCCGCCGGCCGGGAGCCCGCTACCGGCGACCGGGCGGGGCGGCACCGGGGCGGGGCACGCCGACGGGCGTCCGGCACGGTACGGCCGCACACGCCGCGGCGCGGGAGCGGCCCCGCCACCGGGGCGCCGGGGTGCGGCCGGGTGGCGGGGCCCGGTGGAGCGAAGGCCGGGCGGTGCGCCGCGCCCGGCCCGGCACCTCCGCGCCTCGGCCCGGCGGTCCGGTGGCGCGTCCCCGTCCGCGGGGCCACCGTCCCGCATCGGCGGGGGTCCGGGCGGCGGCCCCGGGCCCCGCGCCCTCGGACGGGGTGGTCCGGTCGCCCCATGGCGCCCGGCGGCCCGCGCCCGCCCCCGGCGGCCCGCACCCGGCCGGGGAGGTCGCGCCGGCGGCGGGTGCCCGAGTGGCGCGGTGCGCGGCTGGGTGTCTCCCGCGTGCCCGCCCGCCCCCGCATCGTCGATGATGCTGGCGGGGGAGAAGGGAACCACTCATGAACCACCCCGCCGGACCGAAACGGATCCGCGCCAACCGCGCGAGCCTCACCCACAAGCTCCACTACGCCGTACGGCACCCCGACCGGGTCCCCGCCCATGTGCGCCGGCTCGGGCGTGACTGGATGCTGCGCCTGGCCAACCGCGACCACGTGGCCTACTACCGGGCCGTGATGAAGGCCGACACCGCCGCCGACCCGTCGGCCGCGGTGGGCAGCCCGTCGCACCGGGAGTGGCTGGCGCTCGGCCGGATGCAGTTCGACTACCTCAGACGGCACGGCCTGGCCCGGCACGACCGGATGCTGGAGATCGGCTGCGGCAACCTGCGGGCCGGCTGGCGCTTCATCGACTACCTGGACCCCGGCCACTACCACGGGGTCGACATCTCCCCCGAGATCCTGCTCGCGGCCGGGGACACCCTCGCCGAACGGGGACTCCAGGACAAACTGCCTCATCTGAGCCTCGTCCGGGACCTGCGCCTGGCGGCCCTGCCGGCCCGGCACTTCACGGTCGTGCACGCCCACAGCGTCTTCTCCCACTCGCCGATCGAGGTGATCGACGAGTGCCTGGAGCACATCGGCCGGGTGATGGCCCCGGACGCCTACTTCGACTTCACCTTCCACCGCACCGACGTCGGCGAGCACCATGTGCTGCGGGAGGACTTCTACTACCGCACCGACACCCTCGTCCGGCTGGCCAGGAGCAAAGGGCTCACCGCCCGCCTCATGGAGGACTGGGAGCGGGAGCCGCGCCGACAGTCCAAGATGCGGGTCACCCGCTCCTGACCGACCGGGAGCGACCGGCGCCCGGGGCCCTCCGGCACCCGCGGCCCCGGGTGGCGTTCCCCGGCCCGGCGGTGGTACGGCGCGCGATCCAGGTGTGTTCCATGCGCGTACGGTGGACCGCCGCCGGTAGGGTGACGCCCGGAGGTGGTCCCTGATGCCTCATGAGGAACAGGCGTTGTTCAGCGCTGTCGACGCGCTGCTGGAGCAGGTGCCGCAGGAGCCCCTGCCGGGGCCCGCGGAGCGCAAGCGCCTGCGGGAAGCGGCCGGACTGAGTCAGGAGCAGGTCGCCAGGGCTCTGCGGACGCGCCGCGAGGCGGTGGGGAACTGGGAGGCCGGCCGGACCGAGCCGCGGCCGCCGAAGCGCGCCGCCTACGCCCGTCTGCTGGAGGGCCTGGCCGCCCGCTACCCCGTCGCGCCCCGGCCCGCCACCGTGCCGCCGGAGCACCTCCCGGCTCCGGCGGGCCCCGCCCTGCCCCGGCACGCCGCCCCCGCGGCGGACCCCCAGGCCCTGGCGGCGCCCCGGCCGGACTGAGCCCGGCCCCACTCGGCGGCCGCCGCTTCGGCAACCGCGACCGCCGCCACCACCGGTCCCCCGGCTCACCCCGCCGTCCCCTCCGTCCGGCGGGCGCCGCACCGGCCCGGTGCCCCCGCACCGTGGCCTGCGCCGCCGGACCCGGCCGGGAGGTGACGCCCGTGCCGTGCCCGCGGCACGGGGCGGGCGCCCGGCCGGCCCCTGGCGTGACCGGTTCGAGGACGCCTGCCTCGACGCGCCCTTCGCGCCCGCCCCCGCCGGGTCACGCGCCGGCGGGGACCCGGTCCAGGAAGCCGGACACGGAGCTGATCCGGCCGTCCTCGGCCAGCCGGGCCACGTCGAAGCCGGCCACCGGGGCCGAGCCGTCCGTCGGCGACACCAGTTCCCAGCCGAACCGGACGACGTCGTGGTGTCCGTCGACGGCGCCGATCAGCCGGAACTCGAAGCCGGGGAACTGCTCGTGGGCTCCGGCGATCACCGCGGCCAGCTGCTCGTGCCCCCGGACATCGGTGAACGGGTCGGTGTAGCTGCCGTCCTCGGTCCAGGCCGCGGCGACGGCCTTGGCCAGCGTCTCGGCGTCCGGGGCGTTCCAGGCCTCGAAGTAACGGGCTATCGCGGTGTCGTACGAGGTCAT
The DNA here is from genome assembly GCF_044327625.1 of Streptomyces sp. NPDC018031. Classification (NCBI taxonomy): domain Bacteria; kingdom Bacillati; phylum Actinomycetota; class Actinomycetes; order Kitasatosporales; family Streptomycetaceae; genus Streptomyces; species Streptomyces sp. NPDC018031. Next base: position 34,100 of record NZ_JBIRFT010000019.1, read on the forward strand.
GTCAGTGTCTCCTCGGGTGAAGGCCGTTCGGCGGCGGGCGGGCCGGGATCCGGCCGGCTCCGGCGTTCTCCGGTACCCGCCGGAGCGGTCCCGGTGCCTTCACTCTGCCGCCCGGTGCCCGCCGGCGCGATTACCTCGCAAGTAAAGCGCCCCGCGGAGCCCGGCGGGCGGCGGGGCCCGGACCGAAGCCGGCAGCTCCGGGCAGGTGGACGGCGGGCGTTGAGCGGCGCGTGCGGCCGGATGGCTGTGCCACCGGTCCGCGGACCGGTTAGGGTCCGGGTGCGGTACGACGAAGGGGGCGCGCGTGGCGAAGGTCAGCATCAGTCTCGATGCCGAACTGGTGGTGGAAGTGATGGTCCTGGCCGGGATCGGATCGCCGCAGGACGCCGTGGAAGCGGTCGTCCGCGACTACGTCGCCCGGGGGCACCGCACGGAGGCGCGCACCGGGTCGGTGGAGCGCAGCCCGCGCGAGGCCGAGGCCACGCCGCCGGATCCGCAGGGGTGACCGCCCGCCGGTCGCGGGGCACCGCCGGGAGCCGGCGGCGAAACGGATGGTAGGTTGGCGCACTTCGGGCGGCCCTGCCCCCGGAGTCCTGAGGGCGAACGCCATGACCGACCCCGACCAGCAGTCCGCACGACGGCGCCTGGACGCCGCGCTGAACGGCCTGACCACCACCTTCCGCGGTATGACCGCCCGTCCCGACGAGCACAACTGCGAGTGCCACTGGGGCGGCCCGGAGGAACTCGCGCTGCTGAAGGTGCCGGACGTCGAGCTGGATCCGGACCTGCTGCGGCGCACCTGGCAGGCCACCGACTGGACCGACCACGCGGCCGTACTGCGCCGGATCCTGCCCCAGTTCGGCACCGCCCTGGTCGACGGCCGGATCGAGCTGTTCTTCGGGATGGCGGAGGTCGGCCACTCGTTCGCCCGCGCCGACTGGCGGCGGTGGCCCGCCCGGCAGGCCGGAGCCGTACGGGAGTTCCTGCACGCCTGGTGGGTCCGCACGCTGACCGAACCGCAGCCCGCCGTCCCGGCCTACGAGGTGCTCGCCGCGGTCGCCGAGGCCTCCGCCACGCTCACTCCGTGGCTCGGCGTCTGGGAGGCGCTGGACACCGCTCCGGCCGACGCGCAGCTGGCCGAGGCGGCGGCCCGCTGGGAGTACGACCTGCTCGGCGACGAACTGCCCTGGGAGACTCGGGAGGACGCGGAGGACAGGCGCGCCGAGCTGGCCGGATGGCTGGTCCGCGTCGCCCCGCCGCGGCTGCGGTCCCATGGCGCGCCGGAGGAACTGCTGCACCGCGTACGGCTGATCGGTGTGACCGGCGCCGACCGCTGGGAGGACCCGCACTGGCCCGGCCACCGCTACTGACTCCCGGCCCCGCCGCCGCGGGTGCGCCGGTGGCGGTGGCGCGGGTAGGGCGCCGTCATGCCGGGGGTTCCATCACCATCAGTCTCCGCGGGTCGGGGACGGGGACGAAACCGGCCTTGGCGTAGACGTCGTGCGCGTCGAGGGTGGACAGCAGGATGCGCTTGAGCCGGTACGGGGCGAGGTGGTCGCGGACCGCGGTGGCCAGCCAGGTGCCGAGACCCTTGCCGCGGTGCGCCGGTTCCACGTAGACGTCGCAGAGCCAGGCGAAGGTCGCCAGGTCGGTGACGACCCGAGCGTAGGCGACCTGCGTGCCGTGGGCGTCGTAGACACCGAAGTTGACGGAGGCGCGGACCGACCGCTCGACCGTCTCGCGGCTGCGGCCCAGGGCCCAGAAGGCGTCGGTCGAGAGCCAGTGGTGCACCAGGCCGATGTCCAGACGGTCCGGGTCGGTCGCGAGCTCGTAGCCGTCTTCCCTGTGAATGATCATGGTCTTGCATGGTAGTGCGGCCAGTGCGGCCCGCGTCGGGGGCGGTTGCCCGGCAGGGCGATGGAGGAGGGCGGCAGGTCGACGACGTCCACCTCGAAGGCCGGCGCGGTGAGGTGGCGGGCGTGGCGATCCGGATCGAGAGCCCGGCCCGTGCGGATCAGGCCGCGGCCCGGATGGGAGACGGGAAGCTCGTCGGGTTTCGCCGCGAGGAACGCCACCGGCTTGGCGCGGTCCGCGGAGCAGCCGTCCCCTCCAGGCGGCCGCCCCGGCCGTCCGGCGGGCGGCATCAGGCGTGCAGGGGCGTCCGGCGGTCGGCGTGTGGCGTGAACAGTCCGTCCGGCAGCCGGAGTACGTCCCCCACCGCGAGGGTGTTCCGGTTCGTCCGGGCTTCCTCCTTCCTTTCCGCGATTACGAGAATCGCATTCCGGAGGAGCCCCTGGGGAAGGGGGCCGTCCGAAGCCGCCGACGGCTCCGGACGGAACGCGGAACGGACGACCGCCCGCCACCGACGGAGTTCCGCGGAATACCGCCCGACCCCGTGGCCGGCGCCGTGACCGGGGTGATCTCCGTCGTGCCGCGCCGGTTTTCCGGAGAATCACCGGCGGGCCTTCCGGCCGGGCGAGCGGAAGGCCCCGCACCCGGTTCGGGCGATGCGGGGCCTTTTCCGTCCGGCGGGGCCGGGCTCAGCGGCGGAAGGCGTCCTTGGCCTTCTCCTTCGCCTCCCGCATGTCCCCCTTGGCGCGTTCGGCACGGCCGTCCGCGGTGAGGCGCTCGTTGCCGACGGCCCGCCCCGCGGTCTCCTTCGCCGTGCCCTTGGCCTGCTCCACCTTCGCCTGGGTCTTCTTCTCGGCAGCCATGTCTCTCCCTTTCCGAAGTCGTCTGCGGGTGTGTACTTCCGGGTGACCGCGATCTTCCTCGGCAAACCCCCACCGTGAAATTCGGCGGACCCCCGCGGAGAAAAGGGGAGGCAATTCACCCCGGGGCGCCGGACGCATGGTGCTTTCCGTGGCGGGTAGGGCGCACGGTGCGGGTCATTCACCCATCCCGCCGCCGCGCCTCCCGTTTCCCGGGCGTACCCCTTCCGGTATCGCCCATCGGGCGGAAAGCGGCGGAGGGCGGAGCCCGCGGGCTCCGGCTCTCGCCGGCCGACGACCGGCCGACCGGCCGGCCCGGGAGAAGGGCCGGGAAGGGCCCCGACCGGTCGGCGCGGCCCCGAGAGGACCGGGGCGTGCGGGCACCGGGTGATCGGCAGGACCGAGGGAGACGCCGCCACCCGCACGCATCCCCTTCCCTCGCGACATCCCTACGCTGTCTGGAGGAGTTCCGTGAGTGAGTACGAGTACATGTGGTCCTACGTCCCGACCAGTGGACACGGTCCGGACGACGACCTGACGGGTTACCGGGTCGAGGCGACGGACGGCCACATCGGGAAGGTCGACAAGCACTCGAACGAAGTGGGCTGGCAGTACATCGTCGTCGACACCGGTGTGTGGATCTTCGGAAAGGAGGTCCTGCTGCCGGCCGGCACCCTCACCAGCGTCGACCACCAGGAACGGAAGATCCACGTCGCCCGAACGAAGGACGAGATCAAGGCTTCGCCGGAGTTCGACAAGGACAAGCACCTCGGCGACCCGGCCTACCGCGACCAGCTGGGCGGGTACTACGGCTCGGGGCACTGACCCCCGGCACCCGGTGGTGGGGGGGGGGGGGGCGCCCGGGGGGGGGGGGGGGGCGGCGGCCCCGGCGGGGGGCCGGGGGGGGGGGGCGCCCCCCCCCCCCCCCCCCCCCCCCCCCCCCCCCCCCGCGCGGGCCGCCCCCCCCCCCCCCCCCCACCACCGGGTGAGTTCCGCCGGTCCGGCCGCCCGCAGCCGGCCCCGGCGCCACCGCACGGCCGCTCGCCGGTCGCGCATCGGCAGGTGGGGCCCGGGGTAGACGGCCGTCCTGCCGCCCGCCCCGGCGGCGGGAGTCCGCATGATTCGTCTGCCGAAGGTTGGAGCATGGTGCTGCGCTTGCTGACACGCCTGTCCGGGACCGGAACCGGTTCGCCGGCGGCCCCGCCCGGCCGGTCGGCGGGGTGGGTGGCCCCGTCGGTCGGCGTCGCGGGCCGGCTGGTGGTGGAGGCCGCCCAGGCCGGGCTGCGTACCACGGCCGGGGTGTCGGCCGCCGCGGCACGGACCGGACGGGTGGCGCGCAACGCGGCGACGCCGGGCACCTGGCGGACCGGTTCCCGGGTGCACGTGCCGCTGCGGCCCGCGGCGGACGGCTCGGCCGGCGGCCGGACCGGGCTGGAGGCCGCGGCGCGGCGGGTGGCCAGGACGCTCCGGGACAACCCGGAGGTGGTGAGCGCCTACTGGGACGGCGGGCTGGCCCGGCTGGTGCTGCGGGTCACCGAGGAGGCGGTCACCGACGAGGTGACCCGCCGGGTGACGCAACTGGCCGCCCGCCACGGGCTGGAGCGCCCGGACGAGCAGGTGCTGGAGCGGGCCCACCCGGGCGGCACCGGTGGCGTACGGGCCCAGGCGCTGGCGCTGGCCTGCGACGCCGCGGGCATCGCCACCGCGCTGACCGCGCGGACGGCGGGCCTGCGGAGTTCCCCCCGGCCGGTGACCGCCGCGGTGACCCTGCTGCGGGAGGACTCCCGGATCCGGGCGGCGCTGCGGCGCCGGCTGGGCGCATCCGGGACGGAGGTCCTGCTGGCCGCCGCCAACGCCGCCGCCCACGGCTTCGGCCAGTCGCCCACCGCCCTGGTGCTGGACGCCGCGCTGCGCGCCGGACAGCTGACGGAGGCGCTGGCCCGCGGCGCGGCGTTCGACGCGGCCCACGACCGGCTCTGCGCGCCGGACCGGGTCTCGGTGTCGGGGGAGCGGATCTCGCGCCCGGGGATCGCCCGCACCGCGGGACAGGAGTACGCCGACCAGGCGGTGACCGGGAGCGCGGTGGGTGCCGCCGCCACCCTGCTGTTCACCCGCAGCACCGATGAGGCGGCCGAGGCGGTGCTCGCCGGGTCGCCGAAGGCCGCGCGGTACGGCCCGGCCGCCTTCACCGCGGCCCTGGGCACGGTGCTGGCCCGGCACGGCGTGCTGGTCCGCGACCTCGAGCGGCTGCGGCAACTGGAGCGGGTGGACGCCCTGGTGCTGCACGCCGACGCGCTGCGCGGCAGCAGACGGGCCGTTCTGGAGGTCCACCCGAACGTGCCGGCCTGGGACCACGACCGGCTGTGGCACGCCGCCCGGGCGGCGCTGCGCGCGCCCGCGGCACCGGCCGGGCCGGACGTCGGCCGGGACTCCGCCCCCGATCCGGCGGCGGAGCCGGAACTGCGGCTGCGCCCGGTGCCCGACGAGCGCGGCACCGGCGGGCGTCCCGGCCCCGTGGGCCTGATGATCGCCGCGCACCGGGGCGAGGACGTCGGCACCGTCCTGGTCGGCTGGGAACCCGATCCACTGGCCGACGCGCTGCTGGACGCCGCACGCGCGGCCGGACTCCACGTGGTGCTGCCGGACGACCCCTCACTGGGCGACTTCACCGCGGTGGCGGACGAGGTCGTCCCCGCCGACCGGGCGCTCGCGGACGTGGTCCGGGACCTGCGCGGGCAGGGGCGGGTGGTGCTGACGGTGGCCCGGGTCCCGGTGGCGGAACCGCCGGACCGGGGACTGGACGAGGACGGGCGCGCGCTGCTGGCCGGGCTGCGGGCCGGCGATGTGGCCCTCGCCGTGACCGACGCCCGCAGCGCGGTGGTCTGGGGCGCCGACGCACTGGTGCTGGACGGCCTGGAGGGCGTGTGGCGGCTGCTGACCGCGGTCCCGGTGGCCCGGGACGTCGGCCGGCAGGCCCGGACCTTCGCCCAGGCGGGCACGGCGCTGGGCGGACTGATGGTGATGACCGGCAGCACGCGGCCGCGGCGCGGCCCGTTCTCCTTCGGCCCCCGGCTCAGCCCGGTCAACGCGGCCGCGGCGGCGGCACTGGTGTCCGGATGGCGGGCGGCCCGGCGGGTCGCCGCCGCCCCCGCGCCCACGCCCCGGCCCCGGGTGTCCTGGCACGCGCTGCGGCCCGGGGAGGCCCGCGCCCGCCTGGCCGGCACGGCCCGCCGGGACCCCGGCGGGTGGTCCGCCGTGCGCGGCACCGCGCACGCCTGGGCCGGACACCTGCTGCGGCTGCCGGTGCTCGCGCCGGCCCGGCTGTCGGGCCGGCTGGTCTCCGCGGTCCGGGCCGAACTGGACGACCCGCTCACCCCGCTGCTGGCCGTCGGGGCGGCCGCCTCCGCGGTACTGGGGGCGCCGGTGGACGCTCTGCTGGTGGCCGGCGCCATGGGGGTCAACGCCTTCGTCGGCGGCGTCCAGCGGCTGCGCGCGGAACACGCGCTGACCTCGCTCGCGGCCGGCCAGCGGCGCAAGGCGCGCCGGGTCGGCGAGGACGGCGACGGCAGCCCGGTCACGGTGGAGGCGGCCCGGCTGGCACCCGGCGAGACCATCGAGCTGCGCACCGGCGACGTGGTGCCCGCCGACGCGCGGCTGACGGAGGTGGAGGGGCTGGAGGTGGACGAATCGGCCCTGACCGGCGAGTCGTTGCCGGTCACCAAACAGACCGACGCCACCCCGCGGGCGGCGGTGGCCGAGCGGCTGTGCATGGTGTTCGAGGGCACGACCGTGGTCGCCGGCCGGGCCAGGGCGGTGGTGGTCGGCACCGGGGAGCAGACCGAGGCGGGCCGGGCCGCGCACCTGGCCTCGCACAGCCGGCCCGCCGGTGGCGTGCAGGCGCGCCTGCACGAACTCACCCGCAAGGTGCTGCCGTTGACCCTGACCGGCGGCGCCGCGGTCACCGTACTGGCCCTGCTGCGCGGCCGGCCGGTACGCGAGGCGGTCGGCGGCGGGGTGGCCGTCGCGGTCGCGGCGGTACCGGAGGGACTGCCGCTGGTGGCGACCGTGGCGCAGATGGCGGCGGCCCGGCGCCTCAGCCGGCGGGGCGTGCTGGTCCGCACCCCCCGTGCCCTGGAGGCACTGGGCCGTATGGACACCATCTGCTTCGACAAGACCGGCACCCTCACCGAGAACCGGCTGCACGTCTCCCGGACGGTCACCGCGGACGGGGCCGCGGAGCCCGCGGACACCGACGGCTCGCGGCGGCTGCTGCGCTGGGCGGTGCTGGCCTGTCCGCCGCCTGGTGACGACACCGCCCCGGCGCACGCCACCGACGCCGCCGTGCTGCGGGCGGCGCCCGGGGAGGACCCGGAGTGGCACCGGATCGACGCGCTGCCGTTCGAGGCCAGCCGCGCCTACGCCGGCGCGGTCGGCCGGGACGCCGACGACACCGCCTGGCTGGTCGTCAAAGGAGCGCCGGAGGTGGTGCTGCCCGGCTGCGGCAAGGCCGACGACGACTCCGGGGAAGTGCCCGAGGAGGTGCGGGCCCTGGCGGACGAGGGGCTGCGGATCCTCGCCGTCGCCCGGCGGCGACTGGCGCCCGACGAGGCCGGGGACGCTCTGGAACAGCCGCTCCGCGCCATGGAGCTGCTCGGATTCGTGGCACTGGCCGACACTCCGCGCGCCGGTTCCGCGCCTCTGGTGGCGGATCTGCTCCGGGCCGGGGTGCGGCCCGTCATGCTCACCGGCGACCACCCGCACACCGCCCGGGCCATCGCGGTCACCCTGGGCTGGCCGGAGGACGTCACCGCGGTCACCGGGGAGGAACTCGCCGCCCTGGACCGGGCGGGCCGCGCCCGGCTGCTGGCCGACTGCGGCGTCATCGCCCGGGTGGCCCCGGAGCAGAAGCTCCAGGTCGTCGAGGCGCTGAAGGAGGCCGGGCGCGTGGTGGCGATGGTGGGCGACGGCGCCAACGACGCGGCGGCCATCCGCGCCGCCGACGTCGGGATCGGGATCGCCGCCCGCGGCTCGGCGGCCGCCCGCAACGCCGCCGACCTGGTGCTGACCGACGACGAACTGACCCCGCTGGTGGCCGCGGTGGAGGAGGGCCGGGCGCTGTGGCGCAGTGTGGCCGACGCGATCGGCATCCTGATCGGCGGCAACGCCGGCGAAGTGGGCTTCACCGTGCTCGGCACGCTGCTGTCCGGTGCCTCGCCGCTGTCCACCCGGCAGATGCTGCTGGTCAACCTGCTCACCGACATGTTCCCGGCCATGGCGGTGGCGGTCACGCCCCAGGACGACCCGGAGCCCGGGGCGCCGGACCGGCCGGCCGCCCTCCGGCAGGGGATCGACGCGCTCGGCGAACCGCTGACCCGGAAGATCCGCCGGCGCGGCGTCACCACCTCGCTCGGCGCCGGCACCGCCTGGCTGTTCGGCACGCTCACCCCCGGCACCCGGCGCCGGACCAGCACCATGGCGCTGTGCGGGCTGGTCGGTGCCCAGCTCGTCCAGACCCTGGCCGGGCGGCGGCGCAGTCCCCTGGTGCTCACCACCGCGGTGGGTTCCGCGGTGGCCCTGGTCGCCCTGGTGCAGACCCCCGGGGTCAGCCACTTCTTCGGCTGCGCCCCACTGGGCCCGGTGGCCTGGGCGGGGGTCACCGCAGCGGTCGCCGTGGCGGCCCTCGGCCCGGCGTTCACCGGCCCGGTGGAGCGCCTGCTGCCGCGACTGGGGGACACCGTGCCGGACCCCGTCCGCGAGCTGTGGACGCGGCTGGCCGGCCTGGCGGACGACGACCGGTAGCCCGTGGAGCGCTGGGCTACCGGTCCACGGCCCACCGGCCCCCGTGGAGCGGCCGTGCCGCCGCTCCACGGCTACCCCGGGCGGCCGGCCCGCCGGGTCCGGACCCGCCCGGAGAGAGCCGCCGGGGACGCGGTGCCGGGGACGGTCCCCGCGCCTCCCCGGCGGCAGGCCGAGCCGGCCCGGCCGAGCGGCCGGTGCGCCTCAGCCGGGGGCGCCGGCACCACCCCGCAGGCGCACCGGCAGGGCCCGGTGGCCGTTGGTGATGAACGACTCCTGGGGCCGCAGCTCCCCGGCCGGGACGGCCAGCGCCATGTCGGGGAAGGCGTCGAAGAGCGCGGGCAGGGCGATCTCCGCCTCCAGCCGGGCCAGGCTGGCCCCCGGGCAGAAGTGCGCGCCGTAACCGAACGCGAGGTGCTCCTTGCTGGTGCGGGTCGCGTCGAAGTCGTCGCAGGTCTCACCGTGCACGGCCGGGTCGCGGCCGGCCGCGCCGAAGCCGAGCAGGATCGCCTCTCCCTTGCGGATGACCAGGTCATCGGTGAGCGGGATGTCCTCGACGGCGTACCGCAGCGGCATGTGCATCAGCGGGCCCTCACCGCGCAGCGTCTCCTCGATCACGTCGGTCCAGCCGACCCGGCCCTCCCGGAGCAGCCGCAGCTGCCCGGGCTCGGTCAGCAGCGCGTGGATCGCCTTGGCTATCAGGTTCACCGTGGTCTCGCTGCCGGCGCCCAGCATGAGGATCAGGTTGGACAGCAACTCCTGCTCGCTGAGCCGGCCTTCGTCGTGCGCCGCGATCAGGTCACTGGTCATGTCCTCCCCGGGGTTCTTCCGTTTGAGGTCGATGATGGCGCCGATCGACGCCCGCAGCTCGGTGTACGAGGCCAGGGCCTCCTGCGGGGACGCGGCGGTGTGGTGCATGGTGTCGACGACGCGGCGGGTCTCCGCCCGGACGTCCTCCGGGACGCCGAACAACCCGAAGATCACTTCGGTGGGGATCGCGTGGGCGAACTCCTGACGCAGGTCGACGACGTCTCCCGGCTGTGTCCGCCGCAGCTTCTCGATGAGCTGCGCGACGGTGCGCACCACCCTCGGCCGCAGCGCCTCCGTACGCTGCGGAGCGAAGGACGGTGCGAGCAGGGCGCGTTGGCGGCGGTGGTCCGCACCGTAGGCGAACAGCGCGCTGTTGCCGCGGATCCACACGTTCATCGGCGAATCGAGGGGGACGGTGTCCAGGTCCGGCCAGTGCCGGCGCGGGTCTCTGGAGACCCGGCTGTCCCGGGCCAGCTTCTTGATCCAGTGGTAGCTGGTCACCGACCATGCCGGAACGCGTCCGGGCAGCAGCACGAGGGTGGCCGGGCCGTTGGCGCGTAGCCGCGCGGCCTCGGCATGGAGATCGGAGCCTTTGGGGTCGAGTACCGGACATGTTCTGTGTTCCAACGCGTACTCCATGCTGGTTGCGGGTGGAGGTGCGCGCCGCGGTGGCCCGCGGCGGAGCGGGGGAAGTCCGTCGTGGTCACGGCGAGGCGGCGGCGGGTGCCGGGGGACGGACCCGCACGGTGCCGCTCACGCGGCGCCGGGAGCGGCCGCGGAAGGGGGACCCCGTGCACAGGAAGGACATCGCCACCATGATCGTGGTGACATGCCCCCCGTGTGGCCGGTTCGCATATGTCGGACGTTCACCGCCGCGGCACTTTATCGGCTCGCCCGGCGTCCGTACGACCGTTAGGTTGGCATGATGTCCGAACTGCGTACCGAGCGCCTTCTGCTCCGCGAGTGGCGGAGATCCGACCTTTCCCCCTGGGCGGCGATGAACGCCGACCCGGAGGTCCGGGAGCACTTCCCCGGAGTGCTCACCCGGGAGCAGAGCGAGGCGTCCGTGGCCCGTTTCCAGGCCGACCTCGAACGGCGCGGCTGGGGATGGTGGGCGGTGGAGGTCCGGGACACCGGCGAGTTCATCGGATTCACCGGACTCGATCCGGTGGACGAGGGCATGCCGTTCACCGGGGTGGAGACCGGCTGGCGGCTGGCCCGGTCGGCCTGGGGACACGGATACGCGTCGGAGGCGGCTCGCGCCGCGGTGGACTTCGGCTTCGACGGCCTCGGCCTGGCGGAGATCCTGGCGGTGACGACGGCGACCAACCTCCGCTCGCAGGCGGTGATGCGCCGTATCGGCATGACCCGCGACCCGGCCGACGACTTCGACGACCCGGACGTGCCCGACGGGCCGCTGCGCCCGAGCGTGCTGTACCGGCTCCGGGCCGGTGACAGGACCGGCCGCCGGTAGCGGCGCGCCGCCGGACGTCCACACGGCGCCGCCCCCGCCGCACGCCGCCTACCGGCCCGCCTCGGGCGGCGCGGCCGGTGGAGGAGGTGCGGCCGGCCGGGGAGGGGCCGCCGGTGCCGGCGGGCCGCCGCCCGGGAAGGTGCCGTACCCACCCGGGGCCGCGCCCGGCAGATGACCGGGAGACGGGCCGGCCGGCACCGGAGCCGGTGGCGGCACCGCGGCGATCCCGCGCCGCGCCAGAACGGCGATCACCAGCAGGCCGGTCAGCACCTCGGCGAACGAGGTGAGGACGGTGAGCCGGTCACGGGTCGTCAGTTCGCCGAACCGCTCCAGCACCCCGAGTTCGTCGTAGCGGGACACGTCAGCCACGCCGTTCACGATCACCAGGAGGGCCACCGCCATGCCCAGCGGCCGCGCGAAACCCGTGCGGATCCAGGCGGCGACGGCGGCCGTCAGCGCCAGCCCCGCGGTCGCCCACCCGACCCAGGCGGAGGGTGGCGCGAGCAGAGTGGGCAGGGTGTGTTCGCCGGTGAACAACCGCTGGTAGAGCTGGTCGTCCAGCTCCCGCATCCAGTACAGCTCCCAGCCCGCCGACAGGGCCGCCAGGGCCCCGAGGGAGAGCGCCGCGGCAGTCGCCGCGCCGGGCGCCGGCACGGACGGCGGCCGGTCGGCGGGCAGCAGCGGGCGCGGGTGGGGCCCGCCGGAGCCGTGCCCGGGGTCCACCGGCCGGCGGCCCGCCGCGACGACGATCAACAGGGCCGCGGCCAGCAGCACTTCGCCCCAGACGGTGACGAGCGCCCAGGTCCTCAGCTCCTCCGGCGCGCCCGGCGTCCAGTCCGCGCCGACGCTCCACAGACCGGGCAGCCGCAGGGCGATGACGATGGCCCCGACGGCCGCCAGGTATCCCGAGGCGGCGGAGGAGCGCCACACGACCGGGTTCTGCGCCATGACCAGGATCAGCAGGGTGAGTTCGGTGAGCGAGGACCCGAGGACCGCGCCCTCGGGAGCCGGCTGCGCCACACCGATCCAGTTCCACCACACGATGCCGACGCTCTCGGCGTCGGTCCTCGCGAGATCCCGCCAGATCCAGGCCATCGCGGCGAGCCCTACGACGGCGCACACCAGCGACCCGAACACCCTTGCGCCGCGCGTGAGTATCAGCCCCATGCCGTCACTCAACCCCGGCGGGTGACCGGCCGCAAGCGTTCGCGTCGACTCCGCTGTCGCGCTCAGCCCGGTTGCTTGATGCTCTCGATGATCCGGGCGAATCCCTCCTCTCCGTGGCCCGCGTCGATCTGGCGCTGGATGAGCCGCTGGACCATCTCGACCACCTCGGTGCTGATGCCCTGGTCGGAGCTGGCGGCCAGGAGGTCGCCGAGGTTGGAGAACTCGAGGCTCTGCTGCCCTTCGACGGTGTAGTCCCCGCCGTCGATGACCTCGGCGAACCCATGGAAACCGCCGGTCATGGCGGTCAGCCACGGTGCGGCCATCGCCGCGAACCGGCCCGCCGTCACGCCTGCCGGCGCGACCATGGCGGCGCCGTGCACGAACCCGGCGAACATGACGTACATGCTCGCGAGCAGGGCGAGGTCGTACAGGGAGGCCAGCCCGGCGTCCTCACCGAAGTAGGTACTGGTTCCCCAGGTGTCGAGCAGCGGCTGGTACTGGTGGAAGACCTCGGCCGACCCGCTGTAGAGGATCGACGACTCGGGCCGGCCGATCATGTGCGGTACGGCCATGATGCCGCCGTCCAGATACGCGATCCCGGCACCGGCGGCCCAGGCGGCCGACTCCCTGGACTGGGCCGGTGTCGTCGTGGTCACGTTGATCAGGGTTCGTCCGGCCAGCTCGTCGGCGAGCGGGTCGAGCACCTCCTGGACCGAGGCGTGGTCCAGCAGGCATGCGATCACCACTCGGCCGGCCCGTACCGCGTCGCGGGCCGTGGCGGCCGCCTCCGCGCCCTGCGCGACGAGGTGTTCCGCCTTTTCCGGTGAGCGGTTCCAGACGGTTGTCGGGTATCCGGCCTTCAGCAGGGCGCCCGCGAGCGCGCTGCCCATCGCGCCCAGCCCGAGAACGCTCACCTGGACCCTGTTGTCGGTTGTCATTTTTTCGGGGTTCCCCTCGTGTTCGTCGTTCGACTCGATCCTCTCCGCCACCGGTAGGGTTGGCCAGTACGGACTAATTAGTCAGGTACTAACCTGTGGGTAAGTACGTCTTGGAGAGGGTCGATGGCGACATCAGCACGACGTGGTCCCTACTTCTGCGGCATCGACGCGGCGATGGACGTGGTCGCCGGCAAGTGGAAGTCGCTGATCCTCTGGGAGCTGCACCACTACGGGACCCGCCGGTTCGCCGAGCTCCGACGCGGTCTGCCGGGCGTCAGCGAGAAGATGCTGGTTCAGCATCTGCGGGAGATGGAAGAAGACGGGCTCGTGCATCGTGAGGTGTACCGCCAGGTGCCACCGAAGGTCGAGTACTCCCTGACGGAGCACGGCGTCTCCCTCAACGCCGCCCTGGCCTCCCTGGGGCAGTGGGGCACCGAACGCATGCGGCGGATCGGGGCCGAGAAGGTCTCGGTCGACGGTGCCGCGACGCTTCGGCGATAGCAGCGCCGGGGGTCGTGGACCGGGAGCTGTGGCGGTAGTGCCGCGGAGGGTTCCGCCAGGGGTCCGGCCGGCGCCATGAGGGCAGGGCAGGCCCAGACCCGGTGATCAGGGAACGTCGCCACTCCACGACCGGCAGGTCCGGTGCCCGCCCCCGCTCCCGGCATGCTCCATGGCGCCGCCCCGGCCCTCAGTCCGCCACGTCGCCGATGCCGGCGCGCAGCGCGGCCATGCCGGCCAGCAGGTCGGCCAGGGCCACCTCGGTCTCGTTGAGGGCCTGCCGGACGCCGTCCGGGTCGCCGCTCCGGGCGTGCAGATGCGCGCCGAGCAGGTTGGCGGCCGCCACGACGGCGGCCGTGGCGGCCGACCGGCCGGATGGCCGGTCCCCGTCCTCCGCTCCGCCGTCCGCCCCGTCCTCCTGCTCGTCTTCGTCTTCGTCCGCGCCCTCGGCCAGTTGCAGGGCGGTGCGTTTGAGGCGGTCGGAGAGCACGACCAGTCCCAGCTCGCGGTTGCCCGGGCCCACCTTCTCCAGCCAGCCGACGATGACATCGCCGGTCTCCTCGGAGAAGCCCTCGCCGCTGCCGCCCAGCGCGGCGGTCTCCAGCTCGGCGGTGGCCAGCAGAGCGCCGAGCAGGCTGGGGCAGTCCTCCGGCAGGGGGCCGGCCGGGCGGAGATCGGGGTCGAGGACCGGCTCGACGCCGAGTGCCACCAGCGCCGAGTAGACCTGGGTGGCGCTGACCGGGTGCTCGCTGCTGATTCCCACCCCGTCAGCTTCGCCGAGGGGCGGCCGGGGAGAGCGGCAGCCACGCCGGACCGGTGCGCCATGCCGCCGGACGGGACGGGCCCCCGGCCGAGGGGCGCCCCGCGCGAGCGGTCCGGGCCGGGCCTATGGTGGAAGTCCCCGGGGGCGACGGGAGGAGCCCATGACCACATCCGCGCTCGTGGTCATCGACATGATCAACACCTATGAGCACGACGACGCGGAGCTGCTGGTCCGGTCCGTCCGGCGGGCGCTGCCGGTGATGACGTCGCTGATCGACCGGGCACGCGCGGAGGACGTGCACGTGATCTACGTCAACGACAACTTCGGGCGGTGGCGCTCCCACCACGACGAGATCCTCCGGACCGCGCTGCGCGGACCCCACGCCGAGCTGGTCGAACCCGTCCGGCCCGACGAGCGGTCGCTGTTCGTGGTCAAGGCGCGGCACTCGATCTTCTACCAGACCCCACTGGAGTACCTGCTCGCCCAGCTGGGCGTCGGCCGGATCGTCCTCTGCGGCCAGGTGACGGAGCAGTGCGTGCTCTACTCCGCCCTGGACGCGCACATCCGTCATCTGCGGGTCGCCGTCGCCCGGGACGCCGTCGCGCACATCCACTCCGACCTGGCCGACGCCGCGCTGCGCCTGATGCGCCGCAACATGGACGCCCAGGTGTGCGGGGCCGAGGAAATCCGCTTCTGAGCGTGCCGCCGGATCCCGCCGCCACCGACCTGCGGCGCGCGTTCCCGGCCGTGGCGAGCGGGAAGTATCGAGGACGTCGATGCGGGTACTCGCGCAGCCACGACGTGATCCGACGACATGGAGGTGTGACGAACATGGCCGAGCGCCGGGAAGACGCCGCTCCCGTCCCGAGGGACCGGCCGGACCAGCAGGCGTCGGACGAACCGGACCCGTGGGACCCGCCGCGGACCGGGGACGGGGATACGGACGATCTCCCTCCCGAGGAGGCCCCCGATGTCGACCAGGCGGGTGCCGGCCCGCGCGGTGCGCCGCGCTCCGGCAGCGTGCACCCGGAGCAGCCGGTCCCGGACGAGCCGTCCGGCTGACCGGAGCGGCCCGGTGCCCACCGGACCACCGGCACCCCGGCGCCCTGCCACCCGCGGCGTGGTCTCGCAGCGGGCGGCAGGGCGCCGGGGCGCTCCGGTCAGGCAGAACGGGCACCTCGCCGCACGTCCCGGGGCCGCGGCCGCCCGGCACCGCGTGACCGAGGCGCCCCGGCGCGGCGGTGCCCCGGGTCAGGTGGTGGCCGGCAGGTCCTCTCCCCGGGACGGGCGGAGGCCGTCGGCGCGGCCGGCGACGTAGCGCTCGGCGAGCGAGCCCCCGGACACATGCCGGACGCCCGGAAGCCGGCCCGGCGGGCCAGTGCCGGCATCTCGGACGGCGAAGCTGTCCAGGCCGGCGCCGAGGACGACGTACCGGGCGACGCCCCCGTCGGCCTGTTCGGTGATCAGGTCCTTCGGCGTTGAAGACGTACGGCCCGTCACCGTTGCGGAGCCGACCGGAAGCCAGATCGGTGAGACGGCGTGAGCGCCTCGAGAACCACCGACGGATGCGTAAACGATGCTTGACACAGTCGCTCGTGATGGCCGCCGCATCCCGTCCAACTGGCCTTTTTCATTGACGCTTGGCGGAGTGTCAATTATTTTTGACGCATGAGTGGACCGGTTGAAGTCCCCCCTCAGGACGACCCTGCCGCCGCGCTCGCCTCGGTGGTGGCGCTCCGGCGGCTCGCGGACCGCCTGGAACGGGCGGCCGTCGCCCGCGCCGTCGGGCAGGGGTGGAGCTGGGGGCAGATCGCCCAGGCGCTGGGCATCACCCGGCAGGCGGCACACCAGCGGCACGCCCGTGCCGTGGCACACGACAAGGAGAAGTCATGAGACTGTCCCGTCCCCTGCAGGACGTCGCCACGATGAACGCGCTGCTGAACACGGCCGAGGACCTGGCGCTGCGGGCGGGGGAGTCCCTGCCCGGCCCGGAGCACCTGCTGCTGTCCGCGCTCGCGCTGCCGGACGGCACCGCGCGGCGGGCGTTCGAGCGGCTGGGAGCCGACCCCGACGCCTTCGCCCCGGCGATCGCCCGGGCGCACGCGGACGCCCTGGCGGCGGTCGGGGTGCACGTCGCCGACGAGGCGTCACTCGACGCCGACGTGGCCCGCAACCGCTCGCCCAAGCGCGGGGTGATGCGCACGACCGCGCCGGCCCAGGAGGCGTTCCAGGCGGCCACCAAGCAGGCCAAGGCCGAGAAGTCCCGGCTGCTCGGGGCGCATGTCGTCGCGGCGGTCGCCGGTCAGGAGCAGGGCACGGCCGTACGGGCCCTGCGGGTCATGGGTGTCGAGCCGGCCGACCTGTCCGAGGCTGCCCGGGCCGAACTCGCGGCGTGACGGGACCGCGCACGGGGCCCGGCGTGCACGGCGACGGTCCCGGGGTCCGGTGGGGGCGTGGCGTCCCGGCGCGCCGCGCCGGGCGCGCCGCGCCGGGCGCGCCGCGCCGGGCGTGCCGCGCCGGGCGTGCCGTGCCGCCGCGGCCGGGGAAGCCCCGGTCGGCGGAGTGCGCGGCCGGCCCGCCGTCGGCGCCGGAGCGGCGGCCCGGGCGGTCCGCCCGGCGGCGGGAGCCGGTGCCGCGCGCGGGAGGGCGCCGTGTCCGGCGAACGGGCCTGCGCGCCCCCTCGCGGGGCCGCTCCGGTCCTCGTCACACCGCTGCCGTGAGCACCGTGGTCACGGCCTTCCGTACGGCTCCGGCCTCCGGTGGGACGCCTTTCCGGTCGGCGAACAGCATGTGCCCGGCCCCGATCAGCGCGGGCGCCAGGGCCTCGACGTCGGCACCGGCCGCGACCCGGCCCAGCGCGCGCTCGGCGGCGAGGTAGCCGGCGATCACGGCGGCGGCCTCCGTCAGCACCGGGATGCCGGTCGGCGTGGTGCCGCGGAGCCGGGCGCGCAACTCGTCCCGGGAGGTGACGAGTCCGACGATCGCCACGGCGACCGGCCCGAACAGGTCGGTCAGCGCGTCGGTGAGGTTGTCGGCGACGGTGCGGGTGCCGGCCGAGTCGCGCAGCGCGGCGGCCTGGCCGTCGAGCCGGGCGATGCGGTCCAGCACCAGTTCGGCGAGGAAGGCGTCGAAGTCGGTGAAGTGCCGGTGCAGCACCCCCTTGGCGCAGCCCGCCTCGGTGGTGACCGCCCGGCTGGTCAGGGCGCTCGGCCCGTCCCGCAGCAGGACGCGCTCGGCGGCGTCGAACAGCTGGGCGCGCGCGTCGCGGATGGCTACTCCCGTCGGCACCGCGAGTCCCTCCTTCGCTGGATGAGCCCGCTCCCGGTTGACGAGTGGGCACGTGCCCATCAATAGTGGGCGCATGCCCACTCTACCGCCGGAACGAGCGCATCGCTCACCCCGTGACTCCCGCGACCACCAGCAGTTGGCGGAGTCGTTCGGTACGGACGCCGAACGCTACGACCGGGCCCGGCCCCGCTATCCCGCGGCACTGGTGGACCGGATCGTCGCCGGCAGCCCGGGCCGCGGCGTCCTCGACGTCGGCTGTGGCACCGGAATCGCGGCCCGGCAGTTCCAGGCGGCCGGCTGCACGGTGCTCGGAGTGGACCCCGACGCGCGGATGGCCGACCTGTCACGGCGGTTCGGGACCGAGACCGAGGTGGCCGCGTTCGAAGCCTGGGAACCGGCGGGCCGCGGGTACGACGCCGTCGTGGCCGGCCAGGCCTGGCACTGGGTCGACCCGGTCGCCGGAGCGGCCAAGGCCGCCCGGGTGCTGCGCCCCGGTGGCCGGCTGGCGGCGTTCTGGAACGTCTTCCAGCTGCCGCCCGAGGTGGCGGAGGCATTCGCCGCGGGGTACCGGCGGGTTGCGCCGCACGGCCCGTTCGACCTCGGGGCCGGGGCGGAGCGGGCCATGGACGGATACCGGCCGCTGTTCACCAAGGCCGCCGCCGGAATCCGGGAGACGGGACTGTTCGGCGAGCCGGAGCAGTGGCGGTACGACTGGGCATGGCGCTACACCCGGGACGCGTGGCTGGACCAGATGCCCACCCTCGGCGCCCTCACCCGGCTGGCGCCGGACGAACGGGCCGAGGTGCTGGACGGCGTCGGGGCCGCGATCGACGCGCTGGGCGGCGGCTTCACGATGTCGTACGCGACGGTGGCGGTCACCGCGGCGCGGACCGGCGCCGGCTGAACCGGCGGACCGCCGCGCCCCGCTGAGCGGTCCGGCGCCCGGACCGCGCCCCCGGCGGCCCGGCCGGCAGCGGAGCTAACGCGGGCCGTCCCGGTCGCCGGTCAGCCGGGCGGCACGGCCGCCCGCCCCCAGCAGACCCGTGGCGCGGAGACCGCCCTCCGCCGCGAGGCGGGGCAGCTCCCGCGCCGCCACCCGGGCCACCACGGCGGGCAGTGCGGCCCGCACCACCTGAACGGCACGGAGCCAGGGCGGGATGTACACGGCGGTCGACCGCCGTTCGAGCTGCGTGACCAGCCGGGCGGCCACCGCGTCCACGGCCCGGACCCGCCGGGCCGGCCACGGCATGTGCCCGCGCAGCTCCCGCAGCACGGGCTGCTCGTCGCCGTCCCGGATCATGTCCGTGTCGGTCCAGTTCAGATAGCTGATCCCGACCCCCACCCCCTGGTGGGCGAACTCGGCGCGCAGCGCGTGCGCGAAGGACTCCACCCCGGCCTTCGAGGCGCAGTAGGCGCTCATCATGGGGGAGGCGCCGAACGACGCCAGCGAGCCGATCTGCAGGAAGTAGCCACGGGTGTCCAGCAGTGCCGGCAGGAACACCCGGGCCGTCGTGGCGCTGCCGACGAGGTTGACCTCCACCACCCGCCGCCACGTCGCGGGGCCGGTGGCCAGGAAGGGGCCGCCTTCGGCCACCCCGGCGTTGGCCACGACCACCGACGGCGCCCCCATCCCGTCCCGGACCGCACCGGCGACCCGGGCCATCGCCGCGTCGTCGGTGACGTCCACCTCCCAGCACCGCGCCCGGTCCCCCAGCTCCTCGGACAGCCGGGTGAGCCGTGCGCCCTCCAGGCCGAGCAGCGCCACCCGGGCGCCGCGCCGCGCCAGTTCCCGGGACACGGCGGCACCCACGCCGCGCGCGGCACCGGTGACGACGGCCAGCCGGCCGTTCAGGGGGCTGCTGTGCATCACCGGCGACTCCACCGCAGGAACCGTGCGCGCACCGGCCGGGCCGTGAGCGGTATCCCGCCGGCGCATGACGTCACCACCCTAGGCACATTCCGGCGCCCCGCTCCGCGTGGCGCCGCGGCCGCTGCCCACCGAACGGGTGAGCCGGGCACCGGACCGGCCCCACCGGCGGGGCGGCGGCCACCGGCCGGCGCGCCCGGCGCCCCCGTCACCGTTCCCGGAGGTCAGGGGGCGGTGGCGGTGTCCGCGTCGGGGTACAGGGGGAACACCTGGTCGAGACCGACGATGCCGAGGATCCGCCGGGTGTTCGCGGGGACGGCGGCCAGCGCGACCTCGGCCCCGGCCGCCAGGGCGCGATGGCGTGCGGCCAGCAGGGCGGTGATACCGCTGGAGTCGCAGAACTCCATCCGCTCCAGGTCCAGGACCAGGCGGCGGCCCGGCTCCAGGGGGACGGCGGCCGCCAGGGCGCGCAACTCGTCGGCGGTGGTGTGGTCGAGGTCGCCGACGACCTCCAGTACGGGACCGGTCGGGGCGTCTCGGGTGGTGATCTTCAGCGGGCTCATCTCAGCTGTTCGGTGCGGGGTCGGGGGCGGCGGTCGGGGCGTCGGCGGCGGGGACGCCGAGGGCGAGCAGGGCGGTGTCGTCGTCCAGCCCGTCACCGAAGCCGTCCAGCAGCCCGGTCAGGGCGTCGATGACGGCTTCCGGCGGCGCGCCGGTGTGCTGTGCGGCGAACGCGCGCAGGGCCTTGTCCCCGTACAGGGCGCGGTCCGGACCGGTGCGCGCCTCGGTGAGGCCGTCGGTGTACAGCAGCAGGGTGTCACCCGGGGCGAGGGTGGTGCCGGCGGTGGTGAAGTGCGGGTCGGGCAGGATGCCGACGAGCAGGCCACCGGGGGTCGGCAGGAACTCGCAGCCGCCCCCGGAGCGCAGGACCAGTGCCGGCGGGTGTCCGCCGGAGGCGAGCCGCACGGTGACGTGGCCGTCCTCGGGGCCGGGTTCCAGGGTGCCGAACACGGCGGTGCAGTAGCGCGGGTCGCCGCCGGTGTAGCGCTCGTGGAGCACGGTGTTCAACGTGGTCAGCGCGGCGACCGGGTCGGGGTCGTGGAGCGCGGCGGCGCGCAGGGTGTACCGGGTCAGGGACGTCAGGGCGGCGGCCCGGGGGCCCTTTCCGCTCACGTCGCCGAGGAAGAAGGCCCAGTGTTTGCCGTCCAGGGCGAACAGGTCGTAGAAGTCGCCGCCGAGCCGGTCCGGGGAGGCGGTGTGGTAGTACGAGGCCGCCGCCAGCCCGGGCACGGTGGGCAGCACGCTGGGCAGCAGGCTCTGCTGGAGCGCCGCGAGCGCCTCCTGCAGCCGTGCCCGGTCGGCTTCCGCCCGCTGCCGGGCCGCTTCGGCCTCCTGCCGGCGCCGCAGGAGTTCCTCCTCGTAGGCGCGGCGGTCACGGGCGTCGAAGACGGTGGTGCGGATCAGCAGCGGCTCGCCCTCGGTGCCGTACTTGAGCGACGAGGAGACCAGCACCGGGATCCGTGAGCCGTCGGTGTGCCGGAGGTCCATCGCGATGCCGCTGAGTCGGCCCTGCATGCGCAGCAGCGGCTGGAAGTGCGTCTCGTGGTACAGCCGGCCGCCCACCGTCAGCAGGTCGGTGAACCGCATCCGCCCCACCACCGCGTCCCGGTCGAGACCGAGCCAGTCCACGAGGGTGGCGTTGATCTTCGCGACGGTACCGTCCATCAGCGTGGAGAGGTACCCGCACGGGGCGGTCTCGTAGAGCTCCTCGGCGCTGTCCTCGAGCAGGGCCGCGAACGCGGCGTCCGCGGTGCTCCCGTCCCCCGTCCCGGGTGGCTCCGGCTCCTGCCGGGCCGGGCACATCATCGCAGCCCGTCGAGGAAGTCGGTGAGCGCGCGGTTGGTCGCCTCGGGCGCGGACAGGTGCGGGCAGTGGCCGGTCGCGTCGAGGGTGACCAGCGTCGAGCCGGGGATCCGCGCATGGACGAAGGCGCCGACCTCCCGCGGCGCGATCATGTCCTGTGTGCACTCCAGCACGAGGGTGGGCACCCGAACCGTCTCGAGATCGTCGCGGGAGTCGGACAGGAAGGTGGTGCGGGCGAAGACGCGGGCCATGTCCGGGTCGGTGGCGCAGAAGCTGTTGGTCAGTTCCTCGCCGAGCTCGGGCCGCTCCGGGTTCGCCATGATCGCCGGGGCCATCTCGGCCGACCATCCCAGGTAGTTCGACTCCAGCGCGGCCAGCAGCTCCTCGATGTCCGCGCGGCTGAACCCGCCGCGGTACCCCTCGTCGTCGAGGTAGCAGGGGGAGGGGGCGACCATCGCCAGGGCACCGATGCGCTCCGGGACCAGCCGGGCGGCCAGCACCCCGACCATGGCGCTCACCGAGTGCCCCACGAACACCGCGTCGCGCAGGTCGAGGGCCTCGCACACCTCCACCACGTCCTGGGCGTAACCGTCCAGGGAGGCGTAGCGCCGCTCGTCGAACGCCGCCGGGTCGGAGCGGCCGGACCCCACGTAGTCGAACAGCACCACCCGATGGGTCCCGGCGAGCGCGGGAACCGTCAGCCGCCACATGTTCTGGTCACAGCCGAAGCCGTGGGCGAGCAGCACCGGCCGCCCGTCCGGGGCACCGGTGACCGTGACGTTGTTCCTGCGCCGGATGTCCATGCCAACCATCCTCGCATCCCCGCCGGCCGCTCCGGCACGCCCCCCGGGGCGTGCGGCACTCCGCCCGGGCTCCGGTCCGGCCCCGCTCCGCGGCTCTCGCGGCAGCGGTGGGCCGCGGCCGTCCCGCCGGGTGCCGCCGACAGCCGTCCAGCGCGTGCCTGACGGTACGTCACCTCGCCGGACCCGGTGCCGGAAGCCACGGAGCGGGCGACGGGCCCCGGCATGGACCGCCCCCCACCGGGCAGTCGCGGGATCAACCATTCGGGAGGAGTGTCATGACCGTCACCCAGCACACGGACGGCCCGCGGACCGACGGCCACGGATGCGGCTGCACGGCGGAGGGTGCCCCGCCCGGCGCCGACGACCGGCCGGAGACGGCGCGCGAACGCGTCAACCGGAGATGGAACGAGATCCTGCAGGAGACGCGGGTCGCGCAGACCGGTGTGCAGATCCTCTTCGGGTTCCTGCTCAGTGTGGCCTTCACACCGGGCTTCCGGGACCTGGGGACGTTCGACCGCACCGTGTACGTGATGACGGTGGTCCTCGGGGCGTCGGCCACCGGCGCGCTGATAGCGCCGGTGTCCATCCACCGGTTCCTGTCCGGCCAGCGGATGAAGGACGACGTGGTGGCGGTGGCCGGCCGTCTGGTGATGTGCGGCATGGTGCTGCTCGCCGTCACCATCGGCTGCACGCTGCTGCTCATCCTGCACGTGGCGGTGGAGAGCCTGCTCGCCGAGTTGCTCGCCGGCACGGTGGTGCTCTGGTTCGCCCTGTGCTGGTACGTCCTGCCGCTGTGGCTCCGCAGCCGCTCCGGCCGCGCGGAACGCCGGACCGGGCCCGGCGACCGGTGAACGCCCGCCGCGGCCACCGGACCTGCCGAAGCGTCGGCGGATCGGCAGGCATGGCGGGTGTGCGTCTGGGTAGGCGGGACACACCGTTCGCGGAAGACCTGCGTGCGCTCACGGAATCGGGAGGGACCATGGCGTTGACAGTGGAAGCGAAGGCGGCCCCGGGTACCGCGGCGCTGCCGGAGATCGAGGAGCCGGCCAAGATCGCCCCGAGCGACGCCCGTGCACTGTCGAAGCTGTTCTTCAACCGGCTGGCGGCCCTGGAAGAGGGCACCGCCGAATACCAGTACGTTCGCAACACCCTGGTCGAGATGAACATGTCCCTGGTCCGCTACGCCGCCGGGCGCTTCCGGCACCGCGGCGCGGAGGAGATGGAGGACATCGTCCAGGTCGGCATGATCGGCCTGATCAAGGCGATCGACCGGTTCGAGCTGTCCCGCGAGGTGGAGTTCGCCACCTTCGCCGTGCCCTACATCGTGGGTGAGATCAAGCGGTTCTTCCGGGACACCAGCTGGTCGGTCCATGTGCCCCGCCGTCTTCAGGAGGCCCGGGTCGAGCTGGCGAAGGCGACCGAGGAGCTGTCCTCCCGCCTGGGCCGGTCGCCCACGGTGGCCGAGCTCGCCCAGCTGATGAACCTCGGTGAGGAAGAGGTGGTCGAGGCGCAGATCGCCGCCAACGGCTACAACAGCGCCTCCCTGGACGCGGCCATCAGCAGCGACGAGAAGGACCGGGACACCGCCCTGGCCGACTTCATCGGCGTCGAGGAACCGGCCATGGAGCTGATCGAGGACTTCGACGCGCTCGCGCCGCTCATCGCCGAACTGGAGGAACGCGACCGCCGCATCCTCCACCTGCGGTTCGTCGAGGAGCTGACCCAGGCGCAGATCGGTGAGCACATCGGGGTCTCGCAGATGCACGTCTCCCGGCTCCTCACCCGCATCCTCGCCCGGCTCCGCAGCGGCATGCTGGCCGACGCCTGAGAGCTTCGCGCCGGCCCGAGCCGCCCCGCACGGCGGCGCACGGCCGGGCGCGTCGGCGGCCCCGGCTCGTGGGACGTGGCCGCTATCAGCGCTGACCCGCCCGGTACCACCGGGCGGGTCAGCGCTGATAGCGGCCCATGAGCACCCCGGTGGCCGACCGGTGCCGATCCACCGCCGCGTGCACGTCCTGCGCCGTCGCCTCGTCGGGCAGGGCGACCGGCTCGACGAGCGCGTAGAGCCGGAAGAAGTACCGGTGGGGCCCGTCTCCGGCGGGCGGGTGGGGTCCTCCCCAGCCGATGTCCCCGTAGCCGTTGCGTCGCTGCTGCCCGCCGGGCGGTGTGCCGCCGGCGGGCACCCCGCCGCCGCCCGGGTCGATGCCGGTGACGAGCCAGTGGACGAACGTTCCCACCGGGGCGTCCGGGTCCTCGCACAGCAGGAGCAGCTCGGCGGCGTCGTCCGGAACGCCCGTCCAGGTCAGGTCGGGCGAGAGGTCCTCGCCCTCCTTCGCGTGACGGCGGGGGACGAAGGCGCCGTCGGTGAAAGCGGTGCTGGTGAGTTCGATGCCGGCCATGCCGAGCTACCTACCCCGGGGGTGCCCGGCCGTGCGGCGCGGACCGGCAGGTCCACGCGAGTGGCGGAGCGCCGGCGGGCGGGCACGCGGTCGGGCCCGGCAGCACGGCGGCCGCCGTCCGGCGAGGTGACGGGGCACCCGGGCGCCTGCTCCGGCGGGTGCCGCCGGGCGCGGCGCCGCGGTGGTGCGGGCGTTCGCCGGCCGTGCGGCACCAGCGCGGCACGGCCGCCGGGCCGCGCGCCGCCCCGGCCGGCCTCCGGCGCGCCGGCCCTCTCCTGGCCGGCGGCTGCCCGGGCAGCCGCCGGCGCTCGGGGTTCACCGCACCGGAGGGTCCGGAAGACCGGTGGCGCCGGCGGCCGCCGGCGCCACCGCCCGCCCGGCCGGTGCTCCGGTCGCCGTCACCGGCCTCCCCGCCGCCTGCCCCCGGCCCGGCGGGCGAGGTCGGCGACCGCCTCGGCCACGTGGTCGACCTCCTCCTCGGTGTTGTAGTAGTGCGGCGACAGGCGCAGACACCAGTCGACGTCCTTGTCGCCGAAGTCGAACTGGGCGAACTCGCGGTAACTGAGCGCCGAGTTGATGCCGAGCGCGTCCACCGCGGCCTTGAAGGGCTGCGGTTCCCAGCCGTCGATGGCGAACGTGACGAGGGCGGCCAGCTGCGGGCCGCGGTCCAGCACCCGCACCCCGGGGACCGGTTCCAGCGCGGCGCGCAGCCGGGCCGCGAGCGCCGGAGTGCGCCGCGCGATGGCCTCCATGCCGACGTCGCGCGCGTAGCGGGTGGCGGCGGCGCAGCCGAGCACCGTCGCGTAGGGGAACTCCCACTCCTCGAACCGGGCCGCGGTCGCCACCGGCCGGTAGGCGCCCGGCTCGGTCCACCGGGCGCCGTGCATGTCGATGAACAGCGGCTCGTACCCGGCGCGGAGCACCCGGTCGGACACGTAGAGGAAGCCCGAGCCCCGGGGCCCGCGGAGGAACTTCCGGCAGGTTCCGGTGAGCAGGTCGCAGCCGATCTCCCGCACGTCCAGGGGGTACTGGCCCACCGACTGGCAGGCGTCGACCAGGTAGAGCAGATCCAGCTCGCGGCAGTGACGGCCGATCTCGGCGACCGGCGAGACCAGACCGGAGTTGGTGGGGACGTGGGTGGCGGACACCAGGCGGGGGCGGTGGGTCCGCATCAGTGCGGCCATGGCCGGTACGTCCGCGCCGCCTTCCGGGGCGTCGGGCGCGTGCACGATGCGCACCCCGAACCGCTTCCGCAGGGAGAGGAAGGCGATCTGGTTGGAGATGAAGTCGTCGCGGGTGGTGAGGATGGTGTCGCCGGGTTCGAACGGGATCGAGGACAGCGCGGTGGCGTAGGCGTGTGTGGCGCTGCCGGCGAAGGCGATGTTGTCGGGTGTGGTGCCGAGCAGCGCGGCGAGCTCGGTGTAGAACTCGCGTACCTCGGCCGCCCGGGCGGCCGCCGCCTCGTAACCGCCGGTCCGGGCCTCCAGGTTGAGGTGGCCGGTCATCGCGGTGAGCACCGGAGCGGGCAGCAGACCGCATCCGGCGTTGTTGAAGTGGATCACCTGGCGGCAACCGGGGGTCTCGGCACGCAGTGCGGCGACGTCCAGCTGAAGCGCTTCCCGGACCGACTCAGTAGCACTATCCTTGTTTCTCATGTCAGACAGTAGCACTTCTGTGGAGTTGGCGGACAGCCTCCGCGGGCTGGTCACCCGGCTCTCGCCCGGCGACCGGCTGCCCAGCAGCCGGGAGTTGGTCCAGCAGTACCGGGTCAGCCCGGTGACGGTGGCGCGGGCCATCGCGGTACTGGCCGCCGAGGGCGCGGTGGTCACCCGCCCGGGCAGCGGCACCTACGTCGCCCTGCGCGCCCGGCGCGACCGGCAGGCCGCCGACACCGCGTGGCAGACGGTCGCACTCACCGACCGGGCCGTGGACACCCGACTGGTCGCCGACCCGCCCGCCCCCGCACCGCCCGGCACCATCACCCTGGACGGTGGCTATGTGCACCGGTCACTGCAGCCCACCCGGGCCCTGAGCGCGGCGCTGGCCCGGGCGGCACGGCGCCCGGACGCCTGGGACCGTGCCCCCGCCAACGGCCTGAGCACCCTGCGCACCGTCTTCGCCGAGCAGGCCGGGGGCGCGGTCACCGCGGACGACGTGCTGATCACGGCGGGCGGGCAGAGCGCCCTGTCCATCGCGTTCCGGGCCATCGCCGCACCCGGCAGTCCGGTCCTGGTGGAGTCCCCCGGCTACCCCGGCGCGCTGGCCGCGGCCCGGGCGGCGGGGCTGCGCCCGGTTCCGGTGCCGCTCGACGCCGACGGGCTGCGACCGGACCTGCTGGCCGACGCGTTCGCGATGACCGGCGCCCGGGTGCTCTACTGCCAGCCGGCCTTCCAGAACCCCACCGGCGCGGTACTGGCGCCCGGCCGCCGCGGGCAGATCCTCGACGTGGCGCGGGCGTCGGGCGCGTTCGTGGTCGAGGACGACTTCGCCCGGCACCTCGGACACGGCGGGCCGGTGCCCGGCCCGCTCGTGGCCGACGACCGGGACGGCACCGTGGTCCATGTGACCTCGCTGACCAAGTCCACCGCGCCCAGCCTGCGGATCGGGGCCCTGATCGCCCGTGGCCCGGTGATGGAGCGGATGCGCGCGGTCCGGCTGGTCGACGACTTCTTCGTCAGCCGCCCGCTGCAGGAGGCGGCGCTGGAACTGCTCAGCTCGCCCGCGTACCCCCGCCATCTGCGGTCCCTCGCCGCGGCGTTGCGGGACCGCAGCGGCGCCCTGGCCGCCGCGGTCACCCGCGAGATCCCGGACGCCACACTCGCCGGCCTCCCCGGCGGCGGACTCCATCTGTGGGTCCGGCTGCCCGCCGGGGCGGACGACACGGCAGTGGCCGGCGCCGCCCGGCAGCACGGTGTGACGGTCAGCGCAGGCAGCCGCTACTTCGCCGCCGAGCCGCCCGCGGCCCACCTCCGGCTCGGCTTCGCCGCCACCGCCGACCTCGCCGAACTGGACGAGGGCGTCCGCCGGCTGGCGGCGGCGCTGCGGGAAGTCCGGCCGGCAGGCCGGTGAGGACGTCCGAGCCGGCTGCGCTCCCAGCAGCGGGCGAGCCGTGCCACCGGAACCACTCCGCCCCGGCGGCGGGCTCCCGACGCCGGACGGCGCACGCGCGGAACCGTCGGCCCGCCGTGGATGACTTCGGGGGCGGGTATGCGGATTCCGTGATCCGGCGCCGGCCTGACGTTGCGTCGGGTTCGCCTCCAGTGCCCGGCCGGGCCGTTCGGCACGGTCGATGGCGTGCGCGGCCGGACGTGGGGCCGCGGTGTGTCACCGTTCCTGACGTTGCGTCGGTCATCGCACCCGGGGGCGGACCGCGCTCTCGGGCGGGTTCCCGCGGACGCCCGCGGCCGGCGCCGGGGCGGCGCCGGCCGCCTCACTTCACTGACGTTGTATCAGGTGCCCGGGTGCCTCGTCCGTGCCCGGCCAGGGTCGCCGATGACGTGCGGCGTCGGCGCCGCGTCCGGAACGCTCAGGGCGACTGACGTCGTGTCACCTCCGGCCGCGCCGTGTGCCCTCAGCGACCGTCGCCGGGCCGGACCGACCCGGCGAAGACGGCAGCCGAGGGTGCGAAGCCCGGGGCGCGGGCGAGGGACCCACCGGCCCGCGGGCGGGCCGGTGGGCGGGTCGTACCGCGCGCGGCGGCGAACCGGGCCCGGCGCGGGCGCCTTCCGGAAGGGCGACCGGCGCGGCCGACTCGCCTTCCGGAACGGCCGGGTGCTCGCCGGAGCCCTGGCGGTGCCCCTTCACCGGGGCAGCCGCTCCGGTCAGTGCCCGGGCTTGCTGACGTCCCAGGCGAACCGGCAGGACAGCGAGCGCGGGAAGTGCCGCAGCCCCCACGCGGTGGCCTTGTAGCGGAAGCTCGGGATGCTGAGCACCTTGCCCCTGCGGAGGTCGCGCAGCGCGGTGCGGACGACGTCGTCCGCCTCGAGCCACAGCCACGGCGGCGGGAAGGAGGTGGAGATTCCCGCCCGCTGGTGGAACTCGGTCTTGGTGTAACCGGGCAGCAGGGCCATCATCCGGACCCCGGCGCTGCGGACCTCCTGCGAGGCCGCGAGCGCCTCGGTGAACGAGATGATCCACGCTTTGCTGGCGGGGTAGGTCGAGCTGAGCCAGGTGGGGCCGAGTCCGGCGACACTGGCGACGTTGACGATGGTGCCGGAGCGCCTGCGCGTCATCTCCCGCAGCGCCGCGTCGGTGAGGCGCAGCACGGACCGGACGTTCAGGTTGAGCAGGCGTTCCTGGGCCTGGATGCCCGTTTCGAGGAACGGCTTGTCGTGGCCGATGCCGGCGTTGTTGACGAGCAGGTCGACGACGGGTTCGGCCGCCACCCGCGCGCCGACGGCGGCACAGCCCTCATCGGTGGTGAGGTCGGCGGGCAGGATCTCGGTCTTGATGCCGTGGTCGGTCTGCAGGAGGTCGGCGTGCTCCTTCAGATCGCGTTCGGAACGTGCGACGAGAACCAGGTCGTAACCCTGTTCCGCCAGCGCTCGGGTGAACGCCTTGCCAAGGCCGGCGGTCGCTCCCGTGACAAGTGCAGTGGGCATGATGTCACTCCTGTCGGGTGGGGCAGGTCAGGAGGCGTCGGCGCGCGAGCGGAGCACCTGGTCGCGGATCCCGCAGGACCCGGACACCCCCCGTGCAGCTGCTCCTTGGTCTGATCGAAAGTATATGCGTGACGTTGCGGACGCGAAGTGTCCACCGGCCGTGGGGGGTTGACGCCGGGCCCGGCCGGTGGTGGAGGCGTGTCCCGTCGCGCCGGGTCGCATCAAAGGCGGACACGGTGGGTATCTCCCCCTACCAGCCGGTCACTTGGCGTCGGGCGCCGGACGAGCGGCGCCCCGGGGGACTGCCGCGGGCCCGTCCATCGGGCGCCGGCAGATGGCGTCCGTATGGCGGACACCGGCGGTTCGCCGGCGTGACCGGCCCCCGGAACGGCGGGGCCCGGCGCGGCCGCCGCGGTCCCCGAGCCGGCCGGTTCGCTCCCGGCCGCCCGGGCCCTCGCGGATGTCCGGCCGGGCGGCGCCGCGATACCGCCGGGGCACCAGCGGGGCGATCGCCGGCCGGCGCGCCCCGGGCCCGGTGGAGCCCCGTTCGCCTCGGTCCGCCAGCGCCCGGCGCCATCTCCGGGGAGGCGGCCGGGCCCGGTGTCCCGGGAGACGAGAGAATCCCGCCATGACGATCACCGCGCGTGCGCTCAACCGCGCCACCCTCGCCCGCCAGCTGCTGCTGCACCGCGAGTCCATCGACGTCGCCGACGCGGTGCGACGGGTGGTCGCCCTGCAGGCACAGGAGCCCGCCTCGCCGTATCTGGCGCTGTGGAACCGGATCGGCGGGTTCGACCCGGCCGCCCTCGACGCGGCCGCGGCCGGCTTCCAGACGGTCAGGTCGACGCTGATGCGCGTCACCCTGCACCTGGTCCACGCCGAGGACTACCCGGCGTTCCGGGCGGCCATGGAGCCGACGCTGCGCGCCTCCCGACTGGGTGACGCCCGCTTCAGGGCGTCCGGGCTCACCGCGGCCGACGCCGACGCACTCCTGCCGGACCTGCTGACGTACGCCGACCGGCCACGGACCGCCGCCGAGCTGCGCGACCGGCTCACCGAGCGGCTGGGCGCCCCGGTGGAACCGACGGCCTGGCGGCTGCTGCGGCAGTACGCGCCGCTGTGGCACGTGCCCGCCGGTCCGCCCTGGTCGTTCGACAGCCGGCCGTCCTACCTCGCGGCCGGCACCCGGCCGGCGCCGGCCGAGCCGGACGCCGACACCGGTCTGCGGGCCCTCATCCGCCGCTACCTGGAGGGCTTCGGGCCGGCTTCGGTCGCGGACATGGCGCAGTTCGCGATGGTGCAGCGGGCCCGGGTGCGAGCGGCGGTGCAGCGGCTCGCCGGTGAACTCGAACAGCTGGCAGGCCCGGACGGCACGGCGGTGTACGACGTCCCCGGTGCGCCGCGCCCGGCCGAGGACACCCCCGCCCCGCCCAGGCTGCTGCCGATGTGGGACAGCATCCTGCTGGTCTACGCCGACCGCAGCCGGGTCATACCGCCCGCCTACCGCAAACACCTCATCCGGGTGAACGGCGACGTCCTGCCCGCCCTGCTGGTGGACGGCTACGTCGCGGGCGTCTGGCGCGCGGTCGGCGGCGGCATCGAGGCCACCGCCTTCCACCCTCTCCCCGAGGACGTCTGGGAGGCACTGGCGGCGGAGGCCCGGGCGCTCGGGGCGTTCCTCGCCGACCGCGACCCGGACGTCTACCGGCGCTACGGCCACTGGTGGGACAAGGGGCTGCCGGCCGCCGAACGGCGGCTGCTTCCCGGCGGCTGAGCCACCGGGGCCGCCCCCGGCCGCCCCGGTACGACCGGCGGGACGGGCGGCGGGCCGCGGTAGTACGGCAGGCGGCGCGGCGTACCGGATCCGATCCGGCGGCGCCGCCCGAACCACCCGGACCACGGCTGCCGTGCCGCCCGGCGCCGGCCCCGGCGGCCGGTCGGCTACCCCTCCCGGCCCGGGGTGAGGAGGTTCCGCCGCAGACCGGCGATCGTGTCCTCGCCGACCCCCAGCAGCCCGGTGACGTAACCGCGCACCGAGCCGTGCTCCGCCCGCAGGGCTGCGAGGAACAGCCGCATGACGTCGGCGGGCGCGCGGCCGTACCCGGGCCAGGTCGGCTCCTGGCCCGGATGGTCGGCACGCCAGTCGGCGAGCAGGCGCGCGGTGGCGAGCCCGGTGAGTGTGAAGTCCTCGACGACGTCCGCCTCCGGCACGCCCACCAGGTCCAGCACCACGGCGGCCAGCAGCCCCGTCCGGTCCTTGCCGGACGCGCAGTGGAACACCACGGGCGTGTCCCCGGCGGCCGCGATCACCTCCAGCGCCTCGCGGATCTCCTTGACCCCGTCGTGCGCCACCTCCAGGTACCGCTCCGCCAGGAACGGCCCGGTGTCCACATCGGCGCCGAGGGCCGCCTGGTCGTACGGGCGGTGTTCGATGCTGAGGTTGTGGTAGGCGAACGACGGGTGCCCGGGGACCCGGCCCTTGGCCTCGATCTCCCACGGATAGCGCAGGTCGATCACCGCCCCGATGCCCAGGCCCAGGAACCGTTCCCAGTCCTCGCCGTGGAGCTTGCCGAGCGAGTCGGACCGGTACAGCCGCCCCCACCGCACGGTCCGGCCGTCCACGGTCCGGTAGCCGCCCACGTCGCGGAAGTTGTGCAGACGCGCGAAGGGGATGTGTCGGTTCATCCGGAATCTCCTCAGGTTGTTCGGTCCCACGACCGGTGGCCGAATCCTGTGCGTTCCGTGCGCCCGGCGGCCACTGATTAAGCTCTGACCGAATCCAATCGAAGGGCGGGCCCGGGCGTGGTCTCCGAACTGGCCTTTTCCACCGACGACCTGGCGCACACCCGCTTCGCGGTGTCACCGATGTGGGAAGTCGTCACCAGCTTCGGGCTGCTCGCGTCCGCCGCCCCGCACCCGGTGCACCGGCGGTGGGTCGAACAGGTCCGGCCGCGGGTGGCGGCGGCCGGACTGGACCGCGGCCGGCTCGCGGAACTGGTCCCGGCGCGCGGTTACGTCTGCGACTTCCTGACCCCGTTCCCCCGCGTGCCGGCCCCGACGCTCGAAGCGGAACTCGCCGCGATCCGCGCCACCCCGGCCAGCCGGGTGCGGCAGGACCTCGACACCCTCGGCGGCGCGACCCCGCGCCGCCGGGCGCTGCGCGCCGACCCTCCGGCCGGACTCGGCCGGGTCACCGACGAGATCGAGGCCTACTGGGAACTGGCCCTCGCCCCCTACTGGGCCAAGATCCGCGCGGTGCTGGACGCCGAGGTCTTCCACCGCGCACGGCAGGTGGCCGAGCACGGCACCGGCCACCTCTTCAACGACCTGCACCCGTCGGTGAGGTGGGACCGCCACACCCTCCGGGTGGTCCGGCGCTGCAGCACCGTCTCCCGCGAGACGTCCGGCCCCGGTCTGCTGCTGGTGCCCTCGGTGTTCGCCAAGGGCGTGCTGACCTGGTCCCGGGCACCGGAGCCGCCGCAGCTCGCCTACCCCGCCCGGGCCACCGGCACCCTGTGGGAACCCCGGCCGGTACCGCACGCCGAGGCGATCGCCGCCGTCCTGGGCCGGTCGCGCGCCATGCTGCTCACCGAGCTGGCGGCCCCCGCCTCCACGACCGACCTGGCCGGCCGGACGGGGATCTCCGCGGCCGGCGTCTCCCAGCACCTGACCGCGCTGCGCGCCGCCGGCCTGGTCAGCGCCCACCGCGCGGGCCGCTCGGTCCTCTACGCCCGCACCGCCGTCGCCGAATCCCTGCTCACGGCGTCCGGCTGAGCCGCACCACCCCGAAGTCCGACGGCTCAGCGGACCAGTGGCGCGGCACAGGCTATGAACGCCTCGATGGCCTGCCGCGCCCGGGCGTCCCGGGCGTCCCGGTCCGCCTGGTCCCGCGCGTTCGACACGTCCCAGGTGCACCGGTAGGCCCGTTCGGCAGCCTGGACCACGTCCCGGTCCCCGGTGAGCAGTTCCACCCGGTAGAGCGCCTGCCGGGCGGCGGTACGGAGGTGGTGTGCCTCGTCCCGGGCCGTGCGGTACGCCTCCCCGTCCGGCCCCTCCGCTTGGCGGTACCAGCGGCTCGCCTGGCCGTGGCGGTAGTCCTCCATCGCCGCGGCGAACGCGCTGTAGGTGGTGACGCGTTCCTGCCGGAGCGCCTCGGCCCGGGCGAACAGCTCCCCGCGTTCGGTCGCGCGACGCTGGGACGCATGCGTGACCACGCACCCCAGCAGGGTGCCCGCCACCGCTACGACGCTCGTCCAGAAGGCTTCCACGGCACCAGTCGAGCACACCGGCCGCCGTGGCGGGCCGTTCGGCCGCGAGAGCGAGAGCGGGGGCGAGAGTGTGAACGAGAGCGAGGGCGAGGGCGAGGGCGAGAGTGTGAGCCAGGGCCAGGGCGGGGGCGGGGGCGTGGGCCCGCGGGTCCGTTCGCCGGGGTCCGCGGGGCCGGTGCTTCACCCAGCACTCCGCAACCGATCCGCGGATTCGCTGTGCAATCTTCCCCTTCGGCGGGCACCGGCCCTCGCCTAGCCTCGGCCGGGCGCGCACCGGCTTCCTCCGCACCCACCCCTCAGGAGTGTCCGTGACCCCACCCACCGGCTGCCCCGTCCGCCACGGAGCCACCGGAGTCCCGCTCTACGGCGAGGAGTTCGCCGCCGATCCGGCCCGCGTCTACGAGCGGCTGCGCGGCGAGTACGGGAGCGTCGCGCCGGTCGAGCTCGCTCCCGGCGTCGGGGCGATGCTCGTCACCGGCTACGACACCGCGCTGCAGGTGCTGCGCAGCCCCGAGACGTTCGCCAAGGACCCCCGCCGCTGGCACGCGCTCGCCGACGGGCGGGTGCCCGCCGACAGCCCCGTCGTGCCGGTGCTCGGATACCGGCCCAACTGCCTGTTCAACGACGGGTCGCAGCACGCCCGGCTGCGGCAGGCCGTGTCGGACGTCTACGACCGGGTGGACCCGCACGCACTGCGGGCCTATGTGGAGCACAGCGCGGACGTGCTCATCGACCGGTTCGCTCCGGCGGGTGAGGCCGACCTGGTGGGCGAGTACGCCCGGCTGCTTCCCACGCTGGTCTCCACCCGGCTCTTCGGCTGCCCGCCGGAGTCCCGGGAGCGGCTCATCACCGCCATGTACGACATCTTCGACGGGGCCGACCCGGAGAGCGCCGAGGCGGATCTCCTGGAGTGCCTGCGGGAGCTGGTCGCGCTCAAGCGGCGGCGTCCGGCGGCCGATGTGACGTCCTGGCTGGCGACGCACCCGTCCGCGCTGACCGACGAGGAACTGGTGCAGAACCTGCTGGTACTGCTGGGCGCGGGCACCGAGCCGCTGCAGAACCTGATCGGCACCGGGCTGCGGCTGCTGCTCTCCGACCCCCGCTTCGCCGGCAGCCTCTCCGGCGGCACCCTGTCCGTGGTGGACGCGCTGGACGAGATCCTGTGGACCGACCCGCCGCTGGCCAACTTCGCGGTGCACTACCCGGTCCGGGACGTGGTACTGGCCGGGGTGCGGCTGCGCGAGGGGGAGCCGGTGGTGGTCAGTCTGGCCGCCGCCAACAACGACCCTGCGCTGGCCTCCCCGCACCGGATGGGAAACCGGGCGCATCTCGCCTGGAGCGCCGGCCCGCACGCCTGCGCGGCCAAGCAGCCGGCGCATCTGATCGCGGCGGTGGCGCTGGAACGGGTGCTGGACCGGCTGCCGGAGGTCAGGCTGGCCGTCCCGGAGAGCGAACTGCGGTGGCGGCCGGGCCCGTTCGTCCGCGCGCTGACCGCGCTGCCGGTACGGTTCCCGGCCGAGCAGCCGGTGGACCGGACCGGAACGCCGTAGCCCCGGAACGGTCGCGCAGACCGCCGTGCGCCGCCGCGCACGGCGGCCGGAGCGGCCGCGGCGCGGTGCCCCGGGGGCCGTGGCGCGGTGGCTCCCCGGACGGGACGCCGCGGGCCGGGCGGCCGGGCCCCCGGTCGTCGCGGGCCGCGGTCCGGGCGGTGCGCCACCGCGCACGTCCGAGCGGCGCACGTCCGAGCGGCGCAGGTCCGCGGCGGCCCGGGCCACCGGCGGCCGCCCGCCGCCGCGCGGTGCCGCCGTCCGCCCCGCTCAGCCGCGGGCGCCCGCCTCGACCAGCCCCGTCTCGTACGCGGCGATCACCGCCTGCGCCCGGTCCCGGACGCCGAGCTTCCCGAAGACGCTGGTGATGTGGTTCTTCACGGTCGACACGCTGATGGCCATCACCGCCGCGATCTCCGCGTTGTCCAGCCCGGTGGCCATCAGCCGCCACACCTCCCGCTCACGCGGGGTGAGCCCACCCGGGTCCACGGCGGGCGGTTCCGGCCGGTGCGGGGCCCTGACGTACGCGGCGATCAGCCGGGTGAGCAGCCGGGGCGCGACGGCGGCCTCCCCGGTGTGCACCACCCGCACCGCGGTGACCAGTTCCTCCGGCGAGATGTCCTTGGGCAGGAACCCGCAGGCCCCCGCGCGCAGCGCGGCCACCACGTACTCGTCCATGTCGAAGGTGCTCAGCGCCAGCACCCGGCAGCCGGGCAGTTCCCGGGTCAGCCGGGCGGTCGCGGCGACGCCGTCCAGCACCGGCATCCGGATGTCCATCACGACCACGGCGGGCCGCAGCCGGTGCGCCAGGTCCACCGCCTCGGCGCCGTCCCCGGCCTCCCCGACCACCTCGAAGGCGGGGTCGGGGGAGAGGATCAGTGCCAGGCCGCGCCGCACCAGCGGCTGGTCGTCCGCGATCAGCACCCTGATGGCGGGCCCGTCGACGGGGTCGGTCATCGCGGTCCCTCCTCGCCGGGCGCCAGCGGCAGCCGGGCCGACACCCGGAACCCGCCCTCGTCCAGCGGGCCGGCCCGCAGTGTCCCACCGTGCAGCACGACCCGCTCCCGCATCCCGACCAGGCCGTAACCCGAGCCGGTGCCGGGGCCGGTGCCGGCGCCGTCGTCGGTCACCGCCACTTCCACCCCGTCCGGCCGGTAGGTCAGCCGGACCGAGGCGCGTGCCTCGCCCGCGTACTTGCGCGCGTTGGTCAGCGCCTCCTGCACGATCCGGAACACGGTCAGGCCCACGCTCGGTGGCAGCGGGCGCTCCGCGCCCCGCAGCTCCAGCGTGGTGGGCAGCCCGACCCGGCACGACTCGGCGACGATCCGCTCCAGGTCGCCGACGCCCGGCTGCGGCGCGGCCGGTACCTCCTCCGGCTCCTCCCCGGCGCGCAGGACGTCCAGCAGCTGCCGCATCTCGCGCAGCGCCATCCGCCCGGACCCCTCCAGGGTGATCAGCGCCTCCCTGGCCACCTCCGGGTCCCGGGCCAGATGGGCCCGGGCACCCCCGGCCATCAGCTGCATGGTGGTGATGTGGTGGGCCACGATGTCGTGCAACTCGCGGGCGATGCGCCGCCGTTCGTCGGCCACCGCCCGGTCGGCGAGCAGCCGGCGGTTGGCCTCGATGTCGCGCTGCCAGTGGTTCATCACGGTGGCGGCGACGACCACGAGCAGCCCGGCGGACCCGTTGCCCAGCACGTCCACCAGGGGCGGCCGGGGCCACGACGTCTGCCCCACCAGCGGCAGCGTCACCGACACCAGGACCGCCGGCACCGCCACCGCCGGGCCGCGGGACCGCAGGACCGTGTAGAGCGCGACCACGACCGTGGCGTTGAAGTGCTGCGACACCGGCACGCTCAGGTTCAGCGCCAGGCCCGCCAGCAGGACCGCCGCGAGCGTCGGCACCGGGGCCCGGCGCCGGGCCAGCAGCGGCAGCGCGGACACCGCCAGCAGGACGAATCCGACGGGCGGCGCGTACCCCCGCTCGACCTGGCTGGTGAGGGTGAAGCCGATCAGGTCCACGACCGCCGCGCCGACCGCGACCAGGCCGTCGTTGCGCGTCCACGGCAGCGCGTCACCGCCCGGCCCGGCTTCCTGAACCACGGCGGCCCCGGACACCGGTCGTGTCGTCGTCGCCATCCCGTCCCCTCCCCGGCCGTCCCGCGGGCTCTCCCCGCAGGCCACGACCCGTCGTCTCCTGATCCATTCTGGCACCGGGAACCGGCCCCGCCCCGGGCCCGCGGGACGGACCCCGACCAGGACCACGGTCCTGGTCCGGCGGCCCGGCCCGGCCCTGGCTCCCAGCCTCCTTCTCCTCCCGCACTCGGACGATTCCGGCCGTCCGCGCTGATGAGCTGGGCACCGGCCCGGGAGGACCCGGCGCCCCCACCCCATCGCCGGAGGAAGACGTGATCCGCGCCCTGACCGGGTTCGCCACCCGCAACCCCTGGAAGGTCATCGCCCTCTGGGCGGTGCTGGGCATCTCCCTGACCCTGCTCAGCCAGGCGCTGGTGCACCGCGTCACCCAGGCCCAGAGCGGCGACTTCCTGCCCGCGAAGTACGACTCGGCCGCCGCCCTGAGGATCGCCGAGGAGCGGTTCGGGGTGCGGCCCGACGCCAACACGGTCACCGTGCTCGTCGCCCGCACCGACGGCGGGCCCCTCACCGGCCCCGACCACCGCCGGGTCGCCGCCGTCGCCGCGGAACTGGGCCAACGGCGCGTGCCGATGCCCGAGCCCGAGGAGGGCCCGCCCGCCTGGTTCGGCCGGGACCACTCGCAGACCCCGGCGGTCAGCCCGGCGATGGTCGCGCCCGACCGCAGTTTCGAACTGCTCTCGGTCCGGCTGACCGGCAACTCCGCCGACCCCGGCCTGCAGGACGTGTACCGCGCGTTCCGGGACCGGACGCGGGACGAGTTCGCCGAGGCGGGACTGCGGACCGGCTTCACCGGCGGGCTGGCCGACCTCGTCGACACCGCCGACGCCCAGGAGACGACCGAGAAGGTCGTCGGCGCCCTCATGATGGGCCTGATCGTGCTCGTCAACATCCTGGTCTTCCGCAGTGTGGCGGCCGCCTTCGTGCCGCTGCTCGCGGTGGTCGTCACCGGCGGTGCGGCGGCCGGCGCGGTGGTCGGCGCCGCCATGCTCACCGGCATCAAGCTCGACACGTCCACCCCGAGCATGATCAGCGTGGTGCTGATCGGCATCGGCGTCGACTACTTCCTCTTCCTCCTCTTCCGCTTCCGGGAACGGCTCAGGGCCCGCCCGGACCTGCCCGCGCGCACCGTGTCGGCCGAGGTGAGCGCCCGGGTCGGCACCGCGATCACCTCGGCC
This sequence comes from Streptomyces sp. NPDC018031, assembly GCF_044327625.1. NCBI lineage: Bacteria > Bacillati > Actinomycetota > Actinomycetes > Kitasatosporales > Streptomycetaceae > Streptomyces > Streptomyces sp. NPDC018031. The sequence continues at coordinate 72,224 of NZ_JBIRFT010000019.1, forward strand.
GCGCTCACCATCGTGGCCGCCTTCGCCACGCTCGGCATCGCGTCCTTCGGGCAGTTCCGCGTCCTCGGCCCCGCCATCGCCGTCTCGGTGCTCGTCATGCTGCTGTCCAGCCTCACCCTGATGCCCGCGCTGCTCGCGGTCACCGGACGCCGGATGTTCTGGCCGTCCCGGTCCCTCAAGCGCGAGCCGCGGCCCGGCACCGCCGCGCGCGTCGGCGACCTGGTCGCCCGCCGCCCGTTCACCCTGGTGCTGGCCTCCGTCGCGCTGCTCGGCGCGCTGGCGGCCGGACTGGTCGGCATCCGGATGGACTTCGGCCAGACCTCCGGGGCCCAGGACACCCCGGCCGCCGCCACCTCGGCCGAGATCTCCCGTGCCCTGCCCGCCGGGGTGTCCGACCCGGCCACCGTCTACGTCACCGCCACCGACGGGCGCGCCCTCACCACCGCCCGGCTGGGCGCGCTGCGCGCGGCCCTGACCAAGGCCGAGGGGGTCGGCCGGGCCGGCCCGACGGTCCTCGACGACAAGCGCACCGCCGCCCGTATCGACCTCTACCTGACCGCCGACTCGCAGACCCGGCAGGCGCGCGACCTGGTCACGGGGCCCGTCCGCGACACCGTCGCCCGGCACACCCCGCCCGGGCTGGAAGCCCATGTCGGCGGCACCGCCGCGATCTTCGCGGACATCTCCACCGCCGTCGACCACGACCTGCGGATCGTGTTCCCGGTCGCCGCCGCGCTGATCGCGCTCATTCTGCTCGTCCTGCTGCGCAGCCTGCTCGCCCCGGTGGTGCTGATGCTCGCCGTGGGCCTGGGCTTCGCCGCCACCCTCGGTGCCTCGGCCCTCGTCTTCCAGCACCTGCTCGACAAGCCGGGCGTCAACTTCGTCCTGCCGCTGGTCCTGTTCCTCTTCGTGGTGGCGCTCGGCACCGACTACAACATCCTGATCAGCGACCGCATCCGGGAGGAGATGGAACGCCCCGGCCCGGCCCGCGCCGCCGTCGCCCGGGCGGTGCGCCACACCGCGCCCGCCATCGCCACGGCGGGTGTCGTCCTCGCCGCGTCCTTCGGCAGCCTCGCGGTCAACGCGGCCCCGTCCACCCAGCAGATCGGCTTCGCCACGGCGCTGGGCATCATGCTCTCCGCCTTCCTCCTGTCCATCGTGCTGGTGCCGGCGCTCGCCGCGATCCTGGGGCGGGCCACCTGGTGGCCGGTCCGGCCCGGCCGGGGCCGCCGCCGGCACACCGACCCGCCGGCCCCCCGGCCGCACCACGACCGGGTCGGTGCCCACTGAACGGCGACCGACCGGCGCCGCCGCCCGCCTCACCCGGCCGTGATCCGGCCGTGCGTTCCGCCCGTACCACCGGGGTGCCGCACCGGTCTCCCCGACGAACCGACAGGATGGGCCCCATGGCATCCGCAGCACCCGCAGCGCCCCCGACCCCCGCGACGGCCACGGCGGCACCCACCGCCCGTTCGCCGCGCCGTCCGCGCGGCCGGCGCCGGGCCGTGCTCGCCGCCACGGTGGCGGTCGCCGCGATGACGGCGGGCGCGGCCGCCGTGCCCACCGTCCCCGCCGCCCGGCCGGACGCCGTCCAGCAGCGTCTGGACGCGCTGGTGCGCCAGGACGGGATGCCCGCCGCGCTGGCCGGTGTCACCGACCGCGGCGGACGGACCCGCCACTACACCGCGGGTGTGGCCGACCTGACCACCGGACGGCAGGTGCCGCGGGACGGCCGGGTGCGGATCGGCAGCAACACCAAGGCGTTCACCGCCGTGGTCGTCCTGCAACTCGCCGGTGAGGGAAGGATCCGCCTGGACGCGTCCGTCGACACCTACCTGCCCGGGCTGCTGCGCGGCGACGGGACCGACGGGCGCCGCATCACGGTGCGCCGGCTCCTCCAGCACACCAGCGGACTGCCCGACTACCTGGACCAGGGCGAGGTCATCGCGCATCCGCGCCGGTACCTCGAACCCCGGGCCCTGCTGGACACCGCCCTCGCCCGCGAGGCCGAGTTCCCCCCGGGCGCGCGGTGGCAGTACAGCAACACCAACTACCTGGTCGCGGGCCTGATCGTGCAGAAGGTCACCGGCCGGCCGCTGGGCGAGGAGATCACCCGCCGCGTCATCGACCGGATCGGGCTGCGCCACACCTCGTTCCCCGCACCCGGCGACATGACCCTGCCCGGCCGCCACCCCAGGGGCTACCACCGGCCGACGCCCGAGGGGCCCCTGCGCGACTTCACCGAACTGGACCCCTCCTGGGCGTGGGCGGCGGGGGCGATGGTGTCCACCGACGGCGACCTCAACCGGTTCTACACCGCGCTGTTCGCCGGCCGGCTGCTCCCGGCGGCCCAGCTCGCCGAGATGCGCACCACCGTCCCGGCCGACCAGGCGCGCCCCGGACTCCGCTACGGGCTGGGCGTGATGAGCAGACCGCTGTCGTGCGGCGGCGTGTACTGGGGGCACGGCGGCACCATCCCGGGCTACGAGACCCTGGGCGGTGTCACCGAGGACGGCCGGTCCGCCAACGTCACGGTGACCGCCATCCCGACCGAGACGGGCCGACGGCATCTGGAAGCCGCCGTGGACACCGCCTTGTGCGGGTGAACCGCGAGCGGGCCCGGTCCGCACCCCGCCGGGGCAGGGCGGCCGGGCCCGGCGGCGGGGCGCCGGCCGCGCCGGCGCCCCGCGGGATCAGAACGCCGAGACCAGCAAGTGGACGGCGAGTGCGGTGATCAGGGCGCTGGAGGCCAGCGCCGTCACCAGCCGCCCCCGGCTGCCGGTGAGCGCCCGGCCGAGCAGCGCCCCACCGCCGGCCAGCAACAGCTGCCAGCTGGCGGAGGCGACGAAGGCAGCGAGCACGAACACGCCGTGCTCCAGGGGGCCGAAGTCCTCGGTGGTGCGGCTCCCCAGCACCAGCGCCCCGAAGTAGACCAGGGTGGTGGGGTTCATCAGAGTGATCCCCAGCAGACTCAGATAGGCCCGCAACGGGCCGGGAGCGGCCCCGTCGGGCCGGCCCGCTGCCCTGGGCGAGCGGTGGCGGCGGACCGCGGCGACGCCGCCGCGGACCGCCAGTGCGACGAGCACCAGCGCCGAGAGGCAGCGCAGCGGCAGCATCACCGGCTCGATCAGCCGGGTCAGCGCGGAGCCCCCGAACGCGGCGAGAAGCGCGTAGAGACCGTCGGCGGTCGCCACGCCCAGGGCCGCGCAGGCACCGATCCGCAACGACGTCCGGGCGGTGAGCGCCACCAGATGGGTCGCGACCGCCCCCACGGGCACGGCGATGCCGTAGCCCGCGAGGAGACCGGCGACCAGGGCGGCGGTCACCGGGGCGGGGGCGTCGGCCTCCGCCGGTGGCCGGGCTGCTGTCGGCCGCGCGCCGATCGGTCGGCGGTGGTCGGCAGCAGGCAGGCGGTGGTCGCGGTCATGGGCCGATCCTGCGGACGGACCACGGTGCGCACAACCGGTTTTCCGACCGGAGGGACGGCGGGCCCGGGCACGGGCCCGAGTCCGGCCCCCGGGTTCCGCGGACCGCACCGCACTCGGCGGGCGCCGCCGGGCGATCCGGTGGCTGCGCGGCCGCCGCCCCGACCGGCAGCTCGGACGACGCTCGCCCGGGCCCCCGCCGCGCGGGCGGCGCACCATCCGCGGACGCCCCCGGGTCCCCACCGGCCGGTCCGCCGCGGAGGGCCCGCGGCAGCCGCCGGCCCCCACCGCCACCGATCCCGCGCACCCGTGTCCGCCCGCACGGCCCGACGGCCCCGGCGCCGCCCCGGCGACCGCCGGGGCGGCGCGCCGGCACACCGGAGGGCGTACGCCGCCCGGCGCGGGACTAGGAGGCGACCGATTCCGCGTGCTGCTTCCCGCGGTCCGCGACGGTCAGCGTGCACCGGCCGTCCTCGCAGGAGCGCCGCAGGCGTCCCCTGGAAACGGTCTGCGCCAGCCCGACCGCCCAGCAGGTCGGGCAGCCGCGCAACGCGACCAGGCCGGCCGGCAGGAGCACCAGGCTGACCGGCCCGACGGCCGGTATGAGTGCGACCGAGCCGACCAGCGCGCCGAATCCCACCGCGCCGCGCGCCAGGTGCCGGGCCAGCGAGGCGCTCGCGAAGTCGGGGCCGTCAGTCTTCGTTCCGGTCATCGTCTCCTCCTGGAACAGGGTCGGGCGTGGCCCGAAGGGTGTCCCGGACCGCCGCGCGGGCCCGGTGCAGACGCGACTTCATCGCCGCCGTACTGAGGCCCAGCGCGTCGGCGACCGCCCGTCCGCTGAGGCCCTGGACGTCTCGCATGATCAGCACCCGGCGCTGGTCGGGTGGCAGAGCCGCGACCGCCGCCACCACCCGGTCCGTCTCCAGGCGTCGCAGTGCCTCGTCCTCGGCCGAGTCCACGGCGGTGCTGTCCGGCACCGTCGGGTGGTCCCGCACCATCGTCCGCGCGCGCCGCAGACACTCGTTGCGGACGATCCGGAACATCCACGACGCCAGAGCGCCGGACGCCCGCAGCATCCCGATCTTGCGGTACAGGATGATCAGGGCTTCCTGCGCCGCGTCCTCGGCGTCCTCCGGGGTCGCGCAGAGGGAGCGGGCGAAGCGCCGCACGTTCGGGTGGGAGCCCGACACCAGCGCGGCGATCGAATCGACGTCGCCGTGCTGCGCGGCGACGACGAGCTGTTCGCTGGGCCAGGCCGAGTCAGCCACGCGCACCGCGCTTGCGCTTGAGGGCGAGCACGCAGGTGCACAGCAGTACTGCGCCGACGGCGATACCGATACCGATGATCATGAAAACCTCCAGGTGTGGGCCCGACGTCCGTCGGTACGGTGATAAGAGGCGCGGGCCGCCCGAAAGGATTCAGCCCGCGCCCGGACCACTGCTCCCGGACGCGTCGTCGTGCCGCCCCGGACCGGCGACGACCCTGCCACACACCCCGGACCGGTCCCGCCGGCGATGACGGCTCCGGGCCGTCCCCCGGCACCTCCGCCCCCGGGGGAGACGGTACGCAGGAGCCCCGGAGCGGCTCCGGGGCCGGTCCCGCACCACGGGCGTGGAACCCGTGATGGGCGGGCACCGGGTGCCCGCCCATCACGGGCGGAGGCGGAGGACCCCGCCACGGGGCGGTGGCGGGGAACCGACGAACCGCCGCCGCCCCTTGCCGCCGCGCCGGGCGGCTCGGTATCCCGGGGCTCGGACCCCCCTGGCCGAAGACCCGGACCCGCCCGGCGCGAGACCGGGTGGACGGAACCCCACGCCCGCCACCCGGCCCGCTTCCTCACCTACCGGGCGCTCAGCCGCCCACGTACTGACCGATCCACTGCTGGTAGGCGGTCACATCGGTGTAGATGGTGGAATCGCCGGTGCCGCACACCGAACCGCCCCCGCCGGCCCGGCTGGTCGCACCGACCAGCTCCCAGCCGCTGCCCCCGCGTATCAGCGCGGGCCCCCCGGAGTCGCCGTAGCAGGCGGTGGCCCGGGTGGTGCCGTAGACGCACAGTTCACCGGACGGGTTGAAGCCCTGCGAACACATCCGGTCCGGGTTGATCCGGGTGTCGAGCTGCTTGAGGATGCGCGGCGGGTTCTGCTCGCAACCGCGCTCCGGACAGGTCTGCCCCCAGCCCAGCAGCCGGGTCCCGGCCTGCGGCGCCGGGGAGGAACCGGCGATGGCGACCGGCTGGTTGGACACCGGCCGGCTGAGCCTCATCAAGGCGATGTCGTGGTTGCCCGGCAGCCCGTGGTACGAGGGGTGGCGGATGATCTGGGACACGCTCGCCGTGGTACCGCCCTGGGTCCGGTCCACCGAGCCGATGCGCAGCTGGTACTCGGAAGGCGGCTTGGTCCCGCCGCCCTGACCGGTGACGCAGTGCGCGGCGGTGACCACCCACTGCTGGTCGATCAGCGAACCGCCGCATCCGTGCCGGCCCTGGACCTGCAGGGACGCCATGAACGAGTACGTCTCGGTGGCCTGACCGCCGCCGACGATGGGCCGGGGTCCGCTCGCGGTGGGGGGTGGCGCGGCGTGCGTCGCGGGCGGGACCGTCAGCACGGCGGCCGCGGCGAGCAGCAGCGCGCTGAACGCGCCGCGCAGCGAAATACGCGATCTCATGGTGTGGTTTCCTCCGTGGAGAGGTGAGAGGGAACGGTCCCCTCGGGCCGGGCGGGGGAGCATCCGGCCGTGCACCCACTATGGAAAGACGATGATCCGCCGACCAATCCCAGCCTCGTATAAAGTCCGCCTATGGAGCTGGACTTCCGTCAGCTGCGGGTGATCAAGGCCGTCGCCGACCGGGGGACGCTGACCGCGGCGGCGCGGGAACTGGGCATGACCCAGCCGTCGGTGAGCGAGTCCCTGGGGCGCGCCGAACGCACCGTCGGCGGCGCACTGTTCCACCGCGGGGTGCACGGCGCGCAGCCCACCGCGCTGGGGGAGACGGTGGTGGCGCACGCGGGTACGGTGCTGGACGCACTGGACCGGATGACCGCGGCGGCCGCCCGGCACCGGTCGGGCACGCTGCCGGCGCTGGTCCGGGTCGGCTGCACCCCGGGCATGCTGGTGGCCCACCTGTCGGTGGCCGTTCCCCAGGTCACCGGGAGCGACGTGGAGGTCAGCACCGGCGCGGACGCCGCACGGCAACTGGAACTGCTGGCCGACCTCCGCGTCGAGGCGGCGCTGCTCACCCATTTCCCCGGGCCGGAGGAGACGGCTGCCGGTGTGGCCGGGCGGGCTCCGGAGGGAAGCCGGATCGAGCGCGCCGTGGTGGCGGTGGAACCGCTCTTCGTCGCCGTGGCAGCGGCCCACCGGCTCGCCCGGCGGCAGGAGGTGGACCTCGCCGAGCTGGCCGGCGAGCCGTGGTGCCTGCCCCCGGGGCCGCCGTCCGAACTCGGCGGTCACCTCGCCCGGGCCTGCCGGGCCGCGGGCCACGAACCGGTCCGGCGCACCGCCGACCACACCGCCGCTCTCCAGCTCGCGGAACTCGGCCGGGCGGTGCTGCCGGTGCTTCCGGGCATCCGGCCCCGCGACGGGCTGGTGTTCCTGCCGCTGCGGGGCGCCCCGCTGCGCACCACCACCACGCTGTACTGGCACCGGGACGGCCCGCTGTCGACCGGCCGGCTGCGGGAGCTGTGGGCGCAACTGGTGTGCGCGCAGCACGAGATCGTGGAACGGCCCCCGGCGTACCGCGCCTGGCTGGACCGTCATCCGGACTGGCGCACCACACCACCGGACATGGCCGCCACGTACCGTCCCTACCGCTGAGCGGGACGGGCGCGGCTACCGCACCGGTGCGGCACCCGCACCCCGCCCGCTCCGGTCACCGCGGGTCATCCGGTGACCCGAGCCACCCCGGGTTCCGCTGCCACCACCCCGGGATCCGGCCGAGATCCGGGATCATGGCGCGGTACGCCTCGACCAGGCCGGTGCGCAGCCGTGCGGCGAGTTCGTCGTCCACCGGCCCGTCCTCGGCCCACAGCAGCAGATGACGGGTGCGGAGCGGAGCGCCGCGGAGTTCCGCCACCGGCCCGGTCAGCCGCAGCCCGGTGTCCAGCGCCTGCAGTGCGGTGACCACCGGATCGCCCCGGCGCAGCATCTGGGCCAGCAGGAGCGGGTTGACGGAGCGGATCACGATCGCTCCGGTCCCGGCCAGCCGGCACTGCTCGAGCAGGTGCCGGTCGAACTCGTCGTCGCCGTTGCCCGCCAGCAGCCAGCCGAGCCCTTCGAGTTCGGCGAGGCCGACCTCGGGGCGCCCGGCCGCCGGATGGCCTTCGGGCAGGGAGACGAAGACCGGCTCGGTGCCCACCACCGTCATCCGCACCCCCGGCGGCGGTGCCGCCTCCCGGCCGGGGAAGTCCACGTGCAGCACCAGGTCCAGCTCACCACGGGCCAGCGCGTCGACCGCCACCGCGTGCCGGTCGGTCACCGACAGGTCGGCGACGCTGCCGGGGAAGACCTCGGCCGCCACGTCGTACAGCCGGGCGGCGAGCGGCGTCGCCCGGGCTCCCATCCGCAGGCCGCGGCCGGCCGGCGCCGTCCGCTGCGCGCGGACCGCCCGGGCCAGGTCGTCCAGCGCGCCGAGGACCTCCCGGACGTGCGGCAGCAGCACCTCGCCCAGCGGGGTGGCCCGGGTGCCGTACCGGCCGCGGTGGAAGACCGCGCCGCCCACCGCCTGTTCGACCCGGCGCAGTTGGGCGGTGAGCGCGGGCTGGGACAGCCCCACCGCCCGCGCCGCCTTGGTGACGCTGCCTGCCGTGTCCACCGCGTCCAGGCACCGCAGGTGCCGCACCTCCAGCTCCATCGGCCCGAGTATGGGCCCGCCGTGTCCCGTTGCCCAGCCCCGGGACGGGCACGGTCGGGCGCGGTCCGTCCCGGGGCCGCCGTCGGGTACCGGCCTCCGCCGCTGCCCGAGGGCGCCAGGGAGGTTCTGCTCCGACGACGCGGCGCCACGGCCCGTCCGGCGGCGGTGGGTTGCCGGGCGACCCGGCCGGCCGGGCCGGCCGCGCCCCCGCCCGGACCAGGCGGTGACGTGACGGACGGGCCGAGCGAGGACGGGCCGAGCGGTTCAGGGCGTCCGGACGTTGTCGTACCTCGGATTGGGCTCCTCCTGCACCGCGCCGGCCAGCGCGGGCCCGCTGAGCTCTCCCGGGCAGCCCGCCGGATGGCCGGGTTTGCCGGGGAGGTTGTGGTGGACGCACACCAGCCGGTAGTCGCCCGGCCCCCATGCCCCGCCGCCCCACGGCACCAGCTGCTCGCCGCAGACCGGGCAGGGCTTCAGCGGACGCACCCGGACGCGGGGTTCGGTGAACGCGTGCGCGAGCCGGCGCTCGGCGATGGCCTGCCGCGGGAGAGTCAGCCCGTAGTGCTCCCCGAGCAGGCGGTAGACGTCCCGCATCTCCGGGATGAACAGACCCCATTCCTCCGGGTCGTCGGGGAAGTCCGGGTCGGGCTCCCGACCGCCGAGCCCGATCTCGGCCGCCATGCGCCGGGTGAGCGGGTGGTTCTCGGTCCCCTCACCGTGCACCTCACCCCAGAAGTAGTGGAAGTCGGCCGCGCCGTCCACGGTGGCGAAGACGGTGGGCGGGTCCTGGCCGGTGTCCTCGATGCCCACCACCGAGTACCGGGACCACATCTCCCGTCCGGGGGCGAGGCGGTCGGCGCGGTACGGGGCCCATGGCGGTTCGATGGCGAAGGCCCAGCCGTCTCCGGTCTCCCCCAGCATCGCGCAGTCCGGTGGCTGTCCCGCTCCCCGCGACGCCTCCAGCACGGCGTGCGTGGTGACCGGGTCCATGACGGTGCCCGCCTGGGCACCCAGGAGTACGGCCAGTTCCTCGTGGCCGATCCCGCGCACCATGGTCAGGGCGAAACCCAGGTCGCCGAGGTCGTCGGATATCCAGTCGATCCCGTCACTCATGTGCGGGGACCCTAGCGGGCACCGCCGACAACCCACCGGGCCGCCCGGCATCCGGCGGATGAGGTCCGCCTCGGATTCGTCCCGGAGCGGGGCGGCCGTGGCCCACGCTCAGTCTCCGGGCCCGGCAGTGGCCTGAGAGGGGAAGATCCGGGCCAGGTGGTAGTCGAGCACCGCCCGCACGTCCGCCAGGCGACGGCGCCCGTGCAGGACGTCCAGGCCCAGGCCGGTGGCGCCGGAGACCAGCAGGTCGGCCTCGTGCCGCCGGTCCAGGCCCCGGGCCGCGCGGCCGGCCTCCTGACCCGCCCCGATGATGTCCGCGACGAGCCGCTCCAGTGGCTGCTCGGCGTCCAGGAACACCGCCGCGAGCGCTTGATCGGTCAGGCTGCGGGCGTAGTAGGCGGCGAACACCCGCAGCGCGAACGCGCGTTGCTCGTCGATCGGCAGGAACTCGTCCAGCAGCGCCCGCAGCAGCTCGGGGGGATCCGTCATGTCGTACCGGATGCGCGCCCGGGCGCGTCGTTCGTTCTCCTCGTGCAGCAGGCGCAGCGCGTCGACCAGCAGGCTGTGTTTGCTGTCGAAGTGGTACTGGACCATCCGCAGCGACACCTGGGCCTCGGCGGCGATGTTGCGCATGCTCGCCGCGTCCAGGCCCCGCTCGGCGGCGATCCGCCACACCGCCTCGGCGATCCGCTGCCGCCTGTGTGACCGGGTGTCCGGGGGCTGCGCCACGGGCGGCGCGGTCGGAGCACCCGGCGCGGGCAGTGGCTGCTTGCGCCGGCGGTACGCCCGGGCCCGGCAGCTCCGGGAGCAGTAGACGGGCGGGCGGCCCCGCTCGGGCCGGACCGTCGGCGCACCGCACACCGGGCACGCCCTGGCGGTTCTGTTTTCGTCACGCACATCTCTCACCGTAGCGCCGAAAGAAGTGTGACGAAAAGAGGAATCTCTGCCTTTCCAAGGCCGAATTCAGGAAAAGTGATTGATACGCTCGTAACGTCAATCTCCCGGAAAGGATGGCGATGAAGTACGACGTCCTGCAGGTCTTCGGCATGGTCGTACTGGCGATATTCGGCCAGGGGCTGGTGCGGCTGCTGCTCGATCACGAACACCGCGGACTGCTCGACTGGCTCCCCGGCGGATTCGCGCCGGCCCTGCTGGTGTACGGGGCACTCACCGTTGCCGGAGCGGTGCTCGCGGGCCGCGGTCACCTGCGCGCCAAGGCGCTCGGCCGGCGCTGAGCGACCCTCGCCGAGGCCCCGGGCCGGCTCGCCGAGGGCCGGCGGGCCGGGCGGGCGGAACCGGTCCGGCCGCGGTGTCCCGCGCCGGCGCCGGCACGGCGGCGGCCCCGATGCCCGGCATCGGGGCCGCCGCGCGCACGCTCCGTCCCGCCGCCGGTCAGCCGGTGAGCGCGGCCAGGGTGGCGGCCAGGTCGGTGGGGTGGGGGCGGTTGTGCGGGAGCTTGCCGAGCACCCGGGCCATGCCGCAGGTGTCGGTGAGGGCGGAGAAGACCAGTCCGCCGGCGACGCCCGCGGACAGCCAGCGCGCGGCGGGCAGACGCCGGCCGGCGAGCAGTCCGGTCAGGACCAGCGAACCGGCGGCGAGGCGGACCTGGCGCTCCATGGCCCAGGTCGCGCGGGCCCCGGCGGGGCGGTGGACGTCATGGCCGAGCCGGATCCAGGCGCCGGTGCCCCCGGCGAGGGTGGCGGCGCTGACGCCCTGGGCCGCCAGGCGCCGGCAGGCCTGGTCGGACCGGGCGCCGGAGGCGCACACGAACAGCAGGTCACCGCGGTCGGCTGCGGCCCGCAGGGCCGGCAGCGCGGTGTCGAGGTGGTCCAGCGGGACGTTGTGGGCACCGGGCAGATGGCCGGTGGCGTATTCGCCGGGGGTGCGGACGTCGATGACGGTCAGCTCGGTGAGGCGGGTACGGGCCTGCTCGGGGGAGAGGGCGGGGGTGGCGGTCACGTGGGTTTCCTTTTCCTTCCGGGGGCACCGCTCCGGGTACGATACCCGGAGGGGTATATGAGACATATTCGACGGGAGTGGGATCGTGGAACTGGCGATGGCGGCCGAGGAACTGAAGACGGTGGTCAACCGGCTGCGGCGGGCCCAGGGCCAGATCGCCGGAGTGATCAAGATGATCGAGGAGGGACGGGACTGCGAGGACGTGGTGACGCAGCTGGCGGCGGCGTCCCGGGCGCTGGACAAGGCGGGCTTCGCGATCATCGCCACCGGCCTGCAGCACTGCCTGACCGACTCGGACATGGCCGCCTCGGGCGACCGTGAGCAGATGCGGGCCCGCCTGGAGAAGCTGTTCCTGTCACTGGCCTGAGCCGGCTCCCCAGGAGGGACACGACAGGGCCGGTCAGGTCAGGGCGTCGACGAGCATGAAGACGGCCACCCCCAGCAGTACCAGGGCGAAGGCGCGCCGCAGCGCCGAACCGGAGACCCGGGCCGCCAGTCTTCTGCCGTCCCAGGCGCCCAGCACCGCGGCCGCGACGAACGGCGCGACCGCGGCCCAGTCGATGCCGGTCGTGGTGGCGCCGCGGGTCGCCAGGGAGGCGAGCGCGTTCGCCGAGACGACCAGCAGGCTGGTGCCGATCGCGGCCTGCGTCTCGAAGGCCAGCACGGTGGTCAGGACCGGGACGGTGAGGAAGCCCCCGCCCACACCGAGCAGTCCGGTCAGGGCGCCCAGCCCCGCGCCGGAACCGGCCGCGGTGGCCGGTCGAACCGCCCGCGGCGCCGGGGTGGCGGGGGCGGGGCGGAGCATCCGGACGGCCGCGAGGGCCGCGACCCCCGCGAAGGCGGCGGTGAGGAGGGGTTGGGGCAGCCGGGCCGCGGCGGCTCCGGCGGCCGCGGCCGGCAGCAGTCCGGCCGCGGCGAACAGCGCCCCCGCCCGCCAGCGCACGTTCCCGGCGCGGGCGTGCGCGTACAGGGCGGTGAGCGAGGTGGCGGCGACGATGAGCAGGCTCGCGGTGGTGGCCGCCGCCGGGGTGAAGCCGTTCAGATGGATCAGTGCGGGAACGGCGAGCACACCGCCGCCGCCTCCCAGCGCACCGAGCGCCAGGCCGACCGCGGCGCCCGCGACGAGAGCCAGGACCAGGGTGCTCACGCCGGCGATCCGTCCCGGTCGGGCCGGCCGCGGCCGCCGCGCCCGCCGTCGGCGGCGGGGGTGGCGGAGAGGGCGCGGGCGAGGCGGTACGGGGGGCGGGGGAGGTGCATGACGTGCCTTCGGTGCCGTTGTCGGCGGGTGGACGGGGCCGGGGGTGTCCGGAACCTCGGTGCGTTCACGGACCGGCCACGGTCAGGCCCGCCTCGGTGGCCGCGTCGAAGCCGTCGTCGACGGCGACCACCGCGCGTCCGGCGGCGTCCAGGAAGGAGGCGGCGATCGCCGCCCGCATCCCGCCGGCGCAGTGCACCCACACGGTGCCCTCCGGTACGTCCGCCAGCCGGCCGGGCAACCGGTGGACGGGGATGTGCACCGAGCCCTCGACGTACCCTTGCGCGCGCTCGGAGTCGCGGCGCACGTCCAGCACCACCACCTGCTCGCCGCGCGCGCGGGCGGCGGCCAGGTCGGCGAAGGCGGCGCGCGGGAACGAGGCGAGCGCCTGGCCCGCGCGGACCCAGCGCTCCGGGTCGCCGGTGGCGGCCCCGCCCGGGCGGTCGATGCCCACCCGCGCCAGCTCCCGCTGGGCGTCGGCGAACCGGTCCGGGCTCTCGGCGAGCAGGGTGACGGGCTTGCCCCACGGGATGAGCCAGGCCAGGTAGGTGGCGAGGCTGCCGTCGCCCTCGAAGTTGAAGGACCCGGCCACATGCCCCTCGGCGAACGCGACCCGGCTGCGCAGGTCCACCACCCACTCACCGGCGGCCAGCCGCTCGGCGATCTCCTCGGCGTCGGCCGGTTCGGGCGGCGTGAGGTCCACCGGCGCGGGCCCGGCCGAGTTGGCCGGCCCCATGTGCGCGTAGTAGGCGGGCACATCGTCCAGTCCGGCGAGCATCTCGGTGACGAAGGCGTCCACGTCCAGGGTGAACGCGTCGTTGTTCCGGCGCTCGGCGCCGATGGTGGTGGCGTCCCCGGTCGCCTGCGCGGAGGAGCAGAAGCTGCCGAAGCCGTGTGTGGGCAGCACCCGCACCTCGTCGTCCAGCTCCTCGGCCAGGCGGTGGGCCGAGGCGTGCTGGGCCCGGGCCAGCCGCTCGGTCAGCCGCGGTTCGACCAGATCCGGCCGCCCCACGGTGCCGATCAGCAGTGACCCGCCGGTGAAGGCCGCCACCGCCCGGCCGTCGGCCTCCAGGGCGTAGGAGGTGTGGTGCGGGGTGTGGCCGGGGGTGGCTATCGCCCGCAGCACCAGCCCCTGGTCGACCGGGACGGTGTCCCCGTCGGCGACCGGGGTGCGGGCGAAGGACACCGACGCCTCGGCCGGCACCAGATAGCGGGCGCCGGTGACCCGGGCCAGCTCCAGGCCGCCGGTGACGTAGTCGTTGTGCACATGGGTCTCCGCCACGTAGGCGATGCGGACGCCGCGCCGGGCCGCCGCGGCGATGACCCGGTCGATGTCCCGCGGCGGATCCACCACCACCGCGGCGCCGGGCCCGCCGGCCAGGTAGCTGCGATTGCCCAGCCCCTCGGTCTCCAGGGTGTCGACGAAGAACACGGTCACGACTCCTTCCACGGCAATGTACCCCGGGGGGTATTTCTCCTCACCTTAACAGGGGTACCCCCGGGGGTATTCCGAGGGGCGGTCGCCCCGAGTTCCGCCCCGCCGTTGCCCGGGTACCCGCTGCGCCCCGCCGGATGGCCGCCGGCGCCTGCCCCCTCTCGGCCGCCTCCGCGGGCCCGGCGGGCGGGCGCCGGCCGCAGCGCGGCAGCGGCGTCGATGAGGTGGCCTCGTGCCGGTGCGGGCTCCACCGGCCGCCCTGGCCGCCTGCCCCGGACCGCCGCGGCGGGAGCACCACGGCCCCCTCGGTTCCACTCGGCCGTGCGCACCAGCCCCGGCGCCGCGCCGCCGGCCGCTCGGCTGACGCCGCGGCCGTGCCGGCACCCCGTCGGCCCACCGCCCACTCGGGGCCGGCGGCCGGGGCGGAACCGCGCCGCGCGGTCCGCTCCCGGGGCGCCGGGGCGCCACGACCCCCGTCGGGCTCCACGCCCCGCCTGCCGGGCGCCACGACCCCTCGCCGCGCACCGCACGCCGCCCGCCGCGCGGCCCCGGTGGCCGCCGGGGACCCCGGCGCCGCACTCGGCCGCGCCCCGCGGGCGGCGTGCGGACGTGCGAAGGGGCGCCGGAGCCACCGGGCCGGAGGGCGCGGTGCGGCGGCGGCCGGAAGGCGTCGGCGGCGGGTGAGGATTTCCCGATCAGCGCCCCGGCCCGGTCGGTCCCGGTGAGGAACCCGTCGTGCCCGGCCGCCGACTCGATGACACGGACCCGGCCGGCGCCCGGTGCCCGAGCGCCGGCCACGGCCGCCCCCCGGACGCGCACAGGCCCGCCGGCAAACCCGGTTGCGGCCCCGCCGGCACCTGGCGGACAGTGGCGCAGTGGAGCAGATTCGGCGGGTCGTGGAACTGGTCGGCGATGTACTGGGCCCCGAAGTCGTGGGCAGCTATCTGCACGGCTCCGCGGTGCTCGGGGGGCTCCGGCCGGCCAGCGACCTCGACGTCCTGGTCGTCTCCCGGCGGAGCATGGTCGACCGGGAGAGACGGATGCTGCTCACGGGGCTGTCCGGGATCTCCGGTTTCACGGACGGCGCCCGCCCGGTCGAACTCACCGTGGTCGTCCAGTCCGACGTCCGTCCGTGGCGCTACCCGCCGACCGGTGACTTCCTCTACGGCGAGTGGCTGCGCGAGGAGTTGGCGGTCGGCGGGCCGCCCCGGCCGGAACCCATGCCGGACCTGGCCCTGCTGCTGACGATGGTTCTCGCCGGCGACCACCCGCTCACCGGCCCGCCCCCGGCGCGGGTGCTGGATCCCGTTCCGCACGCGGACCTGGTCCGCTCCAGCGCGGCGGGCATCCCGGCGCTCCTCGACGACCTGGCCGGCGACACCCGGAACGTCCTGCTCACCCTCGTCCGGATCTGGTCCACGCTCGCCACCGGTGAGATCCGGGCGAAGGACGCCGCGGCGGACTGGGCGCTCACGCGCCTGCCGCCGGAGCACCGCCCGGTCCTCGCGCACGTCAGGGAGCTGTATCTGCACCGCCGGTACACCGAGGAGGACTGGAGCCACGAACTCACCACCCGGGTGCGCCCGTTCGTGGCCGAGGTCCTCTCCCGGATCGACCTGCCGGCGCCCCGCTGAGACGCGCGGCGCGGCCCCGCCGGGCGGCCGGCCCCCAGGCAGGCCGCCTCATGGGCCGGCCGCGGGGCCGGCCCGCCATCGGGCCCCAGGCGGGCCCGTACGACCCCGCCGTCGGCCCGGCCCGGCGCCCCGGTCAGGTGCGGCGGCCCAGGAGATAGCCGCGCCGGGTCTCCGCCTCGTGGGGGTAGGGGGCGCGCTCCAGCCGCATCTCCACGGTGAACCCGGCCTCCTCCAGCAGTCCGGCGATCCGTGTCGGGTCGAGGAAGTGGAAGTCGACGTCGACCTCGTGGCCCCACCAGGTGTCCAGGTGCCGCACCTCGTCGCCGGTGTGGAAGGAGACGAGGAACAGCCCGCCGGGGCGCAGTACCCGCCGCACCTCGGTGAACACCCGGCCCAGGTCGCCGGGTGCGATGTGGATGATCGTGTAGAGCGCGAGGGCGGCGCCGAACGCGCCGTCCTCGGCGGGCAGCGCCAGCAGGTCCCCCTCCCGGAACTCCACCGCCGGATACCGGGCGCGCCCGGTGGCGACCATCTCGGGGGACAGGTCCACCCCGACCGTGCGCGCGCCCCGTTCGGCGAGCCAGGCCGCCACATGCCCCGGGCCGCAGCCCAGGTCCGCGATGGCGGTACCCGTCTCGGTCTGCTCCAGCAGGGCGGTCAGCAGCGCCCGGTCCAGCGGCTTGCCCGCCAACTCGTCGTGTAGCCGCGCCGCGTACTCCCCGGCGACGGTGTCGTAACTGCGCCGGACCGCGTCCCGATTGCTCTCCCCGTTCCCGTTCATGTCGCAGAGCCTGCCATGGGCACCCGCCGGACCGCCATGAGTTCCGTGCCCGGCCCGCGGCGGCCCGGCCGCGGTGCCCACCGGAGCCGGATGCAGGCGGCACACCACGGTTGTGACGCACGTCTCCGAAGCGGTGCCACGGCCGGGAATCCAACGGCTGGGCGCCCGCTGGATAGGCATATGCCCCATTCATCCGTTGCGGCCATATGAAGCCGAAACAATGCTGCAATCCTGGCCTCATGTAGCGAGTTTTCCTTTGAAAGCTAGGCATTGCGAGCATTTCGATCTTCATATCTAATGCCTTCTGTTCGGGGCGGCGACCCTGCCCCAGGACGGAACGAGGCCGCTCCCCATACCGGGGAGCGGCCGAAGAGATCTGGGAGCACAGCGACATGGCAGCACCATCGCCGGCTGAAACCTCGGCACTCCGGCCGACGGAGGCCGCCGCATCGGCCGTCCGGCACCGAGGCCCCCTCGCCACGGCACTGCGGGCCTTCCGCCGTGACCGCGTCGGCCTGGTCTCGCTCGGCGTCGTCTGTCTCTTCGCGTTCCTGGCGCTCGCCGCACCCCTGCTCACCGCCGTCTACGGCAAGAACCCCACCGAGCGCTACGGGCAGAACCGGCCCGGACTGCTGAGTCCGGAGGGACTCCCGGTGCTGCCCAACGGCGGGATGTCCGGCGAGCACTGGCTCGGCATCGAGCCCGGGCTCGGCCGGGACGTGCTGGCCCAGCTGCTGTACGGGATGCGCACCTCACTGCTGATCGCGTTCGCCTCGGCGGCCGTCATCGCCGTCATCGGGGTGGTGGTCGGCGTCACCGCGGGGTATCTGAGCGGCGTGGTCGACCGGGCCTTCACCCTCGTGTGCAACGTGCTGCTGGCGTTCCCCACCCTGCTGCTGCTCCTGGCGCTGAGCCCGGTCATCCAGACCCGATTCGTGGCGCCGGACGAGAACGAGCCGGCGTGGATGCAGTTCACCGTGCTCATCCTGGTGTTCTCGGCCTTCGGGTGGGTCCCGCTCGCCATGGTGCTGCGCACCGCCGTCCGGTCCCTGCGCGAGCGGGAGTTCGTCGAGGCGGCGCGGGCGGTGGGCGCCGGCCGGCGGCACATCGTCTTCCGCGAGCTGCTGCCGAACGTCTGGGCGCCGGTGCTGGTGCACATCACCCTGGCCGTGCCCGGCATCGTCACCACCGAGGCGGCCCTCTCCTTCCTGGGCGTCGGCATCAACGAGCCCATCCCGGACTGGGGCCGCATGATCTCCCGGGGCTCCGAGGTCTTCCACGACGACCCCAGCTACCTGGTGTTCCCCGGCGTGACGATCCTCGCCTTCGTCCTCGCCTTCAACCTGCTCGGCGACGCGGTGCGGGACGCACTGGACCCGCGCACCCTCCGCTGACCGCTGACCGCTGACCGCTGACCGCTGCGGCCGACCGCAGGTCATGCGCCCGGCACGGCCCGCCGGCCTTCTCCGCCGCCTCCCCTCCCTCCCGTCCCCACCCACACCCCACCCACACTCACACCCCACCCCCACCCCCACCCCCACTCACACCCACACATCGGAGTTCGTCATGCCCCAATTCAGCCCGCGCGCCGCAGCCCTGCCGGCCCTCGCCACCACCGCCGCCCTGCTGCTGTGCTCCTGCTCCGCGGGCGCCGCCGCGGACGGGAGCAAGAACAGCACCGCCGCCAGGAGCGGCAAACGGCTCACCGCCACGCTCGGCACCGCGAAGGACAGCGCGGGACCGGCCCCCGCCGTCCCCGGTGCCCGGCCCGGCGGCACCGTGACCGTGGCCAACCTCGTCGACTACACCCACCTGGACCCGCAGAAGATCTACTCCGGGGAGACGTACAGCACGTCGCTGCTGTGGGGCCGCCAACTGACCCAGTACCAGGTCGTGGACGGCAAGCCGAAGCTGGTCGGCGACCTCGCCACCGACACCGGCACCCCCTCCGACGGCGGCCGCACCTGGACCTACCACCTGAAGGACGGCATCGCCTGGGAGGACGGCAAGCCGATCACCGCCGAACACGTCAAGTACGGGATCGAGCGCACCTTCGCCCCCGGCTTCGAAGCCGGCCCCACCTACTGGCCGGAGTGGCTCACCGGCTCGGAGGACCGCACCACGGCGGTGCAGAAGTACGGCGGCCCCGAGGACGGCCACCTCGACGCCATCGAGACGCCCGACGACAAGACCATCGTCTTCCACTTCCCCCGGCCGCAGGCCGATGTGCCCTACATGGCGGCCCAGTCCTCCTCCTCACCGGTCCGCCCGGACAAGGACACCGGGACCGGATACGACGTGAAGCCCTTCGCCACCGGGCCGTACCGGATCGCCGAGCACCGGCAGAACCGGAGCCTGACCCTGGAACGCAACCCGCACTGGAAGCCGGAGACCGACCCCATCCGCCACCAGTACCCGGACCGCTACGAGTTCACCTTCGGCAAGCAGACCCTCAACACCGCGCAGGAGGTGCTCAACGGCCGCGGAGCCGGACGGACCACGGTCAGCACCAAGAACGAGCTTCCCCCGGAGCTGTACGCGACCGCCGAACGCGACCCCGCCAAGCGGAAGCTCATCGTCTCCGGCAGCCGGGGCGCCTACACCAACGACCTGTACATCAAGAACAGCCGGGTCACCGACCCCGAGGTCCGCAAGGCCATCCACTACCTCTTCCCGCGGGAGCAGGCCCGCCAGGTGCTCGGCGGTCCGCACGTCGGTGACCTCGCCACCACCCTCTCCTCGCCCGCCGTGGTCGGCTGGAAGAAGTACGACCTGTACCCGGTCGCCCCCACCGGCGACATCGCCAAGGCGAAGGAGCACCTGGCCAGGGCGGAGAAGAAGGTCACCACCCTCACCTACGCGTACTCCGCGGACAGCCCGCAGGCCGACCGGCTCGCGCAGGTCCTCGCCGACGCCTTCGCCGAAGCGGGCGTCAAACTCGTGATCAAGCGGCTCGAACCGGCCGCCTTCCACAACGAGGTCTTCCGCGGGCCGGCCCCCTACGACATGTGGCTGTCCACCAACTCCGTGGACTGGCCCACCCCCTCCACCCTGCTGCCGGACAGCTTCCACAGCAAGCTGGACGCCCTGTCCAACTCCATCCGCTACGCCAATCCGGCCGTCGACCGGGAACTGGAGCGCATCGCGGCGATCGGCGACGCCGAGCGGAAGGCCGAGGCGCTCATCGCCCTGGAGGAGCAGGTGATGAAGGACGTGCCGGTGGTGCCCTTCCTCTACAGCAGCACCACCCAGTTCCGCGGCGCCGGCATCGGCGGCGCCGCTATCCACCCGATCTACGGCTCCATCGCCGCCGTCGACCTGTACGTGAAGAAGCCCTGACCGCAGACATGACCGGCTACCTCCTCAGACGCGTCCTGCAGGCCGCGGCGGTGCTCCTCGCGATCACCGCCGCAGCCTTCGGGCTGTTCCACGCCGCGCCCACCGACCCGGCGCTGATCGCCTGCGGCCCCAAGTGCGACACCGGTCAGGTCGAGGCCGTCCGGGCGAGCATGGGACTCGACCAGCCCCTCGCCGCGCAGTTCCTCGACTACCTCGGCGGACTGGTCTCCGGCCGCACCATCGCGGACGTCGACGGCAGCGCGATCCACTGCTCCGCACCCTGCCTCGGCTACTCCTACACCCTCCACCAGCCCGTCCTCGACGCCATCGGGGACCGCCTGCCGGTGACCCTCTCGCTCGCCGGCGGCGCCCTCGCGGTGATCCTGGTGATCGGTGTCGGCGGGGGCCTGGTGGCGGCACTGCGCCGGGGCACCGCCACCGACCGGCTGCTGTCGGGCTTCAGCCTGATCGGCGCCAGCGTCCAGATCTACTTCCTCGGGTACGTGCTGCAGTACCTCCTGGTCTACTCCACCGGGCTGCTGCCGCTGCCGGATTTCGTGCCGCTCACCGACGATCCCGGCCGCTGGGCCGCCGGCCTGCTGCTGCCCTGGCTGGTACTGGGCTTC
This sequence comes from Streptomyces sp. NPDC018031, assembly GCF_044327625.1. Lineage (NCBI taxonomy): Bacteria > Bacillati > Actinomycetota > Actinomycetes > Kitasatosporales > Streptomycetaceae > Streptomyces > Streptomyces sp. NPDC018031. Next base: position 92,644 of record NZ_JBIRFT010000019.1, read on the forward strand.
GTCAACGCCGCGGTCTTCGCCCGCCTCACCCGCTCGCAGATGCTGGAGACCATGCACGACGGCTATGTGCGCACCGCCCGCGCCAAGGGCCTGGGCACCCTGCACGCGCACCTGAAGTACACGGCGCGGGGGGCCGCCGCCCCGCTGGTGCAACTGCTCGGGCTGGAGGTCGGGGCACTGTTCGGCGGCGCGTTCATCACCGAGACCGTCTTCGGGCTCGGCGGCGTCGGCACCCTCGCCGTCGACGCGGTCACCGGCAACGACCTGCCGACGGTCGTCGGCACCGTGCTCCTCGCCGCGTTCTTCGTCGTCGTCTTCGTGGCCGTCGCCGACCTGGTGGTGGCCTGGCTCGATCCCCGTGTGAGGCTGACATGACCCAGGCCACCGAAACCGGCCCGCGCCGGGACCCGGACCGGACGGCGCGTACGACCAGGGCGCGCGCGGCGCGGCTGACCGCCGGCACCCCCGCACCCGCGCTGCGGGTCCGCGATCTGACGGTCTCCTTCAGCACCGCGCACGGCTCCGCGCCCGCGGTGGCCGGTGTCTCCTTCGACCTGGCGCCCGGCGAAGTGCTGGGCCTGGTGGGGGAGTCCGGCTCCGGCAAGTCCACCATCGGACTGGCCGCACTGGGCCTGCACGATCCGGCGCGCACCCGCGTCGGCGGCAGCATCCGGATCGGCCCCCGGAACCGGCGCGCCCCGCGGGCACCCGGTGCGGACGGCGCGCCGGACCCGGCGGGCACCGAGATCGTCGGCGCCCCGGAGACGCTGCTGAAGACCGTGCGCGGGTCGCGGGTCGCCATGGTCTTCCAGGACGCGCTCGACGCCCTGTCGCCCTTCCACACCGTCGGCGCCCAGCTCGCCGAGGCCTACCGGATCCACCACCGGGACGCGAGCCGCCGGGAGGCCCGGGAACGCGCCGCCGCCATGCTGGAGCGGGTGGGCATCCCCGCCGCGCGCCTGGGCGACCACCCGCACCGGCTGTCCGGCGGCATGCGGCAGCGCGTCGTGATCGCGATGGCGCTGATCAACGAACCGGACGTGCTCGTCGCGGACGAGCCGACGACCGCGCTGGACGCCCGGGTGCAGCGCCAGGTCCTCGACCTGATGCGGGACCTCCAGGCAGCGAGCGGGACGGCCATGCTGCTCATCACGCACGATGTCGGCGTCGTCGCCGGGACCTGTCACCGGACGCTGGTGCTGCGCTCCGGCCGGGCCGTCGAGGAGGGGCCCACACAGCGGCTCCTCACCGCCGCCGCCCACCCGTACACCCGCGCCCTCGTCGGCGCCGCACCCACCCTGCGCACCCCGCCCGGCTCCCGGCTGGCGACCGTGGACGAACCGGACCCCGCGCCCTGCCCCGCGGCCCGGCCCGTCGCCTCCGCGGCCCGGGACCGCACCGGGGCAGCGGCGCTGGCCGAACTCGACCGGGTGCGGGTGGACTTCCCCGGGCGGCGGGGGTCGCTGCTGCGCCGGGGCCGGCCGCTTCCCGCGGTGCGCGGCGTGACCCTGCACATCGCACCCGGTGAAACCCTCGGGCTGGTCGGCGAGTCGGGGTCGGGCAAGTCCACCCTGGCCCGCGTCCTGGCCGGCCTGCGGCGGCCCACCGCCGGGGCGGTCCGGTTCCAGGGCCGGGACGTCACCCGCGCCGCCACCGACACCCGGCTGCGCCGGGAGCTGAGCCGCGAGGTGCAACTGGTCTTCCAGGACCCCTACGCGTCGCTCAACCCGCGCCGCACCGTGGAGCAGATCGTCACCACGCCGCTGCGCATCCACACCGGGCTGGACGCCGCGGCCCGCCGCGACCGGGCCGCCGAGCTGCTGGAGCAGGTCGGCCTGTCACCGTCCCACCTGCCGCGCCACCCGCACGAGTTCTCCGGGGGGCAGCGGCAGCGGATCGGCATCGCCCGTGCGCTGGCCGTACGCCCCCGTCTGATCATCGCCGACGAGCCGGTGTCCGCGCTGGACGTCTCCGTCCAGGCGCAGGTCCTGAACCTGCTCATGGACCTGCGCGCGGATCTGGGCCTGTCGCTGCTGTTCATCTCCCACGACCTGGCCGTGGTGCGGCACTTCTGCGACCGCATCGCGGTGCTCAACGCCGGTGAGGTCGTCGAGACGGGGTCCCGGGACGAGATCTTCACCGCTCCCCGGGCCGCCTACACCCGGGAGCTCCTCGACGCCGTCCTGTGACCCTCGCGGACCGGAGCGGCCATGCCGGCAGGGACCGGTCGGCCGCGGCGGCACACTCCGCACGCGGCCGGCGGCCGGTTGTCGGTGACGGGTGGCAGGCTGGCGACATGGACGAGCAGATCATGCGGGGCCGGGTGTACGGGGTCGACCACGACGACCCCGACCCCGGTCGCCGGCCGGGCCGCGACTACGTCGAGCTCGTCGGTGGTCCGCTCGACGGACTCTGGCTGGACGTCACCGGCTGGACTCCGCGGGAGCGTGCCGAGAGCGTCGCCCTGCGCACCGAGATCGGCCGCTACGGCCCCGACGGAAAGGCCCTCTACGGCCCCAGACCCGGCGACCCGCACCGCTTCGACTGGGAAGGTGACGCCCGCTGAGCCACCGCGGCCCGGCACCGCCCACGGGAGCGCGGGCGCGGCCGGGGCCGCCGGCGCCGGGGTGACCGCCGTGGCCGAGGCGATCCCCTCGGGAGACCGGCCGGGAGACCGGCCGGGCGCCGGCGCCCGCCCCGGTGCCCCGGCGGGCCCGTCGCGGTCAGGTGAACAGTCCGCGCATGACGGTCACCGGCAGCGCGGGATTGGCCGCCGCGCGCGCACCGAGTTCCTCGTCGCCGAGGAGGGCGAGCAGCCGCTCGCCGGGCAGCCGGGGATGACCGGCCGCCCCCGCGCGGACCCCGGCGTCCGGGTCGCGGGTGAGCCGGTCGGCGGTGGCGGGCGCGAGCCGCGGGTCGAGGACGGCCAGCCGGCGCCGGTCGGCCGCGTCGGCCCCCGCGAAGCGCGCGCCCAGGCCCGCCACCGGGAAGCACGGGTGCTCGGTGAGCAGCTCGCGGGCCGGGCCGCGCTGCTCCAGATAGGTGCGCAGCAGCAGCTCCGCCGGCGGCGCCGGATGGTTGTGCGCCAGCAGCGTCCGCACGCCCCGGTCCTCGTCACGGGCGAGTGCGGCGACGAGCGCGGCGGGCAGGGCGGGGTCCCGGGCGGCCCGGCGACGCAGCAGCGGATGGCGCGAGCGCGCGTACGCGGCGGACCCGGCCGGGTCGGGGGCCGCACGGGCGTGGTGTTCCACCGGCCCGAACTCCTCGTCGGTGTCCACCACGTAGTCGATGGCCGCCCGCTGGTCCTCGCTCAGCTCGGGCCGCAGCGAGACCGTGGTGCGCACCCGTGGGTCGACGTCGCGTGCCAGGGCCGCCACCAGCGCCGGGGCGAGTTCGCGGCGGCCGGCGACTTCCCGTCTGACCTCCGGGTCGGGGTGCTCGGCGAGCCGGGCGACGACGTCCGGCGGGGTGCTGTGGTTGTGCGCGAGCACCCACGGGTTGTCGGGGTGGGGGTCGCTCAGCAGCCAGTCGACGACCGTCCGGGAGAGCCGGTGGTTCACCAGGATCTGCGTGGTCCCGTGGTTGCGCGGCACCGGTAGCGGCCCGAGCAGGCGTTCCATCGCCTCCGCGTCGTCGGTCTCCCGCATGCGCCGCGCGCTCGCCCGCACCCGCGGGTGCGGGTCCCGCAGCAGCGCCTCCCGTTCGTCCCCGGACAGCAGCCCCCACATGTTGGTGGCCATCTGCCGGATCGAGGCCAGGGGATGGCTGCCGTAGGAGCGCTGGACGCGGAAGGGGACCTGGCGGGAGAAGAGCAACTCCTGGAGGCAGTCGTTGTCGTACGTGGTGAGCATCCGGTCGATGACCCAGTCGGGGAGCGGGCGCACCGGCCGGGTCCGGTCGGGCCACCCGGCGAGCCGGGCCCGGACCAGCCAGTCGGGGTCGTTCACGAGCAGCCCGCGCACCTCGGGGTCGACGAACGGGTTGCGGGCCAGGGCACCGCGGACCCGGCGGTCCGGGTGCGCGACGATCGCCGCGGCCACCTCCTCGGGGAACCGGGCCCGCCGGGCGGCCAGCGCGGGCCAGACATCCTCGTACTCCGGGTACCCCGGTTCGAGCAGCCGCAGCAGCAGGTCCGCCGGGGCGGCCGGGTTCACGGCGAGACCGCCGAGCAGCGTCGTCATGTGGTGGTCCGCTCGTCGGCCGGGGCGGGCGCGGTGACGGGACGGCCGGCGTGTCGGTGGCCGGGGTGGGGCACGGGCCCGGGCCCGGCACCGCCCGCCGTCGGCTCCCCGGCCCACCGCGTGGTGAGCCGGTGGCCGGTGTGCCCGGAACGCGCGGTCGGCCGCACGGCATCCCCCCGGTCTCCGCCGAGCACCGTGACCGCCGGACCCTCCGGAACGTCGGCACCCGGCCGTACGCCACCCTAGCCGGGCTGAGCCGCGCTCCGACGGGGCGGGCCGGACGCGTCGCCGGCCGGGTCCCCCGCGGGGCCCATCCCGCCGGACGCCGTCGGCGGTGGCCGCTCAGCCGGGCCGGCGGGCACCGGCGTACGCCGTCAGCTCCCCGTCGACGAGGACGGCCAGCGCGCCGCAGGAGCACCGGCAGTACTCGACCTCACCCTCGGAGGTCGGGTGACCGGAGACCAGGTGCCAGGTCGGCCGCGGCCAGGCGTCCGGACACCCCCAGCCGGTCAGCGGACAACCGTCCCGCGGCGGCGGGCCGGACGGGGCCCCCGCGGTCCCGGCCCCCGGTACCGGGCCGGCAGGCTTCGTCGCGCACCGGCCCGCGGTCGCCTCACCGGGCGGCGGACGGTTCGGCATCCGAGGCGCCGTCGGCAGGCGCCGCCAGGGCCTTCGGCGCGGGGGGTTCGGGAAGGGTGCGGAACAGCAGCCAGCTCAGGGCGGGCATCACGATCAACGGGGCCAGCGCGGTGCGGAGCGAGGTGGCGTCGGCGACCGCGCCGATGACCGGGCTGACGGCACCGCCGACGCTGACGGTGAGCCCGAGGGTGATCCCGCTTGCGGTGCCGACCCGGGTCGGGAGGTAGTCCTGACCGAGCGTCACCTGCAACGAGAAGGGGACGTAGAGCCCGGCCGAGGTCAGCGCCAGGAACACATAGAACGCCGGGCCGGGAACGAACACCACACCCGCGACCGCCGCGGTGGTGAGCAGGTAGGAGGCGCGGACCACGGTGACCCGGTCCCGGCGGTCGGCCAGCCGGCCGCCCAGCACACTGCCCACCGCGCCCCCGAGGTAGAGGACGAAGAGCGCGGCGGTACCCGCGGCCGTGCCACCACCGGTGCGCTGCTGGGCGTAGAGCGAGACGAAGGTGCTCAGGCCGACGAACGCGATCGACCGGCACACCACGGCGAGGGACAGCTTCACGAACGACGCCGTGTCGTCCGCACCGGCGGGGACGGTACCGCCGGACGCGGCACCCGACGCCTTCCGCAACGCGTGCAGGACGGGCAGGCACAGAACACTCCCGACGAGTGCCGGGAGCACGAGCAGCGGGGACAGCCGCAGGCCGCCGGTGGCGACGACGGCACCGACCAGCAGCGGCGCGGCGGCGAAGCCGATGTTCCCACCGAGGGAGAACCAGCTCATCGCGGTGTGGCTGCCGTCGCCGGCGAGGCGGGCGACCCGGGCGGATTCGGGATGGTAGGCGGCGACCCCGATCCCGGACACCGCCACGCACACCAGGGTCAGCGGGTACGAGCCGCTGAGGCCGCTCAGCGCGATCCCCACCCCGCTGAGGACCGTGCTCACCGGCAGCAGCCAGGGCATCGCCCAGCGGTCGGTGAGGGCCCCGAACACCGGTTGCGCCACCGAGGACAGCAGCGAGGCGGCGAGCACGATGCCCGAGGCGGCGGCGTAGGTGTAGGCGCGTTCGGCGACGAAGAACGGGACGAGCGACGCGACGGCTCCCTGGTAGACGTCCACGCAGGCGTGCCCGACGGACAGCAGGATGACGGACTTGTTCTTTCGCACCCCGCCATGGTCGGGGCCGGGCCGCGTGTCGCGCTTTCGATAAACTGCCAACCGATGACGCAGATCCGCCATGAGCCCGTCGCGCCGACGCGCACCCAGGCGATGGCGCCCGGGGCCGCCATCGACGCCCACCGCCACGACACCCACCAGATCGCCTACGCCGGGCGCGGCGTGCTGGCCGTCACGACCGGCGCGGGCACCTGGATCGCCCCGGCCACCCGTGCCATCTGGGTGCCGGCCGGCACGGTCCACGCCCACCAGGCCCACGGCGAGCTGGAACTGCACCTGATCGGCCTGGACGCCGGTGACAACCCGCTCGGCCTCGCCGGGCCGACCGTGCTGAGCGTCAGCCCGCTGCTGCGTGAGCTGATCATCGCCTACACGCGCACCCCGGACGACCACAGCCCCGAACGGCGGCGGCTGCGGGCCGTGCTGCTCGACCAGTTGCGGGCCTCCCCCCAGCAGCCGCTGCACCTGCCGGCCCCCACCGCCCCGCGGCTGCGGGAACTGTGCGCGATCCTGCACGCGGATCCGGCCGACAACCGCACCCTGGCCGCACTCGGCAGACAGGTCGGCGCGAGCGACCGCACCCTGTCCCGCCTGTTCCGGAGCGATCTCGGGATGACCTTTCCGCAGTGGCGCACCCAACTGCGGCTCTACCACGCGCTGGTGCTGCTGGCCGAGCACGCCCCGGTGACCACCGTGGCACACCGGTGCGGCTGGTCGTCCGCCAGCGCGTTCATCGACGTCTTCCGCCGAGCCTTCGGGTACACCCCGGGCACCCACCGGCTCCGGTAGGCGGGTGGCCGTCCGCCCGTGCGGGGCCCGCGGGACGACCGACGGGCCGGGACCGGACGCTCCGCCCGTACCGGTCGGTCTCCGGTGGTCAGCCGTGGCTCCGGCGGCGGCGCCAGTACGCCACCGTGGCCACCGCCAGCAGCGGCCCCCACAGCAGCAGGGGCGCGTAGCAGGCGGTCATCACCCACCAGGCGACGCCCGTGGGGGCGAGATCGCCGCCCATGTTGTCGGGAGAGTTCCAGTGCGACGCCCCCGCGACCGAGACCAGCGTGACCAGCAGGGCGCCCGTGGCGGCGGGTACGACGGCGGCGAGAGGCGGGATCCGGCGGCCGCCGAGCCACGGCACCCACGGCGGCATCACCTCCCCCCAGCGCTGGACGAGGCCGAGGGCGAGCAGGCCGACCAGCTCGGCGAAGACACTGAGCCCGATCAGGTAGAGGGAGTACCTGCTCGGGTAGTTGGCGACGTGCAGCATGTCGCCCTCCTTGAACCCCGAGGGCGCTCCGAAGGCGATGGCGGTGCGCCACAGACCGGTCGGCACGAGGGTGAGGGCGGCCCCCCGCGCGGCCCACCGGGCGGTCCGCGAGACACCGGGCACGGTGGCGAGCGAGGGGCGGCGGGTGGGCGCGGGGAGCGGGGCGGCGGCCCTCGCGGGCGCGGTGGTGGGCATCGTCGAAGTCCTGTCCGGGAGACGGCTGGTGATGTCCCCAAGGCTCCGCCCGCGCACCCGCCGCTGACCATTCGCCGTTCGGCGGACCGTTCGGCCGTGGCGGCGGGCGGGCTCTGCCGAACGGCGGATGCCATCGTGGCGGGACGGACTCGTAGGGTCACCCCATGACCGTGCTTCCGCGCCCTCTTCACGCCCCGGTGCTGGCGGGCGCCGCCCTGCTCTCCGGCGCCGGCTCGCTGGCCCGTGTGCCCGCCGCCTGGTCCATGGCCGGCGTGGCGCTGCTGCTGCCGCTGCTCGGGCTGGCGGCACGGTGGTCGCCGGTCCGGTCCGGGTACCTCGCGGGTGCCCTGGGGGTCGCGGCGGTGGCACTGTGGCCGGCCCCGCTGGTGTGGGACGAGGGCGGGTCGTGGCTGGAGATCTGCGGGGCGGCGGCCTTCTGGGCGCTGCCCGCGCTGGGGGCGGTCGCGATCGGAGCCCAGCTGCGCAGGCAGGCCTCCCGGACCCGGCGGGCCGTCCGGGAGGCGCGGCGCGACCAGCAGCTGGAACTGGCGCAGGATCTCCACGACTTCGTCGCGCACGACGTGAGCGCCATCGTGGTGCAGGCGCAGGCGGCCCGGTTCGTCGCCGGCACCGATCCGCTCCAGGCCGTACGCGCCCTGGAGCGGATCGAGGCAGCGGGACTGAGCGCGCTGGCGTCGATGGACCGGACGGTGCACGCCCTCCGGGAAGCGGGCGGGGGTCCCGCGGCTCCTGCCCCCGGGCTCGCCGCACTGGGTGAACTCGTGGAGCGGTTCGAGGGCGGTGCCCTGGAGGCCGAGGAGGCGGCGCTGGCAGCGCTGCCCCGGGAGGCCGACACCGCCGCCTACCGGGTGGCGGTGGAGGCCCTGACGAACGTCACGCGGCATGCGCCCGGCGCACGGACGGTACGGGTGACCCTGCGCCTGGCCTCGGGCGGGATCGAGCTGGCCGTGGCCAACACCGCGCCCCCGCGCGGCGCCCGGAACCGTCTCACCCGCCGCCGGCACACCGGCGGCACGGGGCTCGCCGGGCTGCGGGAGCGGGTGGACGCTGCCGGAGGCACGCTCGAGGCGGGCCCGGCCGACGGTGGCGGCTGGCGTGTCTCGGCGGTCTTCCCGGCGGACCCCCGCCCAGGGGCGATCATGATGCGGTGACCACGAGCATCCTGATAGCCGACGACCAGGACGACATCCGCAGCGGATTCCGGCTGATCCTCGACTCGCAGCCGGACATGACGGTGGTGGGCGAGGCCGCGGACGGAGAGAGAGCGCTGTCGCTGGCCCGGGAACTGCGCCCGGACGTCGTGCTGACCGACATCCGCATGCCCCGCCTGGACGGGCTGGAGGTGACCCGGCTGCTGGCCCCGCAGACCCGGGTCGTGGTGGTGACCACCTTCGACCTGGACGAGTACGTGCACACCGCGTTGCGGGCCGGTGCCTGCGGCTTCCTGCTCAAGCGGTCCGGCCCGGCGCTGCTGATCGAAGGGGTCCGGGCGGCGATGGCCGGTGACACACTCATCAGCCCGCAGATCACGGTGCGGCTGCTGAGCCGGCTGTCGGATCCGGCGGTGAAGGCGCCCACGACGGCCGCACGGGTCCTGACCGGAAGGGAGGTCGAGATCGTGCGGCTGGTGGCGCGCGGCCACACCAACGCGGAGATCGGGGCGGAGCTTTTCATCAGCGCGGGGACGGCGAAGACCCACATCGCGAACGTCCAGGCGAAACTCGGGGCGCGGAACCGGGTGGGGATCGCGGCGTGGGCCTGGGAACACGGCGTGGTGGGGCCGGAGTAGACCCGTGCCGACGGACGTCCGGGCCGGTGGGTCGTGCCGGGCGGATCCCGACCCGGCCGCAGGCGCACCCACCCCGCCCGGGAGGGCCGGCGCGTGGCGCGGCCCGCGGCGTACCGGTGCCCGGTGTGCCACGCCGCCCGGCGCCCGCGACACGGCCGGCCGCGCGGCCCCGCGCCTCGGCCGCACCGCCCGGGCCGAGGTCCGACCGCCCCGGCACCTGCCCCGTCGTCTCGGGTGCGCCGTTCGCATTGCGGGACCCGTGGCGCCGGTCGAGCATGGAACGGGGCGTTTCCGGCCGCGGGACGCCCGGAGCCGCCCGCCGCCCCGCGCCCCCGCACAGCCGGGCGCCCACCGGACCGGGCCGCACGCACGACAGGAGACGTCCCCATGGCCGACCTCCCCGCTCCGCCCGCACCGGTCCTGGAGCCCGCCGCCGGGGAACTCGCGGCGGCCACCGCCGGGCATCCGCGGATCTACGAGGTCCCCCCGGAGCAGGGGCGGGACATCCTCCGCGGGCTGCAGACCGTCGAGGGAGTGGCCAGGCCGGAGACCGACGAGAGGTGGGTGACGGTCGACGCCGGCGCGTACGGCCGGGTGCGCACCCGGATCGTCACACCCCAGGAGACGACCGGGCCGTTGCCCGTCGTGTACTACATCCACGGCGCCGGCTGGGTCTTCGGCGACGAGCACACCCACGACCGGCTGGTGCGGGAACTCGCCGTCGGGGCCCGGGCGGCCGTCGTGTTCCCGCTCTACGACCGGGCGCCGGAGGCGAAGTACCCCACCCAGATCGAGCAGAACTACGCGGTCGCCAGATGGATCACGGAGCACGGCGCCGCGTACGGGCTGGACACCTCCCGGATCGCGGTCTGCGGTGACTCGGTCGGCGGCAACATGTCGGCCGTCCTGGCGCTGATGGCGAAGGAACGCGGCGACGTGACCCTGCGGGGCCAGGTCCTGCTGTACCCGGTGACGGACGCGGACTTCGATACCGCCTCCTACCGCCAGTTCGCCGAGGGCCACTACCTCACCCGGGACGGCATGATGTGGTTCTGGGACCAGTACACGACCGACCCGGCTCAGCGTGCCGAACCCCACGCCGCCCCGCTGCGGGCGGCCGTCGACCAGCTCAGGGGGCTGCCGCCGGCCCTGGTCGTCACCGGCGAGGCGGACGTGCTGCGCGACGAGGGCGAGGCGTACGCCGCCCGGCTGCGGGAGGCGGGAGTGACGGTCACCGCGGTGCGGGTGCTCGGCATCGTCCACGACTTCCTCATGCTCGACAGTCTGCGCCGCTGCCACGCCACCGACGTCGGACGGCAGCTCGCGGTCACCGCACTGGACCGCTTCCTCCACGCCTGACCCCCACCGCCCAGCGACCCGTTTCCTCCGCGTCCGACGCATCCGAGCACCCCGCCACCGTCCCGCAACCCGCTCACCAGCGGGTGCGGGGCGGCGGCGCGCCGCCGGGCGGGGCGGGGGCCGGGGGGCAGGTGCCGTCCCCGGCCCGCGCCGGCGCGGTGGCCGGTCAGCCGGCCAGCAGGGCGTCCATCTGGCCGACCGCCTCCGTCAGGCCCTCCACCATGCCCATCTTCACCAGCTGCTCCATCTGCTCCCGGGACTCGAAGACCGAGCGCACCTCCATCCGGGTGCCGCCGTCGTGCTCGGTGAGCCGCATCCGTACCGTGCTGGACGGCAGGTCGGGGTCCGGCTTCCCGTCCTGGTCGGCGAACCCGTCGGTGAACTCCAGGGACGTCGGCGGCTCGACCGAGGTGACGCGCCACCAGCCGCGGTGCCGGTCGCCCTCCGGGCCGGTCATGAAGTAGGTGACCTCACCGCCGGGGGTCAGGTCGTGTCGCTCTACGGTGGCCGGGTAGGTCGGCGGCCCCCACCAGCGCTCCAGCCGGCGCGGGTCGGCCCACAGCTGCCACACCCGTTCGACCGGGGCGGCGAAGTCGGCGGTCAGGGTCAGGGTCAGCTCGTCGAGGTTCTTGTCGACACTGGTGACGCTCATTCGTCCTGTCCTTCCATCGGATCGTTCCGCGCGGCGCCGGGTTCCCGCGTGAGCAGCCCGGACATCCGGTCCACCCGTCCGCGCCAGGTCGTCTCCAACGCGTCGAGCGCCCGGCGCGCCCGGTCCACGGCGTCCGGGTCGGTGCCCACGAGCTGCTCCCGGCCCTGGCGCTGCTTGGTGACCAGACCGGCCCGTGCCAGCACCGCGACGTGTTTGTGCACCGCGGCGAAGCTCATCGGATACAGCTCGGCCAGCCGCGACACCGACAGTCTCTCCCGGAGGCAGCGGCGGAGGATGTCACGGCGCGTGGCGTCGGCCAGCGCGTGGAACAGGCGGTCCACGGACGCCTCGTCCGGCAAACGATGTACAACCATTTGGTTATAGGTTACTCCCGGCGGTGGTGGCCGTAAAGGACCGCCCGCCGTGCCGGGCCGCCGGTGGTGGGGGCGTGCGGGCCCTCGGGGGGCGGCGGTGGGGACGGCGGGCGCCCGGCGACGCATGACCGGCCGGCGCACGGTCCCCAGGGTTGTCCGCCGGACCCTGCCCCCGGGTGGAGGCGAGGCGGGGCGGCGCGGGACGGTGCGGAGGTGGTGCGAGGCGGGGCTGCGCGGGACGGTGCGGAGGTGGTGCGGGGCGGGGCGGATGCGGCGCGGGACGGTGTGTGGGACGGGAGCGGGGGCGGCCCACCGTCGTGGACCACCCCCGCCCCCGCGCTCTCCGGTTCAGCAGTACAGGGCGCCGCCGACCGGGACGCCGAGGATCCGGGTGAACTGCTGGTACGCGGTGACCCGGCTCTGGACCTGCGCCGGGTTCTTCCCGTCGCACTCCAGGGCGCCGTTGATCGACCGGATCGTCTGGCCGAAGCCCGCGCCGGTGACCATCGCGTGGTGCGGGGTCATGGTGCCCGGGCCGCGCTGGGTGTTCCAGTACCACAGGGCCGTCTTCCAGGCGACCGCCGCGTCCCGCTCGACGCGCCACGGGTCGTTGAGCAGGTCGATGCCCAGGGCGTCGCCCGCCGCCTTGTAGTTGAAGTTCCAGCTGAGCTGGATCGGACCCCGGCCGTAGTACGCCGCCTGGCCGGCCGGGCAGCCGTAGGGCTGGTTCCGGTCGCAGTAGTGCGGGTAGTTGGCGGTGTTCTGTTCCACGATGTGCACCAGGCCGCCCGTCTCGTGGTTGACGTTCGCCAGGAAGGCCGCCGCCTCCTGCTTCTTCACCGTGTCGCTCCCGGTGTTGGCGAACGCGGGGTAGGCGCCGAGCGCCGCCTTGAGGCCGCTGTAGGTGTAGAAGGGGTTCCGGTTCGGGAACATCTGCCGGAACTGCGCCTCCGACACGACGAACCCGGACGGGGACGGGTCCGGCGGTGTCCCGGTGCCGCAGCCGCCCTGGTCGGTCCAGACGGCCGCGGCGCCGGGCGCCTCGCCCTGCGTCCACCACTGCGCCCGCCAGTTGTGTCCGTTGTGCGAGGCGATGTTGCCGCCCTGGTAGACCGCGGAGCCGGTCCACGGGGCGGCGCACTCGGCGGCGGCCGCAGGGGCGGCGGGCAGCAGTGCGCTGAGTCCGGCCGCCATGGCAAGCGCGACCAGTACGGAACCGAGGCGTCGTGGCACGTCGTGCTCCTTCACTCCAGGTGACGGGGGCGTGTGCTCCTCACTCCACCGGATTGGTATGGACCTGTCAATGGTGTGGACCAACTCCGTACCCGGAAGGGGGCTGCCATCTCCCGGGGGGTGGCCGTTCGCCGCTCGCCCCTGTGGGAAGCCGCGGTGTGCCCGACCGCCTCCGCTTCTTCTCCGAGCCCGGCATCCGCGACACCCCGTTGTGGCCCACCGGCGTCGACAGCCCGTACGGCTACCCCTGCGAACTGACCCGACTGCCGATCGGTCCGGCCCTCCGGGAGGAACCGGCCCGGCTGTGCGCATGGTTCCAGAGCTCCGTGGACTGGACGTACCCGCCGGGGCCCTCACCGTGGAGCGGAGAGCAGCGGGAACGGTTCGACCGGCAGGCGGACGCGGCCCTGGCCTCGCTCCGCCGCGAACTGGGCGACGAGTGGACGGTCCTGGACCAGCGTCTGCCCCGGTGAAGCGGCAGGCACCAGCGCGCACCCCGCGGCGCCGATGACATGATCAAGCCATGACCAGTGAACCCACCCGGCCCGGTACCCGGAAATACGTCCTGTTCGACGTCGACGGCACATTGATCGACGCGGTGGACAACCAGCGCCGGGTCTGGCGGAGCTGGGCCGTCCGGTACGGACAGGATCCCGACGAGACCTACCGGGTGGCGCTGCGGACCCGGCCGGTGGAGACCTTCGCGGCGCTCGTCCCGGACCGGGACCCGCGGGACTGCCTGGCCGCGTTGCACGAACTGGAGGACGAGGACGTCCGGTCCGGTGTCTACGGCGCCTTCGAGGGTGCCTCGCGGCTGCTGGCCGAGCTGCCCGCGGAGCGCTGGGCGCTGGTGACCTCCAACTACGAGCACCGGGTGCGCGGCCGGTTCGCCCGCACCGGACTGCCGGTCCCGGGCGTGCTGGTGGACGCCGCCTCGGTCGCGGAGGGCAAGCCGTCGCCGGTCCCGTACCTGCTGGCCGCCGAGCGGCTCGGCGCCGACCCGCGGGACTGCCTGGTCGTCGAGGACGCGCCCACCGGCGTCGAGGCCGGACTGCGGGCCGGCATGACGGTGTGGGGGGTCAACTCGTCCGTCGCGGTGGACGGTGTGCACCGGCACTTCGGCACTCTGGCCGAGGCCGTCCCCGGCATACTCGCCTTCGCGGCCGGCGCGGCACACCCCTGAGCCGCGGCCGGGACGCCCTGGCCCGGCTGCCGGGGGCGCGCCGGACCGGCTGCGCGTCCCCCCGCGGGCCTGGCGACCGTGCGCGCCCGTCCCGAACCCCGAACGGCGGCCGGGAGGCCGCACGGCCGCGGTGACGGCCCCGGCGGCCGGGTGTCCGGATCGCCGTGACACGACATACTCGACCACCTGGACCGGACCAGTCGACGGGAGGGGGCCGCGTGGCGGACGACGCCAGGGGATTCCGCGCCGCCACCGGGGCCGAACACCTCCCCGAAGCGGGCACCGGGGAGCGCGAGGCGGCCGTCCGGGCGGCACTCGACGGGCTCCGCCAGATCCGGCGCGTGATGAACACCGGGGCCGCCGACCCGCTGGCGGTGCCCGCCGATTGGGAGCGGCTGCAGCCGGTCCGGGCCGTCGCCCTGGTCCTGGAGGCCGCCGGCATCCCGCCCTCGGCAGTCGACGCCCAGGGCCGCCGGGTGGCGACCGGGTACCGCGTCACCGCGGCCGAACGGCCGCCGGTGGTACGGGTGGAGTGGCTGGGGCCCGCCGGCAGTGGCGCCGTCCACCAGCAGCAGGACGCACTGCGCCGCTGCGCCGAAGCGCTCGGGGCCATGGGATGGCCGGCCCTGCGGTACCGGGGCCCGCGGCGCCAGTGGTTCCTGGAGGCCGAGCCGCGCCGGTGACCGCCGGCCGGCCACGGTCGGGCGCCACTGCGGCCGCCCCGCGTCAACGCGCGGCCCGCGAGCCGCTCGGTGCGTTCCGCCGGCCCCGTCCGTGCCCCTGCCTACCGGTCCAGCCGGGCGCCGGTGGCCGGCACCCGCAGGGCACCGCCCGGCCGTCAGCAGGCGTTGCGTCGCCGGTCACCGCCGAGCGCCGCACAGGCCACCGCCGCGACCACCCCGGCCGCCAGGAGGCCCCCGCCGGACCGCCACGACAGCACGGACCACTTCGACTGGGCGGACAGCACGGACCCGGTGCTCAGCCAGGAGCCGGCGGAGATGACGGAGAGGGCGGAACCGATCGAGCCGACCGACAGCGCACTGCCGACCGACCCGATGGACAGGACCGACCCGACCGAGCCGATCGAGAGCACCGAACCCACGGAGCCGATCGACAGCACGGAGTCCCGCGAGCAGCGGGACAAGGAGGAGTTTCCCGGGTGTTTGGACATGCGCCGATCCTACGGCCCGGGAGAGCACCGGTCCGGGCCGCGACAGGTCCCGGCGGCCGCCGGGACCGGCGGCCGGCAGCGGCACCGGAGTGCGGCCGCCGAGGGGACGCGCCGCCCCGGCACCCGGGCGACGGGCCCGGCCGGCGGCGCGGTGTCCGGACGGCTCCGGCCGTCGCGTGCCGGGCCCCGGCCCCGGTCACTCCGCGGCCGCCGCCAGCAGGACGCGTGCCAGTTCCCGCGGCCGGGAGAACATCGGCCAGTGGCCGGTGTCCATCCGGACCAGCCGCCACCGCTCGCCGGTCAGGAGCCGGGCCGCCTCGCCGGGGGGCTTCTCGCCGTCGAGCAGGCACTTGACATAGGTCGCCGGAAGCTCGTCCAGCGGGCGGGTCAGCACGGCCGGCTCGGTCAGCGCGGGCCCCGGGTGAGGCGTCGCGCCGCCCACGAGGCGGGCGGTCTGCTCGGCTCCGAGCCCCTGCCCGGCGCAGTCGCGGGCGGTCAGCGGTGGCCAGCAGCCGCCGTTCTCGGCCAGTCCGGCCTCGAACCGCTCCCGACCCTCCCACCAGCCGGAGGCGAAGGACTCGCCGGCGACCGGGACGTCGGAGTCCACGAAGACCACGCGGGCCAGCCGGTCACCGATCCGCGCGGCCGCCTGTCCGACCGGAATGCCGGAGTAGCTGTGCCCGACCAGCACCACCTGCCGCAGATCAAGCCGTTCCACCTCGTCCACGATGTCCCCGACATGGGTCTGCTGCCCGGCGGGCACACCCCGCTTCTCGGCGAGGCCGGACAGCGTCAACGGGTGGGTGCCGTGCCCGGCGGCACGCAGCTCCGGCACCACCTCGTCCCATGCCCACGCACCGAGCCACGCCCCTGCCACCAGTACGAAATTCGCCATGCGGGGACGGTAGCGAGGGGTACCGACAACGCTCCCGGGCGCCGCTCGGGGCCGCTCCCCGCGGCCCGGTCAGGCTCCGGCGGCGGTTGCTCCAACCGGCCGCACCGCGGATGCCCGCCGCGCCGGTCCGCGGCATGGTGGTGGCGTCCGGACCGCCCCGGCGGGCACCGGACCGACGGAGCCATCGCTATCGCCACGCACAGACGAGGGTCGCCGCCATGAACACAGCTCCACGCCGCGCCCTGGGCGCGGCAGCCCTGCTGCTGGTGGCGTACGCCGCCACGGGGTGCACCGACGCCACCGACAGCGCGGTCGGGACGGTCAGTTACACCACCCCGGACGAGGAGCGGCACCAGCTCACCAACCCCGGTTCGAGCGGCTGCCACCGGCTCAGAGGCGAGGGCGCCGAGGAGGTGGAGAACAACACCACCGCCGACCTGTGGCTCTACTTCAGCCCGGACTGCCAGGGGCGGACGAACATCGAGCGGACCTATCTCCCCACCACCCTGACGGACAATCCCGCCTTCCGCGACCAGCCGTGGCGGAGCTTCTCCGTCGTGGGCTGACCCCGGCTCCGGGAGCGGGCCCGGACGCCGCCGCCGTCCGGCGGTCGGTGCCGCCGACCTCCCGGTGACCGGCCTGGCGCCCCGGCGAGCCGGCCCGGACGGCGCGCTGGGCCCCGGCCTGCGGGCCCGCCGCGGGGGCGGGCCCGCGGGCGGGTTCAGCGGCGGTCGAGCGGATGGGCCGCGGTACGCCCCGGCCAGTCCCCGGCGACCAGCGCCGCCGCCGCGCACCCCGGCTTCCGCCGCGCCTGGTCACGGAAGAGACCCACGAAAGCCCCGGCGAAGCCCAGCCGGGGGAAGGCGGCGACCAGGGCCTCGGTGAAGGAGGGGTCGAACGCCTCCAGCCCCGTCCCGGAGACGTCCGCGCTCGTCCCCACCTGCAGCAGGCGGCTCTCCAGGTCGACCTCCGGCGCCACGTCGTCCCGCATGTGCAGCACGATGAGTTCGGCCGCCCGGTCACGCCGTTCGGCCGGCCAGCCGAGGCCGGCCGTGAAGACCCGTGCCAGATGGCCGCCGGCCTCTTCGAACGGGAGTGTGTGGCTGTCGAACGGCGCGGTCAGCGCGAGATCGTGCAGCAGTGCCGAGACGAACAGCAGCTCACGGTCGAACTCCAGGCCGCGCGCCTGCGCCCAGGCCGCTCCGAAGAAGTACGACCGCAACGAGTGGTGGTACAGCGCGTCGTCCGCGTACTCCGCACACACCAGCCGGGCTGCCTCCGCCGCAGGTCCCGACGGAGCGCTCACCCCCGCGATTCCGGAAACCATCGCCCTCACCCCTCACTTCGTGCAGATCGCCGCGGTGGACGCCCCAGCCTACGGCCTCGCCCGAACGGGCATTCGCCCCGGACGCGGCGCACCGCCACCCGCCGGCCGGGGGAGCCGAGGTGGGGCGCCGGCGACGCGTCCGGGCGTCCCGGTGCGGTACCGGCAGGCCGGCGAGCGTCCGGGGACGGAACCCCGCACTGGTCTGGACCTGGCCGGATCGCGTCTGTGCGCCGCACCTCCCGTCAGCCACACTGGTCTGCGCGAACCGTTGGTGACCACCGCTTGCGAAGAGGCCGGGGATGCAGCCGGACGTGGCGTCGGACAGTGCGGAGGGGCGTCTCCCGCCGGGGCGGGAACGACGTGCCGACGAGCGGGTGCGGTTCCGTTCCGACCTGCGGGCGGCTCTCCCCGACGCCGGTGCCGCGGTGGCCGTCACGGCGGCCGTGTTCGGGCTGCTGTACGTGCGGATGGACTCCGGAGCGTCCGCGACGGTCGCCGTCATGCCCTTCATGAGCGACCCGGCGACGTACTGGATGTACCTGCTCAGTCAGGCGTTCGGCTGGTCGGGCCTGCTGTGGGCGTGGGGCACGGTCGTGCTCGGGCTGGTGCTGTCCGGGCCCGGGCCGGGGCGGTTGCCGGTCTCCCGTGCGGCGCTGGAACGGTGGCACCGCACCACGAGCCTCACCGCCATGGCGCTGATGGCGGCGCACGTGCTGATGTTCGCGGCGGAACTGGTGCGCTACGAGACCCGGCTGGGCTGGGCGTCGCGGGTGTGGGCCGGGTTCGCCGACACCTTCGTGCCCGGCTGGTACGACTCGGGCACCGGTGAGCTGGCCATCCCGATCGGCCAGGCCGCGCTGTACCTGGCCGTCCCGCTCGGCCTGCTGTACTACGTCCGGCACCGCATCGGCCCGGCGGCGTGGCGGCGGCTGCACCGGTTCGTCATCGTCGTCTACGCCCTGAGCGTGTGGCACACCCTGCTGTACGGCACGAACGTCTGGTACGACGGGTGGCCGCGCACCGTGTTGTGGCTGCTGCAGGTGCCGGTCGCCGTGCTGCTGTCGCTGCGGCTGGCGCGTCCCGCCCGCCGGTCCGAGCGGCTGGGCGTCCCCGGTGGGCGGGGCGGGGCCCTGGCGCCGCGCTGGATCCTCCGGGCCGGGGGCAGGCTCGCCGTCGGCGCGGTGGTGCTGGGCCTGCTGGCGGTGGTGGTCTCCGGCCACGACGGCGGCCGGAGCCGGCCGGCCGAGCCGCCCGCGACCACCCCGCACCACCATCAGCCGGAGGAGTGACCCGCCGCGGCCGTCCCGCTCCGGTCGGCGCCCGCGCGGCCGAGGGGTGTCACCGGGTCAGGAACGCCACGGTGGCCGCCAGGAAGCGGTCGGCGTCGTCGAGCCACGGGTAGTGCCCCGCTCCCGGTTGGACGACGAGCGTGGCGTCGGGGAACACCTCCGCGAACTCGGCCACCGCCGTGGGCGGGCTGTTCAGGTCGAACTCTCCGGCGAGCAGCAGGACGGGTGCCGCCAGGGCGGCGAGGGCCGCGCGGGTGGCCTCCGGGTGGAAGGCGCCCTCGGCCCCGAAGGCGGCGACCGCGTCGGGGTTGTCCGGCCGGCCGGCCGCATGGTGGCTCCGGGCCGCGGCGTCCCACCGGCCGTAGCGGAACGGGGCGATGGCCTCCCAGTCGGCGCCGGTGCCGTCGGTGAGCGCCTCCAGGGCGGCGAACGCCTCCGGGAACCACGGCTCGTCCTTCCGGAGCCGGGCGAGGCCGCGCCGTGTCTCCCCGCTGATCGGGATGCCGACGGCCCGGGTGCCGGGGGTGATCAGGGCGAGCCTGCCGACCGCGGCGGGGTGTCGCGCGGCGTACTGTGCGGCGATGTTGGCGCCGGCGGAGTGGCCGAGCAGATCGACCCGGGGGAGGGCGAGGTGCGCGCGCAGTGCCTCGACGTCGTCGACGAGGCGGTCGCAGCGGTAGGAGGAGGTGTCCTCGGGGATCGCGGACCGCCCGGTGCCGCGGAGGTCCAGGACGATCAGCCGTCGGTGTGCGCCGAGGCCGCCGAGGTCGCCGAGGTAGCCGGAGTCCGCGGGACCTCCGGGGACGCAGAGCACCGGGTCGCCGTCTCCGTGTTCGCGGTAGGCCAGCCGGGTTCCGTCAGGTGCGGTGAAGGTGGGCATGGCCGTGATCCTGACATCCATAACCAGGTTTTACAACCTGGTTATGGATGGAAGTGCGCCAGGGTGTATAACCGGGGCGTGGCAGGCGAAGAGAGTGCGCACCGGGTCCCGGAGACGCTGACCGAGGAGCAGGTCGGGCGGATGCTCGCCGGTATGAACGAGGTCATTCGTGCCGGCGAGGAGATGCGGGAGCTGCGCGCGGAGATGGTCAGAACGCTCCTCGGTCTGGGCTGGACCCAGGAGAGCGTCGCCCGGCTCGCCGGGATGAGCCAGCCCGCGGTGTCCAAACAGGCCGCGAAGCACCGGAAGGGCGATCCGCCGTACCCGGTGAGCCTCTCCCTCGACCAGTACGACGTCCCGTGGCTCGAAGGACGCCTGTGGGGCCTCGCCGAGGAGATCTCCGAGAACTGCCCCGAACCCGCCCGCTGCACCCGCCACCTCGACGCGCTCGCCCGGGGCAGGAAGCGCTTCACGCCGCGCACCGTGGACGAGTTGCGGCGCCTGGTCGAAGAGGACCTCAGGCGGCACCGCACGGAGCTGCCCGGCGGCTACCGCGCCGCGTACGACGTGATCAGCCGCGGTCTCGACATCCCCGCGGAGCCCACCGCCACCGCCACCGGGCCGGCCTCCGTGCGCCGTGCCCTGGCCTGCCGGATCCAGCGGGACCGGCTCCGGGGAGGCGAGTGAGAAGGACCCCGGCCGGACGGGCCGGCCGGTCGAACCGGTGGGCCCCGCCCGGCCGGTGACCGCCGCCGCGGCGGTGAAGCGGGCCGGGCCCGTGTGGCACACCGGTGGGCCGGCCGCGGCGGGGTCCCGCGAGCCGTGGTGCGCACCGGGCGCCCGCGCCCGGCCGGCGGGGTGTCCGACGTGTTCGGGTTGTTCACCGGGCGACTACCGGGCGGCGAGCCAGGTGACAGCGGAGCCCACCGCCGTGCCGGTCAGGACCACCAGCCACGTGGGCACCCGTCGGATGGTCACCTGTAGACCGCCGCAGCGGAGTTCGAACTGCGGGGTCCGGGAGGGAGTTTCGGTATCCATGGGACCATCACAGCGGTTACCCGCCGGTCGGCAATCGGCCGCCCGGGGTGGTTCCGGCGGGGCCGCGGAACGGATGGGCACGTCGTTGTGCCCGGCACCGTGACCCGGTGCCGGGCACAACGACGAACCTCGTCCCGGGCGGACCGCTCCGAGCGGCGCCGCCCGGTCGCCGCCCGCTCACCGCGGCGGCCTCGGGGCGGTGGGGCGTGGCGCCCGCGCCCCGGGTCCGGACTCCCCCGAAGGAGCGCCGGGTTCAGCTGATGGGCGCCTGGTAGAGGCCGCGGCCGGCGCGGTGGGCACGGGAGGCGGCGACGAGCCGGTCGAGGGTGCTGCGCACCGTGTTGACCGAGGCCGTGGACTCGTCACGGCCGAGAGCCTTGGCGACGTCCCGGGCGCGCAGCGGCTTGCCGCTGTGGTCGGCCAGGACCGTGGCGACCTGTTCGGTCAGGCCGCTGCCCTTCTGCGCGTCGTCGGCGGCCTTCTCGGTCGCGGCCTTCTTGGCGGCGGGCTTGCGGGCGCCGGTCTTCTCGGCGCGGCGGCGCTTGGTCGCCGGCGCGGCGGGCTCCTTGGCCGCGGATTCCTTGGTGGCGGGCTCCTTGGCGGCGGATTCCTTGGCCGTGGACTGCTTGGCCGGGGCCTTCTTGGCGGCGGCCTTCTTGCCGGGAGCCTTCCTGGCGGCGGGCTTCTTGGCGGCGGCCTTCCGCGGGGCGGCCTTGCGGCGGGCGGGTCGGGTGGCGGTGGCGGCCTCCGCTGCCGGGGCGGTTTCCGGCGACGCCGACGGAGCCGGTGCGTCGGTGGCACCCTCGACCGCGGTCTCCTCGTCGGTCGCCTCTTCGGCGGCCGCGTCGGCAGCGGGTGCCTCGACGGCGGGTGCCTCGACGGTGGTTGCCTCGACAGCGGTTGCCTCGACGGCGGGCGCCTCGGCGTCCGCGGCCGGCGCGGTCAGCTCGTCGGTGGCGGATCGGGGCGCCGGGAGCACCGCGGCGGACAACGCGTGCAGTGCGGTCAGTGCGTTGCGAACCGATTCGAGCCGCTCGGTGACCGCGGCGAGCTCCTTCTCCAGGGCTGCCTGGTGCTTCTCGAGCTGCGGAAGTTCCTCCTGCAGCAGTGCGGTCGTGGCGTCGATGCCGCCGGTGGCGGTGGCCGGGTTCGTCATGTGCCCTCCTGAGGGCTCGGCTGGTGGGTGCGGGGAACGGGGGAGCAGAGTAAGGCGGCGGCGTTGTGCGGGCAAAATGCAGTTGAACCTACGAGAGATCGTTCACCATCGCAGCGATCACAAACCGCCGCAAGGGAGCGTTTCGCCCCGGGTGTGGTGAACACGGCCCGGCGGCCGGGCGGTGGCCCGGCACGCACCCCGCCGGTGGCAGTGGGATTCCCGCCGCCGGCGTCGCCTTGCGGTGGGTGTGGCGGGTGCCGGGGCCGCCCGGAACGTGGCAGCGGCGGCCGCTGCCGGGCGTCCGCCAAGTTCCGTGTGACCAGCCAATATGACGTTGTGTCAGAGACTGTCGTCGGCTGCGGTGGAGGAAGAACCGGGGGCCGGCACCGCGGGCGGACCGCTGCCGTGCGGTGGCGGCCCCGGGCCCTTCGGCCGGCACACTCGGACGGCCCCGGGCCGCACACCGTGCGGAGTGCGGCCCGTACGTGTGTTCAGATGGGACGTCGGCTCAGAAGAGCTGGACGTACTGGTTCCAGCCGGAGTTGCCGATCTTCTTCTTGGCCCGGTACGGCGCGGTCGCCTTGCCGGTGCCGGAGTACAGCCACAGCGCGCCGGCCTTGTCGCGGGCGAGCAGGTCGCTGCGTCCGTCGAGGTCGACGTCGCCGGTGGCGACCAGGTGGTTGAACTGGCCCCAGCCGCTGCCGACCTTGGTGCGGCCGGTGAACGGCTTGGTGTAGTCGCCGGTGCCCTTGTAGAGCCACAGCACGCCGGAACGGTCGGCGGCCACCAGGTCGGCCTTGCCGTCACCGGTCAGGTCGCCCTGGCCGGCGAGCTGGGTGTACTGCCCCCAGCCGGGGCCGACCTTCTTGCGGCCGGTCAGGGTGCCGTCGGCCTTGGCCAGGTAGAGCCACAACACGCCGGCCCGGTCCCGGGCCAGCAGGTCCGACTGGCGGGCGCCGCCGAGGTTGCCCACCGAACGGAACCTGTCGTACCGGCCCCAGTCACCGTCGAGCCAGGTGGTGGCGGCGCCGTCGCTGTAGCCGAACGTGCCGCTGAGCGTCCGGAAGTAGAGCCCGGCCTCGGTGCCGTTCGCGACCTGCACGGAAGCGTCGAGGCTCTGCCAGCTGTCGGTCACCAACTCGCGGGGCTTCAGGCCGCCGCGCCCGTTCGGCTCGTACATGTACAGGTCGCCGGAGCGGACGGCGCCCCACAGCGGGAGGACCGGCGCCGGTGCCGCGGCTGCCGCGCGGGGGGCGGCCGGCACGGAACGGGCGAGCCGGTCGCTCGCCTGGGACGAGACCTTCGGGGACGCCGGGTCGGGGGCCGGGCCGTCGGCCGCGGCGGCCCCGGCGGAGGTGCCGATCAGTGCGACGGCTATCGCCGCGGTCGTCAGCCGGGCCACGGCGGCGCCGCGCCGGCGGCCGGAGGATGGGGCCATGTGGTTCTCCAGGGGGAGTGTCGGCAGGGGCGACGTACCAGCGGTGTCCCCGGGAACGTCACCATGACTTCGTGATGGTTTCACACGACCTTCACCTACTGGCAGGCCGGTGACGGGTCAGCGGTCCGGTCCGGCCGTCCGGCAGCCGCGGTGTTGCGCGGGTGGCGGAGCCGGGTGCCGGCCCCGCCACGGCACGCCTTCGGTACCGGTTCCGCCGCGCCCGGTGGCGTGGACCGAGGTGCGGTTGCCGGTGCCCGGGGCGCGCGTGATCCTGGAATCACAACCGCTCATCAGCGATGCGAACTCATCTCAGGCGGGAGTATCGGTCATGATCGATCCCGTACAGGTCCTGTGGTCACCGGCGGGCGCGACCATGCCGTCGCTGGGCGCCCGGCGCCTGGTCGATGTGCACGACGGTGACACCCCGCACATCCGGATGCCCGTCCGTATGCTCTCCGTCGACACCCCGGAGGTGACGGCCGAGACCGAAGCGGGCGCGCAACGGGTCGACGAGAACTTCACGCAACTGGCGGCGTGGATCAAGCAGGGCAAGGCGCCCGTCTCCCCGGGCCTCGCCGAATTCGTGCTTCCGAAGCTGGAGACGGGGCGGGCGGGCACCCTGCAGTTCCAGCAGGGCACCGCCGCGGCCGCCTTCAACGAGGAGAACATCAAGAAGCGGCTCGCCAGACCCGACCCGAAGGCGAAGCCCCGCAACCTGTTCATCCGCGTCGCGGACAGTCCGTTCGACTCCGCCCACCGCCTGCTGGCGTACCTCGCCCCCAGCTTCTCGAAGGAGGAACTCGCCACCCTGACCCGGGAGCAACGGGCGACGTTCAACCTCGACCTGGTCACCGCCGGCTGGTCACCGACGTTCATCATCTACCCCGCCATCCCCGGTGAGCTGGACCTGCCGATCCTGCTGTCCGCCGCCGAGAAGGCGATGGCGGAACAACGCGGCATCTGGGAGGAGCCCGCGACCCTGCTCGGCTACGAGTACCGGGCGCTGGAGGACCTCTTCGCCGTCACGAAACGGAAGGTGCAGGGCGAGGCACTGACGCCGGCCGACCTGTTCTCCTGGCGCGAGCGGTACTGCGTGGACATGCGCACCCGAGTGCTCCACGGGCCGGAGGACTGGTTCCGGGTCGACCCGGTCTACCGGCTGTGGCTGTGGCCGTGGGACGTCTCGGAGGCCGTGGGACGCCTCAACCTGACGCCGTCGTCGAGGCTGGTGGGCGCCGACCGGTGAGCCCGCGCACGGTTCGCCGGCCGCGCCCGCGGCCGGGAGTCCCGCACCGGTGACGGCCGTTGGCCACCCGCGAGCGCGGCCCCGTCGGGTACCGGCGGGGCCGCGCTCGCGGACAGAGCCGGTTCAGATCCGTGCGACAAGCTGCCTCCCGAGGTCTTCTCGCGCACTCGAGCGGGCCTTAGGTTCTGCCCAACCGATGTGCGAACAGGGGGATGTGGCATTGGACTTATCGCGTAGAGCACTCATCCGGCAGAGCGGCATGGCAGCCGCCGGGGTGGGTTCCGTGTGGCTGGGCACCTCCCTGGCCGGCCCGGCCTCCCCGGCGGCCGCGGAACCGGGTACCGCGGGGACGGAGGACACCCGCCGGATCCAGGTCAGCCAGGCCACCAACGCGTCCGTCGCGCTCTCTCCGGACGGCCGGAGCATCGTGCTGGACCTGCTGAACATGTTGTGGACCGTCCCGGCGCAGGGCGGCGAAGCGGTCCGGCTGACCGGCATCGACCAGGAGGCCACCGAGCCCGACTTCTCACCCGACGGCCGCCACCTGGTCTTCCAGTCCTACGCCGACGACAACTTCCACCTGTGGCTGGCGCGTGCCGACGGCACGGAGGCCCGCCGGCTCACCGACGGCGCCACCGACCACCGCGAGCCCCGGTTCTCGCCGGACGGCCGGCGGATCGCGTACGCGGCCGAGGCGGACGGGCGGTACGCCGTGCACGTCCTCGACCTCGGCACCGGCGAGAGCCGGATCTGGGCTCCGGCCGCGGACCCCGGGGCCCAGGAGGGGCAGCCCTGCTGGCACCCCGACGGCACCGGCATCGTCTTCACCAGTGGCACCGGCGACGCCCCGACGAGCATCGTCCGGGTCGATGACGACGGCACCCGCACCACCCTCGTCACCGTCACCACGGGCCGGGTCGCGGGACCGTCGCTGTCGCCCGACGGCACGAGGCTGGCGTACGTCCACCTCACCCCGTCCGCCGCCCGACTCGTCGTCGACGGGCGACCCGTGTCCGACGACGGCGAGGAGGTCTTCCCGTTCGCCGCCCGCTGGCCCGCCGACGACGAGGTGTGCTACACCGCCGACGGAAAGGTCCGCCGCCGGACGGTCACCGGCGGTCCGGCCCGGGACATCCCCTTCACCGCCCACCTGACCGTGCCACGCCTCCGGGAGCGGCCCCTCGCCCGGGACTTCGACTCCACCGCGCCGCGTCCGGTCAAGGGCATCCTCAGCCCCTCCCTGTCACCTGACGGCACGAGGATCGCCTTCGCCGCACTCGGCGACATCTGGGTCGGCCGGAAGGGCGCCGTCCCCCGGGCCGTGGTGTCCGACGGGAACGCCAACACCGACCCGGCCTGGCACCCCGACGGTTCCACCCTGGTGTACGTCAGCGACCGCGGCGGCGGCGCGGCGGACCTGTGGCTGCACCACCTCGAAAGCGGCGAGGACCGGCGGCTGACCGACCTCAAGGGGCATGCGTCGGGGCCGGTGTTCAGCCCCGACGGCAGCACCGTCGCGTTCTGCCTCTGGACCGCCATCGTGTACACCGTGGACGTCGCCACCGGCGCGGTGCGCCAGGTGAGCGGGATCATCGGGCCCGGCAGGCCCACCTTCTCCGCGGACGGCCGCGCACTGACCTACACCGCCCTGGTGCCCGCCACCCCCCGCTACCGTGAGGGAGCCAACCGCCTGCTCACCGTCGACCTCGCCAGCGGGGAGACCCACTACGACGAGCCGGTGCCGGGGAAGTCCATCGCCAACCGCGTCGACGCCGGGCCGGTCCACTCGCCCGACGGCCGGTACACCGCGTACGTCGTCGGCGGCACCCTGCACCTCAGCGCCGTCGACTCCGCCGGGCGGCCCACCGGCAGCGCCCGCGAGCTGAACGGCGAGACCGCCGACTGCCCCAGCTGGAGCGCCGACTCGCGTTCCCTGCTCTACCTCTCCGACGGGCGGCTGCGCCTCGCCGACGCGCGCACCGGCCGGGCGACCACCGTGCCGGTCAAGCTCACCTGGCGCCGGACCGGACCCTCCGGTCGCACGATCGTGCAGGTGGGCGCGTTGTGGGACGGAACCGGCGAGACCCTGCGGCACGACGTGGACATCGTCGTCGAGGGCAACCGCGTCGCACGGGTCGTGGCACGCGGCACCGTCACCGGCGGACGCACCGTCGACGCCCGGCACCTGACCGCGGTGCCCGGGCTGATCGCCCTGCACGAGCACGGTCCGTGGCCGCGGGCCGAGACCCTGCGGCTCTGGCTGTCGATGGGCGTCACCACGCTGCGCTCACCGGGCGGCGCGCACTACGCGACGGTGGAGGCCAAGGAGGCCGTCGACTCCGGACGCCGGGTCGGACCGCGGGTCTTCGCGGGCGGGGACGCACTCGAAGGCGCCCGGTGCTACTACAACGTCGGCCGCCCGGTCACCAGCGACGAGGAGGTGGAGCGGGAGGTGGCCAAGGCCCGGGCGCTCGGCCACGACCTGGTCAAGACCTATGTGCGGATGCCGTACGGCCGGCAGCGTGCCGCCGTCCGGGCGGCCCACCGTCTCGGGCTGCCCCTCACCTCCCACTACCTGTTCGGTCCGCTCGGCTTCGGCGCCGACGGCCTGGAACACCTCGGCGGCACCAGCCGCTACGGCCGCCGGCAGAAGGAGACCCACCTCGGCCACTCCTACCAGGACGTGACCGAGCCGCTGATCGCCTCCGGCATGGTGCTGACCCCCACCCTGGGACTGTCCGGGGCCGGACTGCGCACCACCTCGGCCGCGCTGTACCGGTACGCCGGGTGGGCGGTCGGCGACCGGCGACTGACCTCGCTGATGGGGGAGGCGGAGTACGAGCAGTTCCGGGCCGGCGTGGCCGACGCCCGGGAACACGAACCGACCGACGCGCTGGCGTTCGCCGCCCGGCAGGGCGCGACGGTGCGCAGACTGCTGGAGGGCGGGGCGAACGTCGGGGCGGGCACCGACAGCCCCCTGGTGCCCCAGGCCGTCTACTACCACCTGAACCTGCAGACCATGGTGCGGTACGGCGCCAGCCCGTACCAGGCGCTGCGCTCGGCGACCGTGACGGGCGCGCTGGCGCTCGGCCTGAGTGCCCATCTGGGCACGGTCGAACCGGGGAAGCTCGCCGACCTGGTGCTGCTGGAGGGCGACCCGCTGCGGGACATCACGGCGGCCGCCGCGGTTCGGCAGGTGGTGATCGGCGGGGTGGTGCACACGGTGGACGAGCTGGTGACCGGCGCGGAGCGGACAGCGCCCGCCGCCTCCACCCCCTCCGTCCCCTCCGTCCCCGCCGGCGGCACCCCGACGGCGGCCCCGCGGCTGCCGGACGTGCCGCAGCACCCGGCCCGGGAACGCTACTGGTGGCACCGGGAGGAGCACCGGCCCCACACCTGCTGCTGAGCGGCGCCGGGCGCGGGCCCGCCGGGCGGACCGGGAACTCCTCCGGGCGGCGGGGGCGGGCCCGCCCGGGGCGGCGGCCGGGCGGGGAACCAGCGGTGCCGCGCCCCCGGTCCCCGGGCGGCCCCGGCCCGGCGGGTACCGAGCGTCGGCAAGCCCTGCTTAAGGGCCGGTGGCGACACTTGCGCCGACCGGTTCCCGCACCTGTCCCAGCGTGAAACGAGGCACTGTGTCTCCAACGGAAGCCACGTCCACTTCGTCCGCCGGCGCCGCCGGCCTCCCCCACTTCCTCGATCCGTCCTTCTGGTCCCGGCCGCTGGACGAGCGGGCAGCGCTGTTCCGGAGACTCCGCGGGCTGCCGCACCCGGAGTTCGTCCGGCCGCGCCTGCCCTGGGGGCCGTTGGCATCCGGCTACTACGCGCTGGTGAAGCACGCCGACATCGTCGAGGTGAGCCGCCGTCCGCAGGACTTCTCCTCGGAGGGCGCCACCGCGATGGTGGGCCCGGACCTGGACGAGTTCTACCGCTCCATGATCACCATGGACAACCCGGAACACGCCAGGCTGCGGCGCATCGTGGCGCGGTCGTTCAGCCGCGCCATGGCGCCCGCCTTCGAGGACATCTCCCGCCGCGTGGCCCGGCGGATCGTGGGCGAACTCGTCGAGCGCGGGCCCGGCGACTTCATCCGGCCGGTGGCGGCGGAGATGCCGATCGCCGTCCTCAGCGCCATGATGGGCATCCCGGACGAGGACTACGAGTTCCTCTTCGAGCGGACGAGCATCATCATGGGAGCGCTCGACCCCGAGTTGGTGGCCGACCCGGCGGAGGCCGCGGCGGCGGTGATGACCGCGCTGCGGGACCTCGGGGACTACATCGGACGCCTCCGCGAGGAGCGGCTCGCCCGGCCCGGCGACGATGTGATCACCAAGCTGGTCCGGGCCGGGGACGACGGGGAGCAGCTCTCCCGGCAGGAACTGGTCTCCTTCTTCATCCTCCTGGTCAACGCCGGCATGGAGACCACCCGCAACGCCATCTCCCGCGCGCTGGTCCTGCTGACCGACCACCCGGACCAGCGGCGGTTGCTGCTGACGGATTTCGAACGCCACGGCCGGGGCGCCGTCGAGGAGATCCTCCGGGTGGCCTCCCCGCTCAACTGGATGTGCCGCACGGTCACCCGCGACTGCGCGATGAACGGGCACCGGTTCCGCGAGGGCGAACAGGTCCTCATGCTGTACTGGTCCGCCAACCACGACGAGCGGGTCTTCGCGGATCCGTACCGGTTCGACATCACCCGGGACCCCAACCCGCACCTGGCGTTCGGTGCCTTCGGACCGCACTTCTGCCTGGGCGCGCATCTCGCCCGCATGGAGATCCTCGCGCTCTACCGCGAACTCCTCGCCGTGCTCCCGGAGATCCGGGCGGAGGGGGAACCGGTCCGGCTGGCATCGAGCTTCATCGAGGGCTTCAAACGGTTGGACTGCGCGTTCTGACGCCGCCGCCGGCAGCCGGAGCCCGGTGCCAGGGTGCCGGGTGCCCGCCGGTTATGCCGACTTAAGGCGGAGCGCAAAGAATGAACTCGCCTCGGCCCCGTGCCGAGCGTCTCGGCCGTCCCCGGACCCGCCGTACGCACACCGGCCGGTATGGCCTGTCGCGCGCCATGCCGTCGATGACGCCTGGGCTCCTGTTCACGACGTAGGAAGGAGGCGCCAGCGATGGCGAAGGACGAGGCGAAGCTTCTCGACCACCTCAAGTGGGTGACGGCGGAACTGCGCGACACCCGGCAGCGCCTGCGGGACGTCGAGTCCGCGGCCCCGGAGCCGATCGCCATCGTCGGCATGGCCTGCCGCTTCCCCGGCGGGGTGGCGGGCCCGGACGACCTGTGGGACCTGGTGGCGGCCGGCGGCGAGGGGCTCACCGACTTCCCGCGGGACCGCGGCTGGGACCTGGAGACCCTGTTCGACCCGGACCCGGACCACCGGGGTACCAGCTATGTCCGCCGGGGCGCCTTCCTGCCCGGCGCCGGCGATTTCGACGCGGGGTTCTTCGGCATCTCGCCGCGGGAGGCGGTGGGGATGGATCCCCAGCAGCGGCTGCTGCTGGAGACCGCCTGGGAGACCTTCGAGCACGCCGGCATCGACCCGCACAGCCTGGCGGGCAGCGACACGGGCGTCTACGCCGGTGTGACGGCGCAGGACTACGTGGTGCTCACCGCACTGGCCGGCACCGAGATGGAAGGACACCTCGCCACCGGCAACCTCGGGTCCGTGCTGTCCGGCCGGGTGTCGTACGTGCTGGGGCTGGAAGGCCCGGCGGTGACGGTGGACACCGCCTGCTCGTCCTCGTTGGTGGCGTTGCATTCGGCGGTGCGGGCGTTGCGGGGCGGGGAGTGTTCGCTGGCGTTGGCGGGCGGTGTGACGGTGATGGCGAC
>NZ_JBIRFT010000020.1:0-115754 GCF_044327625.1 Streptomyces sp. NPDC018031
GCGGTGCTGACGGCGATGGCGCGGCAGTCGCTGGACGAGGAGGCCGAGGCGGTGTTCGTGCCGGCCCTGCGGGCCCGGCATGCCGAGGTGGCCACTTTCGCCGGGTTCCTGGGACAGGCACAGCTCGCCGGGGCCGGGGTCGACTGGACCGCGTTCTACGCCGGTACCGGCGCCCGCCGGGTCGACCTGCCCACCTACGCCTTCCAGCGCGAACGCTACTGGCTCGCCCCCGCGGCGGACGCCGGTGACCTCAGCGCGGCCGGACTGGGCCAGGTCGAACACCCGCTGCTGGCCGGAGCCGTGCACATCGGCGACCGGGACGAGTGGGTCTTCACCGGCCGGCTGTCCACCGACACCCAGCCGTGGACGCGTGACCACGTCGTCCTGGGCGTGACCATCGTGCCGGGCACCGCGCTCGTCGAACTGGCGCTGGCCGCCGGCCGGCGCGCCGGCACGCCGGCCCTGGACGAACTGGTGCTGGCCGCGCCGCTGCTGCTGGACGAGGGCGTCGCCCTCCAGGTCCAGGTCACCGTCGGACAGGCCGACGACGACGGCCGCCGCGAGGTGGCGGTGTACACCCGGCCCGAAGCCGGCGGGGACGACGACCGCCCGGAGACCACCTGCCATGCGCGCGGCGTGCTCGCGCCGGAGGCCGAGCCCGCCGTCGACTGGCCGGCCGTGTGGCCGCCGGAGGGCGGGGAGCCGGCGTCGGTGGACGCGCTCTACGCGGGCATGGCCGACCTCGGCTACGACTACGGGCCGACGTTCCAGGGCGTACGCGCCGCCTGGAGCGTCGGGGGCGAGGTCTACGCCGAGGTGGCGCTGCCGGACGACACCGGTGGCGAGGGATTCGGGATCCACCCGGCCCTGTTCGACGCCGCCATGCACGGCGGACTGCTCAAGCAGGGCGAGGACGTCTCCGCGATCCTGCCGTTCTCCTGGTCCGGGGTGCAGCTCGGCACACCGGGGCTGTCCCGGGTGCGGGCCCGGATCGCCCCGGCGGGCGACCTCGCGTTCCGCATCGAGATCGTCAGCGAGCACGGCGAGCCGGTGCTGACCATGAACCGCCTGGCGATGCGTCCGGTGGAGCAGACGCAGCTGGAGAACGCGCAGCGCACCAAGCAGAGCCCGCTGTACCGGGTGGACTGGGCCCCGGTGCAGGCCGGCGCCGCCAGGCCGGTACGGCTGGCGGTCCTCGGTGAACTGGACGCGTCCGGCGAGCGGTTCGCCGACCTCGCCGCCCTGCGGCAGGCGCTCGCCGACGGCGCGGAGGCGCCCGACGCGGTGCTCGCCCGGATCGACACCCCGGCCGAGGCCGCCGACGCGGCCGAGAGCGCGCGGGCGGTCGGCGGACGGACGCTGGAACTGCTGCAGCACTGGCTGGCCGACGACGTGTTCGCCGACACCCAGCTGGTGCTCGTCACCCGGCACGCCGTCGCGGTGGGCGGGGAGGCGCCGGACGTGGCGCAGGCCCCGGTGTGGGGTCTGGTGCGCAGTGCGCAGTCCGAGCACCCGGGCCGGTTCCTGCTCGTCGACCTCGACGGCGGCGAGCCGGAGTGGGGCGCGATCCTCGACCTCGACGAGCCGCAACTGGCCGTCCGCCAGGGCGTGCTGTCGGCGCCGCGGCTCGGGCGTGCGGATGCGGCGTCCGATGCGGCGCGGCCGGTGGATCCGGACGGCACGGTGCTGATCACCGGTGGTACCGGTGGTCTGGGCGCGCTGTTCGCCCGGCACCTGGTCGAGCGGCACGGTGCCCGGAACCTGCTGCTGGTCAGCCGGCGCGGCCCGGCCGCGGACGGTGTCGAGCAGCTGGTCGCCGAGCTGGACACGCTCGGCGCCCGGACCCGGGTCGAGGCGTGCGACGTCTCCGACCGGGAGCAGCTGGCGCGGCTGATCAAGTCGCTGGAGCAGCCGCTGACCGCCGTCGTGCACGCCGCGGGCGTGCTCGACGACGGGGTGATCGAAGCGCTCACCCCGGAGCAGCTGGAGCGGGTGATGCGCCCCAAGGTCGACGCGGCGTGGCACCTGCACGAGCTGACCGCGGACACCGAACTGTCGGCGTTCGTGCTGTTCTCCTCGATGGCCGCCCTCATCGGCAGCCCGGGCCAGGGGAACTACGCGGCCGCCAACGCCTCGCTGGACGCCCTCGCCCAGGCCCGGCGCGCGGCCGGGCTGCCGGCCGGCTCGCTGGCCTGGGGCCTGTGGGCGGACGTCTCCGGCATGGCCGGCGAGCTGGACGAGACCGATCTCGCCCGTATGGAGCGGACCGGTATCAGCGCCCTCTCCGCCGAGCTCGGTCTGGACATGTTCGACCGGGCGCTCGGGCAGGACACGGCCCTGCTGGTGCCGGTCCGGCTGGACTCCGCCGCGCTGCGCAACCAGGCGCGGGCGGGTGCGCTCCCGGCGCTGCTGCGCGGGCTGGTGCGGGTCCCGGCGCGCCGGGCCGACTCGGGCGGTTCGCTGGCCCAGCGGCTCGCGGGGGTCGCGGAAGCCGACCGCGAGCAGATCGTGCTCGAGGTGGTGCGGACCCAGGTCGCGGCCGTGCTCGGGCACGCCTCGGCCACCGCGGTCGACCCCGAACGGGCCTTCAAGGAGCTCGGGTTCGACTCGCTGAGCGCCGTCGAGCTGCGGAACGGCCTGACCCAGGTCACCGGGGTCCGGCTGCCCGCCACCCTGGTGTTCGACTACCCCACGCCGGCCGCGATCGCGCAGTACCTGGTCACGGCCGTCACACCGGCGTCCGGGCCGGCGAAACGCCGCTCGGAGGAGGACGACATACGCGCCATGCTGGCGTCGATCCCGGTCGCCCGCCTGCGCCAGGCGGGGTTGCTCGACACCCTGCGCGAGCTGGCCGGCGGCGACCCGCTGGAGAGCGCACCGGCCGAGGGGGCACCGGCGTCGATCGACGACATGGACGCCGCGGCTCTCCTCCGGATGGCTCAGGGGGACATGGCGTGATGTGCCCTCGTGACCGCGATCGTTCAGCCGGCCCGGCCTCCGGGGCCTCGCCGGATCACCTTCTTCCTCCCACAGTTGGAGGTCGGCCGTGCTGATTCGCCTCGCCGACCTCACGATCAGGCGGCCCAAGCGGGTCCTGCTGATCACGCTGCTGGTGGTGATCGGCGCCGGAATTCTGGCGGCCGGACTGACGTCGCGGCTCACGATGGGTGGCTACGAGAGCTCCGAGACGGAATCCGCCCGAGCGGCCGAAGTGCTTGAGGACCACTTCGGCCAGGGGGCGCCCAACCTGGTGATCCTGGTGGCGGATTCCCGCGGGGTGGACCACGCGGACGTCGCTTCGGCCGGCGCCTCGCTGACCGACCGGGTCAGCCGGGAAAAGGGCGTCAGCAATGTCGTCTCCTACTGGACGAGCAAGTCCCCGGCAATGCGCGGTACGTCGGGGGACGAAGCGCTGGTGCTCGGCCGTATCGACGGTGATTTCGACACGGTTCAGGACCGTTCCGAGGAACTCAAAAAGGAATATTCAGGGACGGTTCACGGCCTCGAGGTCAAACTCGGCGGCAGTGGACTGATGTGGCAGGAGAACCTGTCCACGGCGGCCGAGGACGCGCTGAAGGCGGAAGCCGTCGTCGTACCGGTGGTCCTCCTCCTGCTGGTCATCATCTTCAGGAGCGTCCCGGCCGCGCTGGTACCGCTGGCGGTGGCGATCGCCACGACGGTCGTCGTGATGGGAATACTTTTCGTCATTTCCCTCTTCCTGGAGACCTCGGATCTGGTCACCAATGTCACGACATTCCTCGGCCTGGGCCTTGCCGTCGACTACTGCCTGCTCTTCATCACGCGCTACCGGGAAGAGCTGGCCGGCGGCTCCGCCATCCCCGAGGCGATTCGCACCACCATGCAGACGGTCGGCCGCACGGTCATCTTTTCCGCCACCACGCTGGCCGTCGCGCTCGGCTCCATGCTGGCGCTGCCGTTCACCATCTTCCATTCGGCGGCGATCGGCGCCATTTCCACGGGACTGGTGTCCGCGGCCGCCACGCTGGTGATCGCGCCCGCCCTGCTGGTCTGGATGGGGCCGCGGATCGACTCGCTCCGGCTCGGCCGCGGGCGGGCGGCCCAGCCGCCCGCCGGCGGCGGCTTCTGGCGCCGGCTCGCCCTGTTCGTGATGCGCCGCCCGGTGCCCATCCTGCTGGCGGTGGTCGCGTTCCTGCTGCTGCTGGCCTCTCCGGCGCGGGACATGAAGCTGCGGCTGCCCGACGAGCAGGTGCTGCCTGCCTCGGCGCAGTCGGCCCAGGTCGCCAAGGCGGTCGGGAAGGGGTTCGACAACCGGGAGCTGGACGTCCTCCAGGTGGTGGCGGAGGACACCGGCGGCGACCCCGCCGGCCGCAGGGCCGAGATCGACGCTTACGCGGCGCGGCTGTCGAAAATCGAGAACGTCGCCAGAGTGGACGCCCTGACCGGAAGTTACAGCGCAGGCCGGAAAACGGCGCCGCCGAATGCCGGTGCGCAGCGGTTCGCGGTCAAGGACGCCACATATCTCTCGTTGGTTCCCAAGGTCGACGCCTATGGCGAGAGCGGTGAGCGGTTGGTGCGCGCGGTGCGCGGAACCGAGGCGCCGTTCCCGGTCCGGGTCGGTGGCACGCCGGCCGTTTCGGTGGACACCTTCGACCTGCTCGGCGACCGGTTGCCAATTGCCTTGATAATCCTGGCGATCGGGAGCTTCGTGCTACTGTTCCTCTTGACTGGAAGCGTCCTGTTGCCCATAAAGGCGATTCTGATGAGTGCGCTGAGTCTGTCGGCCACCTTCGGCGCTCTGGTGTACATCTTCCAGGAGGGGAACCTCACGTGGCTGGTCGGTGATTTCGTCGTCACCGGCGCCATCACCTGGCTCGTGCCCATCATCGTGATCGCCATCGCGTTCGCGCTTTCGCTCGACTACGCGGTCTTCATCCTGTCGCGTATCATGGAGGAATACCGTCGAACTCATAAGAATGAGGAGGCGGTTGCAGTAGGACTGGAACGTACCGGCCGAGTCGTGACCTATGCGGCGCTGGTACTGTCCCTGGTATTCATCGCACTCGTACCGTCAAGCATCAGCTATATGAAGGCCATCGGCATTGGCCTGCCCTTGGCGGTACTGCTCGACGCAACCCTGGTCCGCGGTCTGCTCGTACCCGCCTTCATGCGGCTGCTGGGCAAGGCGAATTGGTGGGCCCCTGGCCCCTTGCGGCGGATTCACGCGCGATTCGGGATCAATGAATCGCATGAGGTCAAGCACAACGTGGTCGCCCCGGGGCGCCCCGAAAAAGAGGTGAACGAGACATGACGATCGATCAGAACGAGTTCGTCGAGGCGCTCCGAAAGTCGCTGAAGGAAACCGACCGGCTGCGGCAGGAGAACCGCCGCCTCCTGGCCCAGTCGAGTGAGCCGCTGGCCATCGTCGGCATGAGCTGCCGCTACCCGGGCGGGGTGACCTCCCCGGAGGAGCTGTGGGAGCTGGTCGAGTCCGGCCGGGACGCCATCTCCGAGCTGCCGACCGACCGCGGCTGGGACGTGGAGCGGCTGTTCGACCCGGACCCGGAGCAGCCCGGCAAGGTGTACACCCGCGGCGGTGGCTTCGTCGACGAGGTGGCCGACTTCGACGCCGAGTTCTTCGGCGTGAGCCCCCGCGAGGCGCTCGCCATGGACCCGCAGCAGCGACTGATGCTGCCCGCGGCGTGGGAGGCCCTGGAGAACGCCGGCATCGACCCCACGTCCCTGCGCGGCAGTGACACCGGCGTCTTCTGCGGCGTGGTCAGCTCGGACTACGGCAGCGGCACCTCGCTGCCCGAGCTGGAGGGCTACCAGCTGACCGGCAAGGCCACCAGCGTGGTGGCCGGCCGGGTCTCCTACACCCTGGGCCTGGAGGGCCCGGCGGTGTCGGTCGACACCGCGTGCTCCTCCTCGCTGGTGGCGCTGCACCTGGCGTCGCAGGCGCTGCGGTCCGGCGAGTGCTCGCTGGCCCTGGTCGGCGGGGTCACCGTGCTCGCCGGCCCGTTCGTGTTCCTGGAGTTCAGCCGCCAGCGCGGTCTGTCGCCCGACGGGCGCTGCAAGGCGTACGCGGCCGGCGCCGACGGCACCGGGTTCTCCGACGGCGTCGGCATGATCGTCGTGGAGCGGCTCTCGGACGCCCGGCGCAAGGGGCACAAGGTGCTCGCCGTGGTGCGTGGTTCGGCGGTGAACCAGGACGGTGCGAGCAACGGTCTGACCGCGCCGAACGGCCCCTCGCAGGAGCGGGTGATCCGGGCCGCGCTGGCCAACGCCGGCCTGAACCCGGCCGACGTGGACGCGGTCGAGGGCCACGGCACCGGCACCACGCTGGGCGACCCGATCGAGGCACGCGCCCTGCTGGCGACCTACGGCCAGGACCGGGCGGGCGACCCGCTGTGGCTGGGATCGATCAAGTCGAACATCGGGCACGCCTCGGCCGCCGCCGGTGTGGCCGGTGTCATCAAGATGGTGATGGCGATGCGGCACCGGACGCTGCCGCGCACGCTGCACGTCGACGAGCCGTCCCCGCACATCGACTGGCAGGACGGCTCGGTGGAGCTGCTGACCGAGGCGCGGGAGTGGACCGCCTCGGAGCAGCCGCGCCGCGCGGGCGTGTCGTCGTTCGGTGTGAGCGGTACCAACGCGCACGTCATCCTGGAGGAGGCGCCGGCCGAGGACCAGGCGCCGGCCGAGACGCCTGCGGAGCGCGCCCCCGGCGCGGTGCCGGTGGTCGTCTCCGCCCGCGGCGCGGCCGCGCTGCGCGCCCAGGCCGAGCGGCTGCTCGCCCACCTCGTGGCGCGTCCCGAGGTCACCCTGGAGGACGTCGCGTTCTCCGCCCTGACGACGCGGGCGCAGCTGGAGAACCGCGCGGTCGTGGTGGCGTCCGGCCGGAACGAGCTGCTGGCCGGCCTGGAGGCGCTGGCCGCGGGGGAGACCCCCGCGGGTGTCGTCGAGGGACGCCCGGCCGGCGACAAGACCGCGGTGCTGTTCACCGGCCAGGGCTCGCAGCGCGCCCGGATGGGCGCCGAACTGGCCGCCGCCCACCCGCGGTTCGCCGAGGCGCTGGACGCGGTCTGCGCGGAGCTCGACCCGCTGGTGGGCCGGTCGGTGCGGGAGCTGCTGTCGGCCGAGGAGGACTCGGCGGACGCGGCCCTGCTGGACTCCACCGAGTTCACCCAGGTGACCCTGTTCGCCGTCGAGGTGGCGCTGTACCGCCTGGCCGAATCGCTCGGCATCCGCCCGGACTTCCTGATCGGGCACTCGGTCGGCGAGATCGTCGCCGCGCACGTCGCGGGCGTGCTGTCGCTGGCCGACGCCTGCGCCCTGGTGGTGGCGCGCGGCCGGCTGATGGGCGCGCTGCCCGCCGGCGGCGCGATGGTGGCCGTCCGCGCCGAGGAGACCGAGATCACCGCCTCGCTGGCCGGGTACGAGGGCCGGCTGGAGATCGCCGCGGTCAACGGGCCGCGCGCCGTGGTCGTCTCCGGCGACGCGGACGCGATCGAGGAGTGGCTGCCGCAGTGGCAGGACCGCAAGACCACCCGGCTGCGGGTCTCGCACGCCTTCCACTCGCCGCGCATGGAGCCGATGCTGGCGGAGTTCCGGCAGGTGGCCGAGGGGCTGCGGTTCGCCGAGCCGCAGATCCCGATCGTCTCCAACGTCAGCGGCAAGCTGGTGTCCTCGGAGGTCTGCGACCCCGACTACTGGGTGGCGCACGTGCGCCAGGCGGTGCGGTTCGCCGACGGCGTGCAGACCCTGCACGGCCTGGGCGTCCGCCGCTTCCTGGAGCTGGGACCGGACGCCGTGCTGACCGCCATGACCCGCCAGTGCCTGGAGGGCCTCGACGAGCACGAGGCGGTGGTGGTGCCGGCGCTGCGGGCCCGCCACGCCGAGACGGAGTCCTTCGCCGGATTCCTGGGGCAGGCGCACCTCGCCGGGGTCGGCGTCGACTGGACCGCGTTCTTCGCCGGTACCGGCGCCCGGCGGGTGGACCTGCCGACCTACGCCTTCCAGAACGTGCGCTACTGGCACGCGGGCAGCGGTGCCGGTGACGCCGCCGCGGCCGGGCTCGGCCCGGTCGAGCACCCGATCCTGGTCGGCGCGGTCCAGGTGGGGGACCGGGACGAGTGGCTGTTCACCGGCCGCCTGTCCACCGACACCCAGCCGTGGGCCCGGGACCACGTGGTCCTCGGCGCGACCATCATCCCCGGCACGGCCTTCGTCGAACTGGCCCTCACCGCCGGCCGGCAGGTCGGCAGCCCGGTGCTGGACGAGCTGGTGCTCGAGGCGCCGATGTTCCTGGACGAGGGCGTGACCCGCCGGGTCCAGGTCGCCGTCGGGGCGCCCGGTACCGACGGCCGCCGCGAGGTCACCATCTTCTCGCGCCCGGAGACCGACGCCGAGGACGAGTCGCACCAGGTGACCTGCCACGGTCGCGGCTGGCTGGCGGAGGACAGCGAGCCGGTGGAGCCCGCCGAGGGCCTGTGGCCGCCGGCCGAGGCCGAGCCGGTCGCGGTCGACGGGTTCTACGACATGCTGTCCGAGATCGGCTTCGACTACGGCCCGACCTTCCGCAACGTGCGCGCCGTGTGGCGCGCGGACGAGGACATCTTCGCCGAGGTGTCGCTGCCGGACGACGCCTCCGTCGCCGGATTCGGGATCCACCCCGCCCTGTTCGACGCCACGCTGCACGGCGGGATGCTCGACACCCGGCCCGGCGAGTCGGTCGGCCTGCCCTTCGCCTGGTCGGGCATCCGCCTCGCGCGGACCGGCGCGACCAGCCTGCGGGTGCGGATCAGCCCCGAGGGCGAGTCCGCGGTGCGCCTCCACATCTCCGGTGAGGCCGGCGAGCCCGTGGTGAGCGTGGACAAGCTCGCCGTCCGCCCGGTGGAGCCGGCGCAGCTCGGACGGGCCCAGGAGAACGCCCAGCGCTCGCTGTTCCAGCTCGACTGGACCACGGTGTCGGCCACCGCGGAGCGCGAGGTGCGCCTGGCGGTCCTCGGCGCCCCGGTGGCGTCGGGCGAGCGGTTCGGCAGCCTCAACGAGCTGGAGGAGGCGGTCGCCGACGGTGCGCTGTTCCCGGAGGTCGTCATCGCCTCGGTGGACACCCCGTCCGGTGACCCGGCCGAGGGTGCGCGGAAGGCCGCCGCGGCGGCGCTGGACCTGGTCCAGCGGTGGCTGGTCAGCGAGTGGCTGGTCGACGCCCGCCTGGTCGTGGTGACCCGGAACGCGGTGGCGGTCGGCGAGGAGAAGGCCGACCTCGCCCAGGCCGCGGTGTGGGGTCTGGTGCACAGCGCCCAGTCCGAGCACCACGGACAGTTCGTGCTGGTGGACATCGACGGCGGCGAGGAGCCGGACTGGGCCTCGGTGCTCGAGACCGGCGAGCCGCAGCTGGCGGTGCGTGAGGGCCGGCTGCTCGCCCCCCGCCTGGGTCGCGTCACCCCGCTGCCCAGCGGTCCGTGGCGGCTCACCGCCCGGCGCAAGGGCTCGCTGGAGGACCTGGAGATCGTCGCGTCGGACGGCGACCGTCCGCTCGGCGCCGACGAGGTCCGGATCGCGGTGCGCGCCTCGGGCCTGAACTTCCGTGACGTGCTGATCGCGCTGGGGATGTACCCCGGCGAGGCCGCGATGGGCACCGAGGCCTCCGGCGTGGTGCTCGAAGTCGGCCCCGAGGTCACCGACCTGGCGCCGGGCGACCGGGTCTTCGGCCTGGTGGGCGACTCGTTCGGCCCCGTCGCGGTGGTCGAGCGGAACATGATCGCCCCGATGCCGGCCGCCTGGTCGTTCGCCGAGGCCGCCTCGGTGCCGGTGGTGTACCTCACCGCGTACTACGGGCTGGTCGACCTCGCCGGGCTGCAGCCCGGGGAGCGGGTGCTGGTGCACGCCGCCGCCGGTGGTGTCGGCATGGCCGCCGTCCAGCTGGCCCACCACCTCGGCGCGGAGGTCTTCGCGACCGCGAGCGCGCCGAAGTGGCACGCCGTGCAGGGGCTGGGAGTCGCCGAGGAGCGGCTGTCGTCCTCGCGTGACCTGGAGTTCCGGGAGAAGTTCCTGGCGGCGACCGACGGCGCCGGCGTGGACGTGGTGCTGAACTCGCTCGCCGGTGACTACGTCGACCAGTCCCTGGCGCTGCTGCCGCGCGGTGGCCGGTTCCTCGAGATCGGCAAGACCGACATCCGCGACGCCGAGGTCGTGGAGGGCGAGCACGACGGCGTGCGCTACCGGGCCTTCGACCTCATGGAGTCGGGGTCGGAGCGGATCCAGCAGATGCTGCGCGACCTCACCGCGCTGTTCGAGCAGGGCGCGCTCAAGCTCTCCCCGGTGCGGTCGTGGGACGTCCGGCAGAGCCGCGACGCGTTCCGCTTCCTCCGCGAGGGCCGCAACATCGGCAAGGTGGTGCTGACCATCCCGGCCGCGCCGGAACTGGACGGCACCGTCCTGATCACCGGTGGCACCGGCGGTCTGGGCGCGCTGCTCGCCCGTCACCTGGTCGAGCGGCACGGCGCGAGCCGGCTGCTGCTGGTGAGCCGCCGCGGCCCGGAGGCCGAGGGCGCGGCCGAACTGGTCACCGACCTGGAGGCGCTCGGCGCCGAGGTGCGGGTCGCCGCCTGCGACGTGTCCGACAAGGAGCAGCTGGCACGGCTGCTGGGCTCGCTGGAGCAGCCGCTGACCGCGGTCGTCCACGCGGCCGGTCTGCTGGACGACGGCGTGATCGAGTCGATGACCCCGGTCCAGCTGGCCCGGGTGATGGGCCCGAAGGTCGACGCGGCGTGGCACCTGCACGAGCTGACCGCGGACATGGAGCTGTCGGCGTTCGTGCTCTTCTCCTCGGTCGCGTCGCTGATCGGCAGCCCGGGGCAGGCCAACTACGCGGCCGCCAACGCCGCACTCGACGCCCTCGCGGCGCGCCGCCACGCCGAGGGACTGCCGGCCAGCTCGCTGGCGTGGGGCCTGTGGTCCAGTGCCGCCGGCATGGCCAGCCAGCTGGACGAGGCGGACTTCGCGCGGCTGGAGCGGATGGGCGTCCGCTCGCTCGACGCCGCGCTGGGCCTGGACCTGTTCGACCAGGCGCTCGCCCTGGACCTGGCGCTGCTGGCGCCGGTGCGGCTCGACCTCGCCGCGCTGCGCGGCCAGGCGGCGTCCGGGATGCTGCCCCCGCTGCTGCGCGGCCTGGTGCGCGCGCCCTCGCGCACCGTGGAGACGGGTGAGTCGCTGGCTCAGCGGCTGGCCGGGGTGGCCGAGGAGGACCGGGAGCAGACGGTGCTGGACCTGGTCCGCACGCACGTCGCCGCGGTGCTGGGGCACGACTCGCCGGAGGCGATCGACCCGGAGCGGGAGCTCGCGGACTACGGCTTCGACTCGCTGAGCGCGGTCGAACTCAGCAACCAGCTGACCCGGTCCACCGGGCTGCCGATCGAGTCCTCCCTCGTGTTCGACCACCCCTCGTCGGGTGCGATCACCACGCACCTGCTCGGGCTGGTGGAGCTGGACGCGGTCGTGGCCGCGCCGGCGTCGGAGGAGGACGAGATCCGCGCCATGCTGGCCTCGATCCCGATCAGTGAGCTGCGCGAGGCGGGGATGCTCGACGCGCTGCGCGAGCTGGCGAAGGGCGGCGCACAGCAGTAGCCCGGGTGACGAACGCACCTTCCTCCCTGACCTGACCGGTGCTCGGCCGGTCCACGAAAGGCAAGGACAGATATGGATACTTCCAACACGCCGCCACAGAACGTCATACCCTCCAGCGCACTGCCGGGCCCGCGGGCGCCGATGATCTACCAGGGCATCAAGATCTTCCAGCAGCCGACGGGGTACACCCGGGACCTGCGGGAGCGGTACGGCACCCGCTTCCGGCTGAAGATCATGCCCCCGTACAACCTGTACGTGCTCTCGGACCCCGACGACGTCAAGGCGATGTTCCTCGCCCCCCGCGACGTGCTGCACACCGGCCGGGGGAGCGCCGCGCTGGAGAAGTTCACCGGCCAGACCGGTCTGGCGTGGCTGGACGAGGAAGAGCACCTGGCCCGGCGCAAGACGATCATGCCGAGCGTGCGGGGCGGGGCCTTCAAGCGGATCGAGGACTCGGTCGCCGAGATGGCCGAGCGGATCGTGGCCACCTGGCCGCGGGGCGAGCTGGTCTCCCTCTACCCGCACGTCCACCGGTTCACCATCCAGGTGATCCGCGAGGTGGTCTTCGGCAAGCACGTGCCGTCCGTGTGGGACGAGCTGTTCGAGGTCATCTGGCAGATGCTGGGCCTCAACCGCCGCCTGGCGTCGATGATCGAGACGCACAACATGAAGCCCCTCTCGGTGAAGATGCTGAGGGCGATCAAGCCGCTGGGCCTGGACACCTTCTTCAAGCAGCGGGACCGGGCGGACGCGCTGCTCGCCCAGGCCGTCCGGGAGCGCCTGGACTCCGGGGAGTCCGGCGACGACATGCTCTCGGTGCTCCTCAACATCACGCACGAGGACGGCTCGCCGGTGAGCGGGGTCGAACTGCGTGACGAGATGATGACGATGTTCCTCGCGGGCACCGAGACGACCACCGCCGGCATCTGCTGGGCGCTGGAGTACCTGAGCCGGGAACCGGCCATCCTCCAGCGGGTGCTGGACGAGATGGAGGAGGGCACCGACGACGCGTACCTCACGGCCGTGTGCCACGAGGTGCTGCGGGTGCGCCCGCCGACACCGCAGATCATCCCCCGGGAGGTCGTGAAGCCGATCGTGATCGGCGGCGTGCGGTACGTGCCGGGCGACTGGCTGTGGGCCAGCGGCTACCTCATCCACCACGACCCGGCCCTCTACCCGGACCCGGACGTCTTCCGTCCCGAGCGCTTCCTGAACGTCAAGCCCGGTGCCTACACCTGGATCCCGTTCGGTGGCGGCCACACCCGGTGCCTCGGCGACCGGATCGCGATCCTCGAGATGAAGGCCGTGCTCCGCCAGGTGCTCACCACCTGCGAGCTGCGCCGGTCCGACCCGAGGCCGGAGGCCGCCAAGAGCCGCACCGTCACCATCACGACCAAGCACGGTACGCGCCTGGAGCTCCGGCCCAAGGCGGGCGCCGTCGCCGAGAAGGCCGCGAGCTAGCACCGCACCACGCGACATCGGTACCAGGAGGGGGGAGGTCGGCCATGAGGCTGCCGGACACGGCGCACACCGCCACGCCATGGCGGATCCACGAGTTCACGAGCGACTTCACGCTCGAGGACGTGTGGGCGCTGCCGACGCCCGGTGGCCCGGACGACCTCCCCCGCCTGGTCCGGCAGTTCACCTCCGACGACGACGCGGAGCTCTCCGAGCTCGTCATCAGCACCCTGTTCGCGATCCGGTGGAAGCTCGGCGCACTGCTCGGCCTGGACAAGCCGGGGAACGGACTGGGAGAACGGGTGACCTCGCTGCGCGAACGGTTGCCGGACGACCTGCGGGACGGGCCCCGCGGCCCCGACCTGCAGGTGGTTCCCTTCCACTCCGTCTACCAGACCGACACCGAGTGGACCGCCGAGCTCGCCAACCGGACCGTGCACGCGTTGATGCACATCGGCTGGGTCCCGGACGGGGCCGGCCGGTACCGCGGTCAGATGGCGGCGCTGGTGAAACCCAACGGAGCGCTCGGTGAGGCCTACATGGCCGGGATCAAACCCATCCGGCGCACCCTGGTGTACCCGTCCCTGATCCGGTCGATCGGCCGGAACTGGCCGCGTTACACCTGAGTGGTACCCCGGGACGGCGGCGATCAATCATGCGCCGGCCCGCCCCGAAGAATTCGAAAGCTTGACGAAAAGAAAGGTCCACGCACCATGACCGCCACGCCGGGTTGGAATTTCGACAAGTTCGCCGAAGGAATCCGAGGCCTCGGCATCAGCGGCCCGCCGGTGTCCGGCGTCATTCCGGGCGCGATGCACGGCACGGACGAGCTGATGACCAACTTCGCCTCCGTGAACTTCCTGGACCTCCAGCGCCGGGACGACGTCATGCAGGTCCTGCTGGACGCCACCCGCCAGTACGGCCTCGGCAGCGGCGGCTCCCGCATCGTGCAGGGCGTCACCCCGCCGCACCTCGACATGGAGGAGACGGTGGCCGCCTACCTCCAGAAGGAGGCGGCGATCAGCTTCGGCACCGGCACCCTCGCCAACATCGGCTTCATCAACGCGCTGTCCGCCACCCAGTCCTTCATGTCGGGCCTGGCCATGGTGAACCGGGACACCGTCTTCGTGTACGACCGGGACGCCCACTGGTCGCTGTGGAAGGCCGCCGAGGGCCTGAAGTTCGGCGAGCGGCTGTTCTCCTTCAAGCACAACTGCGTGGAGAGCCTGGAGAAGGTCCTCAAGGAGCTCCAGGGCAAGCGGGTCGTCGTGGTCTTCGAGTCGGTGTACTCGATCGACGGCTCCGTCGCGCCGATGCACACGATGGTCGACCTGTGCGAGCGCTAC
This sequence comes from Streptomyces sp. NPDC018031, assembly GCF_044327625.1. NCBI lineage: Bacteria > Bacillati > Actinomycetota > Actinomycetes > Kitasatosporales > Streptomycetaceae > Streptomyces > Streptomyces sp. NPDC018031. Next base: position 14,418 of record NZ_JBIRFT010000020.1, read on the forward strand.
GGCGCCCTGTCGTACGTGGACGACGCCAACGGCTTCCTGGTCTACGGCGCGCCGCACCGGAAGTTCGCCGAGGAGTACGCCGGCATGCTCCGGGCCACCTTCATCATGGTCTCCATGAAGAAGGCCGTCGGCCTCGAGGGCGGTCTGATCGCCGGGCCGCGGGACGCCATCCAGTCCTTCGAGATGCTCTCCGGCACCGGGTCGTTCACCGCCGGGATGTCCGCGCCCGCCGCGGCCGGCGCCGCGTACATCACCCGCCTCCTCACCGAGAGGGAGCCGGAGATCGTCGACGACTACCTGGTGAAGGTGGCCGCGTTCCGCGAGCGGCTGCTCGAGGCGGAGCTGCCGGTCACCGACACCGAGACCTGCTTCTCCTCGATCGTGGTCGGCGACGAGCGCAAGTGCGTGGAGCTCTACGGCGCGTACCTGGAGCACGGCATCCGGGTTCCTCCGTACCTGTACCCGGCCGCCCGCAAGGGCCAGGCGGTGCTCCGCATCATCGTCAACGCGTCCCACACCGAGGAGCAGGTCGACGCCTTCATGGACGTGTCGAAGAAGCTGAAGGACCAGAACTACTTCTCGTAACCCGAATCAGCAGGTGGCGCGGCGACATGCCGGTCGAGTGACCCGAGGGTGGCCGTCATGACGGGGAAGACACCCGTTCGTTGGTTTCGCGAAACACATATCGAAGCTTGTGCTTCCCCGGCTGGGAGAGGTCTGAACTGATGCACGTGAATCAGGTCGAAGGACGATCCGATCGTCCGTTCGGGCATGCCGTCGCCGTCGTCGGGGTGGCGTGCCGGGTTCCGGGGGCCCAGGACCCCCGGGCCTTCTGGCGGCTGCTGCGCGACGGCACGGACGCCATCACAGACGCTCCTGCCGAGCGCCGGCACGACGTCCCGGAACTGGAGCAGTACAGCCGGGGCGGCTTCGTCGACCGCGTCGCCGAATTCGACGCCGGGTTCTTCGGCATATCCCCGCGCGAGGCCGCGGCGATGGACCCGCGCCAGCGCCTGGCGCTGGAACTGAGCTGGGAGGCGCTGGAGGACGCCTGCGCCGCGCCGGAGGGCCTGCGCGGCAGCTCCACCGCGATCTTCCTCGGCGCCACCGGGGACGACTACGCCTCACTCGTCCACCGGCACGGCCCGGACGCCGTGTCCCACCACTCGCTGGCCGGCCTGAGCCGGGGCGTGATCGCCAACCGCATCTCCCACCAGCTCGGCTTCCACGGCCCGAGCGTGACGGTGGACACCGCACAGTCCTCCTCGCTGGTCGCCGTGCACATGGCGTGCGAGAGCCTGGTGTCGGGCGAGACCCGCCTGGCGCTGGCCGGGGGCGTGCACCTGAACCTGGTGTCCGAGGGGACCCTCGCGCTGGCCCGGGCCGGCGCCCTGTCCCCGGACTGCCGCAGCTACACCTTCGACGCGCGCGCCAACGGCTTCGTCCGGGGCGAGGGCGCCGGTGTGGTCGTGCTCAAGCGGCTGGAGGACGCGGTCGCCGACGGCGACCCGGTGTACTGCGTGCTGCTCGGCGGCGCGATGAACCACGACGGCGACGGCCAGGCGCTGACCGTACCGGACGGCGACGCGCAGCAGGCGCTGCTGCGGGAGGCCTACGCCCGGGCGGGCGTGCGTCCCGAGGAGGTCCAGTACGTCGAGCTGCACGGCACCGGCACCCGGGCCGGCGACCCGGTCGAGGCGGGCGCCCTCGGCTCGGTGTTCGGCCCGGCCCGTGAGGCCGGCCGGCCGCTGCTCGTCGGCTCGGTGAAGACCAACATCGGGCACCTCGACGCCGCCGCGGGTGTCATCGGCCTGATCAAGGTCGCGCTGTCGATGAAGCACGGGGAGCTCCCGGCGAGCCTCAACTTCGCCCAGCCGCACCCGTCGATCCCGATGGACGAGTGGAAGCTCCGGGTCAACGCGGCCACCGGGCCGTGGCCCGAGGGCCGCCGGCTCGCCGGTGTCAGCTCCTTCGGCGTCGGCGGCACCAACTGCCACCTGGTGGTCGCCGACCACCCCGCCGCGCCGGAGCCGGCCACCGCCCCCGAGCAGGACACCCCCGTGCCCGTGGTGGTGTCGGGCCGGTCCGCGGCGGGGCTGCGTGCCCAGGCGGAGCGGCTGAAGGAATGGCTGGAGTCCGCCCCCGAGCTGCGCACCGCGGACGTCGGCTACTCCGCGGTGACCACCCGGTCGGCGCTGAAGCACCGCGGCGTGGTGATCGCCGCCGACCGCGCCGAACTGCTGGCCGGGCTGACGGCCCTGGCCGCGGGCGAGGCGTCCGGATCGGTCGCCACGGGCTCCGTCGCCACCGGCTCCAAGGTGGTCTGGGTGTTCCCCGGCCAGGGGTCGCAGTGGCTGGGCATGGCCCGCGGACTGTGGGACTCCTCCCCGGTGTTCGCCGCCCGGATGACGGAGTGCGAGGAAGTGCTGAGCGGCCTGGTCGACTGGTCGCTGCGGGAGGTGCTCGACGACGAGGCCGCGCTGGCACGCGTGGACGTCGTGCAGCCCGTGCTGTTCGCGGTGATGGTGTCCCTGGCCGAGGTGTGGCGGGCGGCGGGCGTGGCGCCCGACGCGGTCGTCGGGCACTCGCAGGGCGAGATCGCCGCCGCCTGCGCGGCCGGCATCATCTCCCTGGCCGACGGGCTGCGCCTGTCGGTCGGCCGGAGCCTGGCCATCGACGCCGGGCTGTCCGGCCGCGGCACCATGGCCTCGCTGGCGATGCCCGCCGAGGACGTGGACCGCGACCGGGTCTCGGTCGCGGCGGTCAACGGCCCCAACGCGGTGGTGATCTCCGGCGACGTCGACGCGGTGCACGAGGTGGTCGCCGAGTGCGAGGCGCGCGGCATCCGCGCCCGGGTCATCCCGGTCGACTACGCGTCCCACTCCGCGCAGGTGGAGGAGATCCGGGACGAGGTGCTGCGGGTCGCCGAGGGCATCGTGCCGACCGACAGCGGGGTCGCGTTCTACTCCACCGTGGCCGGCGGCCGGGTGGACGTGAGCACGCTGGACGCCGACTACTGGTACCGGAACCTCCGGCAGGAGGTGCGGCTCGCGGAGACCGTGAAGGTGCTGGCCGACGCCGGACACGGGGTTTTCGTCGAGGTCAGCCCGCACCCGGTGCTGACCATGGCCATCCAGGACACGGTGGACACCGTCGTGGTCCAGGGCACGCTGCGCCGGCAGGAGGAGGAGTCCCGCCGCCTGCTGCTGTCCATGGCCGAGCTGTACACCAAGGGCGTCGAGGTGGACTGGCGGCCGCTGTTCGCGGGCGCCCGCCGGGTGGACCTGCCGACCTACGCCTTCCAGCGGCAGGAGTTCTGGGTCACCGGCGAGCGCGTCGAGCCGCGGGCCCTGCCGGCGGCCGGCGCCCCGGAGGCGGCACCCGCGGCCGACGAGCCCGCCGCCCGGCTGACCGAGCAGGACCTGTGGACGCTGGTCCGCTCCCAGGCGGCGGCCGTCCTCGGCCTCGCCGACCCCAAGCTGGTCGAGGCCGACAGCACGTTCAAGGAGCTCGGCTTCGACTCGGTGACCGCGGTGGAGATGCGCGACCGGCTGAACACCGCGGCCGGGCTGCGCACGCCCACGTCACTGCTGTTCGACTACCCCACCCCCAGCGCGCTGGTACGGCACCTGAACGACCAGCTGACCGGCCGCGACGCCGGCCCGCGGGTCCACCAGGTGTCCACCGCGGACGCCGACGACCCGATCGCGATCGTCGGCATGAGCTGCCGGCTCCCCGGCGGGGTCACCTCGCCCGAGGACCTGTGGCGGCTGGTCTCCGGCGGCGAGGACGCGATCGAGCCGTTCCCGGAGGACCGCGGCTGGCCCGAGGACCCCGGTGCGCGGCACGCCCGGGCCGGTGGTTTCCTCAGCGGTGCCGGGGACTTCGACGCGGGGTTCTTCCGCATCAGCCCGCGCGAGGCCCTGACCATGGACCCGCAGCAGCGGCTGGTGCTGGAGGTCGTGTGGGAGGCGCTGGAGCGGGCCGGCCAGGACCCGGCGGCGCTGCGCCGCAGCCGGACCGCGGTCTTCATGGGCGCCATGAGCCAGGACTACCTGCCGCGCCTGCACGACGTGCCGGACAACCTCGGCGGCCACGCCCTGACCGGCGGTGCCTCCAGCGTGGTCTCCGGCCGGGTCGCCTACACCCTGGGCCTGGAGGGGCCGGCGGTGAGCGTCGACACGGCGTGCTCGTCGTCGCTGGTGGCGCTGCACCTGGCGGCCCAGTCCCTGCGGTCCGGTGACTGCTCCCTGGCGCTGGCGGGCGGTGTGACGGTGATGTCGACCCCCGGCATCTTCGTCGAGTTCGCGCGGCAGAGCGGGCTGGCGGCCGACGGCCGCTGCAAGGCGTTCGCGGACGCCGCCGACGGCACCGGCTGGTCCGAGGGCGTCGGCGTGCTGGTGCTGGAGCGGCTGTCGGACGCGCGCCGCAACGGCCACCGGGTGCTGGCGGTGCTGCGCGGCTCGGCGATCAACCAGGACGGTGAGAGCAACGGGCTCACCGCCCCCAACGGCCCGTCCCAGGAGCGGGTGATCCGGCAGGCGCTGGCGAGCGCGGGGCTGTCCACGGCGGACGTCGACGCGGTCGAGGCGCACGGCACCGGCACCACGCTGGGCGACCCGATCGAGGCCCAGGCGCTGCTGGCGACCTACGGCCAGGACCGGGAGCAGCCGCTGTGGCTGGGCTCGGTGAAGTCCAACATCGGGCACACCCAGGCGGCGGCGGGCGCGGCCGGCGTGATCAAGATGATCATGGCCATGCGCCACGGCGTGCTGCCGCGGACGCTGCACGTCGACGAGCCGACGCAGCACGTCGACTGGGCCTCCGGCGCCGTGGAGCTGCTGACCGACGAGCAGGTCTGGCCGGAGGCCGGCCGGCCGCGGCGGGCCGGTGTCTCGTCGTTCGGCATCAGCGGGACCAACGCCCACGTGATCCTCGAACAGGGCGACCTCGACGAGCCGGTGGAGCGGGACGGTGACGAGCAGCCGGCCGGCCTGGTGCCGTGGCTGGTGTCCGGCCGGAACGCGGCGGCGCTGACCCGCCAGGCACAGCGGCTGTGGACCGCGGTCTCCGGCGACGACGCACCGCACGCGGCCGACGTGGCGCTCACCCTCGCCACCGAGCGGACGGCGTTCGAGCACCGCGCGGTGGTGCTGGGCTCGGACCGGGCGGAACTGCTGTCCGGGCTGGCGGCGCTGGCCAAGGGCGACCGGTCCTCGGGCGTCGTGGTGGGCGGTGCGGCGGTCGCACCCGGCGTCGGCGTGCTGTTCTCCGGACAGGGCAGCCAGCGGCTCGGCATGAGCCGTGAACTCATCGAGGCGTTCCCGGTGTTCGCCGAGGCGTGGCAGGCGGTCTGCGCGGAGTTCGCCCCGCTGCTGGAGCACTCGATCGACGAGGTGGTCTCGGCCGCCCCCGACTCCGACACCGCCCGGCTGCTCGACGAGACGGCGATGACGCAGCCCGCGCTCTTCGCCTTCGAGGTGGCGGCGTTCCGGCTGCTGGAGTCGCTGGGGGTCGCCCCCGCCGTCCTGGTGGGGCACTCGATCGGTGAACTGGCCGCCGCGCACGTGGCGGGGGTGTTCTCGCTCGCCGACGCGGCCCGCCTGGTGGCGGCCCGGGGCCGGCTGATGCAGGCCCTGCCGCGCGGCGGCGCGATGGTGGCGCTGCAGGCCGAGGAGGCGGACGTCCGCGCCGCGCTGGACGGTCAGGAGGAGTCCGTCTCGATCGCCGCGGTGAACGGCCCCACCTCCGTGGTGATCTCCGGCGCCGAGGACGTGGTCCTCGCGGTGAAGTCGAAGTTCGCCGGCGAGGGCCACAAGACGCAGCGGCTGCGCGTCTCGCACGCGTTCCACTCGCCGCTGATGGAGCCGATGCTGGAGGAGTTCCGGCAGGTCGCGAAGTCGGTGTCGTACGCGGCGCCGCGCATCCCGGTCATCTCCAACGTCACCGGGGCGGCGGCCGAGGACGGCGCGCTGGAGCAGCCCGAGTACTGGGTGCGGCACGTCCGCGAGGCCGTGCGGTTCGCCGACGGCGTCCGCGCTGCGGTCGCGGCCGGCGCCGAGGTGCTGGTCGAGGCCGGCCCCGACGGCGTCCTCGCGGCCATGGCGCAGGAGACCCTGGCCGAGAGCGGCACCGAGCTGCCGGTGGTCGCCCTCGCCCGGAAGGACCGGTCCGAAGCGCGTTCGGCCGTCGAGGCGCTGGCCCGGCTGCACGTCGCGGGCGTGCCGGTGGACTGGCGGTCCTACCTCACCGCCGCCGAGGTCGCCGGACACCGCGTCGACCTGCCCACCTACGCCTTCGACCGGCAGCGGTACTGGGTCGAGCCCGCGAAGCCGCTGGGCGATGTGACCGGTGCCGGACTCGCCGCGGTCGAGCACCCGTTCCTCGCCGCCGCCACCGACCTCGCGGTCGGCGACCAGCTGGTGCTCAGCGGCCGGGTCTCGCCGGCCGACGACCCCTGGCTGGCCGACCATGTCATCTTCGGCAACGTGGTGTTCCCGGGCGCGGCCTTCCTGGAGATGGTGCTGCACGCCCTGGACGACGCCGGCTGCCGCACCGTCGAGGAACTGACCCTGCAGGCGCCCCTGACGCTGGCCGACGACGACGTCCGGCTCCAGATCCTGGTGGGGGCGGCCGAGGAGACGGGCCGGCGGCCGATCAGCGTCCACTCCCGTACGGCGGTCGCCGGGGCGGGGGCCTGGACGCAGCACGCGACCGGTCACCTCTCCGCCGACCCGGCCCCGGCCCCGGAGGCCGCCTCCTCGGAGGTGTGGCCGCCCGAGGGGGCCGAGGCGGTGGAACTGACCGGCTTCTACCCGGAGCTGGTCGACCGCGGCTACACCTACGGGGACGCCTTCCAGGGGCTGCGCGCCGCGTGGCGCCTGGGCGACGAGATGTACGGCGAGGTCCGGCTGCCCGAGGACGTCCGGCACGCCTCCGGCGGGTTCGCCCTGCACCCGGCGCTGTTCGACGCGGCCCTGCACCCGATGCTGGCGCTGCTGACCGGCTCCGACCCCAGCCAGGTGCTCCTGCCGTACTCCTGGTCGGGCGTGTCGTACCACGCCCTCGGCGGCACCGAGCTGCGGGTCCGGATCGCCCGCAAGGGTGAGCAGGAGGTGTCCTTGCGGATCACCGGCCCCGGGGGCACCCCGGTGCTGTCGGTGGACTCGCTGGCGCTGATGCCGGCCTCGGTCGAGCAGCTGGCCGGCGGAACGGCGGCCGACTCCCTGTTCGCGCTGGACTGGACCCCGCTGACCGGCACGGACGGTGCCGCCGGGCCGTCCGCGGAGCTGGAGATCACGCACCTGGCCGCGGACGGGGACGGAGACGTTCCGGCGTCGGCCCGGGCCACCGCGCACGAGACCCTCGGCCTGGTGCAGAAGTGGCTGCGGGACGAGCGGTTCGGCCAGGCCCGGCGGGTGTTCGTGACCCGCAACGCGGTCGCGGTCGGCGCGGACGAGAGTCCCGAGCTGTCCGCCGCTCCGGTCTGGGGCCTGGTGCGGTCGGCCCAGGCCGAACACCCCGACCAGTTCGTGCTGGTCGACACCGACGGGCACGAGGAGTCGCTGCGGGCCCTGGAGTCGCTGGACCTGACCGGTGAGCCGCAGCTGGCGATCCGCCGGGGCGTGGCCTATGTGCCGCGGCTGGCCGCGGCGCCGCAGGCGCGGGCCGCGCAACCGGCCTGGGACGAGCGGGGCACGGTCCTGCTCACCGGCGCCACCGGCGGACTCGGCGCGCTGTTCGCCCGGCACCTGGTGGCCGAGCACGGCGTGCGGAACCTGCTGCTGCTCAGCCGCCAGGGATCGGCGGCCCCCGGCTCGGCCGACCTGGTCGCGGAACTGACCGCGCTCGGCGCCGACGTCACCCAGGCGGCCTGTGACGTGGCCGACCGGGAGGCGCTGGCCGGGACGCTCGCGAAGATCCCGGAGGACCGGCCGCTGACCGGGGTCGTCCACCTGGCGGGTGTGCTGGACGACGCCAGCACCGAGACGCTGACGCCGGAACAGCTGGACCGGGTGCTCCGGCCGAAGGTCGACGCCGCCTGGCACCTGCACGAGCTGACCGAGGACCTGGACCTGTCGGCGTTCGTCCTGTACTCGTCCATCGCCGGCACCATCGGCACGGCCGGGCAGGCCAACTACGCGGCGGCCAACACGTTCCTGGACGCGCTCGCCGCGCGTCGCAGGGCGGCCGGGCTGCCGGCGGTCTCGCTCGCCTGGGGCCCGTGGGAGCTCGGTATGGCGGGCACTCTCGGCCAGGTCGACCTGTCGCGGTTCAAGCGCAACGGGATCGTGCCGCTGGCGGCCGCGAAGGGCACCGCGCTGTTCGACACGGCGCTCGCCCTGGACACCGCGGCGCTGGTGCCGGCCGTGCTGGACCGCACCGCGCTCGCGCAGCTGGACACCGTGCCGGCGCTGCTGCGCGGCCTGGTCAAGCCGCAGCGCAAGCGGGTCGAGGAAGCCACCGAGCTGCCGCTGGTGCAGCGGCTGACGGAGCTGTCGCCCGCGGACCAGGTGAACGAGCTGCTGGAACTGCTGCTGGAGACCGCGGCGATGGTGCTGGACTACCCGTCCGCGGACGACATCGACGCCGACCTGTCCTTCAAGGAGATCGGCTTCGACTCGCTGAGCGGGGTGGAGTTCCGCAACCAGGTCAAGAAGGACACCGGGCTGCAGATCCCGGCGACGGTGATCTTCAACTACCCGACCCCGGCCGCACTGGCCGAACATCTGCGGGACCGGCTCTTCCCGGAGGACGGGCCGGAGCAGGAGCCGCAGGACAACGACGAAGACACGGCAGCGGACGAAGTGGATGACGAGATCGACGCCTTGGACGTCGAGAACCTCATCCAGCGCGCGTTTGACGAGTAGATGGTGGGACGATGAAACCTGAAGACCTGAAGACTGTTCGCCAGTTCGTCAAGAACGAACTGAGCGGTGACAACGCGCAGGTGGATGTCCTGACGGACAAGCCGCTGCAGGTGTACGACACGTTCCGGGAGACCGGGCTCGCGAACTGGTGGCTGCCCGAGGAGCTCGGCGGCCGCGGGCTCACCCTCGAGGACAGCGTCGAGATCGTGAACGAGATCGCCTACGGCGACGCCGGTGTGGCCTTCACGCTGTTCATCTCGATCCTGGGCACCAGCATGGTGCAGCTGTACGGATCGGACGAGCTGAAGGAGCGGTACCTCAAGCCCATGGCGGCCCGCGGTTCGTTCTGCGCCACCCTGGGCAGCGAGCGCAACGCGGGCAGCGAACTCAGCAAGATCGAGACGGTCGCCACCCGGGAGGGTGACGAGCTGGTCCTCACCGGGGAGAAGTTCTTCTCCACCAACACCGACTTCGCCGACTTCATCATCGTCGTCGCCCGGGCGGTGGAGGACCCGGACGTGTACCGCGCGGTCGTGGTCCCGCGGGACACACCGGGCGTGGAGATCGTCAAGCGGTGGGACGTCATCGGGCTGCGGGCCTCGCACACCTACCAGGTGAAGCTGGACCAGGTCCGGGTGCCGGCCGGCAACGAGCTGGAGGGTTCCGGGCTCCGGCTGCTGGAGATCGGCCTGAACGCCAGCCGGATCCTGATCGCCACCACCGCCATCGGCATCGCCCGCCGGGTCCGCGACCACTGCATGACCTATGCCAAGAACAAGCCGTTCCGGGACGGCACGCTGCTCGACAGCCCGGTCTTCGCGCAGCGGCTCGGGCAGATGGAAATGCAGATCGACGTCATGAAGAGCCACTGCCTGCGGGCGGCCCGCGACTACGACGCGATCATGCAGCGGCCCGACGCCGCCGCCTTCTTCGCCCGGCAGGGCACGCTGAAGTCGGCGCTGACGGCGAAGATGTTCTGCGGCCAGGCCGGCTGGGACGTGGCGAGCGTCGGTTCCGAGATGTTCGGCGGGTTGGGGTACACCAACGACCTGCCGATCGGGAAGCTGATGCGGGACATCCGGTACGTCTCGCTGGTCGAGGGCGGCGACGACGTCCTGCGGGAGCTGGTGTTCAGCCGCTACGTCATCCCGGTGCCCCGCCGGTCCTAGCGCCCTTCGGCCCCCGCCCCTCCCGGGCGGGGGCCGGTCCCGGCCTCGGGGCCCGGCAGGGTCCCCGGGGCCGGGGGAGCCGTGTCATCCGGCGGGGTTCTCGGTGCCCAGCCGCACCTGTTCCTCCAGCCGCTCCAGGCTCCGGTCCAGGGCGTCCCGCACGGCGTCGCCCGGGGGAGCGTGCCGCGGGTCGAAGAAGGACAGGTGGACGGTGACCTCACTGGCACCGCTGCCCAGCCCGGCGACCTGGAGCCATCCGGCGTACCTGCCGGTCTCCCGTGTCCCCCACTCCAGCCGCAGCTGTTCCTTGCGGGCCCGGAACAGCCCGCGGGCGTCCTCCCCGGTGCGGTCCTCGTGGACGGTCACCGCGGGGAGGTCGTCGACGCGCACATGGAGATCCCTGGGGAGCCAGCCGTCGAGCTGGTCCACCCGCCCGGCTTGGTCGAATACGTGTTCGGGAAGAGCCGGCATGGTGCGGGAACGCTCGTATTCGGTCATCGGCGGCACCGTCCTTCCGGAAGCGTCGCCGGTCGAGTGCCCAGATCCGGGCGAAGCAAGCCCCCGGGACACCCGCCCCCGGTGCACCCGCGCCGCCGGCCCGGCGGGGCGGCGGCGAGCCCCCGGGCGCCCGGGCCCGCACACCGCCGGGGCGCCCGTACCCGGCCGGCAGGCCCGGGCCCCGTACCGCCGGGGCGCCACGGGCCCCGCAGTCGGCCGGACACGCCCGGCCTCAGCCCGCCGGGGAGAGCGCCGCCCGGGCGGCCCGCGCGGCGCCCCGGAAGGTCATCCGGGCGCCCCGCCGGAACGCCTCCGCGAACGCCGCCTCGCCCAGTGCGGCCGTCACCGCCGCCGTGATCCGGTCCACGTCACCGCGCTCGGCGGCCGGCAGCGGCGCGCCGACACCGCGGCGGGCAGCGTTCGCCGCCCCCAGCAGCAGGGCCGCGCAGCCGGCCCGCCCACCGCCCCCGGGCAGCGCCACGGCTCCCGCCAGGCCCTCCAGGGACAGCGCCACGGCGCGCGGCTCACCGAGCGCACCCGCCACCGCCAGCCCCCGGAGGTGGTGACCGGTGGCCCCGGCCGCGTCCCCGCGCAACTCGGCGACGAAGCCGAGCTCCGCGCAGAGCAGGTGCTCGCCCGGCACGGAGGACGGATACCCGTCGCGGAGCCGGGTCAGCTGGGCCTCGGCGGCGTCGAGGTCACCGGCCCGCCGCGCCCCGAGCGCCAGCCCCATCAGCGCGTGCACCTCGCCGTAGAGATGGCCCTGCCCGGCGGCGAGCCGCCGGGCCTCCTCGTGGAGGTCGCCGGCCCGGTCCCACTCCCGGGCGAGCAGCGCCAGCCTGCCGAGCCCGGACAGCCGCGCGGAGACCTCCGCGGCGAGCGCCAGCTCCCGCGCGATGCGCAGCCCCTCGCGCTGGCGCCGGGTCGCCTCCGGGTAGTCCCCCCGGATCTCGGCGAGCGCGGCGAGCGCCGGGACGGTCTGCAACTCCCCCCACCGGTCCCCGAGGTCCCGGAAGGCCAGGGCGCTGCTGCGGCCGTCGCGTTCGATGGTGGCCAGGTCCCCGCGGATCAGCGCGTGCGTCGACCGCAGCGCGAGGACCGCGGCGGTGCCCCAGCCGTCGTCCGCGGCAGCGAACAGCTCCAGCGCGCGGGCGTTGGACTCCTCGCTCGCGGCGGGGTCGCCGGCGCAGAACAGCGCGTACCCGGTGAGCCAGACGGCCCGGCCGAGCCGCGCCGGGTCCCCGGCCGCCGGGGCGGGGTGCCCGTCCGGCCCGGGCCGGTCCCCGGTCATCAGCGCGAACGCCCGGTGCAGCGTCCGCAGCCCGGCGTCCCCGGGAACGACCGCGCACACCGCGGACAGGGCGCGGCGGCCCTCGTGCAGCCGGCCGCGCAGCAGCCACCACCAGCACAGCGCGGTGGCCAGCCGTACCGCCTCGGCCGTCGCGGCGCGCCGTACCGCCTCGTCCAGCGCCGCGCGCAGGTTGGCCGCCTCGGCGTCGAGGCGGCCGAGCCACTCCCGCTGCTCCGGCCCGCGCAGCCGCGGCTCGGCCCGCTCGGCCAGGTCCAGGTAGTGGCGCAGATGGCGGCCCCGGACCGGGTCGTGGTCCGCCGCCTCGTGCAGGCGCTCCAGCCCGTACTCGGCCACCGACTCCAGCAGCCGGTAGCGGGGGCCGGCCGGCCCGTCGACCATGGTGACCAGCGACCGGTCGACCAGCCGGGTGACCAGGTCGAGGACCTCCTCCGCGGCCACCCCGTCCCCCGCGCACACCGCCTCCGCGGCGTCCAGGGTGCAGCCGTCGCCGTGCACCGCGAGGCGGCGCAGCACGATGCGCTCCGGCACGGAGAGCAGCTCCCAGCTCCAGTCGATCACCGCCCGCAGCGTCCGCTGGCGGGCCGGGGCGCCGCGCTGTCCGGTGGTGAGCACCCGGAACCGGTTGCCCAGTCGCGCCGCCAGCTCCCGTACCCCCAGCGCCCGGACCCGGGTCGCGGCCAGCTCGAGGGCGAGCGGGATGCCGTCGAGGCGGCGGCAGATCTCCGCCACCTGCCGCTCGGTCTCCCCGTCGGCGCCGTCGAGCGAGAAGCCCGGGGCGGCCGCGGCGGCGCGCTCCGCGAACAGCCGTACCGCGTCGGCCGTCGCCAGCGGCTCGACCAGGAAGACCGTCTCGCCGGTCAGGCCGAGCGGTTCCCGGCCGGTGGCCAGCACCCGCAGGCCCGGCGCGGCCCGCAGCAGCAGCTCGACGAGTTCGGCGGCGGGCTCCACGACGTGCTCGCAGTTGTCCAGCACGAGCAGCATCCGGCGGTCCCGCAGCGCGGCGGTGAGCCGGTGCCCGGGGCCGTCCTGCCCGGGCGGCCCCGAGGCCGGGCCGGGGGGCGCGTCGTCCCGGATGCCGAGCACCGTGCAGGTCAGCTGGACCAGGTCGGCCAGGTCCCCGTGGCGGCCGGCGAACTCCACCAGCCACACCCCGTCCGGGTGGTCGCCCCGGTCACGGGCCGCCCGGGACGCGACCTCCACCGCCAGCCGTGTCTTGCCGACCCCGCCCGGACCGGTGAGGGTGACCAGCCGGGCGGTGTCCAGCAGGGCCCGCACCTCGGTCGCGGTCCGGTCGCGGCCGACCAGCGCGGTCAGCGGGGCCGGCAGCCGCGGTCCGCCGCCGGTGGCCGGCGGGGCGGCGGCCGGGGCCGCGGCGGCCGCCGGGGCCGGGGCGGTGGCGGGGTCCGGCGCCGGGACCAGTGACGCGTCCTGGCGCAGGATGGCGTCGTGCAGCGCGGCCAGCTCCGGCCCGGGGTCCAGCCCCAGCTCGTCCGCCAGGCGCTCCCGCAGCTCCCCGTACGAGGCGAGGGCCTCGCTCTGCCGGCCGGTCAGGTACAGGGCGCGCATCTGGACCGCGCGCAGCCTCTCGCGCAGCGGGTGACGGGCCACCAGGTCGGCGAGTTCGCCGGTGAGCAAGGTGTGGTCCCCGCACTCCAGACGCGCCTCGGCCTGCTCCTCCACGACGGCCAGCCGCTGCTCCGCCAGCCGCTGGGCCGCCGCCTTCACGAACCCCTCGTCGGCGAAGTCGGCGTACGCCGGGCCGCGCCACAGCCCCAGCGCCTCGGTGAGCAGCGCCGCCCGGGCCCGCGGGTCGTCCGCCAGCCGGGCCCCGGCCACCAGCGACCGGAAGCGGCCGGCGTCCACGTCGTCCCCGCCGGGGTCCAGGCACAGCCGGTAGCCGGCGGCCTGGTGCACCACCCGGCCGGGCCCCAGCACCCGGCGCAGCTGGGAGACCTTGGCCTGCAACGCGTTGGCGGGATTCCCCGGCAGCCGCTCGCCCCACAGGTCGTCGATGAGCCGGCCGGCGGAGACCGGCCGCCCCTCGTGCACCAGCAGGTCGGCCAGGAGTGCCCGGACCTTCGCCTCGGGCACCTTCACCGGCTCGCCCTCGCCGTTCCACACCACCAGTGGTCCCAGCACCCCGTATCGCATGAGGGCACGCTACACAGCGCTGGTCAACGGGGTGTCAGCGGACCGTCAGCGCCTCCGAAGCGCCTCCCGGGAGAGTCCTCCGTGTCGGAAACACCCCCCCGAAGGGGCGGGGACGCACGGCGGAGACCGCCGGCGGGCCGACACCGCGCACCGCGACCGGAACGACAGGAGCACCCGACATGTCCAGCACCGAGCAGACCGCCTCCGCCCGCCGCCTCTTCCAGCCCGCCCGCCTCGGCGCGCTGGACCTGCCCAACCGCCTGGTGATGGCTCCGATGACCCGCAACCGCGCGGCGGCCGACGGCGTCCCGGAACCGGTCATGGCCACCTACTACGCGCAGCGCGCCTCCGCGGGACTGATCATCGCCGAGGCCGCCACCCCGAACGCGGTGGGCGTCACCTACCCCAACATCCCCGCGATCCACCAGGACCGGCACGTCGCCGGCTGGCGGCGGGTCACCGACGCGGTGCGCGCCGCGGGCGGCCGGATGTTCCTCCAGCTGCAGCACGGCGGCCGGGTGGGCCACCCGGACAACAACGGGGGACTGACGCCGCTGGCACCCTCCCCGGTACCGCTCCCGGACACCATCCACACCCCGGGCGGCCGCCGGCCCTCGGTGGTCCCGCGGGAGATGACGGTCGCGGAGATCCGGTCCACCGTGGCCGACTTCGCCGCCGCCGCCCGCAACGCCGTCGAGGCCGGCTTCGCCGGGGTGGAGGTGCACGGCGCCAACGGCTATCTCCTGCACCAGTTCCTGGCCGACGGGACCAACCTCCGCACCGACGCCTACGGAGGCTCGGTGGCCGGGCGCATCCGGTTCCTGGTCGAGGTGGTCCGGGCCGTCGCCGAGGAGATCGGCCCGGACCGGGTCGGGGTGCGCATCGCGCCCGGGGTCACCGCCAACGGCATGAGCGAGAGCGACGCCGGCAGCGTCTACCCGGCGCTCGTCGAAGCCCTGTCGGGGATCGCGCCGGCCTATCTCCACGTCGTCTTCGCCGACCCCGACCAGCCCCTCTTCCGGCGGATCCGGGAGGGCTGGCAGGGCACGCTGATCGCCAACCCGGCGCTCGGGTGGGGCGGTCCGCTGCCCGCCGACGGCGGCCGGCGGGCCGGCGAGCGGCTGCTCGACGCCGGGGCCGACCTGATCTCGCTGGGCCGCTCCTTCCTGGCCAACCCCGACCTGGTCGAGCGGCTGCGCACCGGGGCGCCGCTCAACCCGCTGCGCGACCAGGGCCTGATGTACGTGGGCGGGGAGACCGGATACACCGACTACCCCACGCTGGCCGAGACCGGCCACCGCGCCGGGGTCCCGGAACCGGCGGCGGCGTGACCGCGCCGGGCGCCGGCCCGCTCGCGGTCGCGCCGGGCGGGACACCGCCCCGGCCGAGGCCGGCCACGCGATGACCACCGGTGCGCTCCGGGCGTCCCGCACGGCCGGCCTCGCCGTCCCCGGCCGGAACCCGCCGCCCGCCCGGTACGTTCGTGCACCACGGCTGCCGCCGCCCGCTCCTGACCACCCGCACCCAGCGGGTACGGACCCCGTACCCCGGTCACTTCCCGAAAGGCCCGGACCATGATCGTCGTCGCCGGTGAAGCCCTCATCGACCTCGTCCCCACCGGGCCGGCCGCCGACGGCGAACTGCCCGCACTGCTGCCCAAGCGCGGCGGCGGCCCCTACAACACCGCCGTCGCCCTGGGCCGCCTCGGTTCCCCCGTCGCCTTCTGCTCCCGGCTGTCCACCGACCACTTCGGCGCCGCGCTGCTGCGCGGCCTGACGGCGGACGGGGTGGACACCTCCCTGGTGCAGCGGTGCGCCCGGCCCACCGCGCTCGCGGTCGCGCACATCGGCGCCGACGGCTCCGCGGCCTACGGCTTCCACACCGAGGGCACCGCGGACCGGTTCTTCCGACTCCCCCCGGCCCTGCCGGAGACCACCCGGGCGGTCTCCTTCGGCACCTGCTCCCTGGTCCTGGAACCCGGCGCCGGCGCCTACGAGCAGCTGCTGCGCCGGGAGGCCGGGCGCGGCGTCTTCACCGCCCTGGACCCGAACATCAGGGCCGGCCTGATCCCCGACGCCGACGCCTACCGGGAACGCTTCCGCAGCTGGCTGCCGTCGGTCGCCCTGCTCAAGCTGTCCGAGGAGGACGCGGCCTGGCTCGCCGGGCCGCGGGACCCGGCGGCCGCCGCCGCGCGGTGGCTCGCCGCCGGCCCCCGCGCCGTGGTGCTCACCCGGGGCGGGAAGGGGCTGACCGTGCTGACCCGGGACGGGCTCGAAGTCTCCGTCCCCGGCGAGCCGGTGGAGGTGGTGGACACCATCGGCGCGGGGGACACGGTGAACGCGGCGCTGCTGCACCGGCTGGACAGCCACGGAGCGCTCACCACCGAACCCGGCCCCGGACTCGACGCGGACCGCTGGCGCGACATCCTCGGCTACGCGGCCCGGGCCGCCGCGATCACCTGCGGCCGGGCCGGCGCCCAGCCGCCGTACGCCGCGGAGCTCGGCGCCGGGACCGGCTGAGGGGCGCTCCGGCCCGGCCGGCGGCTCCGCCGCCCGGCCCGTGATCGGAAGTTCGCGGCGGCAGGCAACCCCCGCGCAGCGGTCACCGTCCTCCGGGAACGGGGAGGCCCCGGGCGCACCCGGGGTCCAGGAGCCGGACCGATGCAAGGAGGACCACCTTGATCAGTGTCCCGCGCATGGTGACCGCCACCGCGGCGGTACTCGTGCTGGCGGTGGGGACGCCGGGACCGGCGCACGCGCGATCCGACGACACCCGGGCGTCCGCGCCACCGGTCAGTGCCGGCACCCCGCTCCCGGCGGGCTGGCAGCTCTCCGGCGACGGCCCCCGCGAGCAGCTGGTGTGGCGCTCGAACGACCCGGTGCCGATGGGCGACGCGCGCGTCGGGTTCTACGCCGGGGAGCGGCTCCTGGGCCACCCGGTGGCGGACCCGGACGGCCGGACGTTCCGGCTGGACCTGGCCGGCGCGTCCGTCGGCTCACCGGCCGAACTGCGGGTCCTGGCCGGCGGGCGCCGGCTGGACGCCGCCGGTCCGGCCCACGGCCCGCGGCCGCTGCGGCCCGTCACACCGGCCCGGCCGCCGGCCCCGCTGCCGGCGAACGAGACCGACCCGGGAGTCCCCGGCCGGTACCGGACCGTCAGCGGTGAGTACGACCTGAAGTCCGTGCGGCTGCCGGGCTTCCCGGCACCGGTGGAGATGCGCGCCACCGTGGTGGGTCCGGCCGACGCCCCGGGCCGCCGCCCGCTCGCGCTGTTCCTGCACGGCCGCCACTACACCTGCTTCAACGACCGGGGCGACGAGGGCGGCGACTGGCCGTGCCGGACCGGTTCGCGGCCGGTGCCCAGCCACCGCGGCTATCTGCGCGACCAGGAACTCCTGGCCTCCCAGGGCTACGTCACGGTGTCCGTCTCCGCCAACGGCATCAACGGGCAGGACCACGCGGCGGAGGACGGCGGCGCGCAGGCCCGCTCCTCCCTGGTGCGGCGCCACCTCGCCCGCTGGGCGGACTGGAGCTCCGGCCGCGCCAAGGCGCCGGAGGCGGTGCGCGCGGTGTCGCGGGCGGACCTGTCCCGGGTCCTGCTGGTCGGCCACTCCCGGGGCGGGGAGGGCGTCAACCGGGCGGCGCTGGACAGCCTCTACCGGGCGCCCGCGGACCAGGACGGTTCCCGCGGGCCGGTGCGCTGGAAGATCCGCGGCACCGTCCTCATCGGCCCCACCATCTTCGGGCAGAACCCGGTCCCGGACGTGCCGTCGCTGACGATCCTGCCGGGCTGCGACGGCGACGTGTCGGACCTCCAGGGCCAGATCTACGTGGACGGCACCCGTGGTGTCGGCCGCGGCACCGCCCTGCACAGCGCCGTGTACATGGTCGGCGCCAACCACAACTACTTCAACAGCGAGTGGACCCCCGGACAGGCCGAGGCGCCGGCCGACGACGACTTCTGGTCCGGTGACACACCGGACCCGCTGTGCGCGGCCGGCAAGAAGAGCCGGCTGACCGCCACCCAGCAGCAGACCGCGGGCGCCACCTACGTCGCCGCGGCCGCGCGGCTGTTCGTCGCCGGTGACGACCGGGTCCGCCCGCTGCTGGACGGCTCCGGCCGCCGCGCCCCCTCCGCGGACCCCGCGCGGGTGCTCAGCCACGCGGTGGGCGCGAACCGCGGGCCCGCGTTCCTGCCGGACGACTCGGTCACCGTCACCGGCGGCCGGCTCTGCGCCCAGGTGCACCCCGAACCCGCGAAGTCCTGCCTGTCCGCGACCAAGGACGGGGTGTCCCCGCACTTCGCCGGCTGGGAGACGTCGCCGGAGCCGGGCCGCCACGCGGTCGCGATGCGCTGGTCGCAGCCCGGCTCGGCGGTGCGGATACGCCCCGCGCGGCCGGTGTCCGTGGCGGGCGCCGAGGCACTGACCCTGCGGGTGATCGTGCCGCCCAACACCACCGGAACCCAGCTCGACGTCGCGCTCGGCGACACCTCGGGCCGGCGTGCGACGCTCGGCCGGATCCGGGTCGACGGCCTGCCGGGCACCGACCGGACCGCCTCCGCCTGGGCCCGTGAGGTCCGGGTGCCGGTGTCCGCGGCCGTCCGCGCCGGGCTGGACCTCCGGCGGGTCGGGACCCTGGAGCTGACCCCGCGCAGCCGGTCCGGCAGGGCCTGGCTGATGGACGCGGCCGGCTGGCGCCCCGGCACCCCGGCGGTGCGGCCGGCCGTGCTTCCGCGGGTCGACATCGGCCGGCTGACGGTCGACGAGGGCGACTCCGGCTCCCGCACCCACCACGTCCCGGTGCGGGTCACCGGGCACGGCAAGGGCCAGGTCCGGCTGTTCGTCGCGGACCCGGACTCCGGACGGGTCACCTCCCGGACGGTGACCGTGGGCACGGGCAGCCGGGAGATCAAGGTGCCGGTCACCGCGCGGGGCAACACCCGCTACGGCTACGACGTCTCCCACGAGGTGTTCGTCAAGGCGGTCCGCGGCGCGGTCGTCGGTGCCCACCGCGGCGGTGTGACCGTGCGGAACGACGACCCGGTCCCCAGGATCACCGTCAAGCCGGTCAAGGACCAGGTCACCGAGGGCCAGAAGCTGACCTGGCGGATCACGCTCTCGGAGAAGGCCGACGCGGACCTGATGGCCGACATCGCCATCCTGCCGGTGACCCAGGGCGCGGAGCTGTCGGGCGAGGACGTCGACCGGAGCTGGCTGGAGGACATGTTCGGCGAGTCGGCGAGCCGCGGCGCCCCGCTGTCCCGGGTGACGGAGGAGCCGTACCTGGGGGCCGAGATCCCCGCCGGCAGGTCCGGCGCCGAGGTGACCGTGCCCACCGTCAGGGACCGGGTCGGCGAGCCGGTGGAGTCGGTCCGGATGCGCCTGATCACCTATGACGAGGAGGGGGAGCCGCAGGAGGGAGCGGTGTTCACCGGCCGGGTGCGGAACGTCTCCTGATCCTGCCGCCGACGCGCTCCCGGCCCCCGGCCCGCACGGCCGGGGGCCGGGAGCGCTTCCGGGCCGTCCACGCGTCGCCGCTTCCGGGCCGGCGGGTACCCCGGCACCCGGCCCCGGCACCGGTCCCGGCCCCGGCCGGTGCTCAGCGGACGGCGACGGCGAGATCCGTGACGTAGTGCTCGTCGATCCAGCCTTCCGGGAACAGCCCGGTGAGGCGGTCGCGCTCGGCGGCGAGGAAGTCGTCCGTGCCCGGCCGGCCGATCAGGAACAGCGAGTGCGTGGACAGCTTGGCCAGGTGGGTGGCGACCGGTACCCGGCGGGACCAGGCCAGCCGCCGCCGGGTGAACTCCAGCCCCGGCGCGGACCGCGCCCGCTCGTTGATGTACCAGCCGGGACCGAACCGCGCCTCGATGCGCGCCTGCTGGGCGGCGATCCACTCCACCGTGACGTCGGGGTCGTTGCACCAGACGGCGAGCGCGCCACCGGGGCGCAGCACCCGCAGCGCCTCCGGGACCGAGCGGGCGGCGTCGGTCCAGTGCCAGGACTGCGCGTAGGTGAGGAAGTCCAGCGAGGCACCGCGCAGCGGGAGCCGGTCGCCGTCCCCGCGCACCAGCGGCAGACCGGGGTTCCGGCGGCGGAACTCGGCGGCCATGCCCGCCCCGGGCTCCACCGCCAGCACGCGGGCGCCCCGCGCGGCGAGCTGGGCGGTGGCGATGCCGGTGCCGGCCCCGACGTCGGCGACCCGGGCGCCTGCGAGGGACCGTCCCGCCAGCTCTTCGACGGTGTCGAAGAGCCCGGACGGGTACGGCGGGCGGTGCGCGGCGTAGCGCGGGGCCGCGGAACCGAACGATCGGGCACGGGGTCCGGTGGTCATGTGCCCATCATGAACCGGTGCGGGCGCCGCGCGGCACCCCGCTCAGCGCCCGGCCGAACCGTTGCCCCGGGCTCCCGGCCTCCGGGTGCCTCTCCGGGAGGCGGAGTGCACGGCCCCCGGTGCCTCCCGCCGGCCGCGGGCGCCCCGCCGCCGCACCCCGCCGGCCGCAGGAGCCCCGCCACGCACCCCACCGGTCACCGGAGCCCCGCCCGCCCCGCGGGCCGCAGGCGCCGAGCCCCGCCGGACGGCAGGCGCCCCCGCCCCCGCCGGACCGCCTCGCCCGGCACCCGGTCGCCACCGGTCTGAGCTGCGGCGCGGAGGCCGGGCGAGAGACGATGGAAGCCGCGGCGGAAGGAGCGGCTGGATGGGCGAGACCGGTATGCCGGCCGGCCCTGGCCCGGCAGGCGGCACGGAGCAGGGCTCCTCCCCGCCGGGCGGGCTGCTGGACGTGCTGGGGGTGGCCGCGATCGTGCTCGACGTGGACGGGCGGATCGTCCTGTGGAGCCCCCAGGCGGAGCAGTTGTTCGGTTACAGCGCCGCCGAGGCGCTGGGCCAGTACGCGGCCCGGCTGATGGTGGACGACAGGCACCTCGCCATGGTGCTGAAGCTGTTCGAGAAGGTGATGCGGACCGGCGAGAGCTGGGCGGGCGCCTTCCCGGTGCGGCACAAGGACGGCGGCACCCGGCTGCTGGAGTTCCGCAACATGCGGTTGCAGGACGACCTCGGCGACCACTACGCCCTGGGACTCGCCTCCGACCAGGCGAAACTGCGCAGGGTGGAGCGCGACCTGGCGCTCTCCGTCCAA
Organism: Streptomyces sp. NPDC018031; assembly: GCF_044327625.1. Taxonomy (NCBI): domain Bacteria; kingdom Bacillati; phylum Actinomycetota; class Actinomycetes; order Kitasatosporales; family Streptomycetaceae; genus Streptomyces; species Streptomyces sp. NPDC018031. The sequence goes on from NZ_JBIRFT010000020.1 coordinate 35,555, forward strand.
CTGGTGCAGCAGTCCCCGATCGGCGTCGCGGTGCTGGACACCGAGCTGCGGTACGCCTCCGTCAACCCCGCGCTGGTCGAGCTGGACGGCCTCACCGCCGAGCAGCACCTGGGCCACCGGGTCGGTGAGGTGCTGCCGAGCGTGGACACCGTGGACATCGAGAGGATGATGCGGGAGGTGCTGGCCACCGGCGTGCCCGTGGTGGACCGCGAGATGGTGGGCCGGACACCCGCCGACCCCGACCACGACCACGCCTGGTCGGTGTCGCTGTACCGGCTGGAGTCGGCCGACGGCCGGGTCCTGGGCCTGGCCGCCTCCGTCATCGACGTCACCGACCGGCACCGCGCCGCCGCCCAGGCCGAGCAGGCACGCCACCGGCTGGCGGTGGTCGCCGACGCCTCGGTGCGCATCGGCACCACCCTGGACCTGGAGCAGACCGCCCACGAGCTGGCCGAGGTGGCCGTGCCGGAGCTGGCGGACGTGGCCGCCGTCGATGTGCTCGACGCCGTCCTGAACGGCAGGCCCAGCCGGGTGCCGGCCGACGGTCCGGCCACCTTCCGCGCCCTGGCGGTGGCCTCCGCCTACCCCACCGTCGCGGTGGAGGCGGCCGACCGGCCGGGGGAGCAGGCCCGCTACGCCGCGGACCGGCTCGTCACCCGGTGCGTCAACACCGGCCGGCCGGTCACGGTGCCCCGGGTCACCCGGGAGGACCTGACGGCCATCGCCCGCGACGGCGAGGCCGCCGCGCTGCTCGCCGAGGCCGGGGTGCACTCCTACCTGGCGGTGCCGCTGATCGCCCGCGGCGAGGTGCTCGGCGCGCTGGACCTGAAGCGCGCCCGCACCCCGCACCCGTTCAGCCCCGACGACGTGCTGCTCGCCTCCGAGCTGGCGGCCCGCGCCGCCGTCTGCATCGACAACGCCCGCTGGTACCGGCGGCAGCGCGACGTGGCCCTGACCCTCCAGCGCAGCATGCTGCCCCAGCCGCCGCCCAGCCAGCCGTGGCTGAAGGTCGCCTCCCGCTACCAGCCGGCCGGCGCGGGCAGCGAGGTCGGCGGCGACTGGTTCGACGTCATCCACCTGCACGACGAGGCGACCGCGCTGGTCGTCGGGGACGTCATGGGCAGCGGGATCAACGCGGCCACCACGATGGGACGGCTGCGCACCGCCACCCAGACCCTGACCAAGCTCGGACTCGATCCGGTCGACGTCCTCACCCACCTGGACGAGATCACCTCCGGTTTCGACCCGTACATCGCCACCTGCCTGTACGCCGTGTACGACCCGAAGCGCCGGCAGTGCCGGATGGCCACGGCCGGCCACCTGCCGCCGGTGGTCATCCGCGGCGACGGCACCCCGCGCCTGATCGACCTGCCCACCGGCGCGCCGCTGGGCGTCGGCGCCACGCCCTACCAGGCGGTCACCGTGCCCCTCGACCCCGGCGACCGGCTGGTGCTCTACACCGACGGGCTGGTCGAGAGCCGGCACGAGGACATCGACAGCCGGCTCGAGCTGCTGCTGTCGCTGCTGCACGTCCCGGACCCGTCCCTGGAGGCCACCTGCGACCGGCTGCTGCGGGCGCTGCGCCACCCGGAGGACCACGACGACGTGGCGCTGCTCATCGCGAGCCCCTGCTGAGCGCGGCCCGGTGACCGGCCGCGGCGGGCGGCCGGGGGGCGCCCGGCGGGGCGCCGCCGGACGAGCCGGGCGGCCGGGGCGCCGGGCCGGGCCCGACCGGCCCGGGTGACGGCGGGCACAGCTGCAGGGTCCCTGTCGAACAGGGGTCGATCACGAGATATCTTGATGTCGAGCAATGTTACAGACGTGGAGCGGAGCACCCGGTGACTGACTCGACCATCATCTACACCCACACTGACGAGGCCCCGGCCCTGGCGACGTACTCGTTCCTGCCCGTGGTCCAGGCGTACGCCTCGACGGCCGGGGTCACTGTGGAGACCCGTGACATCTCCCTCGCCGGGCGGATCATCGCCGGTTTCCCCGAGTACCTGGAGGAGGGCCGGCGCATCGACGACGCGCTGGCCGAGCTCGGTGAGCAGGCCAAGACCCCGGCGGCCAACATCATCAAGCTGCCCAACATCTCGGCGTCCATCCCGCAGCTGAAGGCCGCGATCGCCGAGCTGCAGCAGCAGGGCTACGCGCTGCCGGACTACCCGGACGACCCGAAGACCGACGAGGAGCGGGACATCCGCGCCCGTTACGACAAGGTCAAGGGCAGCGCCGTGAACCCGGTGCTGCGCGAGGGCAACTCCGACCGCCGCGCCCCCGCCTCGGTGAAGAACTACGCCAAGACGCACCCGCACCGCATGGGCGCGTGGACCTCCGACTCGAAGACGAACGTCGCCACCATGGGCGTCGACGACTTCCGCTCCACCGAGAAGTCCGCGGTCGTCGCCGCGGACGGCGCGCTGCGCATCGAGCTCAAGGGTGACGACGGCTCCACCACCGTGCTGCGCGAGTCGGTGCCGGTGCTCGCGGGCGAGGTCGTGGACGCGTCCGTGATGCGCGTGGCGGCGCTCCGTGAGTTCCTGACCCGGCAGGTCGCCCGCGCCAAGGCGGAGGGCGTGCTGTTCTCCGTGCACCTGAAGGCCACGATGATGAAGGTCTCCGACCCGATCATCTTCGGTCACGTGGTACGCGCCTTCTTCCCGAAGACGTTCGCCGAGTACGGCGAGGTGCTCGCCAAGGCCGGCCTGACCCCGAACGACGGTCTCGGCGGCATCTTCAAGGGCCTGGAGTCGCTGCCCGAGGGCGCCGCGATCAAGGCGTCCTTCGACGCCGAGCTCGCCGAGGGCCCCGAGCTGGCGATGGTCGACTCCGACCGCGGCATCACCAACCTGCACGTGCCCAGCGACGTCATCGTCGACGCCTCCATGCCGGCCATGATCCGTACCTCCGGCCACATGTGGGGCCCGGACGGCCAGGAGGCGGACACCCTCGCGGTGCTCCCCGACAGCAGCTACGCCGGCATCTACCAGGTCGTCATCGACGACTGCCGCGCCAACGGCGCCTTCGACCCGGCGACCATGGGTTCGGTGCCCAACGTCGGCCTGATGGCGCAGAAGGCCGAGGAGTACGGCAGCCACGACAAGACCTTCGAGATCGGGACCACCGGTACCGTGCGGGTCGTCGACGGCGCCGGGAACGTCGTGCTGGAGCAGGTGGTGAGCGCCGGCGACATCTTCCGCATGTGCCAGACCAAGGACGCGCCGATCAAGGACTGGGTGAAGCTCGCCGTCACCCGCGCCCGCGCGACCGGGGACCCGGCGGTGTTCTGGCTCGACGAGAACCGCGCCCACGACGCGAACCTCATCGAGAAGGTCAAGGCCTACCTGCCCGAGCACGACACCGAGGGCCTGCAGATCGAGATCAAGTCCCCGGTGGACGCGATCGCGTTCTCGCTCGACCGCATCCGCCAGGGCCTGAACGCCATCTCGGTCACCGGCAACGTCCTGCGTGACTACCTGACCGACCTGTTCCCGATCCTGGAGCTGGGCACCAGCGCCAAGATGCTGTCGGTCGTGCCGCTCATGAACGGCGGCGGCCTGTTCGAGACCGGTGCCGGCGGTTCCGCGCCCAAGCACGTCCAGCAGCTGGTCAAGGAGAACTACCTGCGCTGGGACAGCCTCGGCGAGTTCCTCGCCCTGGCGGTCAGCTTCGAGCACCTCGCGCAGACCACGGGCAACGCGCGCGCCCAGATCCTGGCCGACACCCTCGACCGTGCCACCGCGACGTTCCTCAACGAGGACAAGTCGCCGAGCCGCCGCCTCGGTGGCATCGACAACCGCGGCAGCCACTTCTACCTCGCCCTGTACTGGGCGCAGGAGCTGGCGAAGCAGACCGGGGACGCGCAGCTCGCCGAGGCGTTCGGGCCGCTGGCCAAGACGCTGACCGAGCAGGAGAAGACCATCGTCGACGAGCTGATCGCGGTGCAGGGTTCGCCGGCCGACATCGGCGGCTACTACCAGCCCGACCCGGCCAAGGCCGCGGCCGTCATGCGTCCGTCGGCGACGTTCAACCAGGCGATCGCGACCCTCGCCTGACGCCTTCCGCCCCACCCCGACCGCCCCGGCAGACCTCCGTCCGCCGGGGCGGTCCCCTTTCTCCGGCCGGCCTGGCCGCGGCGCCGGCCCGCCCCGCGCGCGGGCCCGGCCGGGCCCGCGCCGGGCCCGGGTGCAGCGCCGCCAGGTGGTCGGTCCGGGGTGACCGCGAGTCACGGCGGAGATCGGCGACAGACATCTGATATGGGTGTATTTCGCATGGTTTGTGACTCGGGTCGGGTGGCCCGCGGCGCACGCGCTCTGTCTCCTCCGAGTCGTCCCCGATCCACCGCCAGGCCTGTCCCCCCACTGGAGGTTTGAGTTGAAGCGCAGAAGTCTACGGACGCGTGGTGCGGTCATCGCCGGTGCCGGGGTGGTGGCGCTGACCACCGCCGCGCTCGCCCTGCCGAGCGCCACCGCCGCTCCCGGCGCCGCCCCCGAACCGATGACGGCCGTCGCGGCCGGGCAGCTGGCCACCACCATCAACTCCGATCTCGGTGCCGACATGGCCGGGTCCTACTACGACGCCGAGGGCCGGGCCCTGGTGGTCAACGTGATGAACGACGACGCCGCGGAGCGGGTCCGGGAGGCCGGCGGCCGGCCCAGGGTCGTCCGGCACTCGCTCGCCTCCCTCGACGAAGCCCGCGCGACCCTGAAGGACCAGGCCGCGATCCCGGGCACCGCCTGGGCGATGGACCCCAGGAGCAACCGGGTCGTCGTCACCGCCGACAGCACCGTCAAGGCCGCCGACATGACACGGCTCAACACGGTGGTGTCCTCGCTCGGCGGCCGCGCCGCGGTCCGCAAGACCACGGGCACGCTGCGTCCGCTGATCGCCGGCGGGGACGCCATCTGGGGCGACACGGCCCGCTGCTCGCTCGGCTTCAACGTGCTCCAGGACGGCGAACCGCACTTCCTGACGGCCGGTCACTGCACCAACCTGGTGCAGATCTGGTCCGACGTCCGCGGCGGCTCGGAGGTCGCCCGGACCGAGGCCGGCAGCTTCCCCGGTGACGACTACGGCCTCGCGGAGTACACCGCCGCCATCGACCACCCCAGCGCGGTCAACCTGTACGGCGGCGGCACCCAGGCGATCAGCCGGGCCGGTGAGGCGATCGTGGGCCAGCAGGTGCAGCGCAGCGGCAGCACCACCCAGGTGCACGGCGGCGTGGTCACCGCGCTGAACGCCACCGTCAACTACGAGGAGGGCACGGTGGAGGGCCTGATCCGGACCACCGTCTGCGCCGAGCCCGGGGACAGCGGCGGCCCGCTCTTCGCGGGTGACACCGGGCTGGGTCTGACCTCTGGCGGCAGCGGCGACTGCACCTCCGGCGGCGAGACCTTCTACCAGCCGCTCACCGAGGCCCTGCAGGCGACCGGTTCCGAGATCGGCTGAGCCGCAGCGCGGTGCCGTCCAATGGCGCGGCTCACCGCCACCGGACGCCCGCGGCACCGCGCCGCCCCCGCCCGGGGCCGCCCCCGCACCGGGTGCCCGCACCGGACCGGGACGCCTCCCCGGCCGCCGGCCCGGCCGACCTCACCGTCCGTCCGGCCGGCGGCCGGTTCCGCTCCGGGCCCGGGTGCCGCGGGCCGCCACCGGTGGCCCGCGCCGCGCCCGCCCGCCGCGCGGTCCGGCCGTCAGAGCTGGAGGCCGCCGAGCCTGCCCTCCAGCAGGACCAGCAGCTCGGACAGCTGCTCCGCGAGGTTTGTCCGGCGCCCCTCGTCCAGGCCCGCCAGCAGGCTGGACTCGTAACCCAGCTGACGCGGCAGCAGCCGGTCGATCAGTTCCCGCCCCGGGTCGGTCAGCGACAGGTGGGACACCCTGCGGTCCCGGGTGTCCGGGCGGCGCTCGACCAGGCCCCGGCCCTCCAGGGTGCGCAGCCGCTTGGTGACCGCCGCGCCCGAGGCGAAGGTCTCCCGGGCGAGCTGTCCCGGGGTCAGCTCGCGGCCGGTGCGCCGCAGGGTCCCGAGGATGTCGAACTCCGGCCGGGTCAGCCCCTCCTGCACCAAGGGGGCGTCGGCGGCCTGCTGGAGGAGCGCGGCGCAGCGGTTGAGCCGGCCGATGACCCCCATCGGCTCGGTGTCCAGTCCGGGATGGACCTGCTGCCACTGCCGCAGTACGCGGGCGACGATGTCCTCGGCCACCTGGGTCTCCTCTCGCCGATGTCCCGGCCCGGGCTCAGCCCAATTCTGCCGTCCACCGGCCGCCGGGCCGCCGCCGGACCAGCTCGGCGAGCAGCCGGTGGCCCTCCCGCTCGGCGGTGGCCGCCCGTTCCTGTGTACCCGCAGGTTGCCACCACTCACCGGAGGCCACCTCGACCGCCTCCCGCAACTCCACCAGCGCCGCCCGCAACCGGTCGCGCACCGGGTCCCCGGAGGTCGCCGGACCCGCCGCCGGGGTGGGGAGCGTGGCGGTGGCCGCGCCCGGGCCGGCGGCCGGTCGGGTGTGCGGGCCGGCGCCCGCGGGGCGGGACCGACGGCCGTCCGGGCCGTCGGGGCCGTGCCGGGTGGCCAGGGACCGCCGGGCCTCGGCCATCGCCCGGTCCGCCTGCCGCAGGGCGGTGCCGACGCGGTCGGTGGCCCGCCGGTTGGTGACCGCGCAGCAGACCAGCATCCCCAGGCCGGCGCCGACCAGGGTGTCGATCCAGCGGGCGCCGATCAGCTCGCCGGCCGGCCGGCTGCCGGCGAACTCGGTGAGCAGCAGCGCCATCGGGGTGACGCACACGCTGCCTAGCCAGTAGTTGCGGCCGATCAGCGCCTCGGCGCCGATCTGGAACGCCAGCGCGAGCAGCACCATCGCGAGATGACCGGTGCGGATCACCGGCAGCAGCGCGGTGAAGAGCACCAGCCCCAGCAGGTTGCCGAGGGTGCGCTGGACGGCCCGCTGCCAGGAGAGGCTGGTGTTGGCCTGGTGGATCGACGCCGCGGTGACCACCGCCCAGTACGGGCGTCCGACCCCGGCCGCGAGCGAGACCCAGCCCGCCAGGGCGCAGCTCGCCGCCACCCGCGCCGCGACCGGCAGCAGGGGCGAACCGGGGCCCAGCGAGCGGAGCAGCCGGCGGCTCCCGGCCGGTCGCCGCGGGCCGGCGGCGGGCCGGCCGCCTCCGGCCCGCTCGATCGCGATCCCGGCGAGTTCCGCGGCCTGCGCGTCGGTGACCGGGGTCCGCGGCAGCGGCCTGCCCGTGCGCAGGTCCCGGGCCCACCCGGCGTACCGCAGGGCCTCCGCGGCCGGGTCGGCGGCCTCCCCGGCCAGCGCGGACTCCGCCCGGACCAGCAGCCGTTCCAGCCCCGCGCGGTGGTCCGCGGCGGTGCGCCGCCCGGGGGCCCGCCGGGCGGCCGGCCGCAGGGTGTGCCAGGCGGCGTTCACGGCGGCGGCGGTGGCGTGCCGGGCCCGCGGCAGGTCGGCCGGGGCCGCGCGCAGCAGCCCGGCCGCCGCCTCCAGCGCCCGGGCCGTGGCGATGCGCTCCGGGCCGTGCGGGCGCACCACCGCCGGGGCCATGCAGACCAGCCAGGCCAGCGCGCCGCAGGCCGACGCGAGCAGCAGATGGCCGGGCACCTCCGGCAGGCGCTGGGGGACGAAGCAGGCGGACGCGGCGATGAAGGTGAGGATCAGGCCGCCCGGCGGGCCGATCCGGGTCGCGTCGCACACCGCCTTGTGCACCGCGGCCAGCAGGGCGGCGAGCAGCACCAGGACGGGGGCGGAGCCGGTGGTGGCGGTGGCCGTCAGCGCCACTCCGAGGCCGGCGACCATGCCGAGCACCACCCACAGCAGGGCGCGGGCACGGGCGGCGTACGGCAGCCCGTGCCCGTAGAGCGCGCACATCGCCCCGGCGGAGGTGTACAGGGCCAGGTCCAGGCGGTCCAGGGCGAGCAGGGTGACGTGCGGGACGGCGAGGGCTGCCGCCGCGCTGAGGGCGGGCTTGTGCCAGCCGTCCACGGCCCGGGTGAGTCGCACGGTGCCGCGGAGCCCGGGCAGCCGGAGGGGTCCGCCCGGCCGCCCGGAGGTGTCCTGGGGCTTGTTCGGCATGCCAGAAGATTAACAGGTGTTTTACTCGTAAAGGATTGGTCGGAGTGCCAGGAGTGCCACCTACCGCTCCCGCGGTCACTCCCCGAGGAGCTCCAGCAGACGGTCCAGGAACACCCGCTGTCCGGCCACGATCCGCTCCCGGGCGTCCCCGGGCCGCCACCAGGCGACCCGGTCCACCTCCGGGAAGCTCTCCTGCCGCCCCGACCTCGGGGGCCACTCCATCGTGAACGTGCCGGGCACCACCGCCCCGGGGTCCAGGTCACCCTCGACCGCCCAGGCGGTCACCCGCTTGCCCCCGGACTGCCGTACCGAGCCCAGCGGGAGCAGCGGTCCCGGAGGCGGCGGCAGGCCCAGTTCCTCCGTGAACTCCCGCCGGGCGGCGGCCTGCGGGTCCTCCTCGCCCGGCTGGTACTCGCCCTTCGGGATCGTCCAGGCCCGGGCGTCCTTCCGGGACCAGAAGGGGCCGCCCATGTGCCCCAGCAGGACCTCGGGGCCGGTGCCGTCCCCGTGCCGGAAGACCAGCAGCCCGGCGCTGTGCTTGCCCGTCACAGGGCCGAGTGTGCCGCGCGTCGGACGCCGCCGCACCGGCGAGGGGTTTTCTGCCGGTCCGGGGTGGATACTGGTGGTGAGTCGTGGAAGCAGTCCGGGCGTCGGGGCCAGCCGGGAAACGAGGCGAAGCAAGGCAAGGACAGTGCCATGAGCGAAATGGGCGACGAGGTCTACCAGCCGGACGGCTCCGAGGTGCAGGACGACGCAGGACTCCTGGAACCGGAGGACACCCTCGTCGACCGGGGCCTGGAATCCGCCTTCGACGAGGGGTATTCACCCCCCGAGCGCCCGCTGGCGGTGGAGAGCTGGGGCACGACGGCGTCCGAGCAGCACACCGGGCGGTCCCTGGAGCGGCGGCTGGCCGACGAGCTCCCGGAAGTCCGGCCACCGGAGGGCGACGGTATCGGCGACCAGCCGTACGGCGACGGCGAGCCGCTGGACGGCGAGGTCGGCGCGGCGCGGGCCGGACGCCTGGTCGCCCCCGACGAAGGCGCGCACAGCGACACCGAGAAGGACCTGATCGGCCGCGACGTGGGCATCGACGGCGCCGCCGCCTCGGCCGAGGAGGCCGCCGTGCACATCGTGCCCGAGGCCGAGCTGGGCTGACGGGCACCCGGAGCGGACCCCTCAGACCTTCCGGTAGCCGTACGCCGCCTCGGCCGCCTCCACCACCGCCTCCAGGCCGGCGCCGGTGGAGGCGGTGACCACCGCGGCCACCGCGCCCTCCAGGAACGGCGCGTCCACCAGCCGGGCGCCCGGAGGCAGTTCGTCCCCCTCGGCCAGCAGCGTCTTCACGGTCAGCACCGCGCTGCCCAGGTCGGTGAGGAGCGCCACGCCGGCGCCGCGGTCGACACCGCGCGCCGCCTCGGCCACCCGTTCCGCACTGGTGCCCACCCCGCCGTCGGCGGTCCCGCCCGCCGCGGCCACCGGGAGGTCCGCCGGCGCGCCCGCGAGGCCGGCCGCCAGCGCGGCGACGGACTCCGCCACCGCCGCACTGTGCGAGACCAGCACCACGCCCACCCGCCGCTCTCCCGTGCCCGCTCCACTCATCACGCGCCTCCGTCCGGTGTCACCGGTGCCCGCCCGGTGCGTCCCGCGGCTCTGCCGAACCGCCCGGTCGCACCGCGGCACCGCCCGTTGTCACGCCGCGGTCTCCGCCAGGGCCGCGATCAGCAGGGCCGAGGAGGCGGCACCGGGGTCCTGGTGCCCGATGCTGCGCTCGCCCAGGTAGCTGGCCCGTCCCTTCCGCGCCTGGAGCGGCACGGTCCCCAGCGCGCCCCGCTCGGCCGCCTCCCGTGCCGCGGCGGGCGAGTCGCCCAGTGCCTCCACCGCCGGGACCAGCGCGTCCAGCATCGTCTTGTCACCCACCGCGGCCCCGCCCAGCTGGGCCACCGCGGCCACTCCGGCGCGCAGTGCGTCCTGCAGCTCCCCGGTGCCGACCCGCTCCGCGTCGCCCAGCGCCTTCCCGGCGCGCCGCAGCAGCGTGCCGTACAGCGGACCGGAGGCGCCGCCCACCGTGGAGATCAGCTGGCGCCCGGCCAGCACGAGCACGCCGCCCGGTGTGTCCGGCGGCCCCTGGTCCAGGGCCGCGCGCACCGCCCGGAAGCCGCGCTGCAGGTTGCTGCCGTGGTCGGCGTCGCCGATCGGGGAGTCCAGCTCGGTGAGGTGGCCGGCCTCCAGCTCCACCACGTCCGCGGTCCGGATGAGCCAGCGCCGGACGAAGGCGGCGTCGTAGCCCGGCTCCCCGGCGTCGTCACTGTCGGTCACGAATCCTCCTGTCCTGGCGGTGGCGCGGCCCGGCACCGGATCAGCATCCCCAGCGCAGCCCCGGGGTCGCCACCGGGGCGTCCCACAACCGCACCAGCTCCTCGTCCGCCTCGCACACGGTGACCGACGCGCCGGCCATGTCCAGCGAGGTGACGTAGTTGCCGACGAGGGTGCGCACCACCGGCACCCCGCGCTCCCCGAGCACCCGGTGGACCTCCGCGCCGAAGCCGTACAGCTCCAGCAGCGGGGTGGCGCCCATGCCGTTGACCAGCAGCAGCACCGGACTGTCCGGCCGCAGGTCGTCCAGCACCGCGTCCACCGCGACATCGGCGATCTCGCCCGAGGTCATCATCGGCCGGCGCTCCCGGCCGGGCTCGCCGTGGATGCCGATGCCCAGCTCCAGCTCGCCGGGCGGCAGGTCGAAGGTGGGCCCGCCCTTGGCCGGGGTGGTGCAGGCGCTCAGTGCCACCCCGAAGCTCCGGGAAGACTCGTTCACCTGCCGTGCCAGGGCCGCCACCCGGTCCAGCGGCGCGCCCTCCTCGGCCGCGGCGCCCGCGATCTTCTCCACGAACAGCGTGCCGCCGGTGCCGCGCCGGCCCGCCGTGTACAGGCTGTCGGTCACCGCCACATCGTCGTTGACCAGCACCTTGGCGATCTGGACCCCCTCGTCCTCGGCCAGTTCGGCGGCCATGTCGAAGTTGAGCACGTCACCGGTGTAGTTCTTCACGACGAACAGCACGCCCTGGCCGCTGTCCACCGCGGCCGCCGCCCGGGCCATCTGGTCCGGTACCGGTGAGGTGAACACCTCACCCGGACACGCGGCGTCCAGCATGCCGCGGCCCACGAACCCGCCGTGCAGCGGCTCGTGCCCCGAGCCGCCGCCGGAGACCAGCCCGACCTTCCCGGCGACCGGCGCGTCCCGCCGGACCACCACCCGGTTCTCGACGTCCACGGTCAGCTCCGGGTGGGCCGCGGCCATGCCCCGCAGGGCGTCGGCGACGACCTTCTCCGGCACGTTGATCAGCATCCTCATGACTACCTCCTGGCCGCCGGTCGTGTGTCCTGCGGGTGGCGGGCGAAGCGGCCCCCTTCCGGCAGTATCGGCGCTCCGGGGGCGGCGGTCACGTGCAGCGACGCTCCCGGGTGCCCCGCGGCCCGGCCGCGGGCCGTCGACCGGGTGCCCGGGTCCGCCCCGCCGAGGCCGCCGACCGGATCGCCGCGGCCGCTCGCCGGCGGCCCGGCGCGGGCCGGGCGCGCGCCGCCGGTTCCGGTGTGCGGCCCGCCGACCGCTGTCCGCCATTCGCCTGCCGCCTGCTGTCCGCCGCCTGCTGTCTGCCCCGCTGTCCGCCGCCCGCTGTCCGCCGCCCGTCGCTGGCTGTCGGTCGTCCGCGCCCGCCGCCCGCACGCCCGCCGTCTGCTGTCCGCCCCGCTGTCCGCCGTCGGCCCCGCCGTCCGCCGCCGGTCCTGTCCGCCGTCCGCCGTCCGCCTCGCCGTCCGTCGCCTGCCGTCCGCCGCACGTCCGCCGGCCGCCCGGCCCCGCCCCACCGCCCGACACCCGCCGTCGGTCGTCCGCGCCCGCCGGGCGGCCCGGCGGCCGGCGCGCGGCCGGATGCGCCCAGGAGGATCATTCACGACAGAAGATGTCGGGTATCCCGCCGAGGATGGCGCCATGACGACCCATTGGAACGACTTCCGCACCGCCGAACCCGCGCTCGCCCGCACCGTCGAGGAGCGCTTCGCCCGGTACCGCCACCACGTCCTCGCCACGCTCCGGTCGGACGGCTCACCCCGCGTCACCGGCATCGAGGCGGACTTCCGCGACGGGGAGCTGTGGCTGGGCATGATGCCGGGCTCCCGCAAGGCACGGGACCTGCACCGCGACCCCCGGTTCGCGCTCCAGGCCAACCCCGGGCCGGACGAGGGGATGGACGGCGGTGACGTGCGGGTGAGCGGGCGAGCCGTGGAGGTGACCGACCCGGCCGCGGTCACCCGGTACGCCGGGGAGATCGGGCAGCCGGAGCCGTTCCACCTCTTCCGCGTCGAGGTCACGGAGGTGGTGCGGACCACCGTGGACGACCCCGATCTGGTGATCCAGGCATGGCGGCCGGGCGGGCCGGTGCGCACCGTGCGGCGCGGCACCGACGACAGCGCGCCGCGCGTGGTCGGCTGACCACGCCCGGCGCCCCGGCCGGCGGCGGCCCACCGTGCGGCCCCCGGGCGCGCTCCGGGCGCGGCGCCGCGGAGGCCGCAGCCCGGCGCGGCACGGGGGGCGCCGCGGGCGCACACCGCCCGCCGGACGGCGCCCCGGCCGGTCTTCCCGACCCGCCACCGGCCCGTCGTCTCCCACCCCGCGCCGATCGGCCGCCATACTGGACGCGGGGCGAGCACGACCGGTACGCGGAGAACGGCGCGGCCCGGGTCCGGTGACGACGACGGGCGTCGGACCGGGCCGGTGGCGCGCGGGCCGGTCGGACGTGGTGCTGCGATGGGAGGGCAAGGAACGGGGGCGGCGGCGAAGAATGGCTGAGACCAGGCTGATCCAGGGCCGGTACCGGCTGCTCGACCTGATCGGGCGCGGGGGCATGGGCGAGGTGTGGCGGGCGCGCGACGAGTCGCTCGGCCGCCGGGTCGCCGTCAAGTGCTTCAAACCGCTGGGCCCGCAGCGCGATTCGTCCTTCATGCGGATACTGCGGGAGCGGTTCCGCCGCGAGGCCAGGGTCGCCGCGTCGCTCCAGCACCGCGGGGTCACCGTGGTGCACGACTTCGGCGAGGACGACGGCGTCCTCTTCCTCGTCATGGAGCTGCTGGACGGCCACAACCTCAGCCAGCTGCTGGCGGACCGCAAGGCGGAACCGCTGCCGGTGCCCGATGTGGTGGACATCGCCGACCAGGTGGCGGCGGCCCTGGCCTACACCCACGGGCAGGGCATCGTGCACCGCGACCTCAAACCGGCCAACATCATGCGGCTCACCGACGGCGCCGTGAAGATCTGCGATTTCGGCATCGCCCGGCTCGGGCACGACATCGGGTTCACCGCCCGGCTCACCGGCCCCGGCAGCGGCATGGCGATGGGCACCCCGCACTACATGTCGCCGGAGCAGATCGAGGGCGCCGCCATCGACCACCGCAGCGACCTCTACTCACTGGGCTGCGTGCTGTACGAACTCGCCACCGGGGCACCGCCGTTCGACCTCGGGGACACCTGGTCCATCATCGTCGGGCACCGGGACACCCCACTGGTGCCACCGCGCCGGCACCGCCCCGAACTGCCCGCGCCGATCGAGGAGATCATCGTGCGGCTGCTGGCCAAGGAGCCCGGCCGGCGACCTCAGGACGCCGCCGACCTGCCGCGGCTGATCGACGCCTGGCGCACCGCCGAGGTCCGGCGCGGCCCCGCTCCGGCCACCGGCGACGGCGGGACCGGCACCCCGGCCGGCCCCGCGGTGGAGCCGCCGGGACCGGAGCCGCTGCCCGGCTGGGCGCGGTCCATGACCACCGGCCGCAAGGTCGGCGCCGCGCACGGCGACGGCCCGGCCGGCCCGCCCGCCGCCCCCGCCGACGGGCTCACCGGAGTCTGGACCGACACCTTCGTCCCCGCGGGCGCCGCGGCGGCGCCGCCCGGCGACCTCGCGCGGCGGCACGGCACCGGGCTCGAACTGGCCCGGCTGGGCCGCTGGGAGGAAGCCCTCGGCGTGCACGGCTCGGTGGCCGCCGAACGCGCACGGACGCTGGGACCGGACCACCCCGACACCCTGGCCAGCCGGTACGAGGTCGCCTACGTGCTCAGCCGGGCCGGCCGGCACGAGGACGCGCTGCACGAGTACCGGTGGGTCGCCGACGGCCGGGAGCGGGTGCTGGGCACCGAACACCCCGACGCCCTCGCCGCCCGCCAGGAGACCGCGTTCGTCCTCGGCGAGCTGGGGCGCCACGACACCGCCCGGGAGGTCTACACCGCCGTGCTCGCCGTCCGGGAGCGGACCATGGGCACCGAGCACCCGGAGACCCTGCGCTGCCGGCACAACCTGGCCTTCACCCTCGCCCGGCTGGGGCGGCTGGAGGACTCCTACGCGATGGCCGGGGCGGTGGCCCGGGCCCGGGCCCGGGTGCTCGGCCCGCGCCACCCGGACACCCTGGTCACCCGGTACGAGGTGGCGCATGTGCTCGGACGGCTGGACCGCTGGGAGGAGGCGCTGCGGGGCTACCGCGAGGTGGCCGAGGCGCGCGCCCGGGAACTCGGCCCGGACCACCCCGACACCCTCGCCGCCCGCTACGAGGTGGGCATCAGCCTGGGACGGCTCGGCGACAGCGCCGGAGCGCTGGCGCTCTACCGGGACCTGGTCGGCGACCGGGCCCGGGCCCAGGGGCCGGACCACCCCGAGACGCTCCGCGCCCGGCACGGGCTGGGCGTCAACCTGGGCAGGCTCGGCCGCTGGACGGAAGCCCTCGCCGAGGCCCGGGAGGTCTGCGCGGCGCGGGAACGCGCCCTCGGTCCGGACCATCCGGACACCCTGATGAGCCGGCGTGAGATCGCGGTGGGGCTGAGCTGGCTCGGCCGCTGGGCCGACGCGCTGACGGTCTACCAGGAGGTGGCCCGGGCCCGGGAACGGGTGCTGGGGGCCGGCCACCCGGACGCCATCACCAGCCGCACCGACGAGGCGCAGTGCCTGGACCAGCTGGGGCGGCGGGAGGAGGCGGCGGAGGTCTACCGCCGGGCGGCGGAGCTGAACGGCGGAACGGTGGTCCCGCGGCCGTGACGCCCGGGCGTTCCGCCGCGATCCGGCGGTTCCGGCCCCGCCCCCGCCGCCGCCCCCGCTCCCGCTCCCGCCGCCCCGGGCCCGCCGCGGCCCGCCGCCTCCGCCACCGGCCGGCGCCCCGCGCCTGCTTCCCCGCGCCCCGGCCGGCGTGCTAACCAGGGCCCATGCCACCGAGCGAGAGCTATGACGCGGTCGTCGTCGGCGGCGGCCACAACGGACTGGTCGCCGCCGCCTACCTGGCCCGGGCGGGGCGCAGTGTGCTGGTGCTGGAGCGGCTGGACCACACCGGCGGCGCGGCCGTCTCCAGCCGCCCGTTCCCCGGCGTCGACGTGCGTCTGTCGCGCTACTCCTACCTGGTCAGCCTGATGCCGCCGAAGATCCTCGGCGACCTCGGGCTGCGCTTCGCGCTCCGCGGACGCGCGGTGTCCTCGTACACCCCGACGGTCCGCGCGGGGCGGCCCACCGGGCTGCTGGTGGAGCGCTCCGGCGGGCACCGCACCCGGGAGGCGTTCGCCCGGCTCACCGGTTCGGACCGGGAGTTCGACGCCTGGCAGCGGTTCCACGCGATGACCGGCCGGGTGGCGGAGCGGGTCTTCCCCACCCTCACCGAACCCCTGCCGACCCGGTCCGCGCTCCGTGCCCGGATCGCCGACGACGCGGCCTGGCGGGCGCTGTTCGAGGAGCCGCTGGGGGTGGCGGTGGAGTCGGCGTTCGCGGACGACCTGGTGCGCGGGGTGGTCCTCACCGACGCGCTGATCGGGACCTTCAGCCACGCCCACGACCCGACCCTGCGGCAGAACCGCTGCTTCCTCTACCACGTGATCGGCGGCGGAACCGGCGACTGGGACGTGCCGGTCGGCGGCATGGGCGCGCTCACCGACGCGCTGGCCGGGGCGGCCCGTTCGGCCGGCGCCCGGATCGCCACCGGCCGCACCGTGACGGCGATCGCCACCGACGGCAGGACGGCGGAGGTGACCTACCGGGACGCCGGCGGGGAGCGGCTGGCCGCCGCCCGCCACGTGCTGGTGAACGCCTCTCCGTCCGGGCTCGCCGCACTGCTCGGCCGGACGCCGCCGGCGCCGCCCGAAGGCGCCCAGCTCAAGGTGAACATGGTGCTGCGCCGGCTGCCCCGGCTGCGGGACCCGGACGTCGAGCCGCGCGAGGCGTTCGCCGGGACCTTCCACGTGGCGGAGGGGTACGGCCAGTTGGCGACGGCGTACCGGCAGGCGGCGGCGGGCCACCTGCCGTCCGCGCCGCCGTCGGAGGTGTACTGCCACTCGCTGACCGACCCCTCCATCCTCGGCCCGGAACCGGCCCGCGCCGGGACCCACACCCTCACCCTGTTCGGACTGCACACCCCCGCCCGGCTGTTCACCGCGGACAACGAGCGGACCCGGGCGGCGGCGCTGGCCGCCACCCTCGCCCAGCTCGACGCCCAGCTCGCCGAGCCGATCGCGGACTGCCTGGCGACGGACGCCGACGGCCGGCCGTGCGTCGAGGCCAAGACCCCGGTGGACCTGGAACGGGAGCTGTGGCTGCCGGGCGGCAACATCTTCCACGGCGACCTCGCCTTCCCGTACGCGGACGACGACGCGGGGGAGACGGACGGCAGCGCCGCCGCCCGCCGCTGGGGCGTGGCGACCGAGCACGCCAACGTGCTGCTGTGCGGGTCGGGCGCGGTGCGCGGCGGCGGCGTCAGCGGCGTCCCCGGCCACAACGCGGCGATGGCGGTCCTCGGCCGGTAGCCGCCCGCGGACGCTCCCGAAACCCGGGGCCGGTGGTCGCCCGCGGACGCCCCCGGAACCCGGCCCCGCGCTCCGCCCGCGGAGCACCGGCCCGGCACCTCGCCCCCCGGAACGTGCCCCGCACCCCGCCCGCGCGGGTCGGCCCCCGGACTCCGGCCCGCCGGCGCGTCGCGTCGTGGCCGGGGGCAGGGCGCGGGACCGAGGCTCCGCGTCGGCCGTCCGGTAGCCTCACCCATATGAGTGATCTTGCGGCCGTCCGGGTCGACGGGGTGCGACTGGCCTACCGGACCTGGGGCACCGCAGGCGGCGGCACCCCCGTCCTGCTGCTGCACTGCCTGGGCGCCGACGGTGCCGACTGGGCGGCCGTCGCGCCGGCGCTGGCGACCGGGCGTCAGGTCATCGCGCTCGACCTGCGCGGCCACGGGGCGAGCGACCGGCCGGGGGAGTACGCGCCGGAGCGGGTACGGGACGATGTCATCGGCTTCGCCGAGGCGCTCGGTCTGGACCGGACCGTGCTCATCGGCCACTCCTACGGCGGGGTGATCGCCTACCTCGTCGCCCAGGCCCGCCCGGCTCTGGTGACGAAACTGGTGGTGGAGGACGCGCCGGTGCTGCTGCCCCAGGACCCGCCGCTGGCGGTGCCCGAGCCCCCCGAGGGCCCGCTCACCCTCGACTGGGGGGTGAAGACCCGGTTCACCGAGGCCCGCAACGCCCCCGACCCGCGGTGGGCCGAGGACCTGGCGGCCGTCACCGCCCCGACGCTGGTGATCGCCGGCGGACCGGCGAGCCACATCGCCCAGCCCGAGGTGGCCGAGCTGGCGGCCCGGGTCCCCGACGGCCGGCTGATCACCATCGACGCCGGCCACCTGGTGCACGAGCGGCGGCCCGAGGAGTTCCTCGCCGCGGTACGGGAGTTCCTCGACCCGCCGCGGTGACCGCCGCGGACGCGCGGGGCAGCGGGGCGCGGCATGACCGGTCGGTCCCGGCCGCCCCGGCCCGCGGCATGGCCGGTCCCGTCGCCGGGCAGCCTGCCCCGGGCAGGCGCCTCGGCGCCGACGCCCGCCACCGAGGTCCAGGGAGGACGACATCCGTGCCGAACCCGTCCGGGCGGCTCACCCGCCCGCTGCGCCGAGCGCTGACCCTCACCGCGGCCGCCGCGCTGCTCGGCACCTCCGCGGCGGTCGCGGCGCCCGCCCCGGAGCCGGCGCCGTCCGGCGCCGCCGCGCACCCGTACCGCGAACTGCTGCCGTTCGCCGACCTGTCGGCCCGCCGGCTGCTCACCGCCGATCTGGTGGCCGCCGCCAAGTGGGGCACCGGCAGCCCCGTCGACGACCCGGTCCGGGAACGGCAGGTGCTGGCGGAGGTGGCGCGGCAGGCCGTGGCGGTCGGTGCCGACCCCCGGCTGACGGTGCGGATCTTCCGCGACCAGATCGAGGCCAACAAGAGCGTGCAGCGCGGCCTGTTCGCCCGGTGGACCGCCGACCCGGCGAGCGCCCCCGCCGAGCGCCCCGATCTGGCCCGGGTGCGCGAGGAGATCAACCGCCTCGACCGCGCGCTGGTCCTGACCGTGGCGGACACCGCCGGAGCCCGCGCCGGCCGCTTCTGCGCCGGCCTGCTGACGGCCGGAGCCGCCCGGGTCGCGCACGACCGGCGGCTCGACGCGCTGCACACCGGCGCGCTGGCCCGCGCGCTGCCGTCGGTGTGCGAACGGACGGCCGGCTGACCCGGGTGCCCCGGTGGGCGGCCCGGCGCCGGTCACGGTCACCGGTGGCCCGGGGTCACTCCGCCGGGCGGCACAGATCGAGGCTGTACTCGGCGGAGCAGTCGGTCAGATGGGGCACCACCCCGCTGCCGCGGACCACCTGGAAGACCCCCACCAGCACCAGCACGGCGAGCAACGCCTTGACCTTCGCGGTGAGTTCACCGTCGACCCGGGCGGCGGAGCGGGCCCGGAACGCGTACCCGACGGCGACGAGTCCGCCGACCAGGGCGGTGAGGTCGAGATAGCTGTAGGAGGTGAGCTCCCCGTTGGTGAACTCCTCGCTCTCGATGGTGACGGGGACGAGGAAGGGCAGTGCGGCGACCACGGCGATCGCGACGGCTATTCGGGTGGCCCGGGGGCGTCTCCGGAGGGATTCGACCATGGTGCGAGGGTAACGGCGGACCGGCGGATACCGGCGGATACCGGTGGCCGCCGGCGGAGCGACGTGCGCGACCGGGGACGCGTGCGCGAACCGGTGAGCTGGCGGGTGCCACGGCCCGGCCGGCCCTCCCGCCGGGGGCTCATACCACACCGGCCGGGTGCGTTGCGGCGCCCTGTGCGCGCCGCCCGCAGATCGCTAGGGTGGGGCGCGGACGACGACCAGGGAGGAGCTGACGACGTGGCCGACACCACCACCGAACAGCGGCTGAACGGCGGCAAGAAGCCGGACCTCGATCTGACCGACGCGCAGTGGCGGTCGAGCAGCCAGGGGGCGGGCGATGTCGAGATCGCCTTCGTCGAGGGGTACATCGCGATGCGGGACGGCCGCAACCCCGAGGGCCCGGCTCTGATCTTCACTCCGGCCGAATGGCGCGCCTTCGTGCTCGGCGCCCGGGACGGCGAGTTCGACCTGACCTGAGCACCCGGCGCTCACCGGCGAGGTGCCCGGCGGCGGGAGCGGGCCCGGCCCGGGCCGCTCGCGGCGGCGGGCACGGCCGGCCGCCGCACCGCTCGCGGGCCCGCCGGTGCCGCCGCCCGCCGGTGCGCGGACCCGCGGCGCGCGGATACCCGAAGCCGCCCCGGGGGCGTCAGGTGAGGACGACGCAGCCGCGCTCCCGCAGCCCGCGCAGCCCCTCGTGCCCGAGGTCGAAGCCCATCCAGCGCAGGTCGAGCTTCTCCAGCGCCGGCAACGTGCCGAGCCAGTCTGGGAGTTCCCGCAGCCGGTTGCCCCGCAGATCGATCCGGCGCAGCCGGGGCAGGGCGCGCAGCGCCTCGGGAACGGTCTCCAGGGCGTTCTCCCGCAGCTCCAGCTCGCGCAGCTCCCGCAGCGCGGCCACCGAAGCCGGAAGCCCGGTCAGCCGGTTGCCCCGCAGCCACAGCTCCCGCAGCCCGGTGAGCCGCCCGATGGTACCGGGCAGCCGGGCCAGCGCGTTGTGCTGCGCGCGGAACTCGACCAGCCCGGTCATGCCGCCGATCTCCGCCGGCAGCCGGACCAGGCGGTTCTCACCCACGTTGAGGTAGCCGAGCCGGGTCAGCCGGCCGAGGGCGGCCGGGAGTTCGGTGAGCAGGTTGTCGTGCAGGTACAGGAACCGGCTCAGGCCGGTCAGCTCGCCGATCTCCCCGGGAAGCCGGGTCAGCCGGTTGTGGCCCAGGTCCAGGGTGTGCAGCCGGGTCAGCCCGCCGATCGCGGCCGGCAGTCCGGTGAGCCGGTTGTCCGCGAGGATCAGCACCCGCAGGTCGGTGCGGTGCCACACCTCCGGCGGCACGTCGCTCAGCCCGGCCTTCCACAGGTCGACCGTGCCGGACCGCGGTCCGGCGCTCATCGCGGCCCCACCAGTCCGGCCTCGTAGGCGATGATGACCAGCTGCACCCGGTCGCGGGCGCCGAGCTTCGCGAGCAGCCGGGTCACGTACGTCTTGACGGTGGCCACGCTGATCACCAGTCGGGCGGCGATCTCCGGGTTGGACAGCCCGCTCCCGACCAGGGTCAGCACCTCGCGCTCGCGGGCGGTGAGGCCCTCGATCGCCCCCCGCCCGGCGGCGGACGCCTCCGCGGGCCGCCCCGCGGCGGGCTCGGGGCGGCCGGCGAACTCCGCGATCAGGCGCCGGGTGACGCTCGGCGCGATCAGCGCGTCCCCGGCGGCGACGACCCGGATCGCGGCCAGGATGTCGTCCAGCGCCATGTCCTTGACCAGGAAGCCGGACGCGCCCGCGCGCAGGGCGCCGTAGACGTGGTCGTCCTCGTCGAACGTGGTGAGGACCACGACCCGTGCGGTGCCCGGCCCGGCGGTGATCAGCCGGGTGGCCTCGATGCCGTCCATGCCGGGCATCCGGATGTCCATCACCACCACGTCCGGCTCGGTCTCCCGGGTCAGCCGGACGGCTTCGGACCCCGTCCCGGCCTCGCCGACGACCCGGAGGTCGGGCGTGTCAGTGACCACCATCTGCAACGCGGTGCGGATCAGCGGCTGGTCGTCGGCGAGCAGCACCCGGACGGTCATCGCACGGCCGCCGGCACGGGCAGCAGGGCCGCGACCCGGAAGCCGCCCCCGGGCCGCGGCCCGGCGGAGAACTCGCCGCGCAGCAGGCCGACCCGCTCCCGCATCCCGGCGAGGCCGTAGCCGCCGCCGGACGGGACGCCGGAGCCGCCGCGCCCGCCGTCGACGACCTCGATGGCCAGGACCTCCGCCCCGCAGTCGATGGAGACCCGGCAGGAGCCGGTGCCCGCGTGCCGCACCACGTTGGTGACCGACTCCTGGACGATCCGGAACGCCGACAGCTCGATCTCCGGGGGCAGCGGGCGCCGCCCCCGCCACCGCACGTCGACCCGGACCCCGGCCGCGGTCGCCGCCGCGGCCAGCCGGTCGACATCGGCCAGCCCCGCCGCCGGGGCGAGCGACCCCGGCTCCGGCCCGGTGCCGTGCTCGGTCTGGCGGAGCGCGCCCAGCATCCGCCGCAGCCCGGCCAGCGTCTCCCGGCCCGCCTCCTCCACCGCGCCGAGCGCCTCCCGCGCCCGGGCCGGCTGGGTGTCGATGACCCGCCGCGCCGCGCCCGCCTGGAGGGCGACGATGCCGATGGTGTGCGCGACCATGTCGTGCAACTCGCGGGCGATCCTCAGTCGTTCGGCGGTCACGGCCTGCACCGCGGCCTGTTCGCGCACCTGCCGGGCGTGCTCCCGGGCCTCGCGCGCCGAACTGCCGATCAGCCAGGCGATGACGGCCGTCAACGCCACTGCCAGCTCCGCCGAGGTGCCCACCTCCCACCCGCACAGCAGGCGGGTGGCGAGGTAGCCGGCGAGGACGCCGAGCGCCATGGCCAGGGCGGTGATCCCGGTCCTGCGCGGCCGGGTTGCGGCGATGAGGTAGAGCGCGACGTCGACCGCCAGGAACTGCGCCATCGGGATCTCGCCCACGCTCAGCGCTATCGACGCGGTCGCGGCACCGGCGAGCAGCAGGCCGATGGCCGCCAGCGGCCGGCGGGCCAGCAGACCGCAGCCGCTCAGCGCCATGGCGGTGGCCACCGTGAGCGTCGCCAGGCCGTCCCAGCGGTAGAAGAGGACCCCCGCGTTCACGGCCGCCTGGCTCTCGCCGGGCAGCCGGGTGCGGATGAGGAACGTGAACGCCGCGCCCGCACACCAGGACAGCGCCGCCAACCACCCCGGCGGCATCCGCCACCACGGGCGGGGGAGCAGGGGAAACGCCCTCGCAGGCGGCGGGGCGGACGGTGCGGCAGCCATGGGCCGCATCGTAACCAGCCGATCCGCGCCGGGCATCGGACCGGGGTCGTACACCCCTGGGTGACCCGCGCGGCCGGGATTGTCCGCCGCGGTCCGACGACGTGCCCGGGCCCGGACCGGCACCGTTGCCCATGTGATCGAAGTCAACGACCTGACGAAGCGTTACGGCGCGACCGCCGCCGTCAAGGGCCTCACCTTCGCCGTGCGCCCCGGGTGCGTCACCGGTTTCCTCGGCCCCAACGGCGCCGGCAAGAGCACCACCCTGCGGCTGATCCTCGGCCTGAACGACCCGACCGGGGGGAGCGCCACCGTCGGTGGCCGTCCGTTCCGGGACCGCCCGCGCGGGCTGCGCCATGTCGGCGCGCTGCTCGACGCGGGCGACGTGCACGGCGGACGCCGCGCGCGGGCCCATCTGTCCGCGCTGGCCCGGGCCAACCGCATCCCGCCCGCCCGGGTCGAGCGGGTGCTGGACGAGGTCGGGCTGGCGGCCGCGGCGGACCGCCGTATCGGGGGGTTCTCCCTCGGCATGAAGCAGCGGCTCGGCATCGCCGCGGCGCTGCTCGGCGACCCCCCGGTGCTGATGTTCGACGAACCGCTCAACGGGCTGGACCCGGAGGGCGTCAAGTGGGTCCGCGGACTGTTCCGGCGGCTGGCCGCCGAAGGCCGCACGGTGTTCGTCTCCAGCCACCTGATGTCCGAGATGGAGAACACCGCCGACCAGCTGATCGTGATCGGGCGGGGCGAACTGATCGCCGCGGAGAGCCTGTCGGACTTCGCGGCCCGCGGCACCCGCCGGAGCGTGACGGTGCGCACGCCCGGCTCCGCCGCGCTGGCGGACCTGCTGACCGGCGAAGGCGCGGCGGTCGACCGGGACGGCGACGCGCTCACCGTGACCGGTCTGGCCGCCGAGCGGATCGGCGAACTGGCGCTCCGCGACCGGGTCGTGCTCCACGAACTGACCACGCACACCGCCTCCCTGGAGGAGGCGTTCATGGAACTCACCGCCGACAGCGCCGAATACGTCCCGGGAGAAGCCCGATGAGCACCCTCGCCCGCTCCGCCGCGGAGCCCCGAGCCCGGTTCCGCGATCTCCTCGCCGCCGAGTGGATCAAACTGTGGTCGCTGCGTTCGACGCCTTGGGCCTGCGTGATCACCGCGCTGGCCGTCGTCGGGTTCAACGCGGGCACCGCGTACGACACCTACCGCTACTGGCCCGCGGACGATCCCCGCCACCGGGCGGGCTTCGTCCGCGACGGCATCGCGCTGACCCATGCCTTCACCGCCAACGCGGCCCTGGTCCTGATGCTCGCCGCCGCGGCCATCGGGGCCGCCGCGGTCGTCGGCGAGTACAGCAGCGGGCTGATCCGCACCACCTTCGCGGCCGTCCCCGCCCGCCGCTCGGTGATGGCGGCCAAGGTGGCCGTGGTCACCGCGGTCACCACCGTGCTGGGGGCGGTGATCGCGGTGGCCTCGTTCGTGGTGACGCAGGCCATCCTGTCCGGGCGGGGCGCCGGCGTGCCGATGAGCCACCCCGGCGCCTGGCGGGTCCTGGTGGCCTCCGCGCTGCTGGCGCCGGTGTGCGCGCTCACCGGCATGGCGATCGGCACCCTGGCGCGGCACATGGGCATCACCCTGGTCGGCGCCGTCGCGCTCCTGCTGCTGCTGCCGCTGGTCTTCACCGACGACCGGTACTGGGCGGCGGTCGTCGACCACGCCCTGCCGGCCGGCGCCTGGGACCGCCTGGTCGCCGTCGGCTACACCCCGGCGGCCGAACGCTGGCCGTCGACGGTCGCCGGAGCCTGGACGGTGGACGCGGTGTGGCTGCTGGCCGCGGCCGCCCTCACCGTCGCCGGGGTGCACCGCCGCGACCAGTGACCGGGGCGGTCCGCGGCCGGGCACCGCGGCGCCCGGCCGGCGGGGTCACCGCGGGCCGCCGAGGTCCCCCCAGGGCCGCTGCCGCCCGCTGCGCACCGCGTCGACGCCCCGCTGGTCGTAGCGCGAGGTCTCCAGGGACCAGGCGAGACTGCCGGCCATCACGTGCCGCATCCCCTCGGTGTACCGGGCGGCGTGGCGCAGCACCTCCGCCGGGGCGCCCTCCTCGGAGAGCACCGAGGGCAGCCGGGCGGCCAGTTCCTCGAAGCGGCGGTACCGGGCGTTGGCGAGTCCGGCGACCCGGCGGACCGCCTCGTCGAGGGTGCCGCCGTGCCGCTCCCGGTGCAGGATCACGCTGTTGTGCACATCGCCGGCGGCCAGCTCCTTGTCGAGCGAGACGATGTCGTTGACGAAGATCACCACATCGTCGGTGGCCTCCCGCATCGCGGCCAGCGGGCCGCCGCCGTGCACCGCGGGGGGCAGGGTGAACCCGCCGAACCGCTCGTGCAGGTCCAGACAGGGCTGGACGCCCACCGAGTGCCGCTTCACCTCCAGCAGGGCCTCCAGGGACGGCAGCGGCCGCCCGGTGCGGTCGCGCGCCTCCCGCTTGTGGGCCTCCAGGTAGCCGCACCAGTGCCGGCGGAACCGGTCCCGCCACACCCGCGGCATCCCGGCGTTGATGCGCCGCCACAGATCGCGGAAGCTGGCCAGCAGCGGACCGGCGTCCCGCGGGTCGGCGCCGGCGTCCTGCCCCGGGGGCTCCCAGGCGATTCGTACGACGCTGTCGACCAGCCGCGCGACCGCCTCCGGCCGGCACCCCAACTCCCCGTCGAACTGGTCGTCGAAGACGAAGAACCAGCCGTTGAGGTCGTTGGCCAGGGCGAGTTCGGCCCCGACGGCCCGCGGGTAGAACAGTGCCGAGAGCCGGTCCAGGCGCAGGGCGTCGTACTCGGCGACCGCCGCGTCCCCCTGGAACACCCCGAAGCGGCACAGCCATCGGATGGTGTGCAGCCGTGCCGCCTCGGCGTCCCGGCTCGCCGCGACCCCCACCGGTATCTCGAACAGCGCCGCCCGTCCGGCGAGATCCGGACCCGGAGCGAGTGCCGTCGACGTGTCCATCGTTCCCCACCTGTTCCCGACGCGATCCATGCAGCCCGTATGAGCCCGATCACCGGTGCGATCGAGCCAACTCCAGCCACGACATCGTGCCGCGATCGGCAATCGATCGATAGTACGTATCCCGAATTGGCTTGTGCCACTGGCTCATGCACACGAAGTTTTTCGGCGCGGGGTGCTACGGAGCGTCCCCTGAGGCTACGCTCAGCGTTACCTGTCGGAGGGGACGGAACGTGAACGAAGGCGCGGAGAACAGGGGCCGACCGGACCGGATGCTGGTCGAGCGGGAACGCGAACTCGACGCCGTGGACCGGGTGCTGACCGAACTCACCGGCTCCGGCAGCGGCACCGGCACGCCCGGCACCGGCGGGGTGATCGCGTTCGCCGGCCCGGCCGGCGGCGGCAAGACGGCGCTGCTGGGCGAACTGCGGCGGCGGGCCGCCGGCCGCGGCTGCACCGTGCTCTCGGCACGCGGCGGCGAGCACGAGCAGAGCGTCGCCTTCCACGTTCTGCGCCAGCTCGTCCAGCCGGTGCTCGCCACCGCGGGCGAGGCCGAGCAGCGCCGCGTCCTGGGCTCCTGGTACGACATCGTCGCGCCCGCCGTCGGGCTGGTCAGGTCACCCGACGGCGGCACCCCCGACCCGCAGGGCGTACGGGACGGCCTGGACTGGCTGGTCACCCGGTACGTCGTGCAGAACGGGCCGGTGGTGACCATCCTCGACGACGCCCACTGGGCGGACCCCGAGTCGCTGGACTGGCTCACCGGGTTCGCGCCGCGCACCCAGGACCTGCCGCTGCTGCTGGCCGTGGGCTACCGCCCGGAGGACCTGTCCGCCGACGCCGTCGCCTTCCGCCGGCTCGCCGAGCGGCAGGGCTCCCGGCCCCATCTGCTGGCCCCGCTGACCCCGCAGGCCGTCGGCCGGATCGTCCGCGACAGCCTCGGCGAGGACGCCGAGGACGCGTTCTGCCGCGAATGCTGGGCGGTCACCGGCGGCAACCCCTTCGAGGTCGTCGAGCTGACCGCCAAGATCCGCGACCGGGAACTGAAACCCCAGTCGGTCAACAACGCCGAACTGCGCGGGCTGGTGTCCACCGCCCGGGACAACGGGCTGATGGACCGGCTCGAGCGCATCGGCACCACCGCGGTCCGCCTCGCCTGGGCGGTGGCCGTGCTCGGCACCGAGGCCACCCCGGCGCTCGCCGCCAACCTCGCCGCGCTCTCCGCCACCGAGACCGCCGACCTGGTCGCGCGGA
Organism: Streptomyces sp. NPDC018031; assembly: GCF_044327625.1. Lineage (NCBI taxonomy): Bacteria > Bacillati > Actinomycetota > Actinomycetes > Kitasatosporales > Streptomycetaceae > Streptomyces > Streptomyces sp. NPDC018031. The sequence continues at coordinate 62,131 of NZ_JBIRFT010000020.1, forward strand.
TGCGCGACGCCCGGATCCTGGGCCGCGGCACCGCCGGCCGCGACTCACTGGAGTTCCTGCACCCGCTGATCGCCACCGCCGTGTACCGGGCGATCCCGCCCGCCATGCGGGTGGCGATGCACGGCCAGGCCGCCGCGGTGGTCATCGGCGCCGGCCTCGGCGCGGCCGCCGCCGGGCGCCACATGCTGGAGATGCATCCCGAGGCGGACTCCTGGGTGGTGGAGAAGCTGCGCGAGGCGGCCCGCGAGGACCTGCGGGCCGGTGCTCCGGAGGCCGCCCGCCGCTGCCTGGAACGGGCGCTGCGGGAGCCGCCGAGCCTGGAGGACCGGGCCGCGGTGCTCTTCGAACTCGGCTGCTCCGCGTCGCTCGCCGCACCCGCCACCACCGTCAACCACCTCAGGGCCGCGCTGGAGGAACCGCTGCTCGACCCGGCCCTGCGGGAAGCGGTCACCGTCCGCCTCGCCCAGGCGTACGGGCACACCGGCCGCATGGAGGACGCCGCGCGGCTCGTCGAGGCCGAGGCCCGGCGGGCCACCAGCGCCCGGACCCGGCTGCGGATGCAGGCCGAGCAGTTCATGTGGAACGCCTTCCGCGCCGACGAGCAGGACTCGCCCGCCCGCTCCCGGCGGCTCGCGAAACTGGTGGACCACCTCAGCGGCCGTGGCGTGGCCGAGCGCTATCTGCTCGGGCTGCGCGGCTGGGACGCCGTGGTGCGCGGCGAACCGGTCGCCGACGCCCTGGGGTACGCCGAGACCGCCCTCGGCGACGGCCTGAGCTGGACCGACGACGACTGGGGCTTCGAGGTGCCCATCCTGGTCGCGCTCACCTTCATGTACTGCGACCAGCCGGGGCGGGCCGAGGAACTCTTCCAGGCGGGCATCGGGGAGTGCGAGCGGAAGGGCTGGCGCGGCTCCCACCTCGCCTTCGGCCTCACCCTGCTCGGCTACATCCGCTACCGGCGCGGCCGGCTCGCCGAAGCCGAGGACCTGGTCCGCGAGGGGCTGCGGATCGCCGACCGGGTGGGCGCCTCCACACCCGCCCACTGGGCCGCCGTCGGCACCCTGGTCCAGACCCTGCTGGCCCGCGGCCGGACCGAGGAGGCCCAGCGGGTGGCCGAGGCGCACGACTACGGCAGCGTGGTGCCCAGGGCCGTGGTCTACCCCGACGTCCAGGCCGTCCACGGTGAACTGCTGCTCGCCAGGAACCTGCACCGCGAGGCCCGCCAGCAGCTCACCGCGGTCGGGCGCCGGATGGACGGCCGCGGCATGCGCAACCCCGCATGGTGCCCCTGGCAGCTCCACCTGGCGCAGGCCGTCGCGCTGACCGACCCGGCCCAGGCGGTGGAGCTCGCGGACGAAGCGGTGCGCCGCGCCCGGCAGTTCGGCGCGGCCTCCACCGTCGGACAGGCCCTGCACACCGCCGCCTCGGTGGCCCGCGGCCCGGAACGGATCGGGCTGCTGGCGGAGGCGGTCAGCCGGCTGGAAGGCTCGCCGTCCGCCTACGACCTCGCGCTGGCCCTGGTCGACCACGGCGCCGCGCTGCGCCGCATCGGCCTGCCGCAGGAAGCCGGCGACCGGCTCTACCGCGGGCTGGAGGGCGCGCTCCAGTGCGGCGCCGAGACCCTGGCCGCCCGGGCCCGCGACGAACTGTCCGCCGTCGGGCTCCGCCCGCTCCAGCTGGGCGCCGACGCGACCGGCAGCCTCACCCGGCAGGAGCTGGCCGCCGCCGAGCTGGCCGCGACCGGCCTCGGCGACCCGCGGATCGCCGAGGAACTGGGGGTGCCCGAGCCGGACGTGGCCCGGCTGCTGTCCGGTGTCTACCGCAAGGTGGGCACCGACCGCACCGGGCTGGCCAAGGTGATGCGGGTGGAGACCGACACCGGCTGGCGGTACCGCTGAGGGCCCGCCCCGGCGCCCCTCCCGCGCGGCGCCGGGGCGCCCCGGGCACGTACCATGTCCGCATGTCGTTCCTCCGCCGCCGCAGCGCTGCCACACCCACCGGCCCGGACTTCGACGTCCTGGCCATGGACCCGGGCGACTGGCCCGGAGATCTCGGTGCGGGACTGCTCCCCGCGCCGGACGGCAGCTGCCAGGGGGTCTTCCTTCGCTACGACCTGTTCGGCGGCCGCGGACCCGCCATGATCATCGGCAATCTGCCGGCGGGCTCCCCGGTCCGGGAGCTGGCCGAGGGCCAGGTGCCGTTCGAGGTCACCCAGCTCCTGTCGGCGCTCGGCAACGACGAGCCGGTGCGGGTGGTGGAGTCCGAGGACACGCCCGTCATGCACGAGGACAACCTCCTCATCGTGCGCCGGATCAAGCTCTCGGAGAGCCGGATCTCGTGCGCGCAGTTCGACCGCAGCGACGGGGTTCTCGTCACCATCGCCAGCTGGGACCGGCCCATCACCGACGACCTCTACCGGCTGCTCAAGCCGCTGCCCGCGGAGATGTTCCAGCAGGGCTGACGGGGGCACGGCGCGGGACCGCCGGCCCGGGGCCGGATCGCGGGCGGCCGTACGTTCGGCTTGGCGAAGATTTCCTCCACCTGGAAGCTACCTAGAAGTAACTTCAACTGCTTGGATGTGCGGCGTCCCCTTCCCCCACGCACTCCAGGAGATGCAGTGCCGCACTCCACGCTCCGCCGCGCCGCCGGCGCCGCGCTGGCGACCGCCGCCCTCGCCTCGGCCGCGCTCATGGCCGCCGGCCCCTCGGCCGGCGCCGCCCCGGCCGCCGCCCCCGGGCTGAACGTCCTCACGTACAACACCTTCCTGTTCAGCAAGACCCTCTACCCCAACTGGGGCCAGGACCACCGGGCGAAGGCCATCCCGGCCGCCGACTTCTTCCGGGGCCGTGACGTGGTGGTGATCCAGGAGGCGTTCGACAACTCCTCCTCCGACGCGCTGAAGGCCAACGCGGCGGCGGCCGGGTACCCGCACCAGACGCCGGTGATGGGCCGGAGCAAGGACGGCTGGGACGCCACCGGCGGCGCCTACTCCGCCACCACGCCCGAGGACGGGGGAGTCACCGTCCTCAGCAAGTGGCCGATCATCCGCAAGGAGCAGTTCGTCTACCGGGACGCCTGCGGCGCCGACTGGTACTCCAACAAGGGCTTCGTCTACGCCGTCCTGGACGTCGACGGCAGCCGCGTGCACGTGGTGGGCACCCATGCCCAGTCCACCGACCCCGGCTGCGACGCGGGCGAGGCGGCACAGACGCGCAGCCGGCAGTTCCGGGAACTCGACGCGTTCCTGGACGCCAAGGCCATCCCCGCGGGGGAGCAGGTGATCGTGGCCGGCGACTTCAACGTCGACTCGCACAGCCCGGAGTACGCCTCGATGCTCGCCGACGCCGGCCTCCAGGACGCCCCGCGCACCGGCCACCCGTACTCGTTCGACACCCGGGACAACTCCATCGCCGCCGAGCGCTACCCCGACGACCCGCGCGAGGACCTGGACTACGTGCTGCACCGTCAGGGCCACGTCCGGCCCGAGGGGTGGCACAACGACGTGATCAAGGAGAGCAGCGCGCCCTGGACCGTCTCCAGCTGGGGCACGCGGTACACCTACACCAACCTCAGCGACCACTACCCGGTGACCGGGTCCTGACCCCACCGACCGGGCGGGCCGGCCCGCGGCCGCGTCGCCACGCGTCCGCGGGCCGGCCCCTCGTGCGCCGACCGGCCTCAGCGGCCGGACGGCCGGACCGACACGTCCGACGCCTTGACGAAGGCCACCCGGTGTCCGAACTGGATCTGGTAGTACGCCTCCTGACCCCGCACCACCCGGTGTCCGGCCGGGTCGAAGGTGGTCGCCCAGAGGTACTCGCCCCGGGTGCGCAGGCCCAGCGCGTACTCCTGTCCGGCGGGCAGCGTGTACTGCAGCGGGGAGACCGCCTGGGCGGGCACGCCGTCCGGGTACGCCGACTTCTCCGGATAGGCGCGCCCGTACACCGGCACCTCGGCCACGCCCGGCTTCGGGGTGACCACCAGCCCTCGGGCGTTCACCGCCGTCCGCTGCTTCGGGGGGTTGTGGAACCAGGCCTTCTGCCCGAGATACCACACCGCCGTCCAGTCACCGGCACGGTCCGCCACCGCGAACCGCTGACCGGTCGACGCGCGCGCCCCGGTGTCGTTGACCCCGTCGGTGGACGCGCTGCCGTCGGGCCGCAGCCCGATGTCCTTCACCAGCGGCGCGTCCTGGCTCGGGCCGGTGTGCAGCCGCACCGCGCCCGAGCCGTGCGGCGCGCAGGCGACCTTGGGCTTCTCGCAGCCGGTGTAGACCGGCTGGTGCGTGTCGTAGTCGGGGCGGATGGTGACCAGCCCGCCGTCCGGCCCCGCGGTGGGGTGGAAGGGCGCGCCGATCAGGGTGAAGTAGTGCGCCCAGTCCCAGTACGGGCCCGGGTCGGTGTGCATCCCCCGGACGGCGGACGCGGTGGAACCGGGGACGTTGTCGTGCCCCAGGATGTGCTGCCGGTCCAGCGGGATGTCGTACCGGTGGGCCAGGTGGCGCACCAGCCGGGCCGAGGTGCGGTACATCGCCTCCGTGTACCAGGCGTCCGGGGTGGCCAGGAAGCCCTCGTGCTCCAGCCCCACCGACTTGGCGTTGACGTACCAGTTGCCCGCGTGCCAGCCGACGTCCTTGACCGGCAGGTGCTGGGCGATGTGCCCGTCCGAGGAGCGCAGCGAGTAGTGCCAGGACACATAGGTCGGGTCCTGCACCAGCTTGAGCGTGGTGTCCCAGGTCGCCTCGGTGTCGTGCACGATGATGTAGTCGATCTCCTGCGACACCGGGCGGTCGCCCTTGTCGTGGTTCCCGTAGTCGCCGCCGCCGAGATCCTGGTACGGGGCAGGGATCCACTCGCAGGCCACGCTCCGCGGGCACTCCACGCGGTCGTCCCGCGGCGCGGCGCGCAGCCCCAGGAGGTCGAGTTGCCCGGTGCGCGGGGTGACGCCGGGGCCGGCCTCCAGCACCACCTGCTGCCCCGCCTCGGTGGTCCGCCGCTCACCGCCGCGGATCACGTCGTACACGTCGTCGGCGAAGACTGCGGCGCTCGCGGCGTCGTCCGCCCCGGAGTAGCCGGCCACCGCCGCGTACCAGTCCGCCGGGTCGTCGCTGAACGGCAGGCCCAGCCGCCGCTGGGTGTCGGCGAGCAGCGCCGCTCCGCCGCGGATGTTGGCGGCCTCGTCCCGCCGCAGGTCGTCCGCCGGGAGGCCGGTCAGCGCCGCGGCCCGGTCGAGGGTGCGCAGCCGGGCCGGAAGGTCGGCCGGCTCCGGCAGGTCGGCCTCGGCGGTCCGCGCGGGCCGCGCCGAGTCCCCGCGGGCGTCCTCGTCGCCGTGGCTGTGGTGCGGGGCCTCGGCGATGGCGGTGCGCGCGTCGGTCAGGTGCATCGGACCGTAGCCGCCGGTGACGCTCGGAGCGCCCCGGTGCCCGTCCCACCGGGACTCCAGGTAGGAGACGCCCAGCAGGACGCTCCGCGGGACGTCGTACTCCTCCGCCGCGTCGGCGAAGGCGCCCTGGAGGGCACCGGACCGGGGCTGGTCCGCGGTGGCGGCCGGGGTGGCGGAGATGAGGGGCAGCAGCAGCGCCGCGGACGCGACGGCGCCCGCGGCGCGCCGGGCCAGGGGACGGGTGCCGGGTCTGGAGCTGGTGCGTGCCTGAGCGGAACCTCGCAAAGCAGCCTCCTGAGGTGGGCCGTGCCCTGCGCCGGCTGGGGCGCGGGGGGCCGGACGCACCTACAGGTATCCGCTGTTCGACGTCGCGTCAATCATGTTCGGGCCGGGCGCGTTTCGCCGCCGGTCGCCCGGATCGGTGACTTTCCCGCCCCGGGCGGGCCCGGCCTGCGGGGCGTCAGCGGTCTGGACCGCTGACGCCCCCGCGCGGTCAGCGGGTGCCCACCGCGGCCCGCACCGCACGGCGCGCCATCGCGCAGTCGTCGTGCAGCCGGCGCAGCAGCAGCCGCTGCTCCTCGCTCGCCCCGCCGGCGCCGGGGACCGCGGGGGCGGGATCCGTCATGGTGCGGTGCACCGCCGTCTCGTAGGTGCGGATCTCCCGGGTGAGCACCAGCATGAGGTTCACCAGGAAGGCGTCCCGGGCGGCCGGGCCGTCCTGCTGCGCGAGGGCGCTGATCCGGCGGCGTGCCGCCGGGGCGTCGCCGAGCGCGGTCCACAGGGTGGCCAGGTCGTACCCCGGCAGGTACCAGCCCGCGTGGTCCCAGTCGACCAGCACCGCGCCGGCGGGGGAGAGCAGGACGTTGTTCAGCAGCGCGTCGCCGTGGCAGAACTGCCCCCTGCTCTGCCGGCCCGGCGCGTGCGCCAGCCCGTGCAGCAGCTTCTGCAGGTCGCCCATGTCGCGGTCGGTGAGCAGCCCCAGCTCGTGGTACCGCGCCAGGCGGGCGGGGTAGTCGATCGGCGCGTCGAACCGGCCCGGCGGCGGGCGCCAGCCGTTCACCCGGCAGACGGCGGCCAGCGCGGCCTCGATGTCCGCCCGGGGCGGCGGATCCACCGGATGCCGTTGCAGGGCCGCCACCCGGCCGGGCATCCGTTCCATGATCAACGTGCAGTTCTCCGGGTCCGCGGCGATGAGCCGGGGGACGCGCACCGGGGGACGGTGCCGGACGAACGCACGGTATGCCCCTATTTCGTGCCGGAAGCGCTCCGTCCACGCGGGCGAGTGGTCCAGCAGGCACTTGGCCACCGCGGTGCTGCGTCCGGTGGTCCCCACCAGCAGCAGCGAGCGTCCGCTCCGCCGCAGTACCTGCACGGGGTTGAACTCGGGGCAGATCCGGTGCACCGACGCGATCGCGGCGCGCAGCTGCGCCCCCTGCGGCCCGGACAGGTCCAGCCGCCCGCTGAGCGGTTGCGGACCCACCGCCGGACCCCGCCGTGCCCGCCCGGCATGGGCGGGGTCGAGGTAGGGGCCGCCGCCGGGGGGCTGGCGGCGCGGCCGGGGTGGAACGGACACGGAGGACGACGCTGCGTACATGGGCGAAACAGATCCCTTCGTGTGCCGACAGTTTTCCCCCTGGTGCGCTCCCGGCCCCGGAGGCGCGGGCCGCACCCTGGGGAATGCGGTCCGGCCGCCGGGCCGGGTGGCGCGTTCCTACACCACACCGGCGCGCGGGTGGCCCGACAGCTGGCGAACCCTGGCGGACCCTGGCGAATAGTCACTTGGCCCATGACGGGCCGGTACCGGCCGTTACTGTCGGACCAGCCGAGGAACCTGGGGGCTTGACGTGGCGAGGGAACCCAACACCCGACTTGCGGACCTGTTCGGCCTGGCCGGATGGTCCAAGGGCGAGCTCGCGAGACTCGTGAACCGGAAGGCGGCGGCCATGGGCCACCCGCAGCTGGCGACCGACACCTCCCGGGTCCGGCGCTGGATCGAGACCGGCGAGACGCCGCGCGATCCGGTGCCGAAGGTCTTGGCGGCCCTGTTCACCGAGCGTCTCGGTCGTGTTGTGACCACCGAGGACCTCGGGTTCGGGCGACAAGGGCGTGTGGGGAGAGGGAAGTCCGACGACGGACTGCCCTGGGCGCCCGATCGTGTGGCCGCGGTCCTCACCGAATTCACGGGAATGGACCTTATGTTCAACCGACGCGGCTTGGTGGGCGCCGGCGCAGCGCTCGCCGCAGGCTCAGCACTCAGCAGCGCCATGCACGACTGGCTGCACACCGACCCGGCTCTCGCTTCCGACGCCCCCCGTTTCGACGACCCGTTCCAGGCCGGCCAGGCCGGCTACGACCGCTACGAAGCCGCGCCCGTCGGCTCCCAGGAGATCGACGCGCTGGAGCGCTCGGTCGAGGTTTTCCGCGCCTGGGACGCCTCCCGCGGTGGCGGACTGCAGCGCAAGGCCGTGGTCGGCCAGCTCAACGAGGTCGGCGGCATGCTCTCGTTCCGCCACCCCGACCACCTGCAGCGCCGGCTGTGGGGGGTGGCGGCCAACCTGGCGGTGCTCGCCGGCTGGATGTCCCACGACGTGGGGCTGGAGCCGACCGCCCAGAAGTACTTCGTGATCGCCGCCCACGCCGCCCGGGAGGGCGGCGACCGGCCGCGGGCCAGCGAGGCCCTGTCCCGGGCCGCCCGGCAGATGGTCCACCTCGGCCGTCCGGACGAGGCGCTGGACCTGATGAAGCTGGCCAGGTCGGGCGCCGGTGAGCAGACGCTGCCGCGCACCCGGGCCATGTTCGCCACCATCGAGGCGTGGGCGCAGGCGTCCCTGGGGCGGGGCCAAGCGGTCCGCCGCACCCTGGGCGAGGCGGAGGAGCTGTTCGTCTCGGACAAGAGCGATGTACCCCCGCCGAGTTGGATGCAGCTGTTCAACGAGGCGGACCTGCACGGGATGGAGGGGCTGGTCTACCGCACCCTGGCCGAGCACGAGCCGGCGGCCGCGGGCATCGCGCAGAAGCACGCCAAGGAGGCGCTGCGGATGCGGGAGGACGGGCGTGACCGCTCGCAGATCTTCGACCACATCTCCATCGCCTCGGCCTGCTTCATCGGCGACGATCCGGAGCAGGCGGACCGGTACGCGCGGATGGCCCTGCTGTCCATCGGCGACAACTCCTCGCACCGGACCTGGGACCGGTTGCGCGAGATGTACCGGCTCACCGCCCAGTACTCCGGGTATCCGAGGATCAAGGAGCTGCGCGAGGAGATCGAGCTGGCGCTGCCGAAGGGACGTGGCCCGGCCTGGAGCGCGACGGTCTAGCCGGCCGGCGGTTCCGGCGGTCCCGGAGCCGCCGGCCGGCCCGGGAGCGTCCCTGCCGGTCCGGCCGGCGATTCACCCGATGGTGTGTCCCTCCCGGGGCGCGGCCGTGTTCGTGGGGTCACCGCCTCCGGTGACGCACCGCGGCGCGGGCCGTCGGTCCGGGCCGTGTCTCCGGTCGCGCCGGGGCCGTCGCCGTCAGGCCGGGATCCGGGCGACGAGCACGCAGGCGTCGTCCTCGCGGCCCTCGTCGCCGAACGCCTCGACCACGGTGCGTACGCAGTCCTGTGCGGTGCGGGCCGCGGACAGCCGGGGCGCCAGGCCGAGCAGCCGCCGGGCGTCGCCGTCGGTGTCCAGGGCGGAATCGCGCGGCGAGAGTCCTCCGGTGTGCAGCACCAGCAGATCGCCGGGCCGCAGCGACTCCCGGGCCTGGCCGTAGACGGCGCCGGAGGTGGCGCCGAGCAGTACGCCGTCCGGCGCCCGCAGGGCACGTCCCGTCCCGTCGCGGAAGAGCAGCGGGGCGGGGTGCCCGGCCTGCGCCCAGAGCAGACCGCCGGTCTCCGGGTCGTAGAGCCCGCAGACCGCGCTGCCGAGGGCGGGCTGTGCGGAGGTGTCGAGCAGCTGGTTGAGCCAGCCCATCAGCGGGCCGGGCTCGACCCCGGTGACCGCCATCCCGCGCAGCGCGCCGAGCAGCATGGCCATGCCGGTGGTGGCGGCCACGCCGTGCCCGGTGAGGTCCCCGACGGTCAGCAGTGCCCTGCCGCCGGGCAGCTGGAGGGCGTCGTACCAGTGGCCGCCGATCAGCGAGCCGGTGGCGGAGGGGAGGTAGTGCGCGGCGAGGTCCAGGGCCGCGGGGTCGCCGTGGGAGAGCCGCAGCGGGCCCCGCCAGGGCGGCAGCACGGTCTCCTGGAGTTCGACGGCGACCCGGTGCTCGGTCCGGGCGAGCTGCTGCCGCCGCAGCAGCGAGTCGCAGGTCTCGCGGACCGCCAGCTGGCTGCGGCGCAACTCGCTGACGTCGCGGAACACGGCCCACATGGAGGCGGTGGCGCCGTCCGCGTCCAGCACCGGCTCGCCCGCCATGTGGACGGTGCGGATCTCACCGTCGCTGCGCACGATCCGGAACTCGCCGTCGATGGCCTTCCCGTCCACCAGGCAGTCGGTGACCAGGTCGGTCAGGACGTGCTGGTCCTCGGCGAACAGCCAGCCGGGCAGCTCGTCCAGGGAGAGTCCGCCCTCCTCGGGGCGGCGGCCGAAGATCAGGCACAGGTCCTCGGACCAGGCCACCTCGTCGGTGAGGAAGTTCCACTCGGCGCTGCCCGCGCGGCCGGGAGCCGGCTCGCGTCCGGCGGCCGGCCCGGCCGGGCGGGGCTCGGCGGCGGGCGGCTCGCCGGGCAGCCCCTCGCGCAGCTGGCCGAGGTGTTCACCGAGGTCGTCCAGGTGGTGGGCGGCCAGGTCGCACAGGGCGTGCTGCCAGCGCAGCCGCGGGTCGTCCAGGGCCGACAGGTCGCCGCTGCCCGCGGTGTCCGGGCGGACCGCCTCGATGCCCCCGCGGAGCTCTCTGGTCTGCGAGATGAGGGCGTCGACCGTGCCGCGCCGGGTCGGCTGGGCGGCGGGGTGGTCCGCAGAACGAGGGGACGGCATGACTACTCCGATACAGGCGCGGCGCGGCCAAGTCTGACGGAAGGATCCGGTTACGACTGTTGCACAGGCTGCGACGTCCCGTAAGGGATTCCGCGATACCCGATACGGTGGTGCTTCTGGCATATGCCGTGGGCCTTCCTGCGGCCTGCCCGGCCTCGGACTCGACGGAACGGCCCGTTCCGGTAGGCTGCGGCGCTGGGGAACCCGCAGCTCATGCCGTTCACCAGGCATACCACGGGGGGACACCGGCAAGAATGCCGGTCGACGGAAATCCCGTTGCCACGAAACACACCGCACCGGATGCTGACCTCATGTTCGATCCAGACATAGCGCCCAGCGGCACCCTGCTCGGCCTCCTGCAGCGAGGCCGCGGTGACGGGACCCTGCACGCCCTCGCCGCGCCGCGGGCCGAGGCGCTCGCGGCACTGCACCACTGCGTGCTGCACGACCCCCGTCGCGACTGGCAGGTCGAGAGCCGCTCCCTGTACTACGCCCGGCTGTGCCTGGACCTGCACTGCGACCTCGACGTCATCGAACTGCACCTGTTCCACCCCGACGACCTCGTGGACCCCGCGGAGGAGCGCACCGGGCTGGCCCTGTCCGTCCTCGGCCACCTCGCCTCCTACGGCCGGGCCGACGCCCTGCGGCTGCTCCGCCGCTACGCCGCCACCGGCAGCAACTGGGCCTGGGCCCTGGACGAGCTGGCGCTGCGCGACGACGACGCCGGGCTGCGCTCCCTCGTCGCCCCGGTCCTCGCCCGGTTCGCGGAGACCCCCGAGGGGGACGCCGAACTGTCCGCCGCCGTCCGCGGCGCCTACGAACCCCGGCCCTGGCGGCTGTGGGCCGACGACCCGCGGCACGGCGCCCGGATCCGCGCCGCCCAGGAGCGCGGCGCCTTCGACCGGTGGCAGCGCCAGCTCACCCCCTCCGGACCGCGTCCCGGCTGGAGCGTCCGCGACGTGCTGCTGTGGGCCCAGGGCGACCAGGAAGTGCTGCCCGGGGTGCGCCGCCACGACGCCGCCGCCCGCTGCCTGGCCGCGGTGGCCGGCCCCGAGGACCGGCCGGAACTCCTGGCCGTGGCGGCCGGCGGCCCGGACGCCGCCCGCGCGGCCGCGCTGCGGCACCTCGCCGAGACCGGCGACCCCGAGGTGCTCGACCTTGTCCAGTCCGCCGTCACCGCCCCCGACAGCTCCGAACTCGTGGTCCGGGCCGCGCTGACCGCGTTCGAACGGATGTGCAGCGTCGCCGCCCTGGACCGGGCCCGGCTCTGGGCGCAGCGCCCGGACGCCCTCGGCGACGCGGCCGCCGCGATACTCGCCTGCCGCGGCAGCCAGTACGACTCCGGCCCGGTGCTCGCCGCGCTGCGCCGCACGGTGCGCGGCGCGGGCCCCGACGCCCCGGCCCTGTGGGCCCTGGTGGAGGGCGCCGGCCGGCTCGCCATCGGCTGCGCCGCCCCGGTGCTCCGCCACATCTACCGTGAGACCTCCTCCTCCCACCTGCGCGGACGCGCCGCCCAGGCGCTGGCCGCCACCGACCCCTCGTTCGCCGCCGGCTTCGCCGTCGAATGCCTCTGGGACTGCGAGGAGAGCACCCGCGAGCTGGCCGCCCGGCACGCCGCCACCGCCGACACCCGGGTCGTGGACCAGCTCCGCAGACTCGCCGCCGACCCGGCCGAGGAGGCCGAGGTGCAGACCGCGGTGCGCAGCCGGATCGGACCCGACACCCCGGCGGCGTGACCGCCCGGCAGGCCGGCCGGCCCGCCGGGTCGCCCGTCCGCGACGCCGGCGGCCCGCGGCCGGCCACGGCGCACCGGCCGCTCGGTCCGCGCGCGCCGGGAATCACCGTCCCCCGCACCGCCGTTGGGGTGGATGGCCGCGCCACCGAGGCGCGGCCGCCCGTCGACCGAAGGTGACAGCCGTGAACCCCAGCAGTCCGGCCGCGCGCGCCGCGGAGGTGCTCCTCCGCCCTCTGAGTCTGGGTGGCCTCGCCCTCCGCAACCGGGTGGCGATGGCCCCGATGACCCGCCACTTCTCCCCCGGCGGGGTGCCGGGCCCCGATGTGGCGGCGTACTACGCCCGGCGCGCGGCGGCCGGCGTGGGCCTGATCATCACCGAGGGGACGTACATCGGACACGACTCGGCGGGCACCAGCGACCGCGTCCCCCGCTTCCACGGCGCGGACGCGCTCGCCGGCTGGGCGCGGGTCGCGGACGCGGTCCACCGGGCCGGCGGCAGGATCGTGCCGCAGCTGTGGCACGTCGGGATGGACCGGGCCGCCGGTGCCCCGCCGGTGCCCGAGGCGCCGCGGATCGGACCCTCCGGCATCCCGGTGAAGGGCGACGAGCCGGGCAGGGCGATGACCCAGGACGATCTCGACGCGGTGATCGCCGCCTTCGCCGCGGGGGCCGCCGCGGCCCAGGCCCACGGCTTCGACGGCATCGAACTCCACGGCGCCCACGGCTACCTCATCGACCAGTTCCTGTGGGCGCACACCAACCGGCGCGACGACCGCTACGGCGGCGACCTGGCCTCCCGCACCCGCTTCGCCGCCGAGGTGGTGGCCGCCTGCCGCCGGGCGGTGGCGCCCGACTTCCCGATCATCTTCCGCACCTCCCAGTGGAAGGAGGCCCACTACCAGGCGCGGCTGGCCCAAACACCGGGGGAACTGGAGGCACTGCTCACCCCGATCGCCGAGGCGGGTGCCGACGCCTTCCACTGCTCCACCCGCCGCTACTGGCTGCCGGAGTTCGAAGGCTCGGACCTCAACCTCGCCGGCTGGGCGAAGAAGCTCACCGGCAAGGCCACCGTCAGCGTCGGCTCGGTCGGTCTGGACAACGAGTTCCTCGACGCGATCCGGAAGGGCGAGCGCGGGGGCGTCACGGGCATCGAGCCGCTGCTGGACCGGCTGGAGCGGGACGAGTTCGACGTCATCGCGGTGGGCCGCGCACTGCTGACCGACCCCCAGTGGCTGACGAAGGTCCTGGACGGGCGGACCGAGGAACTCCAGCCCTTCGACGCGCAGGTGCTCCGCACCCTGCACTGAGCGGCACCGCGGGCGCCGGGGCGCCCACGAGCCGCCGCCGGGTGCCCGGGGTGCGTACCCCGGGCCCGTACCGGGCGCCCGGTACGCGCGGGCCGCTCCTGATATGGGCCGTCGCGTCCGCGCGGCGCGGGCGAAAGCTCATGGGACGTTCCCCGCCCGGACAGTTCCCCGCCGCCGGGGCTCTCCCTGGTACGCCGACAACACGGTTATGCGTGTCGCCATAGTGACCGAATCCTTTCCGCCCGACGTCAACGGTGTCGCCCACTGCGCCTTTCAGACCGCCCTCCACCTGCGGCGGCGCGGACACCGTCCGCTGGTCATCGCCCCGGCCGGTGCCCAGGACCCACCACCGGAGGACGCCGCCGGCGACCCGTGCCCGGTCGTCCGTATCCCGTCCGTCCCGCTGCCCGGCTACCCGCAGGTGCGCGTCGCCCTCCCCAGCCGCCGGCTCGCCGCCGCCCTCACCGCGCACCGCACCGACATCGTCCATCTGGCCAGCCCGTTCGTGCTGGGCGCGCGGGCGATGACCGCGGCGATCAGACTGCGCATCCCGGCCGTCGCCGTGTACCAGACCGATCTGGGCGGCTACGCCCGCACCTACCTCGGAGCGGGCGAGAACGCCGCCTGGCGCCGGATCCGCGCCGTGCACACCGCCGCCGACCGCACCCTGGCCCCCTCCACCGCCGCCGCCCGCGACCTGGACGACCGCGGGGTGCCGCGGGTCCGGCTGTGGCCGCGCGGGGTGGACACCGAGCGCTTCCACCCCCGGCACCGGGACACCGCCCTCCGCCGCGAGCTGGCGCCCGGCGGTGAACTCCTCGTCGGATACGTCGGCAGGCTCGCCCCCGAGAAGAGCGTGCACCTGCTGGCCGGGGTCTGCACCCTGCCCGGGGTGCGCGTGGTCGTGGTCGGTGACGGCCCCAGCGCGGCCGCGTTGCGCGCCGCCCTGCCCGGCGCCCGCTTCCTCGGCCGCCGCACCGGCGACGCGCTCGGCCGGATCTTCGCCTCCCTCGACGTCTTCGTGCACACCGGCGCCCAGGAGACGTTCTGCCAGACCGTGCAGGAGGCGCAGGCGGGCGGGGTTCCGGTGATCGCCCCCGCCGCGGGCGGACCGCTGGACCTGATCGACCACGGCCGCACCGGCCTGCTGGTGCCGCCCGGCGACGCCGACGCGGTGCGGGACGCGGTGGCCCGGCTCGCCGGTGACGCCGGACTGCGGGCCCGGCTCGCCGGCCAGGGGCGGTCCGCCGTCGCGGGCCGGACCTGGGCGGCCGTCGGCGACCGGCTGCTGGACCACTACACCGAGGTGCTGGCCGCGCGTACGGCGGTGGCCGCGTGACCCCCGCCGCCCCCGCACTGCGCATCGTCCGGGTCGCCAACTTCGTCACCCCCGCCTCCGGCGGCCTGCGCACCGCCCTGCGGGAGCTCGGCGCCGGGTACCTGGCGGCCGGTCACCAGCCGGTCCTGGTGGTGCCGGGCGAGGCGGCCGGCGACACCGAGACCGAGCAGGGCCGGGTGATCACCCTGCCCGGGCCGCGCGTCCCGGGCACCGGCGGCTACCGGGTACTCACCGACCGGCGGCGGCTGGCCCGGCTCCTCGGCGAACTCGCCCCGGACCGGCTGGAGGTGTCCGACCGCACCACCCTGCGCTGGACCGGCGAGTGGGCCCGCCGCGCCCGGGTGCCGTCGGTGATGGTCTCCCACGAGAGCGCCGACGGGGTGCTGCGCACCTGGGGGGTGCCGGAGGGCGCCGCGCGCCGGGCCGCCGACCGGCTCAACACCCGTACCGCGCTGGCCTATTCGCGGATCGTGTGCACCACCGAGTGGGCGGCGCGCGAGTTCGTACGGATCCGGGCGCGCAACGTCGTACGGGCTCCGCTCGGCGTCGACCTCGACCACTTCCACCCCGCCCGGTACAGCGCGCCGCTGCGCGCCCGCCACCGGCACGGCGGCACCGTGCTGCTGGTCTGCGCCACCCGGCTGTCACCGGAGAAACGTCCCGGCCGGGCCCTCGACACCCTCGCCGAGCTCCGCCGCCGGAACGTCCGCGCCAACCTGGTCGTCGCGGGCGACGGCCCGCTCCGTGCCCGGCTGGAGTCGCGGGCCCGGGCCGAGGGGCTGCCGGTGGTCTTCCTCGGGCACCTGGCCGACCGGGGCGAGCTGGCCGAGCTGCAGGCCAGCGCCGATGTGGTGCTGGCGCCCGGCCCGGCCGAGACCTTCGGGCTGGCCGCCCTGGAGGCACTGGCCTGCGGCTCCCCGGTGGTGGTCAGCGCGCTCTCGGCGCTGCCGGACATCGTCGGCCCGGCCGGGGCCGCCGCCGAGGACCACGGCGAGGCGTTCGCCGACGCGGTGGAACGGGTCCTCGCCCGACCCGAGGCCGACCGCCGGGCCCGGGCCCGCGCCCGGGCCGAACGCTACGGCTGGCCCGCCGCCGTCGACGCCTTCCTCGCCGCCCATGACGCCGCCCCGGTCCGGCCCGCACCCGGCGGCCACCCGGTCCCGGCCGCCGCCCCGGCCCCGATGGCCCTGACCGGTGCCGCCCGGGGTGGCAGCGCGCCCCTGACCGGCGGACCCGCCGCCCGCGGCGAGCCGGACGGCAGCGCGGCCCGGCCCGCCGACGGCCCGGCCGCCACCGCGCCCCCCGCCCGCCGCGGCCGGTGACCGCCCGCCCGCCCCGGCTGGTGACCATCCGCCCGCCGCGGCCGGTGACCACCGGCCCGGCCCCGGCCCGCGTGCCCCCCCGCGGGCGGCGGCTCCGGCGGGCGGCCCCGGGCCCCGGCCCGCAGCCACCGGCGACCGGCGCCACCGGCCCCGCGCCGTCCGGCCGGCAGCGGCCCGCGCTGCGAGAATGGAGGGGTGACGACCGGACGCTGGGAGTTCTGGATCGACCGTGGCGGCACCTTCACGGACGTCATCGGCAGGCGCCCGGACGGTCGGCTGACCACCCGCAAACTCCTCTCCGAGGACCCCGCACGGCCCCGGGACGCCGCGGTCGCCGGAATCCGGGCGATGCTGGGGCTGGACCCGGGCGAGCCGGTGCCGGCCGACCGGATCTCGGTCGTCCGGATGGGCACCACCGTGGCGACCAACGCCCTGCTGGAGCGGAGGGGCGAACCCACCGTCCTGGTGATCACCGCCGGGTTCCGGGACGCGCTGCGCATCGCGTACCAGAACCGCCCCCGCCTGTTCGACCGCCGGATCCTGCTGCCCGAGGCGCTCTACGACCGCGTCGTGGAGGTCCCGGAACGGTACGGCGCACACGGCGACGTGGTGCGGCCGCTGGACCTGGACGCCGCGACCGAGGCGCTCCGCGAAGCCCGGGACGAGGGCTTCCGCAGCGCGGCCGTGGTGTTCCTGCACGGCTACCGCCACCCCGCCCACGAACAGGCGGTCGGCGCCGCCGCCCGCGCGCTGGGCTTCACCCAGGTGAGCTGCTCGCACGAGGTCAGCCCGCTGATGAAGCTGGTGCCGCGCGGGGACACCACGGTGGTCGACGCCTACCTCTCGCCGATCCTGCGCCGCTACGTGCGGGACGTCGCCGCCGAACTGCGCGGCGTCCGCCTGATGTTCATGCAGTCCAACGGCGGGTTGCGGGAAGCGGCCCGGTTCCGCGGCAAGGACGCCGTCCTCTCCGGCCCGGCGGGCGGCGTCGTGGGGATGGCGCGCACCTCCGCGGAGGCCGGGTACGACCGGGTGATCGGCTTCGACATGGGCGGCACCTCCACCGACGTGTCCCACTACGCGGGGGAGTTCGAGCGCGAGTTCGGCACCGAGGTCGCGGGTGTGCGGATGCGCGCGCCGATGATGAACATCCACACGGTGGCCGCCGGCGGCGGCTCCGAACTCCACTTCGACGGACGCCGCTACCGGGTCGGGCCGGGGTCGGCCGGAGCGGTTCCCGGGCCCGCCTGCTACCGGCGCGGCGGGCCGCTCACCGTCACCGACGCCAACGTGATGCTCGGCCGCGTGCAGCCCGGGTACTTCCCCGCCGTGTTCGGGCCGGACGGCGACCAGCCGCTGGACGCCGCCCTGGTCCGGGAGCGCTTCACCGCGCTGGCCGAGGAGATCACCGCCGCCACCGGCGACCGGCGCGGCCCCGAGCAGGTGGCCGCGGGCTTCCTCGACATCGCCGTGCTCAACACGGCCAACGCGGTCAAGCGGATCTCCGTGCAGCGCGGCCACGACGTCACCCGCTACGCCCTGACCAGCTTCGGCGGCGCCGGCGGCCAGCACGCCTGCGCGGTCGCCGACGCGCTGGGCATCGGTACGGTGATCGTGCCGCCGCTGGCCGGGGTGCTCTCCGCGTACGGCATCGGAGTCGCCGACGCCACCGCGATGCGGGAACAGGCGGTGGAACGCGAACTGACCGACGACGCGCTGCCGCACATCCGCCGGGTCCGCGACCGGCTGGCCGACCGGACGCGCGCGGACCTCGCCGCCGACGGCGTCCCCGGGGACACCGTCGCCACCACCGCCCGGGTGCACCTGCGGTACGCGGGCACCGACGCCACCATCCCGGTCCGGTCGGGCCCGGTGGCCGCCATGCGCGCGGAGTTCGCCCGGACCCACCGCACCCGCTACGCCTTCACCATGGACAAGCCGCTGATCGCCGAGGCGGTGTCGGTCGAGGCCACCGGCGCCGCCGGGGGCACCGGCCGGCACACCACCACCCCGCCGGAGCGGTCCGGCGGGCCGCGAGCGGCCGCCGAGGTCCGGGTGTTCGCCTCCGGCGGGTGGCGGCCGGTGCCGCTGTACCGGCGCACCGGCCTGCGGCCCGGTGACGCCCTGACCGGCCCGGTGATCATCGCCGACGACGACGCCACCACCGTGGTCGACCCCGGCTGGCGGGCCACCGTCGGCGACCGGGGCCATCTGCTGCTCGGCCGGGTGCGGCCACGGCCGCGGGAGGCCGCGGTCGGCACCCGGGCCGACCCGGTGCTGCTGGAGGTGTTCAACAGCCTCTTCATGGCGATCGCCGAGCAGATGGGGGTGCGGCTGGAGAACACCGCGCACTCGGTCAACATCAAGGAGCGGCTCGACTTCTCCTGCGCCCTGTTCGACGCGGCGGGGAACCTGATCGCCAACGCCCCGCACATCCCGGTGCACCTGGGCTCGATGGGGGAGTCCATCAAGGAGGTGCTGCGGCGCAACCGGGACACCATGCGGCCCGGCGACGTCTACGCCGTCAACGACCCCTACCACGGGGGGACCCACCTGCCCGACGTCACCGTGGTCACCCCGGTGTTCGACGAGGGGGGCGACCGGCTGCTGTTCCTGGTCGCCTCGCGCGGCCACCACGCCGAGATCGGCGGCATCACCCCGGGCTCCATGCCCGCGTTCAGCCGCACCGTCCAGGAGGAAGGCGTCCTGTTCGACAACTGGCTGCTGGTCCGGGACGGCCGGATGCGGGAGCGGGAGACCAGGGAGCTGCTGACCGCGGGCCCCTACCCGTCCCGCGCCCCGGACACCAACCTCGCCGACCTGCGGGCCCAGATCGCCGCCAACGAGAAGGGCATCGCGGAACTGCGCCGCATGAACGAGCAGTTCGGGCCGGAGGTGGTGGGCGCCTACATGCGGCACGTCCAGGACAACGCCGAGGAGTCGGTGCGGCGGACGGTCGCCGCGCTGCGGGACGGCTCCTGCCGCTACGAGACCGACAGCGGCGCGGTGATCCGGGTCGCGGTGCGCGTGGACCGCCGGGCGCGCCGCGCGGTGCTGGACTTCGAGGGCACCTCGCCGCAGCGGCCGGACAACTCCAACGCGCCCCGCTCGGTGGTCATGGCCGCGGTCCTCTACGTCTTCCGCACCCTGATCGCCGCGGACATCCCGCTCAACAGCGGCTGCCTGAAACCGCTGGAGGTCCGGGTCCCCGCCGGGTCCATGCTGGCCCCGGTGTTCCCCGCCGCCACCGTGGCGGGGAACGTGGAGACCTCGCAGGCGGTCACCGGCGCGCTCTACGCCGCGCTCGGCGCGCAGGCCGAGGGCTCCGGGACGATGAACAACGTCACCTTCGGCAACGACCGGGTGCAGTACTACGAGACGGTGGCCGGCGGCTCCGGCGCCGGGGACGGCTTCCACGGGGCGGACGTCGTGCAGACCCACATGACCAACTCCCGGCTGACCGACCCCGAGGTGCTGGAGTGGCGCTATCCGGTCCGGGTGGAGGAGTTCGCGATCCGCGACGGCAGCGGCGGCCGGGGACGCTGGCACGGCGGTCGCGGGGCCACCCGCCGCATCCGGTTCCTGGAGCCGATGACGGTCGCGCTGCTCACCAACCACCGCCGGGTGCCCCCGTACGGTATGGCGGGTGGCGGGCCGGGGCAGCTCGGCGAGAACCTCCTCGAACGGGCGGACGGCACGGTGCGGCGGCTCGCCGGGTGCGACACCGCGGACGCGGCGCCCGGCGACGTCCTGGTGGTCCGGACCCCGGGCGGCGGCGGATACGGGACACCGGCCGGCTGAACCCGCCGGCCCCGCCGGCCCCGCCGCCCGACCGCGCACCGGAGGACCGTGCTCACCGGAAGACGGCGCTCACCGGAAGATCGCGATCGCCTGCAGCGTCAGCTCCCCGGTCCGCGGGTTCCAGTCCTGCACCTTGCCCAGGCAGCGGGCGTTCCAGCGGGCCTTGGCGCCGGTGGGCCGGAGGAACCGCCGCATGTCCAGCGTGTAGTAGAGCGGCGCCGCGTCCCGGGACTGCGCCTCGGCCACCGGGCCGCCGGTCCTGTCGCGCGCCGCGCCCGGCGGCCGCCGTGCACCCCCGTCAGCCACCCGGTGGTCGGCCAGGGTCTGCGCGTACTCCCGGTAGGTGGCCGGCACGATCGGGCTGACGAACGGCCGGTGGGTCTTGGCGAACGCGTTCTGCCGGGCGCGGGTGTCGGTGATCAGGTCGGCCGCGGGCTGCCCGGAGGGGAAGACGAAGTCGTACCCCTCGATGTCCCGGTTGGCGATCTCCCGGGACCCCATCCTGGTGACGTGCACCCGGATGCCGTGCTTCATCAGGATGCGCTCGACCTCCGGGTCCTCGAAGAAGACCGACTTGGAGGCCATCTTGGCCTCCAGCGTCTCGATGTGCCGGAACGGCAGGGTGAGGTTGCCGGAGAACGCCAGGCTCGCCACGTCGACCAGCGGGAGCACGCAGGCGAAGGCGAGGGTGCGCAGGGAGCGGCGGCCGGGGAAGGCGGGGCCGGGTGGCCGCCGGATGGTCAGACGGGGTTCCTCGAAGGCCGGCTCATCCGGAATGTGCGGTGTATCGGTGCTCACGGGCTCCTCCTGCACACGCGGGGCAGAAGTGTCCCCGCGGGGCGCTGCGGAACGGTGACGTCCACCCGGCCGGACGGTGAAGGCGGCTTGAGGGCCCGGACGGTGAAGCGGCGTCAGGGCAGGGGAGGGGGATTCCGTCAGCGGCCGCGGGGGCGAGCGGCGCGGAGCGTGAAACGCACCGGCGTCCCCGGCGCGGCCTGGGCCGCCGCGGACAGGTACGCCTCGGGGACGACGCCCACCACGGGGTAGCCGCCGGTGGTGGGGTGATCCGCGAGGAACAGCACCGGCCGGCCGTCCGGTGGCACCTGGAGCGCACCGAGCACCATGCCCTCGCTGGGCAGTTCACCCGGTACCGCACGCTCCAGCGCCGGTCCCTCGGTGCGCAGCCCGATCCGGTTGCCGGCGGCCGACACCCGGAAGCCGCCGCCGGTCAGGGTGCGCAGGCCGGCGGCGGTGAACCAGTCGTGGCGCGGGCCGAGGACGACCGGCAGCACCAGCTCGGCGGCGAACCCGGCCCGGGCCGGCGCCGGGGCGGCGGCCGGCGGGCCGGGCGGCGGGCCCAGCGGCAGCACCCGGCCGTCGGTGAGCGGAGCCGGCCCGAGCCCGGAGAGCACGTCGGTGGAGCGGCTGCCGATCTCCGGTTCGACCGCGATCCCGCCGCCGAACGCGAGATAGGAGCGCACCCCGTGGCGGGCCGGCCCGGCCTCCAGCACCGCCCCGGCCGGCACCCGCACCGGCGCGCCCCAGGCCGCGGGCCGCCCGTCCACGGTGACCTCGCAGGCGGCACCGGTCACCGCCGCCCAGACCGCCCGGCGCACCCGCACCGCGCAGCCGGTGACGGTGGTCTCCAGGGTGGCGGCCGTCACCGGATTGCCGACCAGCCGGTTCGCCAGCCGGTGGGCGTCGCCGTCCAGCGCCCCGGAGCGCGGCACGCCCAGATGCGCGTGGCCGGGCCGCCCCAGGTCCTGAACGGTGGTCAGGGCTCCGGCCCGTACCACGGTGAACGCGCCGCCGGTCACCGCTCCACCCCCACCGAGGCCCCGCCGGCCTCCGTCGTGTGCCCCGGCGCCGGCCGCGGCCGGGGCACCGGGGGCCGGGGTGTGAACCGCACCCGGGTGCCGGGGGAGAAGAGCGCGGCCGGTTCCCGGGCGGGGTCCCAGAGCACCGCGTCGGTCGTCCCGATCAGCTGCCAGCCGCCGGGGGACGAGCGGGGGTAGACCCCGGTGTACGGGCCGGCCAGCGCGACGGATCCGGCCGGCACCGAGGTGCGGGGGGTGGCGCGGCGCGGCACATGGAGGTGCTCGGGCAGCCCGGTCAGATAGCCGAACCCCGGCGCGAAGCCGCAGAACGCCACCCGGAACTCGGCGGCGGCGTGGACCGCACCCACCTCGTCCGGCGCCACTCCCCACCGCGCGGCGACCTCGGCCAGGTCCGGCCCGTCGTAGCGCACCGGCACCTCGACGACGGTGGCCTGCCCCGGGGCGAGCGGCGGGACGTGCCAGCGGCGCACCTCCGAGGCGAGCCGCGCCGGGTCCGCCACGCCGTCCAGGAGCACGGTCCGGGCGGCCGGCACGATCTCCCGGACCGGCGGGAGTTCACCGGCCCGCGCCCGGCGGAGGATCTCGGCGTGCAGGGCTTCGGCCGCCGCGCCGCTGCCGGTCTCCAGCAGCAGCGCGTGGTCGCCGACCGGCAGGGCGCGGACCGCTGCCGGCGCGGACCGCCCGCCGCTCCGCCCGGAGGCGCCGGCGCTCATGCGAAGGCCGCCACGCGCACCCCGGCGCCGTCCAGCCCGTCGCGTATCCGGCGGGCCAGGGCGGCGGCCCCGGGGGTGTCGCCGTGTACGCACAGGGAGCGCACCCGGACCGCGAGGCGCCGCCCGTCGGCCGAGGTGACCGAGGCGTCCCGGGCGATGGACACCGAGCGCTCCAGCACCGTGCCGGGGTCGCTGATCACGGCTCCGGGCGAGGTGCGCGGCACCAGGGTCCCGTCGGCGGCGTACGCGCGGTCGGCGAACGCCTCGGGAACCGCGGGCAGTCCGGCCGCCCGGGCGGCCCGGTGCAGCCGGGAGCCGGGCAGCCCGAGCACCGGCAGCCCGCCGCCCGCCATGCGTACCCCCTCGATCACGGCTCCGGCCTGGGCCTCGTCGTGCACGCACCGGTTGTACAGCGCCCCGTGCGGTTTGACGTAGGCGACCCGGGCGCCGGCGGCCCGGGCGAAGATCTCCAGGGCGCCGATCTGGTAGGCGACCTCGTCGGCGAGTTCACGCGGCGGCACGTCCATCGCGCGCCGTCCGAAGCCGGCCAGGTCGCGGTAGGAGACCTGGGCGCCGATGACCACCCCGCGCTCGGCGGCGAGGTCGCAGACCCGGCGCATGGTCGAGGGGTCGCCGCCGTGGAACCCGCACGCCACGTTGGCGCTGGTGACCACCGAGAGCAGGGCCTCGTCGTCGGTGAGCCGCCAGCGGCCGAAGCCCTCGCCGAGGTCGGCGTTGAGGTCGATCGACGGGTCCAGCGCGGTGTCGGTCATGTCCGTCCGTTCGGGCGTTCGGGCGTTCGGGCGGGGGGCGCCCGGTCGCGGGCCGACCGGTGCCGGGGGCACGGGCAGGGCAGAGGTGATCGGCCGGTCCGCGTCCGTAGGCTGCTCCATGAAGGCGCACCGGGCGGTTCCGGTCGCGCTCAACGTACGGGATCGTTGAACGATCCGACAAGAGGGACGGTGTTCCGGTCTCCCTTCTCGGCTCGGCTTCCCGCGCCGCGGCGCGGCCCACGGAGACGGAACCGGCGCCCCCGAGGGCGCCGGGCGCGGCAAGGAGAGCGGTGTGACCAGCGGGACCGACCGGCGACTCGCCGAAGCGACAGCGGTGTCAGTGACCGGACTGGAGACGGACCGGGCGCTGCTGGGACGCACCAGCACCGCGGAGCGGGTGGCGGCCATCCTGCGCGACCGGATCGCCGAGGGGTTCTTCCCACCCGGCGCCCGGCTGTCGGAGGACAGCATCAAGGGCGCGCTCGGCGTCTCCCGCAACACCCTGCGGGAGGCGTTCCGGCTGCTCACCCACGAGCGGCTGCTGGTGCACGAACTCAACCGGGGGGTGTTCGTTCGGGTGGTCACCGTCGAGGACCTGACCGACATCTACCGGGTGCGCGAACTGGTGGAGTGCGCGGCGGTGCGGAGCCTGGGCGAGCCGCCGTACCCGCTGGACGCCGTGGCGGCGGCGGTCCTCGCCGGTGAGCGGGCCGCGCAGGACCGCGAGTGGCAGGACCTGTCCACCGCCAACATCCGCTTCCACCAGTCGATCGCCGCCCTCGCCGGCAGTCCGCGCACCGACGAGCTGATGCGCGGAGTCCTGGCCGAACTGCGGCTGGTCTTCCATGTGATGGACGACCCGCGCCGGTTCCACGCGCCGTACCTGACCCGCAACCGGCAGATCCTGGAGGCGCTGCAGGCCGGGGACGCGGCGGAGGCGGAGCGGCTGCTCGCGTCCTATCTGGACGACTCCCGGCGGCAGCTGTCCGGGGCCTATGCGGAGCGGCTGCCGCAGGGCTGAGACGCGGTGCCGCCGGCCGACGGCGCGGGAGGCGCGGGGCGGGGGCGCGCCTCGAGAGGGGGCGCGCCACGAGCCGGGGCGGCCGCGGGTCCGGGCGCGGGAGCGGGAGCGGGCGTGCGGGACGGGCGGCCGGGGCGGGCCGGCGGGGCGGCCGGGACCGCCCGGGCGCCGGAGCGGGGCGGGCCCGGGGCGCGGAGCGCCGGGGTCGGCGGTCCGGGCCCGGCGGGGCGGGCCGTGGCGAGCGGAGGGCGCCGCGGCCGTATCGGGCCGTGCCGTGTCGGGCCGTCCCGTGCCGCGCCGTGCCGTTCCGGGCCGTGTCGGGTGGTGCCGGCGGTGCCGGGCCGTGTCGGGCGGTGCCGGGGCGGGTCTCTCGGCGGGGGCACCGGGGGCCGGACGGCGGGCGGGCGCGGACGGCGGCGGGCCGTGCGGCGACGGAGCCAGGGCATCCACCGGCGAGCGTGGCCACCGTCCAACGATCACGGATCAACCTCTTGTCGGATCGTTGAACAATCCCCTAGCCTCCGGTCAATCCTCCCCGCCCCCCGCGGGGTCTCCACGCGGAAGGCGGACGCATGATCGTTCTCCTCGGCGTGCTCGTGGTCGTCATCGGCTTCGCCACGAGACGCAACCCCCTGCTGGTGGTAGGGGTGGCAGGCATCGTCACCGGGCTCCTCGGCGGGCTCAGCCCGCGCGAGGTGCTGGCCGCCTTCGGCAACGGCTTCGCCTCCAGCCGGGCCGTGACGATCTTCGCCATCACCCTGCCGGTCATCGGGCTCCTCGAGCGCCACGGCCTCCAGGAGCAGGCCCGGACCCTGATCGCGCGGTTCGCGAAGCTCACCACCGGCCGCTTCCTCACCCTGTACCTGGCGCTGCGCCAGGTCACCGCCGCGCTGGGCCTGGTGAGCGTCGGCGGCCCGGCGCAGACCGTGCGGCCGCTGGTCGCCCCGATGGCCGAGGGCGCCGCCGAACGCCGCCACGGCCCGCTGCCGGAGAAGGTCCGCGAGAAGATCCGGTCCTACTCGGCCAGCGCCGACAACGTGGGCCTCTTCTTCGGCGAGGACGTCTTCCTCGCGGTCGGCTCGATCCTGCTCATCACCGGATTCGTCAACACCACGTACCACACGCACCTGGAACCGCTGCACCTGGCGCTGTGGGCGATCCCCACCGCCGTGTGCGCCCTGGCCGTGCACGGCTGGCGGCTGCTGCGCCTGGACCGGCAGCTGGAGCGGGAGATGCGCACCGCGGGCGGCTCCGCCGCCACCGCACCGGGCCGGGACGCCACGGAGGCCGTCAAGTGATCAAGGCAGAGTGGTTCTTCTGGCTCGTCGGAGCCATCTTCCTGGTGATGGCCGCGCAGATGCTGCGGGACCGCAGCAACCCCAAGCGGCTGGGCACCGCCGCCTTCTGGGGGCTGATCGGCGCCGGATTCGTCTACAGCTCCTGGGTGGTCGAGAAGCGGGCCCCGGCCGAACCGCTCGGCGTCGCCGTCCTCGGCATGGCCGCGCTGGCCGGCTTCGGGCTCACCGGACGCGGCGAGGTGCGCACCACCACGCCCGAGGAACGCGTGCGCAGCGCGGCCCGCCTGGGCAACCGGCTCTTCATCCCCGCCCTCACCATCCCGGTGGTCGCCATGGTGTGCGCGGTGGGCGTCAAGGAACTCTCCGTCGGTGGCGAGCCGGTCCTGCAGAAGGGCAGCGAGACCATCCTGGGCCTGGGCATCGGCGCCGTCGCCGCGCTGGCGGTCGGGATGGTGATGCTCCGCGAGAAGCGGATCGCCACCCCGGTGCACGCCGGGCGCTCGATGCTGGAGGCCATGGGCTGGGCGATGCTGCTGCCGCAACTGCTCGCCACCCTCGGCAGCATCTTCTCGGTCGCCGGGGTGGGCACCGAGGTCGGCAAGCTCACCACCAAGGTGCTGCCGGACGACTCCCTCCTGCTCGCGGTCGTCGTCTACTGCGTCGGCATGGCCCTGTTCACCATGATCATGGGCAACGCCTTCGCCGCCTTCCCGGTGATGACCGCCGCGGTCGGCTGGCCGGTGCTGGTCCAGCAGATGGACGGGGACCCGGCGGCCATCCTCGCCATCGGGATGCTGGCCGGGTTCTGCGGCACCCTGGCCACCCCGATGGCCGCCAACTTCAACATCGTCCCGGCCGCACTGCTGGAGCTCAAGGACCAGTACGGGCCGATCAAGGCGCAGCTGCCCACCGCCGCGGTACTCCTCGGCTGCAACATCGTGATCATGGCACTGGTGGCCTTCTGACGGCTCCGGCCCCCACCGCGGGGCACTCCGCCCGGCGGACCCGCCGCGGAGTGCCCCGCCCCGACCGGGAGAGACACCCGATGACCACAGTCCTGCTGACCGGCTTCGAACCGTTCGACGGCGAACGGACCAACCCCTCATGGCAGGCGGTGCGGGCAGCGGCCGGCCGGCCGCTGCCCGGCCTCACCCTCACCACCGCCGAACTGCCCTGCGTCTTCGGCGACGCGCTCACCGCGCTGCGGGCCGCGGTCGCCGCCACCGACCCGGACGTCGTCATCGCCGTCGGCCAGGCGGGCGGGCGCCCCGACCTCACCGTGGAACGCGTCGCGATCAACCTCGACGACGCCCGGATACCCGACAACGCGGGCCGCCGCCCGATCGACCGGCCGGTCGTCCCGGGCGGCCCCGCGGCCTACTTCGCCACCCTGCCCGTCAAGGCCTGTGTCGCCGCGGCGCGGGCGGCGGGCCTGCCCGCCTCGGTGTCGCACACCGCCGGGACCTTCGTGTGCAACCACGTCTTCTACGGGCTCCTGCACCTGGCGGCCACCGAGCGGCCCGGCCTGCGGGGCGGCTTCGTGCACGTCCCGTACGCCCCGGAACAGGTGCTCGACCGCTCGGCCCCGGCCCTGCCGGTGGCCGCGGTCGCCGACGGGCTGCGGGCGGTGGCCGCCACCGCGGCGGCCCGTACCGAGGACATCCGGGCCGTGGGCGGCGCCACGCACTGACCCGCCCCACCCGCCGCCGCACCCCCGCCGTACCGTGCCGTTTCGTCCGATGTCGGTGCGACGGCCTACGCTGTGCGACGTGACTTCTGTACCCCCGGGGGCGGCTGCGCCCCAGCTCAACGGGCTGGTCCGCCCGGCGCCCGGCCCGGCCGCCGACGAGGGCCTGGCCCGGCGGCTGCGTGCCCTGGCGTGCACCGCCCCGCTGCACGACCTGGACGCGCGCAAGGCGAACCTCGCGGGTGAGTACGGAATCTACGCGATGGCCGAGGTCGCCCTCGCCGCCATCGACCTGGTCACCCTCAACATGGACTTCGACACCGGCGCGGACCACGAGCAGATAGTCGCCAGGCTGCTGCCCCGCGTCGCGGCCCAGGCGCCGGACCGGCCCGCCGCCGAGCACGAGCGGGTGGCCCGCTGGGTGCTGGAGAACCTGATCAACGTCGGCAGCGTGGACCGGGGCTTCCGCGCCGTCTACGGCACCTTCGACGCGGAGGGCGCCTACGTCCGCCGCGACTACGACTTCAAGCTCATCGAGGAGGTGCCGGGCCCGGGCGGCACCGTCTATCTGCGCACCACCGACGAGGCGGTCAACGTCCTGGTCGGCGCCCTGGACACGGACGTCACCAGCGCCCAGATCGCCGCCGAGGTGAAGCTGGAGGTGCTCATCAACCGCGGGCGCCTGGCCGACGCGCAGCTCGCCGCCGAGCAGGCCCGCTACCGGACGGTGCAGTACTCCGAGACGCTGCGCAGGACGCTCGACGCGACCCGCCGCAACGTCCGCGCCGTCGACTGGCTGAGCACCGTCCCGGACATGATCGCCGAGGCGCTGGACCACGTCGCGGACCGCTACCGCCACGAGAACGCCATCCTCACCAACATCCGCCGGGTGCGCGACGAGGCGGCCTCCGGCAGCGACCCGGAGCACAAGCGGCGCGCCGCCGAGCTGGTGGACATAGTCAAGGACTGCATCCGCCGGCACACCCAGTTGCAGTCCCGGCTGCTGGAGGCCGGCCCGCTGTTCCGCGCCGAGCAGGACCGGCAGGCCTTCGCGCCCCCCGCCGCACGCGCCGGACTCGACCTGTACGGACAGCTGGTCGCCCCCGTGCTGCCACTCCCGGTGGAGCGGGCCATCCGGGTCACCGACGCCTTCTTCGCCCGGGGCACGGGCCTGCGCACCCCGGTGGCGGTGCGCGTCGGCGACCTGGTCGACATGCTGCTGACCCCGCCGGTGGAGCGGGAGCACCTGGGGGCCGAGATGCCCGAGCCGGACCTCATCGCCACCCCCGACGACAGCCGGTTCAGCGAGGAGCAGCTCGCCGTCGCCATGGAGCTCCTCGACCTGCCGCCGGACGCGCCCCGCCGGCTCTCCGGCCTGCTCGCCGACGCCCGCCGAACCGACCCCGAACTCCCCTACCTGGTCGCCCTGCTGGCGGTGCACGCGGCCAGCCCCCCGGTGGGCACCGCCTACCGGCAGGGCGAGCAGCGGCTGCTGTTCGCCGTCGACGACGGCACCGAACTGGACGACCCGGAGTTCGGCGGCGCCGACCTCATCGTGGGCACCGCGCTGCTGGACGCGGCCGGCATGGCGGCCGACCGTACGGAGGCGGCCTGATGAGACCCCCGACCAGCGGTCCGGCCGGCCCGGCCGCCCGGCCGCCGGCCGCCGCGAGCCGCCGGCGGACCGCGCACCACGGGCGGCCGCCCCAGGCCGGGCCGCGGCCGGGCGCCCCGCGATCCCCGTGCCCCCGCCCGCTGCCGGCGACCGCCCGCCGCGACACCGGCCGGTCGCGCCGGACCGGCCGCACCACCGACGCCATGGCGCCCGGCGCCGCCCGTAGCACCGCCCCCCGCGAGGAGCTCCACCCGTGACCGAGTACGACGCCGACGACGCGACCCCACCGGACCCGGCGTCCGCCCCGCCCGCCCCGGACACCGCCGCGGCCCCGCACGTCACCCCCGCCGACGCGGCCGACGCCGCGCGCCTGGTGGCCTTCGGACTCCAGCCCAAGCTGCTGCCCGCCCGCGACGCCGAGTACGCCGAACTGCTCCGCCGCCACCGCGACGACCCCGCCTTCGCCCGGCTCGCCGACGCGGTCGCGGCCGGCCTGGGACTGATCGTCCTGGAGGTCTCCACCCGCGCCGGGATGGCGGTCACCGCGGCCGAGGACTCCGTCTTCGCGGTCCGCATGGGCGATTACGCGCGCCGCGCCGCCACCGACTCCGCGGACCGCTTCCTGCACGGCCTCGCCCACCTGGCCGTCGCCGCGATGGCGTTTCCGCGCCCCGAGGACCTCGCCGACGACGGCTACATCGGCCGGATCACGGTCAACGGCGTCGACGCCTTCGTCCGCCAGGCGTGCCGGCGGCTGGAGGAGCGCGCCGAGCGGCAGGGCGAGAACACCGACCCGGCCACCGGCGCCCCCGGGCTGGAAGCCGCCTGGCGGGTCTACGCACGGCGCAGCGCGACCGGCGCCACCAAGGACGCGCGCCGGCTCGCCGGCTCCACCACCGGCATCATCGGCAAGGCCGTCGCCTTCCTCGTCGACTCCGGGTTCCTGCAGCGCACCGGGGACGACGCCGGAGGCGCGTACCGCACCACCGCCCGCTACCAGTTGCAGGTCCGCGACCTGGCAGGCAGCGCCGCGCTGGGCGAGCTGCTGGAGCTGGGCATCGTGCCGGTCGCCGACGGCAGCCCCACCCTGCTGCCGCCGGACGACTCCGACGACCTCGACCTGGTCGCCGACGCCGGGCTGCCGTTCCACTCCTGACCCCGCGCCGCACCCCACCGCACGTCCCACCCGTACCGAAGACCGGCCGCCGGCCCGTCCGGGACCGCGGGAACCGTCCCGCGGCACCGTCCCCCGCCCCTCACGACAACGAGAGTCCGCCGCCATGTACGAGCTGTCCCGGGTCCGCCTCTACTCCATCGGGCCCGCCGGTGCGCGCTACGCCGACACCGTGCTGGACCTGCGGGGAGTCGGCGAGCCGGTGCCCAGCCCGGCGCCCGCCCAGGCGGAGTTCTTCGAGGAGGAGCCGGTCGGCCCGCCGCGCCGCCCGGCGCCCGCCGGCGTGCTCTTCCTGGAGAACGGCGGCGGCAAGTCCGTCCTGCTCAAGCTGATCTTCTCGGTGATGCTGCCCGGACACCGCAACACCCTCGGCGGCGCCAGTTCCGGCGTGCTGCGCAAGTTCCTCCTCGCCGACGACTGCGGGCACGTCGCGCTGGAGTGGCAGCACACCGTCACCGGCGAGACGGTCGTGGTCGGCAAGGTCAGCGAGTGGCGCGGGCGCCAGGTCTCCAACGACCCCAGGAAGTTCGCCGAGGCCTGGTACTCCTTCCGGCCCGGCCCCGGCATGAGCCTGGACTCGCTGCCGGTCGCCGAGTCCACCGCGGTACGCAGGACCGCCGAGGGGGTCTCCGGCGCACGGGGCCGCCGCCGCACCATGAAGGGCTTCCGCGACGCCCTCACCGAGGCGGGCAAGGCCTACCCGCACCTGGACGTGGCCTGGGTGGAGATCCACGAGCGGTGGAACGAGCACCTCGGCGAGCTCGGCCTGGACCCCGAACTCTTCCGCTACCAGCGCGAGATGAACGCCGACGAAGGCGAGGCCGCGGGCCTGTTCGCGGTGAAGAACGACTCCGACTTCACCGATCTGCTGCTCCGCGCCGTCACCGACACCCGCGACACCGACGGGCTCGCCGACCTCGTGCACGGCTTCGCGCACAAACTCGGCCGGCGCGCCGAACTGACCGCCGAACGCGACTTCACCGCCGGATCGGTCGACCTGCTGACCCGTATCAGCGAAGCCGCGGACCGCCGCGACCAGGCACGCGACGTACACGCCGGAGCCGAACGCCGCACCCGCACGCTGGCCCGCCGGCTCTCCGCCCGCGGCGCCGAGGAGCGCGCCCGCGCCGCGGAACTGGCGCAGGCCGTCGCGGCCGCCGCGCACGCCGTCACCGAGGCCGAGGAGGCCCGCGGCCGCGCCTCCCTGGTCGCCGCCGAACTCGCCTACCGGCACGCCTCGCTGGCGCTGGCCGCCGCCGAGAAGGGCGCCGCCGCCCAGCGCCGCGAACTCAACGACGCCCGCACCCTGCACTCCGCCTGGCAGGCCGCCGAGACGGTGCTGCGGCACCGGGCCGCCGCCGACCGCTCGGCCCGGGTCTCCGCCGCGATCCGGGAGGCCGAACGGGACGCGGCGCCCGCCCTCGCCGCCCGCGCCGCGGCCGCCGCCGACCTGGTCCGGGCCCTGCACGCCGCGGCCACCGCCGGCGAGCGGCTCGCCGCCGAGGAGGAGGAGCGCTCCGCCGCGCTCCAGCAGGCCGGGGAAGCCGCCCACCGGGACGCCACCGCCGCCGCCACCGGGGCCCAGCGGGCCCGCAGCGAGGCCGACCACCTGCGCCAGCGGCTGGCCGAGGTCGAACAGGAGACCGCCGAGGCGGTGCGCGCCGGATGGCTGGACGACTCCGCCCCGGACGCCGACCCGGCCCGCGCCGCGCTCGCGGCCAGCGACGCCGAGAAGACCGCCGTCGCCGCCTGGGACAGCGCCCGGGAGGCCGCCCGCGGCACCGCCGAACGGGCCCGGGAGGCGGCCGCCGAGCAGAGCCGCGCGGAACTCGCCGCCGCCCGGGCGGCCGACGCCGCGCAGGCCGCCGAGGCGGCCCACGAGGCGGAGCGGCGCGCCGCGGAGTCGCTCGGCGCCGAGCAGCGGCTGGTGGAACTCCTCGGGCTGCCGCAGCCGGCCGCTCCGGCCGCCACCGTGCCCGGCCCGCGCGGCCCGGAGCGGACGGCCGCGCCCGGCCCCGGCCACCCGCAGGACCCGGCGCCCGGGCCGGGCCGCCGCCCGGTCACCGACGGCCCGCTCACCGCCGAGGAGCTGGACCGGAACGCCGACGCGCTGCGCGAACTCCTCGACGACGGCGTCGCCGCCGCCGAACGCCAGCTGTTCGACCTGCGCACCGCGGCCGCCGAGGACTCCCGCATCCTGGGCGCGCTCGGCGACGGGGGACTGCTGCCGCCGGGCCCCGACGTGCTCGCCGCGGTCGAGTACCTCGGCGAGCACGGCATCCCCGCCCTGCCCGGCTGGCGCTACCTCGCCCAGGCGGTGGACCCGGCCGACCACGCCGCGGTGCTCGCCGCCCGGCCCGAACTGGTCGACGGCGTCGTCATCACCGACCCCGACACCCACGCCCGGGCCCGTGAGGTGCTCGGCGGAGCGTCCCTGCTGCCGCGCTCCGCCGTCGCCGTCGGCACCTCCGCCGCGCTGCTCGCGCCCACCCCGGCACCCGGCGCCGAGGACACCTCGGTCTTCCTGGTGCCGCCGAACCCGGCCATGCACGACGAACGGGCCGCCGACGACGAACGCCGGGAGCTGCGGCAGCGCGCCGCCGCCCGTGACGAGGAGATCCGCGCCCTGGCCGCCAGGCTCTCCGGCGACCGGGCCCTGGCCGCCCGGCTCACCGCGTGGCGGCAGGGCTGCCCGCCCGGGCGCCTCGCCGAACTGGCGACCACCGCGGAGCGGGCCGAGGCCGCCGCCGACACCGCCCGGCGGCAGCTCGCCGAGGCCCGCACCGCCCGCGCCGAGGCCGACGAGACGGCCGCCGAGGCGGCCCGGGTCCGGGACGAGCGCCAGGACGCCGCCCAGCGGGCCCGCCGGGCCGCCGACGCGCTGGCCGGGCTCGCCTTCCGGCTGCGCGAACGCGCCGCCTGGCAGAGCCGCTCCCGGGAACTCGCCGACGAGGCCGCAGAATGGGAGGAACGCGCCGCGGCCTGCGTGGACCGGGCCCGCGCCGCGGACGAGGACCGCCGCGCCGCCCAGCGCGCCGCGGACGACGCGCACCGCACCGCCCGGGCCCTGCGCGCCGAGCGGGCCGAGATCGCCGGCGTACCGGACGACCTCGACGAACACACGGCGGACAGCCCGCCGGAGACCTCACTGCCCGCCCTGCGGGAGGCCTACCGGGCGGCCTCCCAGGTGTACGAGAAGGTCGGCGTCGGCGCCGATCTCCGCGCCGAGCAGGCCCGCGCGGAGAGCGACGAGTCCGCCGCGCTCGCCGCCCTGGACCGGCTCACCAACAAGGTCCGCACCCGCGCCGCCCAGCTGCTGGAAGGCACCGACGGCGCGGACGGCCCCTCCCGGCAGGCCGCCGCCGCCCGTGCCGAGTCCCTGGTGCTGATGCTGGAGGGCCGCGCCTCGGCGGCGAGCGAGCAGCTCGGCCGGCTGCGCGGCGAGGCCGAACGGCTGGCGCCCACCGACGGCGAGGCCCACACCGAGCTGCCCGAGGAGCGGGTGCCGGCCGACGCCGAGCAGGCCAAGGAACTGCTGCGCACCGCCAACACCGAGCTGGCGGTCCGCACCGACGCGCTGGAGACCGCCCGCGGCGGCCACGCCGAACTGCTGCGCGCGCACCGCGCGGCCGAGGACGCCGCGGGCGGCTTCGACGAGATCGCCGCCATGCTGCGCGACCTGCTCCGCGACCACCCCGGGCAGCAGGAGACGCAGTCCGACGGGGCGGCCGAGCCCGAGGGCTACCCCGGCTCGCTCGCCGAGGCCCGGCAGGCCGCCGCCGAGGCCCGCCGTTCGCTGCGCGGCTGTGCCGGCGACCTCTCGGCGGCCGACGCGGCGGTGCGGGAGGCGAGCGACGTCCTGGTCCGGCACGCCAACTCCACCCGCTACGAGCAGGTCCGCACCCCCGCCCGCCAGCAGATCCGGGAGCTGCCCGCGGCCTCGCTCCCGGACCACGCGGCGGCCTGGTCCGAGGCGTTCGCCCCGCGGCTGCGGGTGCTCACCGACGAGCTGGCCCAGCTGGAGCGGAACCGCGACAGCATCGTGGACCGGCTGCGCGGCCTGGTCGAGGCGTGCCTGGCCACGCTGCGCTCCGCGCAGCGGCTGTCCCGGCTGCCGGAGGGCCTGGGGGAGTGGTCCGGGCAGGAGTTCCTGCGCATCCGCTTCGAGGACCCCGACCAGGCGACGCTGACCGAGCGACTCGGCGAGGTCATCGACGAGGCGACCCGGTCGGCGGTGCGGAAGAACTCCGACCTGCGCCGGGACGGCATGTCGCTGCTGCTGCGCGGGGTGCAGGCGGCCCTCCAGCCGCGCGGCGTCGCGGTGGAGATCCTCAAGCCGGACGCGGTGCTGCGCGCCGAGCGGGTGCCGGTGGGGCAGATGGGCGACGTGTTCTCCGGTGGGCAGCTGCTGACCGCCGCCATCGCCCTGTACTGCACCATGGCGGCGCTGCGCAGCAACGACCGCGGGCGGGACAAGCAGCGGCACGCCGGCACGCTCTTCCTGGACAACCCCATCGGGCGGGCCAACGCCACCTATCTGCTGGAGCTCCAGCGCGCGGTCGCCGACGCCCTCGGCGTTCAGCTGCTGTACACCACCGGCCTGTTCGACACCACGGCGCTGGCGGAGTTCCCGCTGGTCATCCGGTTGCGCAACGACGCGGACCTGCGGGCGGGGCTGAAGTACATCAGTGTGGAGGAGCATCTGCGGCCCGGACTGCCGGAGCAGGCCCCGGACGCCGAAGCGGTGCACGGCCAGATCACGGCGACCCGGATGTTCCGCCGCCCGGACGGCGGTGGCGACCCGGGCACGCCGGGGGCACGGCCCGGCGCGCCCGCGGAACACCGTCCCGAGGCGTCCGGCAGCGGGCGGGGCTGAGCCACCGGTACCCGCCCCGGCGGCGGCCCGGCCGCTGCCGGGGCGCGGGCCGCCGTCAGGAGCGGGCCGGCAGCAGGGCGAGCCGCTCGGCGACGCCCGGCTGCCGCCCGTACCGCTCGCGCAGCACCCGCTCCAGGACCGCGCGCAGCCGCCGCAACTCCGCCAGCTGGCCGTCCTCCCGGTGCAGGGCGTCGTCGATGGCGATCAGCACCTCGTCCGGTACCAGGCCGACATAGGTGCGCAGCTCGGCCAGGTCCAGCCGGCGGTTGAAGTCGTGCACCGCGTCCCGCCAGTCGTGCAGCAGGGCCGGCAGGTCCGCGGTCGCCGCTTCCCAGAACACCCCCGACACCAGCGCCGCGTCGGTCGCCGACTGGACCAGCCGCGGATAGACCCGGGCCCTGGGCGCGTGCCGGTCCAGTGGGGCGAACCCCTCCCCGTACAGGATCTCGGTGTTCTTCACCAGCTCGTCGGCGAGCGCGACCAGCGCCTGGTCGCGCCGCTCCCGGGCGGCGGCCCGGCGCTCCGCGAAGACCCCGGTGATCGCCGCGACGAGCGCGAACGTCTGGATGGCCGGTTCGTAGCGGCCCTGGGGCGGCGCCACGGTGAACCAGCGGACGCAGATGCCCAGCGCCAGCAGCAGGCAGGCGAAGGTGACCGCGGCGAAGAACGGCCGGCTCAGCCACTCCGGCGGACCGGGCCGAGGCGGCCGGGGGCCGGCCCCGCTCATGCGAAGGGGTTGGGACCGACCGGGTCGCGCGGCGCGCCGGAGGACTGGAGCAGCAGCAGCGTCATCCCGAACACCGGCCGGTCGAAGGCGGTGTTCCCACCGTCGTACGCCTCACCGGCCTTGACCACCTCGGCCTCGGTCAGCATCTTCTCCAGCCCCTGCTGGGTGTACTTGCGGCTCAGGTACAGCCGGATGGTGTCCTGGTCGGGAAAGGGCACCGAGCTGCGGTCCGGCAGGGTGAGCGTCAGCTCCCCGCCGGTCCGGTTGCGGTAGACGACCTTCACCAGCAGGGCGCGGTCGTCCTCGACGGATCCCTCGCAACTCAGGCTGTTCATGTCGATCTGCAGGTCCGTGTACTGCATGAGCGCGCTGGTGACGAACTCCCGGAAGCGCGGGCTGTTCTCGTACTCCTGGGCCGCGGCGAGCGCCGCCGACCCGTCCTGCCCGGCGGTGTTCGCCACCTCCAGCAGGAACCGGTCCTGCGGCCGCAGGACCTTGTCGACCAGCAGCTTCAGCAACTGGGCGTCGCTGTCGAAGTTGGCCAGGGTGTTGCCGAGCAGCGAGTAGAGCACCGGCTCGTCGCCGACCGTGCGGGCGACCAGCGCCCGCAGCCGGTCCAGGTTGCGCGGCAGCGCGAAGTCCAGTTGCACCGGCAGCACCTCCCCGGGCGGCAACCGGAGGTTCTGCAGCGCGGCCCGCTGCCCCAGCCGCAGCATCTCGGCGCTCACGTCGACCGGTATGTAGCAGCCCGGGGTGCCCCGCTCCGCCAGGTGCCGGAGGATGGCCTGGTCCTTCTCACCGGTGCCGGGCCCGAGGCTGACGTGATGCAGCGGCCCGTCGGGCAGGGCGGCGGCCATCCCGTGCCAGCGCCTGCTGAAGGACTCGATGCTCTCCCGCATCACGGGGTAGTAGAGGTCGTTGCAGGCATGCGCCCAGGCGACCGTGGACTCCAGCCCCCAGTAGGAGAAGCCCGAGGTGATCAGCTTGCCGGAGCCGGTGCGGTCGGGCGGCAGCCGCAGCCCGGCGGTGACCTGCGCCAGTTTGGCCGACTGCTCCTCACCCACCAGGCAGACGGTCCAGCGGGTGTCATGAAGGATTTCCGGAATGCGGTGGACCGCCTGGTCCCGTGCTGCCATGCGCGCCTGACCCCCTGTGAGCGTGACCCGGCTCCCGTGCCGTGGCAGGGGAACCGGTGAGCGTGACACCGGGCCCGCGAGCGCGCCGGACGGCCGGCGCGCCGGACCCCGCGGACCTGCGGAACCCGCGGACACACCGCGTCCGCGGACGTACCGAACCTACCCCCGCCACCTGCTCCCCCGGGAGAGCGATCGCGAAGGCTCACCCCAAGGCGGCCGGAAACCGCCTCAGATTCCCGACAGCCGCCGCGGGCGGCGTGATTGGCGTACTTGACGGGCGGAGCTGCTGGGTGCTGAGACCACACCGTGCCGCTGCCGCCACACCTGCCGGGTGACCCAGACGTCCAGCACCCCCCAGGTGGCCGCGACCGTGCTGCCCACCGTGCACAGCACCATCGGGAACGCCAGCCACGATCCGGCGAGCGTGCACAGCACCGCCACCATCGCCTGCACCAGCGTCACCGCCACGATGATGACCGCCCGGACGGCCGCGTCACGCACCGGATCAGGCAGTCTGTACCGGCGGGCCGGTTCCTCGGTCCACAGCGGACGGATCCCCTCCGCCCGTCCGCCGCTTGGGACGCGCGGCGGGATGTCGCGATCCTTGCCCATGGAGTCCTCACCTCTCTCGGTGGCTGCCCCGGTCCACCCGATTCCAAAAGCCGGACATGGGTCCTATTCCCCCCAGTCTCCCTTGTCGAGGCACGAAAGACAGTGGCGGATGGTT
Organism: Streptomyces sp. NPDC018031; assembly: GCF_044327625.1. NCBI lineage: Bacteria > Bacillati > Actinomycetota > Actinomycetes > Kitasatosporales > Streptomycetaceae > Streptomyces > Streptomyces sp. NPDC018031. The sequence goes on from NZ_JBIRFT010000020.1 coordinate 99,557, forward strand.
CCGGTGGGGAGGGGATATTCAGCCAGACCTGGAACGGAACTCCGCTGGAACGGCGGCCCGGCACGCGCGGCCGGACGGGGGGTAAGTCGGTTCATCACCGGACACATCGTGATCAAGATCGTCCACGCTGGTGCCCGGCCGCCCGGACGTGTCTTCGAGCCGGCCGACTCACGGTAGTAGGCTCACGCCGCTTGTTGTCGGAACTACGCCCCCGTGTTTCGGGGTTGACGTTGGGGAGGCCATGCGCTTTCGCGGGAAATCCATCCGCAGGAAGATCGTGGCGCTGTTGCTGGTGCCGCTCGTCTCACTGACGGCAATCTGGGCGTTCGCTACAGTGATCACCGGTCGTGAGGCGATGCAGCTGCTGGACGCTGCGGACATCGTGGACGATGTCGGGTATCCGGTCGAGGACACCGTGCACGCGATCCAGAAGGAGCGGCGGCAAGCGCTGATCTACCTGGCCGACCCCAGTCAGTCCGACGCCCTCACCGTGCTCCACGCCCGGCAGCAGGAGACCAACCGGGTCGTCGAGAAACTCCGCGGGAACGCCGAGCACGAGGACACGCTCGACAAGATGAGCGGGGACGCCAGGACCCAGCTCAGCACGATCCTGGAGAAGGCCGACGGCCTGGAGAACCTGCGCCGCCAGATCGACGACCGGGGCATCAGCCGCCGCGACGCCTACGACTACTACAACGGCCTCGTCGACCTCTGCTACAACTTCCGCAGCTCCCTGCACGCGGTGCCCAACGCCGACCTGGACAAGCAGGGGCGGGCCCTGGTCGCGATGATCCGCGGCCGGGAGGCACTCGCCCGCGAGGACTCCCTGTACACCGCGGCGCTCACCGCGCAGAAGATCGACGCCGCCACCCTGCGCGCGCTCTCCGACCTGATCGCCGAGCGCAACCTGATCCAGGCCACCAACATGCCGGTGCTGCCCAGCTCCGAGCAGAAGGTCTTCCTCACCTACCGGAAGACCACCGCCGCGCCCGAGGGGCTGCGCCAGGCCGAGGACGCCATCTTCAAGGCCGGGGCGGCGAACGCGCTGAAGGTGATGAACCAGGAGCGCTGGGACAAGGCCGCCAAGCCGGTCCTCAACGACCTCGACACCCTCAACAGCGCCGCCATGGACCGCTTCCAGGACCGCGTCGAGCCCGAGGCCGAGAGCGTCCTGATCCAGGCCGGCGCGGCCGGCATCCTCGGCTTCCTCGCGCTGGCCGCCTCGATCTTCGTGTCCTTCCGCATCGGCCGGGCGCTCATCCGCGACCTGTCGCAGCTGCGCAAGGACGCCCAGGAGGTCGCCACCGTCCGGCTGCCCAGCGTCATGCGCCGCCTCGGCGCCGGGGAGCAGGTCGACATCGAGACCGAGGCCCCCCGGCTGAGCTACGGCAACGACGAGATGGGCCAGGTGGGCCAGGCCCTCAACACCGTGCAGCGCGCCGCGGTCGAGGCCGCAGTGAAGCAGGCCGAACTCCGGCACGGCGTCTCCGAGGTCTTCGTGAACCTCGCCCGCCGCAGCCAGGTGCTGCTGCACCGTCAGCTGACCCTGCTGGACGAGATGGAGCGGCGCACCGAGGACACCGACGAGCTCGCCGACCTGTTCCGCCTGGACCACATGACCACCCGTATGCGGCGGCACGCCGAGGGTCTGGTCATCCTCTCCGGCGCGGCCCCCTCGCGGCAGTGGCGCAAGCCGATCCAGCTGATGGACGTGGTCCGGGCCGCCGTCGCGGAGGTCGAGGACTACGAGCGGATCGAGGTCCGGCGGCTGCCGCGGCTGGCCGTCAACGGCCCCGCCGTCGCCGACCTCACCCACCTCATCGCCGAACTGCTGGAGAACGCCACGGTGTTCTCGCCGCCGCACACCGCGGTGCAGGTGCTCGGCGAGCGGGTCGCCAACGGGTTCACCCTGGAGATCCACGACCGCGGCCTGGGCATGGCGCCGGAGGCGCTGCTGGAGGCGAACCTCCGCCTCGCCGAGACCCCGGACTTCGAACTGTCCGACACCGACCGGCTGGGCCTGTTCGTGGTCAGCCGGCTCGCCCAGCGGCAGGGCGTCAAGGTCTCGCTGCAGCCCTCGCCGTACGGCGGTACCACCGCGGTGCTGCTCATCCCCGGCAAGCTGCTCACCGACGACGGGGAGCCGGACACCGGCGGCTTCGACGAGGACCCGGCCGGCGCGGACGCGGACTCCCGGACCGCCGGCGACGTCCCCTCGCTCTTCCCCGACCACGCGGCACGCAACTCCTCGCTGCTGCTGGACGGGCCGGTCGAACTGGAGGCCCCGGTCTCCTCGGCCTCCCCGTTCGGTCCGAAGCCGGGCCGCGGCCCCGCGCCGGACGCGCTGGAGGACGACGAGGAGGCGGGCGGCCTGTTCCGCAGCCGCGGACTGCCCTCGGCGCCCCCGCCCGCGCCCCAGCCACCGGTCCAGCCGGTCCAGCAGCTGCCCGTCCCCTCGCCCGAGCACCAGCAGGCCCCCGAGGGACCCGCCCCGGCCCTGCCGCGGCCTCCGGCGGGAGGCGCCCCGGACGCCGGGCCGGCACCGCTGCCCCGCCGGGTACCGCCCGTGCTCGTCTCCGACAACGGACGCCGGGTGGGCGGCCCCCGCTCCACCGGCCGCCACGCCGGCCCGCCCCGGGACGAGCGGGAACAGGGCTGGGACCCGCACGCCGCCCAGCCGGCGCCGCCCCCCGCGCGGCCCGCCCAGCCCCAGGGCCGGCACTCGCAGCCGCGCGCCTCGCAGCCGTCCGCTCCGACCTGGGCCACGCCGGCCGCCCAGCCACCGGCGAACGAGGAGCCCACCATGCCCGTGCCAGGAGCCGCGGCGCCCGGTCTGCCCCGGCGCGTCCGGCAGGCGAACCTCGCCCCGCAGCTGAAGAACGACCCCGCCCCGCACGCGGAGGCGGAGCGATACCCTGCCGAGACCGATCCGGAACGCGATGCCGAGCAGGCGCGGGCCACCATGGCCTCGCTCCAACGGGGCTGGCAGCGCGGCCGGCGGCAGACCTCCGACACACTCGGAGGTCAGGAGCAGATAGCACCTGGAACGAACTACGAGGGGGACGGTCGATGACCACACCGAACGCCGCGGCCCGCAACGCAACCGCACGGTCGGGGGAGTTGAACTGGCTGCTCGACGAGCTGGTCGGACGGGTGGGCAGCATCCGCAAGGCGCTGGTGCTGTCCGGGGACGGGCTCCCCACCGGCGGGTCGCGGGACCTGTCGCGCGAGGACGGGGAGCACCTGGCCGCCGTCGCCTCCGGCTTCCACAGCCTCGCCAAGGGCGTCGGGCGCCACTTCGACGTCGGACGGGTGCGCCAGACCATCGTCGAGCTCGACGACGCCTTCCTGTTCGTCACCGCCGCCGGTGACGGCAGCTGCCTGGCCGTGCTCGCCGACGCCGACTCTGACGTCGGCCAGGTCGCGTACGAGATGACGCTCCTGGTCAAGCGCGTGGGCGTGCATCTGGGCACCGCCCCACGCTCCGGCGGGTGACGGAGTGACATGACGGAGGACGCGGAGGGCTGGTTCGACGACGCGGCGGGACCCGTGGTCCGGCCGTACGCCATGACTCGCGGCCGTACCCGCAGCGCCGCCGAGGGAAAGCTCGATCTCATCGCGGTCGTCGTCGCCGACCGTGTGGACAGACGGTCGGTCACCGACCAGACACTATCCCCGGAACACATCGACATCGTCGAACTGAGCCGGGACACCCCCCTGTCCGTCGCTGAGCTGGCCGCCGAACTCGACCTTCCGGTCGGGGTGGTCCGGGTGCTCATCGGCGACCTGCTGCACGCGGCGCTGGTCCGCGTGTCCCGGCCCGTTCCTCCGGCAGAGCTGCCGGACGAGAGGATTCTGCGCGAGGTGATCAATGGTCTACGGGCACTCTGACCGTGACCTGACCCAGGTGGTCGACCCGGTGACACTGAAGATCCTGGTGGCAGGTGGGTTCGGTGCGGGCAAGACGACCATGGTGGGAGCGGTCAGCGAGATCAAGCCGCTGCGAACCGAGGAACTGCTCACCGAGGCGGGGCGGCCGGTCGACGACCTGGCCGGGGTGGAGGGCAAACGCACCACCACCGTCGCCATGGACTTCGGGCGCATCACGCTCCGCGAGGACCTGGTGCTGTACCTGTTCGGTACCCCCGGCCAGGACCGCTTCTGGTTCCTGTGGGACGAGCTGTCCACCGGTGCGCTCGGCGCGGTGGTCCTCGCGGACACCCGCCGGCTCCAGGACTGCTTCGCCGCGGTCGACTACTTCGAGCGGCGGGGCATCGCCTTCACGGTGGCCGTCAACTGCTTCGACGCCGCCCCCCGTTACCCGGAGGAGGCGGTGCGGGACGCACTCGACCTCGACCCGCAGACCCCCGTCATCCTCTGCGACGCACGGCACCGGGACTCCGTCAAGGAGGTGCTCATCTCGGTCGTGGAGCACGCCATGATGGTCTCCGCCGCCCGGCGGTGAACCGGACCGGGTCCCGCGGGGCCCGGTGATGCGGCCCGTACCCGCCCCAGGGTGCGGGCCGGGGTCATCCGCAGGCCGCGTCCGCCACGCCGGCGGGCCCCGGTGCCTCCCCGAGGACCGGCGCCGCCCCCGTGGCAGCCGCCCGCCCCCGGTGCCCGCACCGCACCTCACGGACCGCCGACCCCGGACGCCCCAGCACCCAGCTGGGCCCGCGCAGCGCCTTGGCGGCCTTCTTCAGCGGGGCCAGACAGGCCGCGGCCTGACGGTGGTCGGTGAGGCTGCCCGGCGGGCAGACCACCGTGGCGAGCGACATGGTCACCGGCAGCCCGCCCGCCGACCACGAGGCGTCCAGCACCGCGGTGGCGATCGGGTCCGGGCCCTCGGGGCCGTCCGGATCGGTGAGGACGAGGAAGTCGTCGCCGCCGATGTGCCCCACCCTGGCGGCCCGCCGCCCCGCGGCCGCGTCGGCCAGCGCCCGGCCCACCGACCGGATCAGCTCGTCCCCCGCCGCGAACCCCGCCCCGTCGTTGACCTGCTTGAAACCGTCCACGTCCAGCCAGCTCAGGGCGAACGCCCGCCCGTCGGCGATCCGCCGGTCCACCTCGGTGTTGACCATGTCGGAACCCGGCAGCCGGGTCAGCGGGTTGAGCCGCGCGGCCTCCTCCACTCGGGTCTCCGCCAACGCCCGCACGATGTCGGCCAGATGCACCACTCCCACGCAGCGCCCCGCGCCGTCCACCACCGCCACGTCGTCGGCGGTCCGGGAGCGGGCGTCGGCCGCCACCACGTCCAGCGCCTCCCAGGCGGTGGCGTCGAGGGGCACCGTGCGCGGGCAGTCGGCCAGCCGCACCGCCGGCCGGTCCGCGTACAGCGCGTGGCCGTAGCGCCCGGACAGCGACAGCAGGAACCGGTCGCGGTGCACCGCCCGCACCGGAACGCCGTCCCCGTCGACCAGCACCACCCCGGCGATCCCCGGCGACCCGGTGAGCAGCGCCCGCACCTGGCCGGCGGACACCGACAGCGGAAGCAGCGCGGCGGGCTGCACGAACTGCGCGATCCGCGGCCCGCGCGGGTCCGCCGGGCCGGCCGGGGCGGGCGCCGAGGGACGGTGGACCTCGGTCACCGGGCGGCGCGCGGGTGGCGCGAAGAGGTTGCCCTGCGCCAGCTGCGCGCCGGCCTCGCGCGCCGCGGCGCACTGCCGCTCGGTCTCCACCCCCTCGGCGGCCAGCAGCGCGCCCAGGCCGTCGCACAACTCCCGCATCGCGGCCACCGCCGCCCGCGCGGCCGCGTCCCGGGGCACCTCCGCCACCAGCGACGGGTCCAGTTTCACCAGGTCGGGGGCGAGCCGGGTGAGCAGCCTCAGCGGTACGTCACCATCGCCCACCCCGTCCGCGCAGACCCGGTACCCCAGCTCGCGCAGCGTGCGCACCCCCGCCAGCAGATCCGCCTGCGGCACCGGAGCGTACGGCGGCCCCAGGTCGATGGTGATCTCCCAGGGACTGCGCCCCGCCTCCCGCACCGCCCGGCCCAGGGCGGCCAGCCGCGGCGCGGCGGCCACGGTGGAGGCGAAGAGGTTCACATGCAGCGGCAGCAGGACCCGGTCGCGCCCCGCGGCGCGCACCGCCATCCCGGCCAGTTCGGTGTCGACCCGCGGATCGAGCCGCGCGGCGGCCAGCACCTCGCCGGTTTCCGGACGCGCCAGTATCTCCAGCGCCGTGACCGAGGCGGTCGAGAGGTTCACGACAGGCTGGTAGGCGAATCCGATGTCGTCCGTCCTGGAGGTCACGGCAGTCAGAATGGCGTGTACTCGACGGTGCGGGAGCGTGGTTCACGCGGAGTTCACGCGCCTTTCCGGAGTGCGCACGGACACCGCGCGCCCCCGTCCCCGAGCCACCGGCCGGAAAGCGCAACCATCCCGGCGAACGCTGCGTCCAGATGAAGTGACCGGCCGGACGGGGCTTACGGGGGTGGCTCCATCCGGCCGGTCACCGCAGGTCGTGCGGGGTGCCGCCGGCCGGTCGGCGGCTAGTGGCGGGCGAGTGACCGCCGGGAGACCGGGAAGTCGAAGTAGGTGTCCGGGAACGGCTCCGGCCGGTAGGTGTAGTGCCACCACTCCTCCGCCAGATTGACGAACCCCACCTTCTCCAGGGTCTCCTTCAGCAGCGTCCGGTTCGCCCGCTGCTCACCCCGGATGCGGGGGTCGAGGGTGTGGGACAGCGTGTCGAAGCAGTCGAAACCGGTCCCCATGTCCACCGAGTTGTCGGGGAACCGCCGCTCCTGCGGCTCGTAGCAGCGCACCAGCGGCTCACCCGGCACATACGGGCGGGTCGGTACCACCGGCAGCTTCACGATCGTCACGTCCGTGGTGCTGCCCCGGCTGTGCCCCGACTTCTCCGCGATGTACCCGTCCAGGAACAGCCGGGACTTGTCCACGTCCGGGTAGAACTCCTCCTTCATGACCTGGTCGTCCAGGTCCCGGGCCCAGGCGACGAAGTGGTCGACCGCGCGCTGCGGCCGGTAGCAGTCGTACACCTTGAGGGTGTAGCCGCGCCGCAGCAGGGTGCGCTGCGCGGTGCGCAGGGCCTCCGCGGCCGGCCGGGTCAGCAGGCAGACCGGCTCCCGGTACCCGTCGATCGGACGGCCGGTGAAGTTGTGCGGGGTGAGGTAGCGGATCTCCTGCACGATGGTCGGGTCCACGGCGCTGAGGGCGACGAACTCCCGCGGTGCCTTCGGTTCCGGCCGCGCCTGGGCCGGGGCGGGCGCGGCCACCGCGGTGAGCAGAGCGGCGACGGGCAGGACGAGCGCGCGGAGCGCGGCGGCGAGACGTGACATGACCCTCTCACGTACCAGTCCTCGGTGCGCACGACAAGACCGCTCCCGCCCCGGGGCGGGAGCGGCGGTCCGGGCCGCGGCCGGCCTACCCGCCGCGCACCCGCACCCGGAAGCCGACCTCGTCCGCCCCCTCCTGCTCCACCACCAGCCGCCCCTCCCGCAGCCGGGTGGTGAACCGCGCCACCGACGGCTGGTCCCCGCCGTCGCCCGGATCGGTGATCAGCAGCCCGCCCCCGCTGCGCCCCGGCGCGGGCGGCCACACCTCCAGTTCCACCGCGCCGTCCGCGCCCACCACCGGCAGCACCGAACCGGCCCGCGCCAGCACCGCGGGGTGCGCCGTCGGAGCGGCCACCCGCACCCGGCCGGGCCCCTCGTGGACCCGCCCGCTCGCCGTCTCGTACCACCGTCCGCGCGGCAGCGGCACCGACCGCTCCCGCACCCCCTCGGCCAGCGCCGGGGCGACCAGCAGCGAATCGCCCAGCAGGAACGCGTCCTCGCAGTCGCGCAGCGCGCGGTCCTGCGGCTGCCGCCACCACACCGGCCGCACGTAGGGGGCGCCGGACCGCCGCGCCACATGCGCCAGGGTGAGGAAGTACGGCATCAGCCGCTGCCGCTCCCGCAGCGCCGCCGCGGCGTGCGCCAGCACCTCGGGGCCGAACTCCCACGGCTCCCGCCGCCCGCCCCCCGGCTCCGCCCGGGTCCGGAACAGCGGGAGATACGCCGCCAGCTGGAACCAGCGCAGGTACAGCTCGGGGGAGGGGACGCCACCGGTGCCGCCGACGTCCGGCCCCGAGTACGGCACCCCGCACAACCCGAGCCCCAGCACCGAGGAGAGCGAGGCCCGCAGCCCGGGCCAGCCGGTGGCCACCTCACCGGACCAGCTGCCCCCGTACCGCTGCAACCCGGCCCAGCCGGACCGGGACAGCAGGAACGGGCGGGCCGCGGGACGGTGCTCGCGCAGCGCCTCGTACCCGGCGCGGGCCATCGCCAGCGCGTACAGGTTGTGCGCCGCACGGTGGTCGCCGCCCCGGCCCTCCAGGTCGTGCCGGGCCGAGCGGGGCAGGGTCCGCTCGCCGAAGGCCACCGACGACACCGGTTCGCACCGGTCGTGGCAGACCCCGGAGAAGCCCTGCGCCAGCAGCTCCGGGTACAGCCCGCCCCACCACTTGCGCACCCTCGGGTCGGTGAAGTCCGGGAACACCGCCTCGCCCGGCCGGCCCATCCCGCGCACCACCCGCCCCCGGGCGTCGCGCACGAACACGTCCTCCCGCGTCCCGCCGTCGTACACGGCGCCGCCCGGCTGCGCCCCCACCGCCGGGTCGACGCTCGACACCAGCCGCACCCCGTCCGCCCGCAACCGGGCGGCCAGCCCCGGCAGGTCGGGGAACCGGCCGGTGTCGACGGTGAACGGCCGGTGCCCCTGGCGGACGTCGAGGTCCAGGTGGAGCCCGGACAGCGGGAGGTCGCGCTCCCGGTAGCCCGCCACCACCCGCCGCACCTCCGCCTCGTCGCCGAACCCGGACCCGCCGTGGTGGTGGCCCAGCGCCCAGGGCGGCGGCAGCACCGGGGCGCCGGTGAGCGCCGTCCAGCCGTGCAGCACCCGGGCCGGGGTGCCCACGATCACCCAGTAGCGCAGCGGACCGCCGTCCATCCGCAGCCCGCACCGCCCGGGCCGGTCGTGCCCCGACCCGTTGCCCTCCTCGCCCTCGGCCAGGGTGACCGTGCCGTCCCAGGAGTTGTCGTGGAACACCAGGTGGGTGCCCGCGTCCGCGACCACCAGCTGCACCGGCATGGTCAGGTGCAGCGGGTCGTCCCCGGGCCCGAAGCCACCCTCGGGCCCGGTGTTCCACAGCCGGTACGAGCCGTCCCGCAGCCGGGGCCCCGCGGACCGGCCGCCCAGCCCGAAGAACCGGGCGTCCGCGGGGACCTCCGACCGCTGCATCCACCGCGCGCCGGCCATCTCACCCGCCGGACCGCCGGGCCCGGGGGCCGGGACGGACCGGTCGCCGGACGGCTCCCACCAGCGCGGCGGCAGGTCCCGGCGCAGCACCACCCCGCCGGGGGTGCGCACCTCCACCGCCCCCAGCCGGGAGACGGCGACCGTCACCCGCTCGGAGACCACCCGCCAGCCGCCGTCGGTGTCCGGCTCCAGCACCGCCCGCTCGTCCACCTCCGGACACGGGCCCGCGAGCGCGTACGACGGCTCGGGACCGGCGCCGTCCCAGCCGCAGAACACCGCGCCCCCCGCGGCCACCCGCACCCGCAACGAGGACCGCGTGAACCGGACCACCCCGCCGCCCGGCTGGGGGTCGGCGCCCTGGGCCGGCCCCGGTACCCGGGCGCGCTCCGTGCCCCGCGGCGGCAGCGCGGCCACGTCGGCCCGGCGGCGCCGCCAGGCCGACCGCACCGACCGCAGCCCCCGAGCCGAACCGACCACCCTCACCGACCGCACCAGGTCCCGCGCATCCATGCTGCTCAGCCTGCCATCGCCGGACCGCGGAACGGGCCGCGTTCAACTGCCGTTCACCCATGGTCCGCCCACATCGTGTGATTCCCGTCTGTGGGGTGGCGGCCCTGGTGCGCGGGGTGATCGCATGGCATCGTCTGCTGAGCCGCGTCACGCGCACACCCTTCGCGTGCGCGTGCGACGCACACGACGCGTACAGCCCCGGGAGCCGATGATGACGACCGAACCGCAGCCCGCCACCCAGCCGGAACCCCTGTGGCGGCCCGGCGACGACCGGATCGCCGGCGCCCAGCTCACCCGGTTCCAGAAGTGGGCGGCCGAGCGGTACGGCGCGCCCGCCGCGATCCCCGGTGACCCGGTGGCCGGCTACGCCGCCCTGCACCGCTGGTCCGTCGAGGAGCTGGAGCGGTTCTGGCAGGCGGTCGCCGAGTGGTTCGACGTCCGCTTCGGCACGCCGTACCGGTCCGTTCTCGGTGACTCCGGGATGCCGGGCGCGACCTGGTTCCCCGGCGCCACCCTCAACTACGCCGAGCACGCGCTGCGCGCCGCCGAGGATCCCGCGCGCGCCACCGAGCCGGCCCTGCTGTACGTGGACGAGACCCATGAGCCGCGGCCGGTCGGCTGGGCCGAGCTGCGGGACCAGGTGGGCTCGGTGGCCGCCGCCCTGCGCCGGCTCGGGGTGCGGCCCGGCGACCGGGTCAGCGGCTACCTCCCCAACATCCCGCAGGCCACCGTCGCCCTGCTGGCCACCGCCGCCGTCGGCGCGGTGTGGACCTCCTGCGCGCCGGACTTCGGCGCCCGCAGCGTGCTGGACCGCTTCCAGCAGGTCGAGCCGGTCGTGCTGTTCACCGTCGACGGCTACCGCTACGGCGGCAAGGAGCACGACCGCACGGACACGGTGGCCGAACTCCGCCGCGAGCTGCCCACGCTCCGCGCCGTGGTGCACATCCCGCTGCTCGGCACCCCGGCGCCCGAGGGAGCGCTGGAGTGGGACGCGGTGGCGGGCGAGGCGACGGTGCCGGTGTTCGAGCAGGTGCCCTTCGACCACCCGCTGTGGGTGCTGTACTCCTCCGGCACCACCGGGCTGCCCAAGGCGATCGTCCAGTCCCAGGGCGGCATCCTCCTGGAGCACCTGAAGCAGCTCGGCCTCCACACCGACCTCGGCCCGGACGACCGGTTCTTCTGGTACACCTCGACCGGCTGGATGATGTGGAACTTCCTCGTCTCCGGCCTGCTGGTCGGCTCCACCGTGGTGCTCTACGACGGCAGCCCCGGCCATCCGGACACCGGGGCCCAGTGGCGGGTGGCCGAACGCACCGGCACCACCTTCTACGGGACCTCCGCCGCGTACATCATGGCCTGCCGCAAGAAGGGCGTGCGGCCCGCCCGCGACTTCGACCTCTCCCGGGTCACCTGCGTCGCCACCACCGGATCCCCGCTGCCTCCGGACGGCTTCCGCTGGATCCACGACGAGGTGGCCGAGGACATGTGGATCGCCTCGGTCAGCGGCGGCACCGACGTGTGCAGCTGCTTCGCCGGCGCGGTGCCCACCCTGCCGGTGTACATCGGCGAGCTGCAGGCGCCCGGTCTCGGCACCGACCTGCAGGCCTGGGACCCGCACGGCAAGCCGGTCACCGACGAGGTGGGCGAGCTGGTGGTCACCCGCCCGATGCCCTCCATGCCGATCCACTTCTGGAACGACCCGGACGGCAGCCGCTACCGGGACAGCTACTTCGAGATGTTCCCGGGCGTCTGGCGGCACGGCGACTGGATCACGCTCACCTCGCGCGGCAGCGTGGTCATCCACGGCCGGTCGGACTCCACGCTCAACCGGCAGGGCGTCCGGATGGGTTCCGCCGACATCTACGAGGCGGTCGAACGGCTCCCGGAGATCCGCGAGTCCCTGGTGCTGGGCGTGGAACAGCCCGACGGCGGCTACTGGATGCCGCTCTTCGTCCACCTCGCCGAGGGCGCGGTGCTGGACGACGCGCTGCGGGACCGGATCAAGCACACCATCCGCGAACAACTCTCGCCGCGGCACGTGCCGGACGAGGTGATCGAGGTGCCCGGGGTGCCGCACACCCTCACCGGCAAGCGCATCGAGGTCCCGGTCAAGCGGCTGATGCAGGGCACCGCACTGGACAAGGCGGTCAATCCGGGCTCGGTCGACAACCTCGAACTGCTCCGCTTCTACGAGCGCATCGCCCGGGAGCGCGGCGGGCGCTGACGGTCCGGCCCCGGCCGCCGGAGCCGCCCGCGGGCCCGTCCGCCCGCCGGGCAGGGCCTGGTCCCGCCGGCCCCGGCCGGGGAGCCGCGGCCGCCCGCGCCGGTCCGGCCGGCCTCCGGCGCCGGGGGCCCGCCGGCCGACCTGCCGCCGGGCGTGCCGATCCCGGCCGGGTCACCCGGCCCGCGCCGACACCGGCCGGGCAACCGCGGCCGGGCCTCGCCGGCCCCCGGGCGACCGTCGCCGGGCGCGCCGCCGGAGCGGGCCCGGCGACGGCGTCCGGTGCGCCGGTCCCGGGGCGCCCGGCACCGGCTCACCCCCCGTACGTCGCCTGTGACTCCGCCAGTACCGCGGCGAAGTCCGCCGCCAGCCGAGCCCCGTCCTCCGGCGGCAGCTCCGCGGTGGTGATCCGCACCCCGGGGGGCGCGGCGAGCCGGAAGCGCGCTCCGGCGGCCACCCACCAGCCCCGCGTCCGCAACCCGTTGACCGCCGCCGCCTCGTCGCGCACCGGCACCCACACGTTCAGCCCGCTCGCCCCGTGCGCGTCCACCCCGTACCCGGCCAGCGCGGCCACCAGCGCCGACCGCCGCTCCGCGTAGGCGTCGCGCGCCCGGCGCACCAGGTCGTGCGTCGCCGGATCGGTCATCAGCCGGGTCACCGTCTCCTGGAGCACATGGCTCACCCAGCCCGAGGTGAGCAGCAGCCGTCCGTCGTGCCGGGCGAGCGTGGCGGCGTCGCAGGCGACCGCGGCCCACCGCAGGTCCGTCCCGAGGTACTTGGTGACGGTGCGCACCTGGGCCCAGCGCGGCAGCCCGGCGGAGGTCAGGGTGTGCAGCGGGGCCCCGGCGATGTCCGCCGCGTGGTCGTTCTCGATGACCAGCACCTCCGGCGCCGCCGCCACCACCTCCGCCAGCGCGTCGCGGCGGGCGCGGGAGAAGCAGCCGCCGTACGGGTTCTGCGACCGCGGGCTGCAGATCACCGCCCGGGCACCGGCCTTCAGTGCGCCGCGCAGCGCCTCCGGCCGCATGCCCTCGTCGTCGACCGCCACCGGCACACTGCGCAGCCCGAGGGCCGCGACCAGGTCCAGCAGGTGGTGGTAGCCGGGGTCCTCCATCGCCACCGGGTCGCCCGGCCGCAGCTCGACCGAGAGCAGCCGTGCCGCGCAGTCCAGTGCGCCGTGCGCGAAGGTGACGTGGTCCGCCGGGACGCCGTCGGCCTCGAACCAGTCCCGGGCGAGCTGCTCCAGCGGCGCCATGCGGGGCGAGGCCCGGTGGGAACGCGCGCCGGGGGAGAGGCGGGCCGGCGGCAGCAGGGCGGGCAGGAACCCCGCGTCGGGGTGGCCGCCGGCCAGGTCGCGCACGCCCTCCGGCACCACCGGCGGCCGGCGCGAGGCGATCGCCGGCGCCGCGGCGACGACCGTGCCGCCCCGGCCGTGGGTGACCACGATGCCGCGCCTGCGCAGCTCCTTGTACGTCGCCGCGACGGTGCCGGGGCTCACCCCCAGCCGCTCGGCGAGCCGGCGCACCGGCGGCAGCAGGGTGCCCGGCGGCAGACCGCCCTCGGCCACCCCGCGCTCGACGGACGCGGCGATCCCCTTGGCGTTCGTACCGGTGATCTCATATTGTATCGCCACAGAGAACAGAATGTATCAATACAAAATTGATGTCAAGGGGGAACTCTGGTGCGCCGGCTTCTCGGACCCACCGCGCTCCGCGATCGCGTCCCCGGCGGCCCCGACGGCCGCCGCATGCTCGCCGTCACCCTCGTCGACCGGATCGGCTCCGGCCTGTGGGCGGCGACCGCGGTCCTGTACTTCACCTACGTCGCCGATCTCGGCACCGCCGAGATCGGCCTGATGCTCGGCGTCTCGGGCGCCGTCGGCATCGCCGGCCCGCCGCTGGGCGGACACCTCGCCGACCGCCTGCCGCTGCGCCCCCTGCTGGTCACCGTGCAGGCCGTGCGCGCCGCCGCCGCACTGGCCCTGCTCACCACCACCGACCTGTGGCCGCTCATCGCGATCACCGCGGTCGGCAGTCTGGGCGACCGGGCCGCGTCGGTCCTCACCAAGCTCTACGCGACCCGGGTCGCCGGCCCCGAACGCGCCCGCTACCAGGCCGTCAACCGCACCGTCGCCAACCTGGGCTGGGCCGTCGGCGGCCTCGCCGCCGCGGCCGCCCTCACCGTCGGCACCACGACCGTCTACCGCTGCCTGCTCGTCGGCGACGGCCTCTCCTTCGTCCTCGCCGCGCTGCTCACCCTCCGCTGCCACGAACCCCCGTCCGCCGCCCGCGTCGTCGCCGCCGGCCCCCGCCCCGCCGCCGGAACCACCCCGGACGGGCCCGTCGCCACCCCGGCGGCCGAAGGACGGCCGGCCCCCGCAACCGGCGCCGAACCCGCGCCGGTCCGGCGCACCACCCCCTGGCGCGACCGCCCCTATCTGCTCTACACCGCCACCGACGCCGTCCTCTGCCTCGACGACTCCGTCTTCAAGGTCGGACTGCCGCTGTGGACCGTCACCGCCACCACCGCCCCGCACGGCCTGGCCCCCCTGCTGCTCGTCCTCAACAACGTCCTCGTGGTGCTCCTCCAGGTGCCGTTCGCCCGCTTCGGCACCACCCCCGCCGCCGCCCGGCGGGCCCTGCTCCCGCTCGGTGCGGTCTGCCTCGCCGGCGCCCTCGCGCTCGCCGCGTCCGCCGCCGAACCCGTGTGGCTCGCCTGCACCGCGCTGATCCTCGCGGCCACCGCCTTCACCCTCGCCGAGATCCTGCACGCGGCCATCTCCTGGGAACTCTCCGTGTCCCTGGCACCCGCCGAGGCACAGGGCGCGTACCTCGGCGTCCACAGCCTCAGCCAGGCGGTGCAGCGCAGCGCCGGCCCGCTCGCCGTCACCGGGGCCATCGCGGTCGGACCGGTCGGCTGGCTCGGCCTCGGCGGAGCCCTCGCGGCGACCTGCCTGGCCCAGCACCGCCTGGTGCGCGGCCGGACCGGCCCGGCGTTGTCAGACCCCCCGGTTACTGTGAGTGAGCATCGATCACCCACGCACTGAGGGGGAAACATGGCACCCATCGACGACCGCGGGGAGCGGCGGCGGGGGAACCGGCGCGGCACCCGGCACGCGCTCCGCCGCGAGGTGCCCAGCACCGTGGCACTGCTCGCCGCCGAGGAGGACTTCGCGGCCATGCGCCGGTACACCTCGTTCGCCTTCGACGACCATCCGAGCTATCTGCGGCAGGTCGAAGGGCTCTTACGGGAGCTCGCCACGCACGAGGTGCACACCACCGTCGCGCTCTTCGACCCGGCCGAGTACGCGCGGTACTGCGCGGACACCCGGATCGACCCCGACTCGGCGGGCAGCCGAACCCGGTACGTCGCCGAGGTCGCCGCCGGCGGCGGCACCGTGACCTATGCGGGCCAGCCCGTCGGCGAACTGCTCCCGGAACTGCTGGACGCGGTCACCCGCCGGGCCGCCTTCGACGCCGCGACCGAACTGCTGGTCCGCGCCGGTGACTGCCCCGACTGCGGGACGGACCTCGGCGACGCGGCCTTCCGCCAGGCCGGTGAACTGCTCCGCGGGCTGCTGGAGGCGGCCGGGCCGGGGGAGCAGCATCTGGTGTGCAGCGTGCCCGCCCGGTCCACCTCGCTGCTCGCCGCCCTCTCCGCCACGGTGCCCCGCACCCCGGCCGGCGCCGCCGGGACACCGCGGCTGGGCGAGTCGGACGCCCTGGTGTTCAGCACCGTGCTGGCCGCCGGCATCGCGACCGGCAGCCCCGCCGGCGTGGTGCTGCGGACCAGCGTCGACGGCCTGCCGGACACCGTCCGCGGCTGGGCCCTGGACGACGGGTGGCTGCGACCGCTCAGCGAGGCCGAGGTCTTCGCCGCCTACTGCACCGACGCCCTGACCGGGGAACCCGTCCCACCCGAGCCCGGCGTGGACTACCGCGCCGGCTTCCCGCTGAGGCGGCCGGGAGCGGAGTGACACCGCGCCCCCACGGCGGCCGGCACCCGCCGCGTTCCGGCCGGAGCCCGCGGACCCTCCGGCCGGCCCGCCGGGTTGCCCGGCCGCCGGGTCATTCGCCGGAGAGGACGGCTTGGGCGGCGGTGCGGGCTTCGTCGGAGGTGTCGGTGGCGCGGGCGGCGGTGGCGGCGCGTTGGCACTGGGCGAGGGTGTGTTGGGCGAGGGTGGCGCGGACGTAGGGGATGGCGGTGGCGC